>QCKB01000001.1 GCA_003215655.1 Prochlorococcus sp. AG-409-J16
ACATGTCGATCTCTCCCCCTGTAGGAGCACTTTCGACTTACTTAAATCGGATGCGTCATAGTCCACCAATTCAATTCCTTTCTGACAGCGTTCAGGAGAGTGTGAAGAATTTGCCTTTTATGGGAGGTGAGCTTCCTCCAGAACTCAAGTCTTTATCTGGAAGTATGAGACGTCTTGCGGTGCCAAAAGTAGGAGCAGTATTTGAAGAACTTGGTTTTTCTTATATGGGTCCTGTTGATGGTCATGATATTTCCGCATTGATTCGTATTTTTCAAGCTGCTCATAGAGTTGGTGGTCCTGTTTTAGTTCATGCTGTTACCACAAAAGGTAAGGGTTATCCTTATGCTGAAGCCGATCAAGTTGGATATCATGCACAGTCAGCTTTTGACTTAACGACTGGGAAATCAATACCGTCAAATAAACCAAAACCACCAAGTTATAGCAAGGTTTTTGGGCAGACACTAATTAAACTTTGCGAGCAGGATAGTTCTGTTGTTGGAATAACAGCAGCTATGGCCACAGGTACTGGGCTAGATCTTCTTCAAAAAGCGTTGCCAGATCAATATGTTGATGTGGGCATTGCTGAACAGCATGCCGTAACTCTTGCTGCCGGAATGGCTTGCGAGGGGCTAAAGCCTGTAGTGGCGATATATAGCACTTTTCTTCAGAGAGCTTATGACCAGTTGATTCATGATGTAGGGATACAAAAGTTGCCTGTGACTTTTGTCCTCGATCGGGCAGGAATTGTCGGGGCAGATGGCCCTACTCATCAAGGTCAATATGACATTAGTTATTTAAGGTCAGTTCCAAATTTTATTGTTATGGCACCAAAAGATGAAGCTGAGTTGCAGCAAATGCTAGTAACTTGTCTTGCTCATGATGGCCCAGCTGCTCTTCGAATTCCAAGGGGTTCTGGCGAGGGTGTACCTCTATTAGAAGAAGGTTGGGATTGTTTAAAAATAGGTAGAGGAGAAGTGCTTAAAGAAGGAGATGATCTTTTAATAATTGCTTATGGATCAATGGTTGCTCCTGCTGTAGAAACTCATCAAATTTTGTCTGAATCTGGCATTAGATCCACAGTTATAAATGCCCGTTTCTTAAGGCCCTTAGACCAATCTCTCATTCATCCTTTGGCAAGACGCATTGGAAAAATAGTCACTATGGAAGAAGGGGCTCTAGGTGGGGGATTTGGTTCTGCTGTAATTGAATCCTTAAGTGATGAGGATTTATTGGTTCCTACTTTCAGAATAGGGATACCAGATAAGTTGGTTGATCATGCAAGTCCTGATCAGAGTAAGGAAGCCTTAGGACTAACTCCTTCTCTAATGGCAGAACGTATTAAGGAAAGATTTGGATGGGATTCATCTAATTTATTAATTGGAAAGAAAGCATCTAATTCGATTCAAAACAAATAATTTTGACTGTTTTGGTTGCTGGAGCCGGTCCAGCAGGAGCTCGTGTAGCTCAGTTACTTTCAAGAAGAGGAATTTCAGTAGTTTTAGTAGAGCGTTTGAAGCGGCCTCAAGATCAAATATTTTCTAGTGCAGTAATACCTATTCGAGCATTACATGAACTAAGAGTACCTATATCAGCAGTATCTACATTTTGGAGCGGTTGGCAATTATTTGACCCCAATGGCATTAGCCATGAATGGTTTAGCGATGAGAATATTGGCGTGGTTCTAGATTTTGCTGAGTTTAGAAAGCAGTTATGGGCAAAGGCCTCTGAGTCAGGTGTGGAACTCCTTCTAGGTTGGAGAGTCTCTTCTGTTCAATCACATATAAATTCTGTTGAGGTTTTGCTTGTTGATCCAAATGGATCTAAGCAGATAATGATGGTTGATTGGGTGATCGATGCTACTGGCAATAGAAGAGCATTATTAGGTAAACCAGAACTAAGACAGTTAAGTTCAAATGACCATTTGATGGAAGGTAGTGGAATTGAGTGGATTCTTCAAGGGGATGAAATGAATACCTTTAGTTGGATGAATAGGGTTACCTTCTTCTTGGGTACTAAATGGATCCCATATGGTTACGGATGGATATTCCCAATGGCCTATAACAGATTAAAGATAGGTGTTTGCAGACTCCCTCCAGCAAAAGAGAAAAGATTGGTTCCATTACTTGACCAGCTGTTAAACCTAATAAATGAAAATGGATTAAATAATCTTTCAGTTATTGATCGCCATGGAGGGACCATAAGGAGCACATTGCGGAGGAGCGAGCCGCATCTGAGTGAACGTATATTTGGGGTTGGAGATGTAATTAGTACAGCAAATTTATTAGGAGGAGAGGGTATAAGACATGCTCTTGCTAGTGCAGAGGTCCTCGCAGATTTTATTTCTAAATTATGCTTATCAAAGCATTCATCTGAGATAAGTAGTAAGGCAATTGATTCGACTTATAAAAGTTTGCTAAGGCGACGTCTTGGATTCAGATGGAATATTTCAAACAAGATTGCTAAAAGAACTTGGTTAAGCCTCTCGAATGAAAAGGCTGATATGAAAATGACAGCATTAATAAATGGCATGTCAAAAAATTCGAGCGCTGAAGACCTCAGCGCTCTTTTGTTTGATTACCGGTTTGAGCGATATGGGTTTCGCCTTATGCCGTATTTGTTTGGATGGCGTTAACTAGAAGCTTGCAATTAGGTTTTAAAGAACGCCTTGTGAGGCAAGTCCAAGAATGCTACCTATTCCGAGCACATGTCCTAGACAGTTGGCTGCAACAACCGAAGCGTGACTCATTCCACCAAAGTATTGGGAGTTAGGAATTTCAAACCCTTCGTTGGGTCTTGCGATATTTGCTCTGGCTATTGCGTAGGCAAGAACGTTGCAAGCGATCATCACCACAGCACACTTTGGAGACCAGTGGAAGGTAGCTGGAGCTGAGGCAGCTGCTAATAGGGGTGTGATCATGAAGAAGACTATGGAAGCGACTTTCCCATTTTCGGTCATCAAAGGGGAATTAAGTACAAAGAATTAACTCCTCTTAAGAGTTATTCACCACATTTTTCCTTGAAAGCCCATAAAAACCAATAACGATTAGGGCATCACTAAGGGTTAGGAAGGCCTCGGCAATACCGTGTAATGGATCTACATCAGTTAGTTCTCCTTGATAAAGAAGCTTTGCTACGACTGCTAAAACGATTGTCATAAAGACAAATAAAAGCGTTAGTCGAAAACCCAATAAAGACAATTGAGGTATTGATTTACTCTTTTGTGCCCAATAAAGGAAGGCAAGGTATGGAATTAGGGATAGTACAAAAAAAGGACTCGGATCAATCCCATTGAGTGCATCAAGAATGCTTTGAAAAGAAGCAAAATTCATATTTTCTGTCCTTCAAGCCTTTGCAGATTCCAGGCTGCCACGGCAAGACAACAGTTCCCTAGCATTGTCAGACCAGCCTGAAGTACAACTAGGCCTCTTAAAGCCTCAGCGTTATCAAAAATATGCCATGTTATTGCGGCCATGGCGCTGGTTAAATTCGGTAGCATTGCTAATCCGAGCCAAAACAATGCATGGTTTTGATTGATGGCACTGCAGCGTGAAATCAAAAAAATTGCGAGCATCCATTCCAATAAGGTGGCTAGGTGGATGAACCAGGTTCCAAGTGAAAGAGAGTGCACTTAATCGTGTCGATACCTAATCTTACTAAGTTTCCAATAATTAAGGAATCACTTTTGTTCAAAGTAATTCTTTTATCTACAAATAATTTTATTATCTAATTCTAAATTTAATATTTTAGGAGTTTGTTAACTCTATAACCTGTTTTTTTATTAAAATAATGCTCCTTGTCTTGAGCCCAGCCTATATATGCATCCTCTGGAATTTCATCTGAGCCTTTGCATAGCATTTTAATTGAACCTTTTGATGTTTTGAAGAGTATTAATTGTTCAGAACCTAACCATTCCTTGTATTCTAGCTTTGCCCTTAAGCCGTTAGATTTAAATTTTATGTCCTCTGGTCGAATGCATTTTAACTCTTCTTTTCTTTCTTCAATTATATTTATCTGAGGCCTACCTATGAATTTAGCTACAAATAATGATGAAGGATTTTCATATAACTCCTTTGGCGTACCAACTTGTTCCAAAACTCCTTCATTTAATATCGCTATTTTATTAGCCATAGCCATTGCTTCATGTTGATCATGGGTAACATAAATTACTGGCTTGTTTCCACCTAATATTAATGTTCTTATTTCGGGTCTTAGATCTTCCCTTAGTTGAGCATCCAAATTACTCATTGGCTCATCTAATAAATATATAAGTGGGTCTCTTAATAATGCTCTTGCTAAGGCAACTCTTTGTCGTTGCCCGCCTGATAATTGTGCAGGAAGCCTAATGGCAAATTTCTCTAATTTCATAAGTTCAAGTATTGCGAAAACGCGTTTTTTCTGTTCTACTTCTGAAACGCCCCTGACTTTAAGGCCTAATGAAAGATTTGCTGCTACTGAAAGATGAGGGAAAAGAGCATAACTTTGAAATACCATACCCACTTTTCGTTTAACAGGAGAGATATTTGTTACGTCTTCTCCTCCTATAAGGATTGATCCTTCATCTGGCTTATCAAGTCCTGCGATAAGTCGTAGGGTGCTACTTTTTCCGCATCCACTAGGCCCAAGTAATGCCAAGCACTCACCCTTATCAACTTTTAGATTTAGCTTATGTATTATCCAGCTGTGATTGACTTTACGCCCTAGATTCTTAAGTATTAAGCTCATCCTTTTATCGCTCCTTGGGTTAACCCAGAGACAATTTGCCTTTGGAATATTAGGACTAAAAGTAGTAATGGGATTGAACCTAATACCGTTGCCGCTGCATAGGCTCCATAAGGGACAGAGTAAACAGATGACCCTGCAATTCTAGCGATTGCAACAGGGAGTGTTAGGAGTTTTTCATTGCTTAGCCATGTTAAAGCTATAGGGTATTCATTCCATGAAAATAAAAAGACTAAAATAGCTGTACTTGCTGTAGCAGGGGCTATTAGAGGTATTAATACCCAGCGTAATCTTTGCCATATGTCCAACCCTTCCAGGCGAGCAGCTTCTTCTAATTCTGATGGAATGTCCTTAAAAGCAGATGATAATAATAATAGTGCTAGTGGCATAGATAATGCAGAGTAGGGAATAGTAAGTGCTATTAAGTTGTTTCCTATATTTAGAGTACGTGCTATTTCTAGCAAAGCTAAAAATAAAAGAACATAGGGAAATAAAGCTGCAGAGAAAAATATTAATTTGACAATTTTTTGAGGTTTTGCCTTTAGTTTTACCAAGCTATATGATGCTGGAATACTTATTATTAATGTAATAATAGTAGATATTAGACCAACTATTGTACTATTCATTAAATATCTCCAAAAGGGTGGGTTCGCTGTTAATACCTGTTGATAATTGTCCAATGTCCATCTGGATGAAACTGTGAAATTGAATGGTTCGATAAGTGCTTCTGTGGTCGAAAATGATGTGTATAATTGCCATAACAATGGCGCTAATGACCATGTAATGATGACGATATATAGAGTATAAGTTCTCTTCATGAGGTTATCTTTTCTTGTACATTTGTTGAATGATAGACAAGTATAAAGCATGTAAATGATGAAATTATTAAAAGGATAAATCCACCTAGCATTACCGTTGCACTATAACCAAAGTCTAAAAAGCGCATTGCATTTATGTATGCATACATAGCAATACTCTCTGTGCTACTAGCTGGGCCACCTCCAGTCATAACCTGTATAA
The DNA here is from genome assembly GCA_003215655.1 of Prochlorococcus sp. AG-409-J16. GTDB lineage: Bacteria > Cyanobacteriota > Cyanobacteriia > PCC-6307 > Cyanobiaceae > AG-409-J16. The sequence continues at coordinate 5,740 of QCKB01000001.1, forward strand.
GATCAAAAACCCCAAATGCTTGAGCCATTCTAAATAATATCCCAAGAAATATATATGGCTTAAGAAGAGGGATTGTTATTTTTGTAAGAGCTTGAATAGGTGTTCCTCCTTCTAATCTAAAAGCCTCATATAAGTCCTCTGGTATTGTCTGTAGGCCTGCTAATAGTATTAAAGCTACGAACGGGGTTGTTTTCCATACATCTGCGATTACAGTAGCAATCCAAGTCAGGTTAGGACTTGATAATATATTCAATGAGCCTATATTTAAGTGATTCAGTAGTTGATCAATTGGTCCATAAGGTGTATTAAATATCCATCGCCAACCCAAAGCCATAATTGTAGTCGGAAGTGCCCAGGGAAGTAATGTTAATGATCTTACGACTCCTCTTCCCTTGCAGCTTTGATCAAGTATTAATGCTATAAATAGAGCTAGGACTATTTCAATTGTCACTGATACAAATGAAAATCGTATTGTTTGTATTGTGTCTTGCCAAAAACGTAAATCATTAATTAACCTTATCCAGTTACCTCCATTATTAGGTATAGGTATTAGGCCAGTAATTACAGATGAAGCATGAAAACTAAGCCATACGTAACGAATAAGTGGCATTCCAAATACCAGGAAAATTAATAAACTAGCTGGAATTAATAGAAGACTAATCATTGCAACTTACCTGTTGATATTAGTATTTGCTCTGTATTTAATTGAGCATATTCCATCGCTTCGATAGCAGTTACTTCATCTGTCAGCAGAGAACTTAGTTGTCTTTGCAATACATCACTTATTTGTGCATATAGTGGAGTTATAGGTCTAGGAACAGCAGAATTCAAAGCATCTTCCAGGACAGGTAGGATAGGTGAATTATTTATTAGCTCTTGATCATTAAATAGTGACTTTCTGGTTGGCGTATAACCATTATTTAGAGACAAATATTTCTGTGAAGTCTCGGATGAAAGGAAATTAATAGCCTTTAATGCTGCTTCTGGATTATCTGTGTGTTTAAGAATCGAGAATCCCCAGCTCCCTTGTGTTGCCGTGTTTTCTTGGCCAGGCTCTGAGACCATTGTTGTTACTCCTACCTTCCCTTGAACAGAACTTCCTTTTTTTTGAAGCTCAGACCAGGCATATGGCCAATTACGCATAAATGCGGCATCTCCTGATTCAAATGCTTGTAGAGCTTCTGGTTCTGAATAGTTGGTTACAGCGAGAGGGCTTGCTTGACTTGTTATAAGTTCTTTTAACCAACTTGCTGCTTTGATGCTTGATGGACTGTTTAAACCAACTTCATCATTTTTACTAATCCATTCTCCTCCAAAGCCTTTTAATACCTCAAGGAAAACACAACTTAAACCCTCATACTGTCTGCCTTGCCATACGTATCCATACTTTACTAGTCCTTTTTTCTGTAGTTCGCGACTAACTTTTAAAAGTTCCTGAGGAGTTTTAGGTGGACTAGTCATAAGGTCTTTTCTCCAGTAGAGAAGACCCATGTCAGCAACAAGAGGCCATCTATATAGCTTCTTGTTGTATGTATTACCAATTTCTGCACCAGGTGCTAATGAATCAAGATCTTCTTTAGTGATTAAATAATCAAGAGGCTTAAGCCAACCAGCAGCAGCATATTTTGGTAACCATGTTACGTCCATTAAAAGCACATCAAAAGAACCTTTATCTAAAAGTAAACTGCTAATCGCCAAATCAGAGACAGATTCTGTCTCAAGAGGACCTCTTATTACATTTAATTTTATTTGCCCAAGATATTGTTTATTAAATTCGTTCACAAGTATAGATGTTGAATCAGCAAAGGGAGCAGGCATTAATATATTTATTTCCGTTGGTCTGTTATTAATAGCAAGTATTGACGTAATAGTAAATATTGTTAAAAGTATTGCTGGGATGAATAATTTAATTATCGACTTCATCGTAATACTTAATTATCAAGGCCAGATTCTTTTTGTAAATTATTCATTTGTTCATCTGCCCAATCTTTAACTGTATATGTTTCTACTGCTTTAGTCATTGATGACATTCTAAACTCTTGCTCGTTTTTCGGCATTGCAATTGCCTCTTCTATAGCTTCGTCCATTTTCTTATGAGAATATGGATTGGTAAGTATTGCTCCATCTAGCAATACGGATGCCCCTGTAAATTCAGATAGCACAAGTACACCACCTCTACCTTTTCTGGCAGCTGCATATTCCTTTGCTACTAAATTAAGTCCATCTCTAAGGGGAGTAATCCAACAAATATCTGCTTTAGCGAACCATGCAACCATTTCTTCATATGGAATTCTCCTTGTGGAGAACCTTATAGGTACCCAATCAATAAGACTGAACTTACCATTAATTCTCCCTGCTATTTCCTCTATTGACCTTTGAGTTTCTTCGTAAATTTTCATACCTGAAGCTGCAGAAACACAGGCAAGCATTAATACTATCTCTCCGTGTAAATCTTTTCTTTTTTCTAATAGACGTTCAAAGGTAAGTAGCATCTCCTCATTACCTTTTGTATAATCTACTCTACTTGCTGAAAGTATTAATTTTCTACCTTTTTTTGTGCCCTTATCTATTTCTTCTATATGGTTTATAACATTAGGTTGTTTAATTAGATTTTGTATAAGTAAAGGCGATGTACCTACTGGAGATGAGGATAGTTTTATTCTTCTTCCAGCATGTGATAACCATGGTGTAACAGTTGGTTCTGTTAGGGCACTTCCTACGGCTATAAACTTACTATTAACTGATTCCTTTGGACCTTTCTTTGCACCTACTAGACAATTTGCTGCTCTAGCAAAATTTTCTGTATATCTAGGGATATGGAAGCCTACTAAGTCACATGAAAGCAAACTTTCTATTATTTGTCTCCGCCATGGAAGGATTGCAAATACGTCATTACCAGGAAATGGAGTATGGTGGAAAAAAGCAATTTTTATATCTGGCCTTTTAGCTTTTATAAATGATGGTGCGAGCCAAAGGTTATAGTCATGTACCCAAACAGTTGCACCTTTAGAAGCTTCTAAACAAGCTGCCAATGCGAACCTTTTGTTTACTTCTTCAAATATTGACCAATCAGCATTGTTGACGTCGAAATAAGTAGGAAATGTATGTAGTATCGGCCAAAAGGTCTCCTTAGATGTTACATGATAGAAGCTATTAATTTCGTTCAGAGAAAGTGGAATTCTTCTCAAGACAAATTCTGATGGGACTTCCATATTTATTCTTTCATCAGAACTAATATCAACACGTTTTACTTCTCTCCAAGCTATCCAACACCCATCAGATTTATTTTTGAATAAGTTGCGCAAGGTTGGAATTATTCCATTTGGACTTTTTTGGTCTAGCCAGATGCGCTCTCCTTTTGAATCAATACTTTCATCGAATGGTGATCTGTGGTAAAGAAGAATAAAGGGGCTTTTTCCTGATTGCTCCGACATTTCATGACTCCACTCTGGGAATTTCTTGATCTATTTATTTAACATACTTGATTTCTTTGTTTGCTGCAATTAGTCAACTCTTTTCTTATTTATTATTTTTTTTTACTTTTAAAGTATCGAATAGTCTTATTAAAGAATATTTTTTATTTATAAGTCTAGTTGGATTGACTTATTTTATGGTTTTATTGCTAGGCTTTAATTAGAGTTTACTTAAGTCTATTCCTAGTGATTTTGCGTATGGTCCTAGGCCTTTCTTTTGGATCGTTTTTAAAGCACGTGTAGTCAAGCGAATATTTACCCAACGTTTCCCTTCAGCCCACCAAAGTCTTCTTTGTTGAAGGTTTGCTTGCTGTAGTTTTTTGGTTCGAATGTGGGAATGGCTTACGGCCATGCCGTTGTTTGCTCTAGTACCAGTTAGTTGACAAACTCTTGACATGTTTACTTTCTAGTGCGAATAGGCTTATTCAAATCAGCTTAGCAAACCTCCATTCTAATTAATGGCTCCTTTCCATGAGCCTGCTCATAAGGTCAGAAGCTTTAATTTGGAATTGAGTAATCTCCTCCGCCTCAAGTCCACCTACAGCTAGCCTTGCCATGTCATATATATGACTTGCAATCTCTTTTGATAAGCCGTCTGTAGAGGTTTCACCTGTTGTACCAACAATTACAGCACCTGACTGTAGTTTCAAGACACCCTCAATTAGTGAATGCTTTCTGTTAAGCATTAGAACATGATGTTCTGGCAAGCCAGGGAGCCTTTGTTCGATTAATGCTCCTATGTCGTTCATCCTTCGCATCTGCTCAGGTAAAAGAATCAAGGCTGGTGGCGCTTTTTGATCTTTAAGGGCTTGGACTTGAACTGTGATTTTTTCATTATTAAGGGCGTCTTTAAACAAACTCCGAAGCCTTTCTGACTTTGTTTCACCATCTTTTCCTGTTATTTCATCTTCTCCTTCTCCTTCTTCTTCTTTAAGTGCATCATCTATTTCTGAATCTACTCTCTGAAATTTTATATCTTCATTTTTGCTTTCTAACCAAGGTATGAACTGGGCATCAATTACTGTATCAGCTTTGATTACTTCATTGCCCTGTGATACCCAAAGATTAAGTGTATTTGCTTGAGAAATTTCATCGGTACAATATATAACTTTTTTGGAACTAGTGTCAGCTGTCCTACTGAGATAGCCCTTTATGGTTGTGAAGTATTTTTCGCCGAAAGGGATGGGATCAATATCTGTTGAGTTTTCATCTGATTTAGTTTCTGCAGTGGTTCCAAACAGAATAATTTCTGAAACCTGTTCGGCAAATTTCTCATCCTCCATAGCTCCAATTTTTACAAATGGTGCTATGGAGTCCCATACTTCTGCATAGAATTTAGGATTCTCACTCTTTAGATTTTTAAGATTATCAGCTACCTTTTTTGATACAAAATTACCTATTGATTTAACTCTCCTGTCACTTTGCAGAGCACTGCGACTTACGTTTAAGGGGATGTCTGGTGAGTCAAGGACTCCTCTTAATGGAAGGAGATATTTAGGTACTACTTCTTTAATTGAGTCACTTACAAATACTTGGTTACAAAATAGTTTTATATCACCCTTCTCCCAATCTGCTCTACCAGTTAATTTTGGGAAAAAGAGGATTCCTTGAAGGTTGTATGGATAATCAGTCTTTAAATGTACCCAAAGCAATGGATCTCCTTGAAATGGGTATAGGTAATTATAGAAGTCTATATATTCTTTGTCTGTAATATCCTTGGGATTTTTTCTCCAAAGACTTTCTTTTTTATTAATAACTTCTCCTTCTAATTTAATATCAATAGGCATAAAATCACAATATTTTCTTATTAGATTTTTTATACGAGATGGTTCTAAATATTCAATATCTTCTTCTGAGAGATAAAGGATTATGTCAGTACCAGGTTCTTCTCTGGAGGCTGTGTCAATTGAGAATTTTGGAGAGCCATCGCAACTCCATTTGACTGCACTTTGCCCTTCTAATGCAGATAAAGTAATTAGTTCAACATTATTGGCAACCATAAAGCAGGAGTAAAAGCCAAGACCAAAATGTCCTATTATTTGATCATCTTCTTGTTTATACTTCTCAAGAAAATGTTCAGCACTAGAGAATGCTACTTGGTTAATATATTTCTTTATCTCTTCAGTAGTCATACCTATTCCATTATCAGATATTGTTAAGGTTTTCTTTTCTCTATCAATACTTATATCAATTTTTTCTTCTAGGCCCTCTTTACATTCACCAGACATCGAGGCCATTCTTCTTTTTGTAATGGCATCGACTCCGTTGCTAACTAGTTCTCTCATGAAAATTTCATGGTCTGAATAGACAGCCTTTTTGATAATTGGGAAGATATTCTCAGTGTGGATTTGGATTTGTCCTTCTTCCAAAGCAGTCATAGCATCATTTATATAGGTGACCTTAGTAAGTTTTCGGTAAACGACTCAAGTGATTAATTGGTGTGGTCACCGTACCTTAACTATCTACCTTAAGTTTTTGTAGATCTTTTCTTTCTTCTGCTAATACAGCTCCTTCTATAGGACATACCTGAATACAGATACCGCAGTCAATACATGTCGCAAAATCTATCCAGTAAAAATCAGTTCCTTTTTTGTTTTTACCTTGACCAGGCTTAATACATCCAACAGGACATGCACCCACGCAATCAGATATTCCTTCACAGACGTCAGTTACGATACTGTGAGGCATAATTTAATCAAAAGATAGGTGATCATTAACAGTTTATTTTAATTTCCAATCCAAATGAGGTCTGTACAACCTCTTAGAGCTATCAGCTGTGTAGCCTCGTTTTCATTCTTGCATGGTTCAAGTTCAACAATGGCCTTTTCTCCTTTCAAATGGCAAGATGTTTGTCTTAATAATGCCTTCTCTAGAGAATTATTTTGATCAAATGCTATGAGGAGTTTTTGGGGATACTGATTAGAAACATTTCTCTCAGGTAGAAGTTCTCTTATATCATCTATTGAAAAACTAAAGCCTACACCATATGAATTAGAGATATCACCTCCACATCGTTCAACCAATTGGTCATACCTACCCCCACTTGCTAAGACGATAGGAGAGGATTTTCCTTCACAAACGAGTTGAAAAACTAAACCATTATATAAGTTAAAGTGTGGTTGAAATGATGGATCAAGTTGTAAAGATATACCATTAGCTTGTGCCAATGGTTCAATATGGTTGAATACTCTTTCGAGATTATTTAGAACAGTACTTTTACCAAACTCTTGCTTGAGAGTCTGAATTATTTGGTTAGGTAAACCTCTTAGTTGAATAAAGTTTAAGATAGTATCTAAGATGTCTTGTTTAATGTTTAATCTTTCCAATGAAAGATGATCGTATTCAATTAGTAATCTTTTCACCTGAATTCTCTCCTTGTTACTTAAGGGTTTAAGGATTAAATCCATTATTTCAGTATGACCAATAAGTATTTGAGGCTTATTTTCCTGGTTTATTTCTAATGCTTCAAGGGATTTTAGAAGCAAAGAGAGCAATTCCATTTCTGCAGAAACTTCTTTTACACCAAAAAGTTCTACTCCGCTTTTTAGTTTCTCTTCAATCCGTATTCCTCCCTCGTCTGCCTGTTTGCTTTCAAATACGGTTCCTGTGGCCCAAAGCCGTAATGGCCTAGGCCTTTCTGAAAGTCTTGTACATGCAGCGCGAGCAATCGATGCTGTCATTTCTGGTCTGAGTCCAAGAGGTTCGTCTGCCACCAAGTGGACTATTTCCTTGCTTTCGATTGCGCCACCGGCCATCAAGGTTGCCAACCTTTCAACTCTAGGCGGCGAAACCTCGTCATATCCCCATTTCTTATAAACCTCGGCAAGTTTTTTGCTGAGAGAGTGGTTCTTTTCAACTTGTTGAGGGTTGAGATCGCGTGCACCCGCTGCAGGTTGCAGTGCCATCTTGATATTTCAGACTTATATCAGGATCTTATGTCTTGAAGCTCTGGAGCACCATAGGCATCACCCTGGAGTGGTTTTACTTGAGCCAGTTCATTCTTCAGCACTTTCTCTATACCAGGCGAACAAGCTAGAACTCTTCCTTTTGTAAGTTCAAATTCTCCATATGGGTAATCACTAATGCTTCCACCAGCCTGATCAACAATTGCAATTCCAGCAGCTAAATCCCAAGGAGCAAGCCCCCTTTCCCAATATCCATCTAATTTCCCTGAGGCAACAAAAGCCAGATCTACAGCTGCTGCGCCACCTCTTCTCACTCCGCGGGTTCGATGAGTTAACCAACAGAACTCGGCGTAATTATTATTTATTTGGGTAACACGATCATATGCAAATCCCGTGACAAGAAGAGAATTAACTAATTCATTGCAAGACGAGACTTTGATTAATTGGTTATTGCAGAATGCACCATGTCCAGGAGCTGCCCAATAGTTCTCTTTAACATAAGGTATATCAATTGCACCGAGTATTGGTTGTTGATTCCAAGTAAGGCCTATAGAAGTTGCAAAGAATGGATATCCATGGGCGAAGTTTGTAGTTCCATCTAATGGATCTACACACCAATTCAATAGATTATTACCATTAGAGGATCCACTCTCTTCTGCAATAATGGCGATTTCTGGACTATTTTCTTTTAAGAATTTGAGGATGACGTCCTCTGCTGCTAGATCTGCATTTGTGACAAGATCTCCTATACGTCCTTTGTCTTTGATTGAGGTTAGTCTCCCATAATTTTCCATTAATACTCTTCCTCCAATCAATGACGCTTCTCTAGCTATTGAGATCAGATTATTGATATCTGATGAACTTAACCCTGCATTATTAGCAGAAATAGAACTTCTAAAATGGTTCATTGATTATGTTTTTTTTGATTATAACTAGATATAGCATTTCTACCAAAAAATTTAAAAAATAGAAAATAATTTGAATAGTTTTTATATATTCAATAGTTAATTATGGGTTTTATTCTTAGATTTTGATCGTTTAGAATTTATTTATTGTCATTTCAACTCTTTTTTTAACGATTGAATCTTATACCTTAGTTTAGGCGTTTATAATCATAAGGTCATCATAACTGCTAGGTCCTAGCGGTAATACCTTTGGAGAGATGGCCGAGTGGTTGAAGGCGCAGCACTGGAAATGCTGTATAGGGGCAACTCTATCGAGGGTTCGAATCCCTCTCTCTCCGTTTTAATTCATTTAAGTAAATGCTTACTCCTAAAATATAACCAACTAATGTTTTAGATATAGATTAAAATTTTAACCAAATCGACCTGAAATATAGTCTTTAGTTGCTTGTTGTTTTGGACTGTTAAATATCTTCTCTGTATCATTGAATTCAACAAGATATCCAACTTTACCTGTCCCTCCCCCTTTTGCTTCTGCATTATAAAAGGCAGTCATATCACTTACTCTTACTGCTTGTTGCATATTATGAGTAACAATAATGATTGTATATTCCTTTTTTAGCTCATGCATCGTCTCCTCAATCTTAAGAGTAGAGATTGGATCTAGAGCTGAGCATGGTTCGTCCATAAGTATCACATCGGGTTGTGTAGCTATGGTTCTTGCTATACATAATCTTTGTTGTTGACCACCAGATAGAGAGCAACCGCTTTCATTTAGCTTATCTTTGCATTCTTCCCAAACAGCGGCTTTTTTTAGTGATTCTTCAACTAATTGATCCATGTTACCTGTATAACCATTAATTCTTGCCCCAAAAGCTATATTCTCGTAGATACTTTTTGGAAAAGGATTTGGTTGTTGGAATACCATTCCTATCATTCTTCTAACTTCTACTGGATCAATCTCTGGGGAATATAAATCAATACCTTCGTATAATACTCGACCTGTAATTGTACATCCTACAATAAGATCATTCATTCGATTTATAGACCTAAGGACTGTAGATTTTCCACAGCCAGATGGCCCAATAAGAGCTGTAACTTTACCTTTTGGAATATCTAGATAAAGGTTCCTTACTGCGTCAAAACCACCGTATTTTATGCTGACGTTTTCAAATGATATGCATGTATTCATGTTGTATGACATTGTAAAAATAGCATTTTCTTTGGTAGTTTTTTAATTTAATTATCTAGAGGCTAATCTGCTTAGCCACCTTGATAGCATGCTTAGGAATAATACTAGTATTATTAATACAAAAGAGGCTGCCCAAGCGAGTTGATTTTGTGCTTCATAAGGTTCTAGGGCAAAATTATATATTAATACTGAGAGTGAAGCTATTGGATTAAGCAAAGAATTACTATCTGCCCAATAGTAAGAAAACAATGCGGTAAATATCAGAGGAGCTGTTTCTCCCGCAGCTCTTGCTATTGAAAGGATAATTCCTGTAGCAATGGCATTAAATGCACTAGGCAATGTAATTCTAGTTATTGATGTAAATTTTGTAGCCCCTAACGATAAGGCACCTTTTCTTAAATTATCGGAAACTAATTTTAGACCCTCATCTGTTGTTTTTATTATCGTTGGGAGCATTAATATTGATAGTGCAATACTCCCAGCTGTTGCGCTAAAGTTACTTCCTAGTATTAATCGCGTTGAAACTATCATTCCATATATAAATACACCTGCAATAATTGATGGAACTCCAGATAATACATTAACGCCAAATCGTATGAACTTAGCAAATGAACCATTTTTAGAATATTCAGCAAGGTATATACCTCCTCCAACACCAATTGGTACAGCAATTAATGTTGCTAATATAGTAATAATAAATGTTCCCTGAATTGCATTACCAATACCTCCAGCGCCTAGATCATCTCCTGGAGGGCTTGGAAGCTGTGTAAATAAGGAAATGGATATCTGTGCTCCACCTTTTATAAGTATATATCCTATTACCAGTAGTAATGGGATTACTGCTATTGACGCAAAAATTGTTGCTAATAAGCTTAATAAGCTGTTTATTATATTTCTTTTGTTTGTGGGATTGAACTTAAGATTAATTCCTAATTTGCTTACGGAATTATTAGTAATGTAATCCATATTAGTATTTTAATCTTATTTTTTTTACTAACCACTGCGCAAATATATTAACCAATAGAGTTAGTATCATTAGTATGAAACCAGCGTACATCAGTGAGGAGACTTGACTGCCATCTGCTTCTCCAAATTGGTTAGCTAGTAAGGCGGATATTGTGTTTCCAGGTGCTAGTAATGACCAACTAAAGTTATTTGAATTTCCAATTATCATTGTTACTGCCATTGTCTCTCCCATTGCTCTTCCTAAAGCTAAGAGGATCCCTCCTATTATTCCTGAAATAGCAGCAGGGAGAATCACTATGAAAATAGTTGTCCACCTTGTTGCTCCAACACCATATGCAGCTAGTCTAAGGTTTTGAGGAACTTGATTTAGAGAATCTCGCGAGATAGAGGTTATTATCGGTAATATCATGATAGCCAATATTATTATTGCAGGTGCTATACCAGGCCCTATAGGTTCAGAACCAAATATTGGTAACCATCCAAGAAATTTATTTAAAAAAAGAAAGAAAGGTCTTAAGAAAGGTTCCATAATAAATATAGCCCATAAACCTAGTACAACTGATGGAATAGCCGCTAGTAATTCAATTAAATTGCTAACGAGATTTCTGATTTTTATAGGTACAAAATCCTCAGTTATAAATATTGCTGAACCTACACCTAGTGGAACAGCAATCAAGAGTGAAAGTATGGATGTAGTTATTGTGCCATATATAGCTGTAAATGCTCCATAGTTATCAAGTACTGGATTCCAGTCTGAAGTGGTTATAAATTGAAGACCATATCGTGCCATTGACTCAGTAGAGCCAGAAAAAATAACCAAAAATATTGCAAATAGTATTAAGGCTACTGAATTAGCCATAATTAAAGCTAAGCCTTTAAAGCTTTTATCTATAAGCTTTTCAGTATCACTTCTTTTTCTAAGCTTAAAAATTGGTTTGGATTCAGTATTCATCTTTAAACTTCAGAGAATTTTATGAATGATTGACTTTCTGAATCATTTACAGAAGCATGGCAGGCAATCCTCATCATGCAGTTAGCTCTGCGTATAATCAATATAGTAAATCCCTGAAAGAGGTTATCCTTTTGGTTAGGGCTCATCAATAAAATTTGATGCTTTGTTCGGGACTTGTCAGGAACTCATTTGAAAAAGATGCAAAACTGGAACTTTAGGCTAATTGGCCGTTACGGTGGTGAATCAGCAATATGAGCCATGGGGCGCATAGTTGGCATTGATTTAGGAACGACCAACTCAGTTTTGGGCGTACTTGAGGCTGGTAGACCTCAAGTTATTGCCAATGCTGAGGGGAGTCGTACTACACCTTCTGTAGTTGGATATACAAAGGATTCAGAACTCCTTGTAGGTCAGCTTGCTCGTCGCCAACTTGTTTTAAGTCCAAGAAATACCTTTTCTAATTTGAAGAGATTTGTAGGACGTTCTTGGGATGAACTCGAAGAAAACAGTCTTTCTGTGCCTTATACAGTAAGAGCAAATGATCAGGGCAATGTACGTATTACCTCTCCATTTACAGAGCGAGAGTACGCACCAGAAGAATTGGTTGCTTGCATACTCCGAAAGCTTGTAGATGATGCAGAGACTTATTTAGGCGAACCAGTAGAAGCTGCTGTAATTACCGTCCCCGCTTATTTCAATGATGCACAACGTCAGGCAACTCGAGATGCAGGGAGGCTTGCTGGAATAAAAGTTGAACGAATACTAAATGAACCAACTGCAGCTGCTTTAGCTTATGGGTTTGATAAAAGCTCTACAAGACGTGTTCTTGTCTTTGATTTGGGCGGAGGTACTTTTGATGTCTCATTAATGCGAATATCTAACGGAGTCTTTGATGTAAAGGCCACTTGTGGAGATACTCAATTAGGTGGAAATGACTTTGATCAACGTATCGTTGATTGGTTAGCTGAAGAATTCAAATCAGCTCATGATATAGATCTAAGAAGAGATCGCCAGGCTTTACAACGACTTACTGAGGCTTCAGAGAAGGCAAAACAAGAGCTTTCAGGAGTCCAAAACACAGTAATTTCTCTTCCGTTTATTGCAACTGGTCCAGATGGTCCCCTTCATATAGAAACAACTATAGATAGGAAAACCTTTGAGAATCTTTGTCCTGACCTTCTTGACAGACTTCTTCTCCCAGTCCAGAAAGCTATCTCAGATGCTCAATGGATCCCAGAGGATATTGATGATGTTGTTCTAGTTGGAGGAGGAACAAGGATGCCAATGGTTCAACAATTAGTGAAAACATTAGTACCCATTTCGCCATGTCAGTCTGTCAATCCTGATGAGGTAGTTGCAATTGGTGCTGCGGTACAAGCTGGAATACTTACGGGTGAGTTGAGAGATTTATTGCTAAACGATGTCACACCTCTTTCGTTAGGGTTAGAAACTGTTGGTGGTTTAATGAAAGTCCTTATTCCTAGGAACACGCCTATACCAGTGAGACAATCAGACATATTTAGTACATCTGAATCCAACCAATCTTCTGTTGAAATTCATGTTTGGCAAGGTGAAAGGCAACTTGCTGAAGATAACAAGTCCCTAGGTAGGTTTCGTTTATCTGGGATACCTCCTGCTCCTAGAGGAGTTCCTCAAGTCCAAGTTGCCTTTGATATTGATGCAAATGGATTATTAGAGGTTAGTGCTACGGATCGAACTACAGGTAGGAAACAATCAGTAAGTATCCAAGGAGGATCCACCTTAAGTGAAAAAGAAATACAAGATTTGATAGAAGAAGCACAAACTAAATCAATAGAAGATCGAAGGAAGCGAGCATCAATTGACAGAAGAAATACAGCTCTTACTTTGGTTGCCCAATCCGAAAGAAGGCTTAGAGACGCGGCACTTCAACTTGGGCCGTATGGAGCTGAAAGGCAACAGAGGGCAGTAGAAATCGCGATGCGTGATGTTGAAGATTTTCTAGAGGAAAATGACATACAGCAACTTGAGCTGGCTGTTGGATCATTACAGGAAGCTCTTTTTGGCCTTAATAGGCGACTTTCAGCAGAAAGAAAAACTGAATCGAATCCTCTTCAAGGAATTCGCAATACTTTTGGCTCTCTTAAAGATGAGCTTTTTTCAGATGATTATTGGGAGGATGACCCATGGGACAGTCCATCAAGGTCATCAAGTGGTAGAAGGTCCTCTATGGGAAGAGGAGAATTAGATCCTTGGGATGATGAGTTTTACCGCTAAACCTGATTATTGGTCTTTGTTGGGACTATCCCCGGGTAGCGATGCTGCTCAGTTGAAGCGTGCTTTTCGGCGAGAAGCTAGAAGATGGCATCCAGATTTAAATGGAAATGATGTTAATGCTGAAGAACGTTTCAAGTTAGTAAATGAAGCCTATGCCGTTTTAAGTGACCCTAGAAAAAAAGCTGCATGGGAATCTTCAGGTTTAGTTGAGAATATAAGTAATGATCCATTTACAGAAGGATTTCCTAATTTTGAGGATTACCTTTCAATTGTTCTTGGTTTTGAACTGAATAAAGATTATGAGGAAAAAGAAGAGTGTCAAAATCCTACTGACTTTGATTGGCCAACAACTGCAGAACCACCTCCCCCTTTACCAGTTCAAGCCTCAGCAGATATAGAAACATTAGTCGAATTAACACCTGACCAGGCATTAAATGGAAGTGAGATTGAATTAGAGCTAGAAGACGGGACTCTAGTAATAGTTGAAACGCCTCCTATGGCTGGAGACGGATGGAGGCTACGTCTTGCAGGTGTAGCAGCTGGAGGCAGAGACCATTTTTTGCACCTTCGGGTACAAACAGAAGATGGTTTGAGAATCGATGGCCTTAGAGTCCTTTACAAACTCGATTTATTCCCGGCAGAGGCTGTTTTAGGCTGTGCTGTCGATATTCCCACTCTTCAAGGACCTGTAACTCTTCAAGTCCCTCCAGGTTCCTCTAGTGGCAGATTGCTTCGTTTAAGGGGTAGGGGTTTGGAGTTTGATACCTCTAGAGGCGATCAGCTTGTAGAAATAGTGATTGTTATTCCAGAGGAGCTTTCTGACTCAGAAAGGGCTTTATATAAACGACTTCAAGAGTTGGCGATAGATCCTGATTCGATTTAATATTTAAACGATAATTTTTACTTGTTAAAGTTAATTCACTCTCTAAATCTCATGCGAGTTCACGTTCTTTTGTATGATTCTGGAGAAGAAAGCGAGGGTATACATTCGCTTGAGATTTCTGGTAAGACCATAGTTTTAATGTTTGAGAGCTCTGATGATGCTGAAAGATATAGTGGCCTTCTAGAAGCACAGGACTTTCCCGTACCTTCTGTTGAATCATTAGATCGTGAGGAAATCGAAGCTTTTTGTAGGGAAGCTGGATATGAGTTTCGTTTTATAGAGTCTGGATTTATACCTGAAAATGATGAAGAGAGAATTTTCCTAGCCCCACCAGAGTCCAACTTGGATGTAACTCATTGGAAGGATGAGAAGGTACTCCCTGATTCAAATGATGCAAATGAAAATGAAAAAATCAATCAATTGGATGATATACGTAAGAAATTAGAAGGACTACTGTGAAAATGTCTGAAGGAATTTTATCTAGGAGTTCAAAAAACTTTATAAATAGAGGTCATATACTTACAGAAAAGAGTAATCCAAGGAGTACTCAATTAGATCGTTTATCTACCCAAGAACTTGTTAGATTATTTTCAGAAGAAGACTTAATTCCTCAAAGGGCTGTTTCTGATGTTTTGCCAGAAATCACTGAGGCTGTCGATAAGATTGCAGACAGAATAAATAACGGAGGCAAACTTTTCTATATAGGTGCAGGAACTTCTGGCAGATTAGGAGTACTTGATGCGTCTGAGTGCCCACCTACTTTTTGTACATCACCTGACTTGGTACAAGGAATCTTAGCTGGTGGAGACCAAGCTTTAAAAAGAAGCTCCGAGGGAAAGGAAGATAATAGATATGCAGCAAAAGAAGACCTTCTTAATCATGGAATTAACGACAAAGATTGTTTGATAGGAATAACAGCAGGTGGGACAACACCATATGTCTTAGGAGCTCTTGACTACGCCAACTCCCTTGGTTGTTTAACAATTTCAATTTGCTGCGTCCCAATTACAAATGCTAAAATGCCTTCACTAATTGATATTAGACTTATAACTGGGCCAGAACTGATAGCAGGTTCAACTCGCTTAAAAGCTGGAACAGCAACAAAGATGACACTTAATATTATTTCTACGTCAGTAATGATAAAGCTGGGCAAGGTCTATTCAGATAGAATGGTTGATATGTCTGCAACCAATGAAAAGTTATATGATAGGTCTTTGCGTATAATTTCTGATTTGTTAGTTCTTGAAAGAAGTGCTGCTAATGATTTGCTGATTAAATCCCAAGGCTCGGTAAAACTTGCACTTTTAATTGGATCTACTGGTTATGATATTAAGAAAGCTGAGCTCATTTTAAGTCAAAATCAATTTAATCTACGAAAAGCAATGGACAGTCAGGGGGTTTCATTTCCAGGAATAAATTGAAGATATCCTTTCTTGGTATTTCCCATTATTAACTCATTTCAAATTTAGTTATATGTAAATCATTCCTATAAATATTGGGGTTACAAGATTTAGCCATTTACTCTTGATTTTTTTGATTAGAATAAATTTTTATTTTCTACTGTGACTATTGCTGTTATTGAAACGGAGGTTGGTCGAATAGAGCTTGATCTGTTTGAGGCTGATGCTCCTAAAACCGTTGCTAACTTTATTAAGTTGGCTAAGGATGGTTTTTATGATGGATTAGCTTTCCATAGAGTCATTGATGGATTTATGGCTCAGGGAGGATGTCCAAATACCCGGGAAGGCTCTTCCGGAATTCCAGGAACAGGAGGACCTGGCTATACGATTAAATGCGAAATAAATTCAAATAAGCACTTGCCTGGTTCAATTTCAATGGCACATGCAGGCAAGGACACAGGAGGAAGTCAATTCTTTTTGGTTCATGAGTCCCAGCCTCACCTGGATGGAGTCCATACAGTTTTTGGAAAAACTGAAAATATTGATATTGTTTTATCAATAAAAAAAGGAACAAAAATAAATAAGATCTTAATAAACTAATAGTTAAGATTTTTGATACTATGACCAGTTTATTAATGTCGGAAGCTTGATACTCTCCAAATCAATTAAGAATTTCTTCTCCTGAGAAAGAATCTCTTTGATAGAGCGACCTTCACTTTTAAGGTCACTAGATGGATGAATAGCTTGCTGAGCAGAGTTTGTTAATAATAGACCTATCTTCCTTGTCCCCGACCAGTTTGCTAGCTCTCTTATCAGGGAGTCTAAAGCTTTTATATCTATCTTATTGATTTTATTTACCACGGTTATTTCCCGTGGACTTATTCTCCATACAAACAAAGGCCGTTCCCAAAGTGCTAATAGCCTTGGTGATTTCTCTGGTTCTAAAGTTAATTTGTGAGTAGATGACCATTGATCGGCTCTAGATCTAAGCTCCATTAACAACTCACTATCTACATCTCCATCCCATGCAATTACATAGCATTGACTTTTATCTGTTTGCTTCTTAAGAGTTATATTATCATTTTTCTCAATTAAATGGCCTAATTTTTCTCTCTTTACCTCTAAATATGCAGCATTATGCTCTCCTGGGCAAATAACTAAAGGAACCCTACTTTCAACATGTAGTCCATATCCACCCAAACCTGCGATTTTTCGAGGATTATTTGTAAGAAGCCTTAGTTTATGAATACCCAAATCAGTTAGTATTTGTGCACCAACTCCATAATTTCTAAGATCAGCTGGGAAGCCTAATTTCTCATTAGCCTCTACAGTATCTAGTCCACCATCCTGCAAACTGTATGCCTTTAATTTGTTAATAAGTCCGATACCCCTCCCTTCTTGCCGTAGATAAACAACTACTCCTTCACCCTCTTCTTCAATTCTTGATAATGCAGCTTCTAATTGTGGACGGCAATCACATCTTAAAGAGCCAAATGCATCACCTGTAAGACACTCAGAATGCATTCTGACTAGCACAGGTTCTTTTAAATTACTAATATCTCCTTTTACTAAAGCTACATGCTCAGATCCATCAATTTCATTTTTATAGCCTATAGCATGGAACCCTCCAAATAGACTAGGTAATTCAGCACTGGCCTTCCTATAAACAAAACGTTCATTGTCAAGTCTATAGCGAATTAGGTCTGCAATACTTATTAATTTCAATCCCCATTCATTAGCATATTTATGTAATTCAGGTAACCTTGCCATAGAACCATCAGCATTTTGAATTTCGCAAATTACGCCCGCAGCAGATAGACCCGCTAATTGTGATAAATCAACTGCAGCTTCTGTATGACCAGCCCTTTTTAGTACCCCTCCTTGTCTTGCTCTTAAGGGAAAAATATGCCCAGGACGTCTTAGGTCCATTGGACGAGTCTCTGGATTTATAGCTACTTGTATTGTTCTCGCTCTGTCTTCGGCTGAAATTCCTGTTGTTACTCCATTCTCTGGCCCCGCATCAATACTGACTGTAAATGCTGTTTCATTGGCATCAGTGTTCCTATCTACCATTAAAGGCAGATCTAATTGATCGAGACGGCTACCTTGCATTGCGAGGCAAATTAGGCCTCTAGCTTCTGTAGCCATGAAATTAATTTGTTCTGGAGTGGCAAATTGTGCGGCACAGATCAAATCACCTTCATTTTCACGACGCTCATCGTCGACCACCACAACACATTCTCCATTCCTTATAGCGGCCAGTGCGTCAGCTATCTCATCGAAGGAGATTTCTTTGTGATCCACTCTTTTTGAAGAATTATTCAGAGAAGAAGTGTCGAAATTTGTTCTATTCATTATTTACAGAAGTACGATCAGCCTGTGTTAGTTGATGGATGTGGAAAGTAATCCCTTGTCCTCCTCGGTTTCTAGGTCTCAAACATCGCGTAATAGGGTTGCGGTGATTGGAGCTAATGGGTATGGAGGCCTACAGACTCTTAGATTATTGGAAAGTCACCCTGAGTTTCAAGTTACATTTTTAGGTGGCAATAAAAGTGCTGGGAATAATTGGAGTGAAGTTTGCCCTTTTCTTCACTTGACTGAGGACTTAAGGATTCAAACTCCCAATCCTAAGGAGATCTCAGAATGTGCTGATTTTGCCGTATTGAGCCTGCCTAATGGAGTCGCCTCAAAGCTTGTTCCAGAACTCATCAATCATAATGTTCGAGTTGTAGACCTTTCTGCTGACTATCGATACACTTCTCTTCATCAATGGAAGCAAGTATATGTTCAGGAAGCGTTGAAACTAAATAGAGAAGATAGTGATCTTTGTGAATCAGCAGTTTATGGGCTACCTGAGTGGAACTCTTCTAGTATTTCAAAGGCAGATTTAGTTGCAGTTCCAGGATGTTTCCCTACTGCAAGTCTTCTTGGCTTATTGCCTTTTTTAAAGCAAGGACTTGTAGAAAATGACGGATTGATAATTGACGCCAAAACAGGAACCTCCGGTGGAGGAAGAACACCTAAGGAGAGCATGCTCCTATCAGAAGCCTCTGAATCAATTTCTCCTTATGGAGTATTAGGTCATCGACATACATCTGAGATTGAACAGATGGCCACTAAGGTTTCAGGTCAACTTATTAATCTCCAATTTTCTCCTCATCTGGTTCCTATGGTCAGAGGCCTTCTTGCAAATGTATACGCCCGACTCCGTGATCCAGGGCTAACTGCAGAGGATTGCAAAACTGTTTTAGAAGCAATATATAAAGGAAAACCCTGTATAGAGGTATTACCAGTAGGTATCTATCCAGCTACCAAATGGACTAGGCATACAAATAAAGCTTTAATTTCGGTCCAGGTAGATAATAGAACTGGAAGACTTGTTATTATGAGTGCAATAGATAATTTAGTAAAAGGACAGGCAGGACAGGGGTTACAGTGTTTAAATATTATGGCTGGATTTCCAGAAGAACAGGGTTTACCTCTTCTTACTTATTACCCTTAATTATTAAAGACACCTCCATCTTCTTCCGGCTATGCAAATGCCCTCTGGAAGTATTTTGTGCTCTTGTTCTTGAATTCGTTTTGTTAAACTCATAACATCATCATCTTGCAATATTGGTACAGCAGCTTGAATAAGTATTTCTCCCGTATCTACTTCTTGTTCAACTAAATGAACCGAACAGCCTGTAATCTTTACTCCAGCTTCAAGTGCTCTTTCTACAGAATTTATACCACGGAAACTTGGGAGGAGTGATGGGTGGATGTTTATAAGACGACCTGGATATTGATCAATTAGAACTGGTGTAACTATTCTCATCCAACCTGCCATTACTATTCCCTCTACTTCGAATTCTGAAAATTTCTTTATTAATTCAGAATCCAATTCAGATCTAGAGGAAAACTTTTTATGGTTTATAATTAGATGAGGAATTTTAAGTCTAGAAGCTCTTTTAATAGCCCCGCAATTTTCGTTATTAACTATAAGAACAGAAATTTTTGCTTTAATTTTTGAAAGATTACATGCGTTAACTAGAGCTTCGAAATTTGTACCATTACCTGAAGCCAATACTCCCAAGTTTAATGGCGGGTCAAAATCGGGATGCTTTTGATGGGGAGGATTGAGGATGGCTGTTTCTGTATTTTTATTCAATTGTTTGAGATGGATTCATTGGACAAAGCCTTTGGATAGTAATTTGTTTATGATAAAAACGAAAGAATACCGAAGGTATAGCTTTGCTTATTATAGTTGTTACTAACATCTAATTGTTAGAATTCAACCTAAGCAGCTGAATATAAAATGAGCATGCGTCAATTTATATTAGAATCAAATTATGAGACCTTAACTTTTGATACCATTGAATGAATCTGTAGAAGTTCATATCGACCTAAGCGATCCTGCCAGTCAGGTCTTTAAAGTTGATATTTTTTGGCACCCTCAATCTAATCGTCAGACTCTCACCCTACCAATATGGACACCAGGTTCATATACAGTCAGAGACCATGTTCAATACCTTTATGGTTTAAAGGCAGAACAAGATAATAAAAATATCGCCATTAAACGTTTAGATACAAGTCAATGGTCTATAGAAATTGATTTACTTAATCCCATATCGTTATCATATTTTGTAGAAGCGAGGAACAATACAGTAAGAACATGTTATTTAGATCCAGACTTCGCATCTCTCTGCCTCGCAGCAGCAGTTATACAAATTGTAGATTTTAGATGGTCACCACATCTTTTGAAATTTTCAATTCCTCCAAATTGGACCATTTATACTCCTTTAATTAAAAAGAATGTGTTTTTCTCAGAAGATTATGATGAACTTATTGATTCTCCTGTACATGCAGGAATTTTAAAAGCAAATAAGCTAAATGTAAGAAAAAGTCAGCATGACTTTATTTTAGTAGGAGAGCAGAA
Source organism: Prochlorococcus sp. AG-409-J16 (assembly GCA_003215655.1). Lineage (GTDB taxonomy): Bacteria > Cyanobacteriota > Cyanobacteriia > PCC-6307 > Cyanobiaceae > AG-409-J16. The sequence continues at coordinate 26,587 of QCKB01000001.1, forward strand.
AAATATACTACCTGAAAAATTTCTAGAAGATGTTAGTTCAATTTGTAGAGCCGTTTGCAAGCTTATGGATGATGATCCCCCCTCTGGAGATAGATATCAATTTATACTTCAACTAATGGAAAATGGTTATGGGGGATTAGAGCATGACTTTAGTTCATTTCTACAGTATTCGTGGAGGGAGTTACATACTAAAAAAGGCTACAGAAGACTTTTGCAGTTAATAGGTCATGAATATCTTCACCAATGGAATGTTCGAAGACTAAGGCCTCAGGATTATTTTCCATATGACTACAATAATTCAATAATAAGTGATAGTTTATGGTTTGCAGAAGGAATAACAAGCTACTATGATCTAACCTTCCCATTTATAGCAAAAATTAGTAATTTAAATGATTTAATAGAGGATATTTCAGAAGAAATAATAATTTTCTTAGATACCCCTGGAAGATTCATACAAAGTCTATCTGATAGTTCTAGAGAGGCATGGATAAAGCTATATAAGTCCGTTCCTGCTAGTAAGGACAGTCAAATTAGTTATTATAGACTTGGAACATTATTAGCATTTTGCTTAGATGTTAGATTAAGGTTAATTGGATCCTCTTTAAGTAATCTTTTAAGATATCTATGGCTTAAACATGGAGATATGAAACGACCATATTCTAGACAAGATATATTATTGCAATTGTCAATGATTGACCGAGGGATTACACAAGACCTTTCTTTATGGCTAGACACGCCTGGCTCATTACCAATTTTATCTACTATTAGATCTATAGGATTTAAACTTGAATTTACAAAAGAAAAGTCTAATAAGCATGGTCTTACATTATCTAATAATAATAACCATTTTATTATTACAAGAATAGAACGAAATAGTCCTGCTTTTTCATCCGATTTAGTTATAGATGATGAACTTATAGCTATAGATGGACGCAGAATTGTTTCTTGTGATGATTTTAATGAATATATAGTTTCGAAATCTGATGTGAATATTGATTACTTTAGACGAGGTATTCTAAGGAACAGCCGATTAGATCTTAATAATGATAAAATCAGTTATAAAAAAAGAATATCAATAGATCTAGAGGCTTCTGAAGATTGTAAGAATTTAAGAAATAAATGGCTTGAATTTATCTAATGAAGCAATTCAGCAATAACTGAAATCAATTTCCTATAGTTTGTTTTGTATTGAAAGCGAAATATTATCTTTATTTCATAATTATATGTATTAATATATAAATTCTTTTTGCTTGATAGTTTGAAGTTCTCTTGTCTCAGGTAAAACTTTTTCGTTTAGAATAGGCTTCTTATTAATCCCGGACATTTCCTTAATAAATTCTTGAACAGAAATGAGCTTCCCTGACTTCAGTCCAACTAATCCAAATGTACAGTGGCAACGCTTTTGTGACTTAAATTGGTTTCATGGCGGTTTAGGTATTTGGCTAGATATAAGTCGAATGCAGTTTAACTCAACAGAGTTAGAAGAACTTACCCCCTCCGTTGTAAAGGCCTTTCAAGCTATAAGCGAATTAGAGGGCGGCGCCATTGCCAATAAAGACGAGAACCGACAGGTAGGTCATTATTGGCTAAGGAGTCCAGATTTAGCACCTGATATTGAATCCAGGGAGAATTTAGTTCGTCAAATAGAAGATATTGAGACATTTGGAAGCGATGTTCTTACAGGAGTTATTAAAACTCCTAATGGAGAGAAATTCACAGATGTCTTATGGATTGGTATTGGAGGAAGTGGCCTTGGCCCTTTATTGATGGTTAAAGCTTTGCAAGAATTTGGTAGTGGTTTGTCTTTTCATTTCTTAGATAATGTAGATCCATTAGGTATAAATAAAACTCTTCAATCCATAGGTGACAAATTAAAAACCACTCTAGTTGTCACTGTAAGTAAATCAGGAGGAACTCCAGAGCCAAAATTGGCAATGGAGAAATCCAGAAGTTATTTAGAGAAGGTTGGCGGTCAATGGCCAGGTCAGTCAGTAGCGATAACTATGATAAATAGTAAGTTAGACAATTTAGCTAAGAGCGAGAACTGGTTAAAACGTTTTGATCTCCCTGATTGGGTTGGTGGACGCACAAGTATTACGAGTGCAGTTGGCCTATTGCCTGGAGCTTTAATTGGTATAAATATCCGTCAATTTCTTTCAGGTGCAGCCCAAATGGATGAGGCTTCTAGAGTCCCAAGCCTGCGCAATAATCCATCAGCTCTTCTTGCAGCATCTTGGTTCTTAGCAGGTAATGGTGTAGGAAAAAGGGATATGGTTGTACTTCCTTATAGAGATCAACTAGAGGTATTTAGCCGATACCTTCAACAATTAGTTATGGAGTCGTTAGGTAAGAGGAACAACAGAGATGGAGAAATAGTATCTCAAGGAATCTCAGTTTATGGAAATAAGGGATCAACTGATCAACATGCCTATGTTCAACAATTAAGAGATGGACTGGACAATTTCTTTGTTAATTTCGTTGAGATACTTGAGGACTCAAATCGAGACAATTCCTTACCAAAAGACAAATTAGGTGATTACCTTTCAGGATTTTTACAAGGAACTAGATCTGCATTAACTCAAGGTTCACGAAACAATTTAACAATTACAATGGTTAGATTAGACCCTCCAAGGCTAGGAGCATTAATTGCATTATTTGAACGAGCAGTAGGGCTATATGCCGAAATGATTAATGTTAATGCTTATGATCAACCAGGAGTGGAAGCGGGTAAATTAGCAGCTGCTGAAATATTGGATTTACAAGAACAAATTAAGGAATTATTGAAAGATGGTGTTCCTCGCACAGTAGATCAAATTTCAAAAGCCCTAGGAAAGGACTCTAATGAAAGCATTTTCCTGATACTAAGGCATTTATGTTTTAATGATAAATCCTTTAGTTCAGAAGGCGATTGGCAATTCCCTGCAACATTGAGGTTCTCTAAACAAAATTAGGTCTTAAATAACAATATTAATTAGCTTTCCTGGAACTATAATTATTCTCTTCGGTTCTTTCTCTTGTATCCATTTTTTTGTTATATCATTATTAAGCCCTATTTTTTCAAGCTCTGATTTATTAGCTTTTGTCGGCACATCTAGACTTCCTCTTACCTTCCCATTTATTTGAATAACCAGTTTGTAGGCCTTTGATTTCAATGCTTCTGAATCATATGATGGCCATTTTTGTTCATGAACACTCTCACTCTTTCCAAGCATTTTCCAGAACTCCTCTGAAATATGTGGTGCAAAAGGAGCCAGAAGAAGTACGAGGCTATGTATGGCTTGATTGGCTATTTTTATACGTACTTTGCTTAGGTTTTCTTGTAGATTATTGGATAGAATCATGAGCTCGGATATCGCAGTGTTAAATTGATAGTCATCAGTTAGGTCATTGGTAATCTCCTTAATTGCTGTATTAACAGCTTTTATTACACTTTCTTCAATAGATGATAAATTATCAACATAATTTTCCGTTGTTAAATTCTTAGATGACTCTAATTGATCATTTGTATCTTGAATATAATTATGAACCAATTTCCATATTCTCAATATAAATCTATTCTGTCCTTCTACATCTGAATCATTCCACTCTAAATCTTTTTCTGGAGGTGCTTTGAAAAGTATAAAAAGTCTTGTTGTATCTGCCCCATACTTGTCTATAACTATGCTTGGATCTACTCCATTATTCTTAGATTTGGACATCTTCTCATATATAACCTCTATAGCATCGTTCGTTTCTGGGTCTATAGGATTGCTTTTGTCTGAAATATGATCAGGATTAATATACTTTCCATTCTTAGAATTACGATAAGTAACTCCTTGGACCATTCCTTGTGTAAGCAATCTCTTAAAAGGCTCTTTTGATTTGAGTAGGCCTCTACTACTCAATGCCTTAGTGAAAAATCTTGAATATAATAAATGAAGGATAGCATGTTCAATTCCTCCTACATATTGATCTACGGGCAGCCACTTATCAGCCTCTGATTTTTCAAATGCTTTATTATTATTTTTGGGATCTGTATATCTTAAATAATACCAAGATGAGCACATGAACGTATCCATAGTATCTGTTTCTCTTCTTGCTTGACTATTACAGATAGGACATTTAACTTTAATCCATTTTGTATCTATATCTGCTAATGAAGTCTTTTGTGAATTTAATATTTCTAAATTTGGTAATTCTATTGGCAAATTCTCTACATCTTCTGGAATAGATCCACATTTTTTACAGTGAATAATTGGTATTGGGCATCCCCAGAAGCGTTGTCTTGAGATTAACCAGTCCCGTAACTTGTATTGGACCTTTGATCTTCCCCACCCTTCTTTTTGAGACAAGTTTGTTATTGACTCTATCGCTATTTTTGATTCGAGACCCGTGAATTTATCTGAATCAATCAATACTCCTTTTTCTGTAAATAATTCTTCCTTTTCTGCTGATTCATTTATCTGTATGGATTTTGTAATTACTTGCTTATAGCCTAGATTGTACTTCTTAGAGAAATTGAAATCTCTTTTATCATGAGAAGGAACACCCATTACTGCTCCACTCCCATAATCCTTTAAGACATAATCTGCTATCCATATTGGTATTTCTTCTCCATTAACAGGATTTATTGCATTTATTCCTATGTATTGTCCAATCTTAGGTTTTTCATCTGATGTTCTATCCTGTATTGACATGTTAGCTACTGTTTGTCTAAATGTATTTATTGATTCTTGGAATTCAGTTCCAACTAATTGATCAACTAAATTATTGTCAGGCGCTAATACTATATATTTAACACCATAAATAGTATCTGCTCTTGTTGTAAATACGGTGATCTTTATATCCTTTCCAGTAACTTTGAAGTCAAACTCTGTACCCTCGGATCTTCCGATCCAGTTCTCCTGCATTGATTTAACTTTCTCTGGCCATCCTTTAAGGTTATTTAAATCAAAAAGTAATTCGTCGGCATATTTAGTTATCCGTAAAAACCATTGTTTAAGTTCTTTCTTTTCTACTATGGCTCCAGATCTCCAAGACCTTCCTTCACTGTCAACTTGCTCGTTGGCTAATACTGTCTGATCTACAGGGTCCCAATTAACAATTGCTTTTTTTTGGTAAGCCAGTCCCGACTTATATAGTTCAAGAAACAGATATTGAGTCCATTTGTAATAATCGCTTTTGCAGGTTGTTTGTTCTCTATCCCAATCAATTGAAAGGCCTAAACGGTTTAATTGTCCTTTCATTTGCTTTATATTCATCTCTGTCCAAGTCTCTGGATTAACCCTTCTTTCAATAGCTGCATTTTCAGCAGGAAGACCGAATGCATCCCATCCCATTGGATGCAGGACACATTTACCCAACATTCTTTGATAGCGAGCAATTACATCCGTTATGACGTAATTCCGCACATGTCCCATATGAAGAGTCCCAGATGGGTATGGAAACATTGATAAGGCATAGAACTTTTCTTGACCAGGATTCGGAGACTTTGTCCGATTAGAACCATTGAGCCTCCATTCTTCTTGCCACCGTGGTTCTAACTCAGATGGTTGATACATGATCGTATCCCCTTGGGAGGCTAGATCTGAGTGGGTTGATTCCTTCACTTGAGTATTCGTTTAGATATTGATAGTACATTTGGAGTAGCCATTTGGGTTCAAATAATGTTTGAATCAAATGGTATCAATGGTAGTAAAAACCTTTCTAGGAAACAAACGTCTTATTAGCCCTGCAATGCAAACTCTTGAATTTACAAAATACCATGGTCTCGGGAATGATTTCATTCTTATTGATGCCCGGAATTTTCCCATAAGCACTATTAAAGAAATTACCCATCCTAATTTCATAAAAAAAAGATGCTCTAGGCATACTGGCATAGGAGCTGATGGAATCATTCTTGCATTAAACCCAACAGATAATTCTATTATTAAAATGAGAATATTTAACTCTGATGGATCAGAACCAGAAATGTGTGGAAATGGTATAAGATGTTTAGCAAAATTTTTAATTGATATTAATATTTCAAATACATCAGATAAATTAATTATTGAAACCAACGCTGGAAAAATTATCGCAGAAATTGAACAGGATGGAGAAATTACTGTAGATATGGGCAAACCAATTCTTGAATCGTTTGATATACCAACGAATTTTGAAGTTGGAATTTGTGGACTACCTCAAGGTAAGGTAGAAATAGATGGAGAAAATTATAATGTTGCAGCAGTAGGAATGGGTAACCCTCACCTCATATTGCCTATTCAGAATCTCGATTCATTTGATTTAGAACTTTGGGGGAAACAACTTGAATATGACAGTCATTTCCCTTCTCTTACCAATGTACATTTTCTAAGAGTTGATAATCCAAATTCTTTGACATTAAAAGTATGGGAACGGGGTGCCGGAGCTACATTGGCATGTGGAACCGGGGCATGTGCTTCTTTAGTAGCAGCTAATTTGTTGGGATTATGCGAAAATAAAGCTGAAGTTAAGTTACCAGGAGGTGTTTTGTTTATCTCATGGCCAGATAAGATGGGTTCTGTCTATATGAAAGGCAGTGCTCAAAAAGTATATAAAGGAAGTATTGATATATAATATATTTCTAGAACCCAGATAATTTATAACTATGTATGTTAACTAAAAATTACTATTTATAAAAAAAAACTAATAAATCTTCATGGATTCAAAAAAACTCTATTCTGAACTAAATAATATTTATTTAGATGCGAGCTCTACAACTCCTATTCTAGAAGATGTTATTACAAGTATGTTAGATGTTTATAGGAATGCATGGGCAAATCCTTCTAGTATTCATAATGATGGATTAAAGGCTTCAGATATATTATATAGAAGTAGAGTTAATATTAGTACTTTTTTGAATGCCAAGGAGGATGACTTAGTCTTTACATCTGGTGCTACAGAATCAGTTCATTTAGGACTTCTTGGTATAGCTAGATCTATGGAGCCTGGAAGATTTGTTATATCAGATGTAGAACACCCTTGTGTAAGACATGTAGCCCAAATCCTGAGCAAGGAAGGTTGGGATGTATATAGATGGCCAGTAGATAAGAATGGTGTTATAGAATTGAATCAAATTGAACATATATTAAAGTCACCTACTAAATTAGTATCTATTATTTGGGGGCAAAGTGAAATTGGCTCGATACAACCAATAGATTTAATAGGCAAAATCTGTAGGGACGAGGGGATAATTTTTCATACAGACGCAACACAAATACTATTTAATTTTTCTTTTAACTGGCAATCCCTTCCAATTGATATGCTAAGTGCATCTGCTCATAAGTTTCAAGGGCCCAAAGGAATAGGAATATTATTAGCCCGTAAAAATATTTTAAATTCTCTTATCCCATTACAAGGAGGAGGAATGCAAGAGAATGGTTTGAGATCAGGTACAGAATCTGCTTCTCTATCAGCAGGAATGTCTAAAGCATTATCTTTACTTTATACGGTAAATAATGAATACAATAACGAACCATATTATTCTGATCACCTTAGGAAGCTAAGAACTACAATGCATAAAAAGATTACAAAAATACATGGAATATCATTTACCGGTCATCCATTAAATCGCCTAAATAATCATCTTTCTATTCTTGTGGGAGACTCAAATAATAATCCTCTACCTAGTAATGTTCTTGTTTTAGAAATGGCAAGAAAGGGCATTTCAATAAGTTCAGGCACAGCTTGCAGTATTAGGAATAAAAGCTTTAACAATACTCTTAAAGCAATAGGTATCGAGAAAAAGTGGTTAAATTCTGGAATTAGGTTCAGCCTGGGACCATGGTTAGAAGAATCAGATATAGATTTTGTTTGTGATCAACTCGTAGAATCTATAAATAATGTAGCATCATAAATATTTTCTTTTTATTGATTATGAAACCTTCTCTGCCTCCAGATTTGATCTCTGCACAAGAGATGGCTGCTAATTCTGTAGTCTCATACCTGAAGAGTCAGATAAATAGTCGCCAAACGGTTAATTTCAAATTTGAGGGATTAAAGGATATGCCTATAGCAAAAAAATTATTTGATTATCTGAATGAAAATAAGTTAAAGCCACTATTGTTATGGTTGGATGCTGGAACAACAGCTTTGGCAAAAAATAATTTCTCTTCTATATCATCATCAATTTATTCATATAAGGAATTTATCTCAACAGACATTATTAGTAATAGCGATAATAATTTGATAGTTGTCTCACCTGGAGCCTATGACTACAAAGAGATTGAAAAGCTATCTGAACTTTATTTAGGTTCGATTATAATCCTAAACGGTAAATTAGAAGATAGCTCCGTCGGAATAGGAAGTGTAGCTAGAATGAGAAGAAAGACGTTCCTAAATACATGGTTAACTTCTTTTTGGTTGCAACCTTTAAATAGCGGCGCATTAATTCGTGCTTACCCTGATGACTGGCAACTATTTAGATTAGATAATGATGGCTATCGATTCCTAGAATCATTTAAACAAAAACCTACAAATGAACAGATCTTTGAATTATTGCCAGATTAATGAATACTTACATTACTTTAAAACAATATAAGCTATTGATATATACCTTTATTTTTATTTTATTAGCATCATCACAAATAGCGTATAGAACAAACATAATCAAGAGATTATATGATTCATACAACTGGTCAAATAAGAACTTTAAAGTTATTGATTACAATAATACATGCAAAATTCTAACAGGTAAAATAACAAACTTCCTTAGAAATGATGTTAATAAATGGTCGATTAGTTTATTGGATGATAAAGGCAGGCAATTGTTAAACATAAATGGTGAAAAGGCAATGATACCAGCTTCTAATATGAAACTATTTACTACTGCTTATTTGCTGGATAAGATCTCCCCAGATAACACATTGGAAACAACACTTTCCATTGCTAATGATGGTAGTTATCATTTAAATGGAGAAGGAGATCCTGATTTAAATAAGGATAAGTTAGATAGGATAGTTAAATCTATTTACAGGAATATAGAATCAAATGATACAACTAAAACCACTTATAAATTGTATATTAATAATACAAATAAAGAAAATTATTGGCCTGCTACTTGGTCATCAGCAGACAAATTAGAATATTATGGGGCTCCAATAACAAAGCTAGCAGTTAATAGTAATGCAAGTCCCTATGCTCTAACATACCCTACTGACAATGTTGTCTTAACTATTAAATCTATTCTAGATGTTAATAAACCTAAGATTTCTATAATTAAAAGTAATCAGAATATTAATAATAAATACGCTAAAGTTATTCACAAAGAGAATTCTTCTTCATTTCTAGCACTATTAAGTTTGGCAAATTCAGAGAGTCATAATTATACATCGGAAGTTCTTTTACGCACAGCAGCAAATAATTGGTCAAATAATCTAGCAACATTAGCTTTAAGTAATTGGATTTCAGATAAGCAGATACCGATGAAAGGAATTTATATATCTGATGGTAGTGGTCTTTCTCGAAAAAATTTGCTTACTACAAATTCTTTGACTACTTTGCTTTTCAGGATGAGTAAGCATCCTAGATTTAATTACTATAAATCTAGTATGGCTGTAGCTGGCATACGTGGAACACTCTCTGATATTGAATTTGATTCTTATAATTCATCCATATTTTGGGGCAAGACAGGAACACTTAATGGTGTTAGATCTATTTCAGGTATAGTTTCCTCTGAAAATTACAATCAATATCTGAGCATCATTTCATATGATGTTAATGATACGGATCTAAAGATCAAAATGATACTAGATAAGATTAGTCATTCTAAGCTATGTCTTTAGTTATATAGCTGTTATTGCTTTTGACTTGAGATTTAATTGTACTCATATTTTCAGTATTATAATTATTTAGAGTTCTATTCTTTCTAGATTTAATATGTTGAATTTTCCCTAATTCCAATTTACCAGCTAAAACGAGCTTAACCATCTCTTTTAAGCGAAATTCTAATTCACCTAATGTTTGATCTGCATATTTAGTTGCTCCTTCTTGTAGGTTAAGTGCTTCTTCTTTGCTATGTAATAGCAAATTTTCGCATTGTTGTTGTGTTTGTTGTCTTAACTGGACAGCATCAGTATGAATCTTTTCTGCTTCTATCTGAGCGTCTCTTTTTAATTTCTTTCCTTCTTGGATAATTTGTTCGATTTCCTGTATAGCTTTCTTGCTAGCTATTTCATGGTGATCAGAGAGTTGATGTTTTAGTTCTGCTGCTTCTGCTTCTATCATTTGTCTTCTCTCTAATAGTTCTTTTTCCAATTGTTGCCTCTTTAGTACATATTGTTGCTCTAGCTGTGAGATTCTGCTTTGCATATCTGCCTCTAACTTGGTATTTTGTTGTCTAGCAGACTCAATCATCAAGTCACATTGTTTTCTGGTTTTTGATTTTATTTCTGTGAGTTGTCTTTCTGCCTCCTGCTTTACCCCCATAGCATTTACAAGTTGATCCCTTTGCTTGGTTGCCTTTTGAATAAGATCCTCTGACTTTCTCTTTGATTTAGTTATTAGTTCATGGCTTTGTTCTAAGAGCTTGTCTGCTTTATTGATTTGAGACGGCAAGCATTCTCGAATCGCGTCCAAAACATCTATTGCCTCCTGCTCATTAACTAATCTTCCCCCTGTAAACGGAATGCGTGTCCCATAAAGGACTATTTCTTCAATTTGATCTAGGAAATCCAGGATTTCCATGCCTGCATCACTCATTCGACTTCATATAAAGCCGAATTAAAGTGCCTATAGAGGTCTTGCGCCACTATTTTGGGAACCATATGAGAGATATTGCCACCAAACCTTGCAACTTCCTTGACAACCGAACTACTCAAAAAGCTGTGGTTGGCTGCTGTAGCAAGGAAAACAGTCTCTACATTTGGATCTAATGTCCAATTTGTATGAGCAATCTGTAATTCATATTCAAAATCACTCATTGCTCTAAGTCCGCGAAGAATAAGGTTCGCTTTGCTCTCCGTAGCGCATCTGACTGTTAGGCCATCAAAACCTATGACTTCAACATGTTTTAGGTGACTGGTAGCTTCTCTAATCTGATCAATTCTTTTTTCAAGGGTGAAGGTTGGGGACTTTTGAGGGTTCTGAAGTACTGCTATTACCAGCTCATTAAACAAAGAAGCGCCCCTTTCTATCAGATCTAGATGACCAAGGGTTAGAGGGTCAAAACTTCCTGGATATAGAGCTCTCATAGGTTGAATGAAGATTTAATATCGTTTTGATCGAGATATTGCTTAAAGTTAAAGCATACAAGCTATTGACTTAATGGATCTTGATCTCGAAGCCAAAAAGGTACTTCTACGTAAAATCCCTCATGGACTGTTCATTTGCGGTGTTAGAGAGGGGGACGAAGTCAACGGATTCACAGCTAGCTGGGTCACACAAGGCTCTTTTGATCCTCCTTTAGTTGTTATGGCTGTACGAGCTGAAGGATCAAGCCATGGAATTATTCAACGAACGAAACTTTTTTCGCTGAATTTTCTGAAAAGTGATCAAAAGGATTTAGCTGCTGTGTTTTTTAAGCCTCAGACAGCCTTAGGAGGTCGGTTTGAATCTGCACCATTTGAATTTGGAGATCTAGGCCTGCCTATTCTTGACAACGCAATAGGTGCCATTGAATGTGAACTAATAGGTGAAGTCGTCCATGGGGACCATACAGTCTTTGTAGGAGAAGTTAAAACAGCTACTCTTAAGAATGATGTACAACCTCTTAACCTTTCCTCAACAGGTTGGACATATGGTGGGTAATTAATTTGGAAAGGATAGAAAAACAAAATATTAATGACCGCCAGATATTTATAAAAGAAAGGTTGAAACTACTACCAAATCAGCCTGGATGTTACTTAATGAAAGACGAGGAAGAAAGGATATTATATGTTGGTAAATCTATAAATATAAAGAATAGAGTTAGAAGTTATTTTTCATCTTCTGCGGATCTAAGTCCTAGAATTAAGTTGATGACTATGCAAGTTGCTGATATAGAATTCATTGTAACTGATAACGAATCAGAAGCACTAGTTCTTGAATCTAATTTAATAAAGAACAATCAACCATATTTTAATATTCTGTTAAAAGATGACAAGAAGTATCCATATTTATGCATTACTTGGAGTGAAGAATATCCAAGATTATTTATAACAAGACGAAGAAGATTTAGGAATAAACTGGACAAATTTTACGGACCATATGTTGATGTAACAAATTTAAGAAGGACATTATTCTTAGTTAAACGGTTATTTCCTCTGAGGCAACGACCAAGACCTTTGCATAAAGATAGAACTTGTTTGAACTACGAAATTGGTCGATGTCCTGGAGTTTGCCAAGAGAAGATAACCACAGAGGAATACAAAATGACTCTTAGGAAGGTTGAAATGATATTTCAAGGTAGAAGTAATGAGTTAACACTTCTACTAGAAAGGCAGATGCATAAGTACTCGGAAAACATGAATTATGAAAAGGCTGGATTCATAAGAGATCAGATTAAACAAATTTCCGTCTTAACTGAAGATCAAAAAATGAGTATTCCTGACTCGACATTATCTAGAGATGTCTTGGCTATTGCTCATGATAACAGAGCAGCTGTTATTCAACTTTTTAAAATAAGAGCTGGTAAATTAGTAGGCCGTCTAGGATTCTCTGACGATAGTAAGAATCAAGAACCAGGAATTATCCTACAAAGGGTAATAGAGGAACATTATTCTTCTGTTGATTATTATGAGATACCAGAAGAGCTTGTAATACAATTTGAATTACCGCAAAATAAGCTGATAGCTGATTGGCTATCTAAGCTAAAAGGAACAAAGGTAAATTTAGTTTATCCTAAGAGGGGTAAAAAGGCTGAGATTATTAATCTAGTCCATAAAAATGCTAATTACGAGTTATCTATAAAGAATAACGATCTTCAAAAAAATAATCTATCTTTAGAGGATATAGCTCAATTGCTAGAATTAACATCATTACCTAAACGAATTGAATGTTATGATATAAGCCATATCTCTGGTAGTGATGCTGTTGGTTCTCAAGTTGTATTTATAGATGGTTTTCCAGCTAAGCAGCACTATAGAAGATATAAGATAAAGAATAAAGATGTTAAAATAGGACATAGTGATGATTTCCTATCGTTAGCAGAAGTTATAAAGAGGAGGTTTAGGAGATGGGCAATTGCAAAATCAGAAGGTTTAGATATCGAAAAATTAAGTAATCAGAAAACGAGTATTCTAGATAATAATGGGCTTAATGATTGGCCTGATTTAGTTGTTATAGATGGAGGGAAGGGGCAACTTTCTAGTGTAATTAATGTTTTATCTGAACTTAAATTAAATGCAGATTTAAATGTATGTTCATTAGCCAAACGTAACGAAGAAATCTACTTACCTGGAATGAACCAACCGTTGTCAACAGAAGTCGATCAATTAGGACTAATTCTCCTTAGAAGAATAAGAGATGAAGCTCATCGATTTGCTATTCAATACCATAGAGCCAAAAGAAGTTCTCGTATGACTCGCTCAAGACTTAGTGATATAAATGGGCTAGGTCCTAAAAGGATTAAGGATTTGCTTAGTTATTTCAATTCAATAGAGGCGATTCAATTAGCATCAGTCGATGAGCTTTCTAAGGTTCCAGGATTAGGGATAGCTATGGCAAAGAAGATTTGGATATACTTTCATTCAGATTAATGGTTTTATTATTAGTAATTTGAGTAGAAATTTATTTTATTACTGACTAATTATAATAGTTATTTAAATTAATTTGCAATTCAGAGTAAATTAAGCCTATTGTTATGAGGTATATGAACGGTCACAGTGTTTCATGACCATTGCACCTGATGCTTATCTGTGGTTTAAAACCCTGCATATTATTGGGGTGGTTGTATGGTTCGCAGGTCTTTTCTATCTTGTACGACTTTTTATCTATCACGTCGAAGCAAGGGATCTAGATAATCCAATTAGACAAGCTTTTGAAGACCAATACAGTCTCATGGAAAGACGTCTTGCAAATATCATTACAACTCCGGGAATGGTTCTAGCCATTACGATGGCTGTTGGCCTGTTAATTTGTCAACCATCTTGGCTACAACAGACTTGGATGCAGGCCAAGCTTATTTTTGTTATAGGGCTTCTTATATATCATTTTTATTGTTACAGGTTAATGGGTCAGTTAAAGGCTAGATCTTGTAATTTAACTGGTCAGCAGTTAAGAGCCTTAAATGAGCTCCCTACTCTAATACTTGTCATTGTAGTAATGCTTGTAGTATTTAAAAATCAATTCCCAACAAGTGCTGCAACTTGGCTTACAGTCTCTTTAGTAATATTTATGGCTGCGTCAATACAATTCTATGCACGATGGCGAAGGCTCAAATCTAGTACGCAAAACTAAAATATATAAATGGCTTCTAATAACGCTTCATTTACCAAAATACTTTCATCATTAACAAAGAATAGTTGCCCTAGAGAATGTAATTTTCACACTCATACTACATGTAGTGATGGCAGCCTAGAACCTATACAATTAATCTCTCAGGCTTCTATAAATAGACTCAAACATTTATCAATTACAGATCATCACACTATAGACGCATATTATATTATTGATCAATGGATTATAAAACAAAAAGATTTGGGTAATTATGTTCCAGAGTTATGGACAGGCATCGAAATAAGCTGTTTGCTAAAAAATTGTTTGGTACATGTTCTTGGGTTCAATTTTGAATTGAGACACTCCTCGCTTAAGAATTACATAACTGGAGATTCAGCAACAGGAGAGTGGTTAAGAGCTGAATATGTAGTTAAGGGAATTCACGATGCGGGAGGAATTGCAATTCTGGCGCATCCAGCTCGTTATAGGCTTTCACATACTGAGCTAATAGATACTGCAGCCAATATCGGTTTTGATGGAGCAGAAGCATGGTATGACTATGAGTTTAAATCCCCATGGTCCCCAACTGAATTCTTGTGTAATCAGATTCACAATCAATTAAATGAATTAAGCCTCTATAGCACCTGTGGAACAGATACTCATGGCTTAACTTTATTAGGCAGATAATATGAAAATTTGGTTAGCTATATATTAAGATCTTACTCAACTAGTTTATTCAATCTGTTAACCTATTTCCTCTGCTAAATGGAGATTTAGTTGTTGTATTAGCTCAGGTCCAGTTTTAATCATTTTTCCTTCGAGTTGTGCTGATTTTAGAAGTATAGGTTCTGTAGATGTAGATATAATTATCCCTAGTTTTTTTTCTATGCCGATAACACAACCTGGTTTTGAAGAATATTCTGATGTATCATTTATCAATAGTGAAGCCTTATATGTTAATTGATTTTTTATAGCGTTGATAAGTGGCTCTGTATTAATAATTTTAAGTCTTTTATTCCTTAAAAAGGTATATGCGTGAGGATATAAGGCTTTTACTTGCCTATGGATTTTGATACATTCTTGGTTCCAATCAATTATATAATCTTCCTTTTTTATCTGTCTAGCATATGTGATTTGATCGTTTTTATAATCCTGTTTTTTTGTATTAAGGTCTGTTAATTTAAAGGTATTAGTATCATATTTTTCAAGGATTTTAATTAAATTTAAAATCTCATCAGCTGTAATATTGGCTAGTTTAGTAGATAATTCATATGAATTATCATGTAGTGAAATTCCAATTTTCTTTTGTGTAAGTACTGGGCCTGTATCAAGCCCTTCTTCCATAAGCATTATAGCTACCCCTGTATAACTATCTCCACTAATTATGCTCCATTGAATTGGTCCAGCTCCTCTCCATCTGGGCAATATTGATGCATGTCCATTCCAGCAACCAAAAATAGGATTTTCAATTAAGGATAGAGGTAGAATTTGTCCAAAGGCTACTACGATTGAAATGTCAGCTTTCAATTCCATTATTAATTTTTGATTTTCTTTGTCTGTTCGAATGTTTTTTGGAGTAATAACATTTAGACCTAATTCATTAGCTCTTTGTTTAATAGGGGAGGGAATTATTTCTCTTCCTCTACCTCTTTTTTTATCTGGTTGTGTTACAACTGCAACAATATCTAGACCTGCTAGATATAAAGAATTAAGTGTTGGTATTGCAAATTCTGGAGTTCCCCAAAATATGACCTTCATGCTTCGCCTGTAATGCTTAGATTGTCTACCCATATGTGTGGGCTTACTCCTCCGGGTGTGATTATTCCTTCCTCTTCTATAGAAACAATATTCATGAGCAGATCTTTTATATCTCCAGCTACTGTTGCAGCTTCTATTGACGTTTTATCACCTTGATTAATTAGATGACCATCAAATGGTAAAGAAAAACTACCTTGACTTGCTTTTACACCTGCATGCAATGCAGTTAGATTCTCTATATACACATATTTATCTTTCATATCTTTATGATTAAAGTTACTTTTACTTAATCGATATTTGTCACTTCTACTTACTACAAACCAGTCTGGACCAACAGATACTTTTGCTCCTAGGCCTGCATGACCAGTAGGCTTGACACCAAATTGCTTAGCTGTTGATTCAGAGTGTAGGAAATTTACTAGTTTTCCTTCTTTTATCAAGCTCAGATTTTTAGTTGGTGTTCCCTCTCCATCGAAGGCTGAGGCTCCAATATTCGATTTATGGAGACCATTATCATCAAGATTTAGACAAGGAACAGATATTAAAGTGTTTATGCTATCTTTTTGACTAAGGCTTATTCCATCTAGTACAGATCTAGCATTAAACATACTACTAAATGAACCTAATAAATCTAGAAATGCATCAGGTGAAAAGCATATAAGGTAACGACCAGTGTCTATAGGCTGATAATTTAGATGAGATATTGTTTTATCTGAAGCCTCTTCAATACAGGATTCTACATCTATATCCTTAGCACCATAAGCAAGCCTTACAGCACCACTGCTTCTAGGCTTTCTTCCTGATTCTTCGGCTCTTGCGTAAAGATATAGACTTGCATGAGTACTTCTCATTTGTCTTAATGCACCATTACTATTTATATATATACGTTCTGATATACCTTCGGCTATTCCATTATATGGAACTGATTTAATTGAATTATGTTTACCTATCAAATCAGCCTCAGCTTCCTTTAAAACACTATAAAGTGTCTTTATACCAAGAGGATTAATAATAGGTCTTTTTAGTTCAGGAAGAGGATCTTTTGACAGAGGTGAGAAATCTGGTATGTCATTTGGGTTGCCTAAATTACTAGCATCCTTAGCTCCCTCAATAGCTTTAAATAATCCATTATCAGTAAGGTCAGAGGTGCTTGTTATTCCTATAAGCCCTGATTCATTCCACACTCTTATTGTTATTGAATTTCTCTGTGCCGACTTCATTTGCTTAGCTTCTCCTTTATCAACCTGTACAGAGGAGTCAATACTTGAAGATGCTCCAAGATCCCATTTATTGATGTTTAGTTTCTTTGTGTACAAATGCAACCTGTCTCTAAGTACAACTTCATCAAGAAAGTTATTTTGATTAGTAGATTGATTGTTCATTTATCTTCCTCCTACTGTTATTGAGTCTACCTTTATATGTGGTTGACCTACTGTTACATTTACGCTTCCACTAATTGAGCCACAGAAGCCTGCAGCTAAATCTAAATCATCTGCACACATTGATATCCTAGGCATAACTTCTTTTGCCTCTCCTATCAGTGTTGCGCCTTTTACTGGTTTTGTAAGCTTACCATTTTTTATAATATAACCTTCCTCAACAGAAAAATTAAATTGGCCTGTTGGCCCAACACTACCGCCGCCCATTGATTTACAATACAATCCATCTTCAATCGATAATATTAAATCTTCTGGCTTGTTAGTTCCTGCATCTATATATGTATTTCGCATCCTACTAGCTGCCGCAAATGCATAACTTTGTCTTCTGCCGCTTCCTGTCCGAATGTGTCCTGTACGTAATTCACCAGCACGGTCACTCAAAAAACATTTAAGTATTCCTTTTTCTATAAGGACTGTTTTTTTAGATTCCATTCCCTCATCATCCATAGAAATTGAACCAAAAGCTCCTGGTGTTATACCTTCGTCAATTGCAGTTACTGAAGGATGAGCGATTTGCTTGCCAATCATTTCTGAAAATGGTGTTGTGCCTCTTTCAATTTGAGTTGTCTCAAGCAAATGTCCACATGCTTCATGAAAAATGACTCCTCCAAATCGATTAGCTAGGACGACAGGCATTTGCCCTGCATCTACATAGTCTGCATAAAGCATTGAAGAGGCACTATCACAGACTTCTTGGGCGCTGTTCTTTTCATCCCAATTGATAAGGTCATCGGGAGTATCTGAAGAACCATATCTTCTTCCAATACTGGTTCTATGCTCACCGTCTGCTGCTAATACATTTAGACCTGTTGATTGGTGAAGCCTTATATCATGAGCAAATGTTCCATCACTTCCAGCAACAATTACATCTTGCCAAGATCGAGAATAGCTTCCTCTCCTAACCTGTAGGTGCTTCCCTAATACTTCTAATGATGAAGTGCCAGATAATAGTTTCTGTGTGGCTTCTTTTGTCTTAGGACAGTCTGATAACCAATTCCTTTTAGCATTACCAAAATCTCTTAATGAATTAAGGCCTTGGAATTTCGATCTATCTAATGCACTTACATTTAGTCCGAGCATTGCAAGAGCTTGTTCAAGTGCATCATTGAGACCTGATTCTGTAAGGTTATTCGTACTAACAAACCCATCTCGAAAGCCCTTAAATACCCTGATACCTGCCCCTATTCCAAAGGAAGGGCTAACATTAGTTATTATATTTTGTTCTGCAAGAATACTTATGTGATCAGTTTTTTCTAAGAATATTTCGACAAAATCGGCGCCTGAGCTACAACCTTTGGCTAACAATAATTCAAGGTGTGGTTTCCATTTATCGTCAAATGTACTTGTATCCATTATTTTATAGCTTGTGGGGTTTGTAGTTGTGATCAATTAGTTAGTTAGTTAAGAGGTAATGTGTGAACTATTTAATTTTTAAATTAATAGTTCAAGTTTATAGGCGTAATTTTAGCCTAATGACTTTAATGTCATGTCTGCTTATGAAGGTCTAGTACCATCTTATTCTTTCCAGGTCCAGTTGAGTTGATGCATTAAGGCCTGTTTCCGGATTTAGAGCAAATTTTTCAGTAGATTTAGTTTGAGCCCAGCCACTTCTGGCCATTTAGGCGTTGTAAGAGTCTGGAAACCAGTAGAGCTAGTGTTGTTTTTCTCTCATCTATAAGAAATGACTCTAGTGTGCTTGGTTGACTTTCTGATTCAGCAAGCGCAATAGTTTTATCTGAACTGATTGAATCCTTGTTAAAACAAAGCCAAAACTGCCTACCAGAATCAATTTTGCCTATAACCATCCAGCAATTCCCTCCAACAACTGGTCTTTCTCCTTGGCGAAGTTCGATAAATGCCAACTTCCTTCCACAAGCATCTAGGGCCTTTTTTATTCTCGGTATAAATTCATCATTAATAAACACATCAAAGGGCTTGTCCTCAGGTTTTTGGGGAACGGGCCTTGAGAGGTCTTCTGACTTAGGCGTTTTATTATCTAAATTTGTATTCAATTCATTGCTTTCAGTTTTAGGTTGTTTGGGCGCATTTGTTGGTTCATTCACCTGATTAGTGCCTTTTTTATAAATTTAAACAGGTTTGATCACTTTATTATAAATGTTAGTAATAGAAGTTACCAATCTTCGCTCTTAATGTCTTGCCAATCATCATCAACTGCTTCTGATCTGATTTCATCTGTAGATTCGTTAATATCTTGTTTCTCATCGAAACTATAGTCATCGTATTGATTAGAGATATTTTTCCCTTGTTTAATTATTCTATACCTTACTGCTATGGTTGGCGATGGATCGCGAATATCTCTTTCTGGAGTGATAACTGTTTGATCATTTGAACTAACCAAATCATCAAGGTTATCTGATTGCAATTCTTCCTCTTCAAAATCTTGAAACGAATCAGTTGACGAAGTAACTGATTTTTTTACCGTTCTTCTATAGCTAAATTGGGCTAAGTTTGTTAATCCCGAACTCAGTGACAAGATAAATGCTGAGCTACTACTTACTGCGACCCATGAGCCAATACTAAGCTCTGGAGTCTCCCATAAAAGTATTCTTAACTTTAGAGGTTCCTTTATATTTAGAAACGAAATAAATATCAAAAGTGCTAATGGTGCTAGAGCAGGAATAAGGAGTATTTTTCTCAAGGTTTTCATGCTTATGCTTCTTTCCACCTATTTAAGTTGCCTATCTCCTCATCAAAAAGATCGAATGTTCTTATTACTATAAAATCAATCATATCATCGATATTTGTTGGTTTGGTATACCAACCTGGCAACGGAGGACATATACAAGCGCCAGCTTCAGCTAGGTTTGTCAAATTACGTAAATGTATCAAGCTCCATGGCATCTCTCTTGGAGCAATGACAAGTGTTCTTTTCTCCTTTAAATGAACATCTGCGCATCGCTCTATAAGATTTAAGGAAAAGCCAGATGATAATCTTCCAACAGTTCCCATAGAACAAGGAATGATAATCATACCAGCGGTTTTAAAACTTCCACTTGCAATAGATGCCGAATTGTCATCCCATCTATGACAAGTCAAATTTTCTGTTTCTATATTGAGGTATTCTTTCCAGAACTTCTTTTGATTATCTGGATTTAATGGAATATTTACACCATTTTCTGCATTCCATACCTTATACGCACCTTTACTAAGTATAAGGTGAACTTCCTTTCCTTTCCTTAGTAGTAATTCTATTGACCTTGTAGCCAATGGTTGGGCTGATGCACCACTTACTCCTAATACATATGGGTAGTTACTCATAGTTATTTAGTTTTGTTCTAAATTGATTTTCGGATCTACACTTTCTTCACTATTGTCATTAGAAGGTTTATCTTCTACAGAATCTATATTAAGCTCAAGATCTATTTGATTGCGTAGGACATCTACCTTTAATATTCTAACCATTACTTTTTCTCCTAATTGATAGACTCTTCTGTTCTTTCTTCCAACTAATCGATTTTGCCTTGAGCGATATTCATACCAGTCATCATTTAGTGAACTTACATGAACTAATCCTTCAACATTAGCTGGTGGGATTTCAACAAAAAAACCATAGCTTTGTACGCCACTTATAACACCTTCGGTTTCTTTTCCGATATAAGGTTCAGCTTCTCTAGCTTGTGCAATCGATATAATATCGTTTCTAACTTCTGAAGATTTTCTACGCTCTTCATTTAAATGATGTATTAGGCTATTTTTAAATAAATCACTTAATGATGCTAGTATGCTATCTTTAAATATTGGCCAATCTACATCTTCATTTGTTCCTTTTTTGCCGAGATCTATCTTAGCTTTTGTACGATTATTAGCTTTGTTTTTACCTTCATTTAACAAACTTACTATAACATGTTGATTTAGTATATCTATATAGTGATTTCCAGGACAACACCAGGGTGTTTGTGAAGGTATAATAGGTTCTTCTGATTTAAGTTCTTCATTGAAATTCCTATTTTTTTCTCTGCTGAATTTATGCAAACATATTAAAGGGTCTGGAATAGCATGCTTTAATTGTTTGTCGAGAACTCTACGTTTGTCAGAATCCTTAAATGCTTTGGTAAGGTCAGATGCACTAGGACTGCCTCCTTCATCCAGTTGAATTGGTAACTCAAGAGAAACCACATTGCGAGCAACATCATTTAATGAGGCGATATCAATTTCTTGAGGTTCAACTGATACTCCTTCAAGTTTATAATCGTTAGCATGAATATTCCAACAAATATTTGCTGATCTTATAAATGAAGATAATATAGAATTTGGATCTGTATTATCTATTGGTAATGACCATTGATTTCTTGTATTATCTGCTTCTTGCCAGGCAATCTCGCTAAGTGAATCTATTTTTAATATAGGAAGGTTTAATTCTATTTTTCCATTTTTCTTTTCATATTCATTTAGTAAATTAGATGCAAATATAATTGATTGAACCTGTGATATCTGATCTTTATAAGGCTTTAGTTTTATTGGGATTGTCCTTGCTTTCGGCTTTCTAGTTGCTATTGCTTCCATTATTTCAGGGTTTATTTGAGCTACTGGTTTAATTTTTGTGAGACTGAATTGCCAATCTGTGACTTGGCCCTCTGCATTAATATCCATTAAAAGACTTACTGCATCATTTTGCTTTCCAATGACAAACTTAGCATCATTTAATAAGCTATTTGTTAATAATGGCTTCCATACTTGACCTATACAGTGAGCTTCAGCCCTTTCCTTCAGAAATAAATCTAATGAATTACCAATAACAATTCTTTCTGCAATCGATGGTGAATGAATCCATACTCTAAATCCACCAGAGTAACTCTCAATGTTTATCGCTGGCAGAGGTGGAGCATCCTTATTTTGCCAACTACTAAGCAAAAGGACGTCTTTGTCTGTTAGATCTATCCTGTTTTTTGATGAGGGTGTTTTTGGTGAGACCTTTGGTGGAGAGTCTGAATCTTGTAGATTATTTTTTGCAACGACTATTTCTCTATCACCTTTTGCTCCGCCAAATAACGTTAACGCTCTTTCAACGTGACCATGAGCTCCATATTGTGCAATTGGATAGCTATCAATTTTAATTTCGACAACATTTTTATCGTCACCTTCAGCTATAAAGCTTTTATCAGTATCAGGCAAATTAATTGTTGCAAGAAGCCTGTCATCCAAAGGTACTGCAATTATATTATCTTCATATGATTCTACGATTCCAATTATATTTCTTGAATTTCTATTTAAAATACATTGAACCACACCTTCTGGTGATCGACGACGTATACCATCCCTAGTTATTCTTACCAGTACACGATCTCCATTCCATGCATGATTTAAATTATGATCTCTAATATAAATATCCTCTCCACCATCATCTCTAAGCGCAAAACAATAACCTTTACTACTACATCTTAATCTTGCTTTTATAAGAGATTGATCAAAAGAATAATTTAATTGACCTTCATTATTTCTTTCAATAATACCTAATTTAATTAATCCCTCTAATGCAATTGAAAGTTGACTTTTTTCAGATTTTTTACTTAGCTTTAGGATCTTCTCCAGTACCTTCTTATCTGTTGTTTGCCCTTCACACAAACTATCAATTATCTTGGTGGCTGTGAACTTCATGGTATTTTATTTAGATAGTGGTTGTGGAGAAGGATTTAATTTATTAATTGGGACTAGTTAAAGCCTATTTAGTACATACTACAGACATTATAGGTCTAGCAGCTTTAAGCTAATTTTTAATCATCATTTTCATTAGTATCATCAGGCCACAAAAGTCTTGTACCTATAACTATAAAACCTAATGAGGCTACCAACTGAATAGAGTCTCTTGGAATAAGGTTCGCTAATGATCCGCCAGTTATCGCTCCAAGAAGGCTTGCTAATACAAGTGCCGATGATGAACCGATAAACACCGCTAATGGCCTTTTAGTGGTTCCACTTATGGCGACTGTTGCGAGCTGAGTCTTGTCACCTAATTCAGCAAGAAAAATGGTGGCGAAGGTTGAAACGACTAAAGGGAGGGACATTTTTATACGATGTGTTTGGAGGCAATTAGCGATTGTGAAGCCTGAATTCCTATCCAAACTCCAAGACCAACCATTAAGACACCAGCTAACTTTTCAAACCTTTCAGGTGGAAGGATACTAGCCAAGGTTCGACCTACTAATACACCTACAAGACTAGAACAAATAAGCGCAATAGCAGCGCCAAGGAATACTAACCCTGGCTTTCCTGACTGAGCAGATAAGAGCAATGTCGCAATCTGGGTTTTATCACCAATTTCGGCAATAAAAACTGTACTGAATGTAGTGAGGAAAACAGCTAGAAAGCCTTCATTATCTTTATTTATATTGGTGTTCTCGTTGCCTAACGCATCTCTACCAGTGTTTTTATCCATGGTCTTTTATACCTTTACGTATAGCTTTAGTGAATTTTCTCATAACTAAACTTCTACCCCCATAAACAGATCGTATCTGTTGCTTGCAGCATTTAATAGCAAAATCATCGATATCAGTAATTGGAATACTAAACAGGCTCCCTATACAAGAGACCCTGCAAAAGTCTGGTCTTTCATTGTAAATCCGACAAGTTCTACTTCCGCTATCGAAATTTCTGCACCATCCATTGGGTAAAACCATGTCCATAAAAACCTTTTGTTGATCTGCATTGAGAGCTTCCAGGGCTTCAGTTCTTTCTATCGGGTCTAACTTGCAACAAGCACCGCAATTAGGTATGCATTGCCATTTAGTAGCCTTCGAACCTTTTCTTATGCTGTGACAACCCATCACAGAGAAATGTATGAAAGGGACGTTATTGGTCTTTTTCAGCGTAGTGTGTAATAGGCAAAATCATTGCCCAGGGTAAAATTTCTCACTATTACTTCTAGCTTCAAATGGGTAACCTCTTTCCTCTTGCTGTTCTAGCTCTAGCTGGCCCAGCAATCATCGCTCTCGTTTACTACAGAAAGGAGTTTTGAGACCTAAGACCTTAATTAACTAAAGCTCTCGCTTTTGGGTATGGCAGCTCCTTTATCAGCCTTGATGTCAAGGTTGACAGAGAAGCTGCCATGACAATCACAGGTAGAAGGTCATTTCCAGCTATGGACCAGGCAATTAAAGACGATATCAATGGCAATTGAGTAAAGCCTCCCAATCCAGCTGAAACTCCAATAACCAAACCTAGTTGGGCATTAACACCCAACATAGAACTTATCAACATGCCTATGACTCCGCCGAAGGCCATGGCGGGTTCAAAGATTCCAGGAATGAATCCAGTCAACATAACTATCAAAGGAGCAACAAACCTCATAAAAGCGATCCAGATCAACACGAAAATTCCTTTTATTGTCTCTGAGGATATGTTCACTAATGAAATGGAATCTGTTACTAATTTATTTGTAAGCAATAGACCATTACCAATAGAGGCTCCAAAACTAATAAAGGTAAAGATAGTAATAATTAATGCTAGTAATAATGTAGTTTCTTTAGGTTTTGTTTGCATAGAAGCTGATACTAAACCAGATGCCTTATTAAATATAATATGAAAATATGCTCCACTTAATCCAATGATTATTGCAATTGGTATGACTATTGTAAATTGCTCAACATACGGATTGATTATGTTAATTGAAATCTCTAGTAAGTTTCTAGAACTAAAAATATTTATCAATTGATTCACAAAAACAGAAGCAAGTAAGACTATAACGATAGTTTTAACTTTTAAATGATTATACAAATACTCAAACAAAAAGATTGGTCCTAGTATTGGGATGTTAAAAGCTGCTGATATCGATATACAAGAGGCTATAGAAATTAAGCTATCGTAATTAAATGTGGAATACAATATTTTAAAACGACTCTTTAGATATATTGCCAATGTCGATCCGGTGTATAGATAAAGTATTTCATTGCCTATTGGAAGAAAAAATATAATCGCAATAATTGAAATTAAATAGTATAAAAAGAAGGAATATATTATAGATTCTTTATTCTCGTCAGCTAAATCATTTATTAGGAAATATGATTTCCTGTTTAAAAAAGGATTGATTTTTTTATGACTTAATTTGCTTATCAATATAAATATGATAAACGGTGATAAAGCTATAATAACAAATATTATAGCTGAATGAGTTATATCTATATTAACTAAGTTCTCTTGAAATTTATAAGTATATAGAGTTGCTAACTTTATTGGTAAAAGAATAATTCCTATAGATAATGATAGAAAAATAAGTGCTAGTATATGCTTGAAATCTTCAAATAAATATAGCTTAGATAGAGATTTTTTAAGACTAAATTTATATAATCCTGTAATTCTTTTATTCATGGAAGTATGCCTAATGCTATACCTGAAATTTGTATTAGTTTGCTTACATATTGATTATTAAGATGCTTGTCAGATATGTTGATCATGCGGTCATCATCAATTTTTGCTTGAATTGACTGACCTTTTTGATTGGTTATATCTATTGTAGATTCATTAATAATTTTACATTTATATTTCCTACCCTGTTGAAAAATGATAGCATAATCTTGATAATCCCTAATAGCTTTAATTGTTAATTGTATTTTTTCCTCACCATTCCAATGATTTGTATCCAAATGATAAACTATATCAACTAATTTAGATGTTAGTAACTTATTATTCCACCCCCAAATGATTGCTTCTTGTCTTATATTATGATTTAGTAAGTCTAATTTTAGGTGAATACCTTTAAGCAACCTTTGATTTTTTATTAAACACTTTCTTGATGAAAA
The DNA here is from genome assembly GCA_003215655.1 of Prochlorococcus sp. AG-409-J16. Lineage (GTDB taxonomy): Bacteria > Cyanobacteriota > Cyanobacteriia > PCC-6307 > Cyanobiaceae > AG-409-J16. The sequence continues at coordinate 52,886 of QCKB01000001.1, forward strand.
TAATGGTTTTTTATTTCCAATTCCGAAAGGCTCCAGTTGGTTCAGTTCTTTTATAAATAATCTATTTATATCACTAAATCTTAAATTTGCATCTGGTTTTATGTTTACCTTATTATTATGTAGTTGATAATGCTTTTGTGCTAGTTTATTCAACCTTCTATGTAATTCTATAACATTATCTGCTTTAATAGAAAATCCGGCTGCTGCTGGATGGCCTCCGTATTTCTCTAAAATATCAGCACATTGATCGAGAGCATTGATAACAGAAAAACCTTCAGGACCTCTCACAGAAGCTCGGAAGAAACCATCCTTATCTCCTGCAAGCATGGCTACTGGTCTATTAAATTTTTGCATTATTCTAGAAGCTACAATTCCTATCACGCCTTGATGCCAATGGCTTTGGGCCAGTAAAAAGAATGATTGACTTTCATCTCCTGAATCTATTAAGGCTAATGACTCAGCTTCAATGGCATCACAAAGCTCTTGTCTCTGACGATTTAGGATTTCACATTCTCTGGCCATCTGCAAAGCTTGATCAAAATCCATTGATATTAGTAACCTTATAATTAATTTTGGTTCTCCAATCCTTCCTACAGCGTTAATTTTAGGGGCTAATTTGAATCCTATATCCTCTGCCTTGATAACCCTATTATCTATACCTGAAAGTTTCTGTAAAGCTTTAATACCTTGGCAATTCGTCTTATGAAGACGTTTTATTCCTTTCTTAAGTATCGATCTATTTGCTCCATTGAGTGGAGCCATGTCAGCAATCGTTCCTATACAAAATAAATCTAATGCATTAGATAGTGCTTGAGGGGATTTTCGCCTTTCTGCTAATTTTGATGCCAATATATATGCTATTCCAACACCGGCCAAGCATTTATATGGTGAGTCATTTGGTATAGTACTTGGGTGTATTAATGCCAGAACTTCTGGTGTTTTTACTGAAACTGTATGATGATCAGTTAAGATAACATCCATTCCTAATTTATTTGTTTCTTTTAAGGCCTCAATTGCAGAAATACCGTTATCGACGGTTATAATTAAATTTATTTTTTGTGAATATATTTTATTTACAATATCTACACTCAATCCATATCCATCCTTTTTTCGATCTGGTATTTCTGCTATTGGTTTTGCACCTAATATGTTGAGAGTAGACATAAGAAGAGCTGTGCTCGTCATTCCATCTGCGTCATAATCTCCGCAAATTGCGAGTTGTTCTCCTCTTTCACATGCTATCTCTAGTCTAGCTACTGCTTTTTCTAGATATGGATAGTGTTCGAATGGATTCGGTGGGTCTTTTGGATTAATGAGTTCCTGTACTTCCTCAGGACTTGCTAACCCTCTTCGAGCAAGTAATGCTCTTATAGGAAAGGAAAGGTTGATTTCTGCTAAGCAATTTGAATCTACCGGAGCTGGCAGATGCCATTCTAAATCTGATGAAAAACTAGAATTCAATGATTTCTACCTCCCTTGTTATTTTATGAATATTTATTATTAATCAACATTTTTATAGAAAATTATGACAACTCTTCAGGCAGTTATATGGGATGTAGATGGAACACTTGCAGATACGGAAATGAAAGGGCATAGAATTGCTTTCAATTATGCATTTAAGAAATGTGGCATCAATTGGAATTGGGATGAAGAGACATATGCTCAATTATTAAAAATACAAGGAGGAAAAAGTAGAATTATTAAATATGGATTAGATCAGAATTTTCATATTTCAAGTGAAAAATTAAGTAAGCTATTGGAATTAAAAAAGAACCATTATACTGAATTAATATTGTCAGGAAAGGTTTCTCTAAGGCTTGGTGTGAAGCGTTTATTAAAGGAAATTAATGCAGCTGGAATCGATCAATGGATTGTGACAACGAGCAGTTATGACTCTTTGCTTCCTCTAATTAATTCCAATTTTCCTGTCAATACCTCACCTTTCAATGGCTTTATAACATCAGAAGATGTAATTAATCCAAAACCTCATCCAGAAGCATACCTAAAAGCATGTCAATCTTGTGGAGTACCTACTTCAAGAATTCTGGTTATCGAAGACTCAGTATGGGGACTACAGTCTGCAAACTCTGCTGGATTAAGTGTCCTAGTGACGCTTTCTCCTTGGATAAAAGAAATAAGTGCCATTCATAGTTCAGCAAAGTCTGTTGTAACCCATTTAGGAGATTCCCATGAAAGTTGTAAGGTTTTTAAAGGACCTCCTTGCCCTAAAGGGCAAATTACGCTGAAGTATCTTCAGTCCTTAATTTAGAAGGCTCCAAAATGAGCCTCCAGAAAACTAGGTTCAACGAAAACTTACTTCTTCTTGGTGATTACCTCTTTGGATCATGGCTTGGTTCATGGAGAAGAGTTAGCTTTGGATTAATAACATTGTTATTAGGGTTTTATTTCGGCAGTACTTTTACCGCTGCATATCTCCAGCAATTTGGTCAAAGACCAATAGTTGTAGTCACTATGGTAATTCTGTTTGAAATTCTTGTTCGCTTAAGAAGCAGAATCAGCCGAAAACCATGGCCCATTCATTGGTTAGCGATTGATAACCTACGAATTGGGGCTGTATATGCTCTGGTATTGGAGGCATTTAAGCTTGGTTCGTAAGAATTATCTTTATTCCTCTGCTTCCTCTGCTTCGTTCATTGGGTAGACAAAGCCTTGAGCTCTTCCTGTAAGAACTGATTTACCTAAGGATAAAGCTTTTTGTGCAGCAGTTGCTGCTTTAGCTTTCCATATGGCACTACGCTGATTGCGTTTGCTTTTTGAGGTTTTCTTCTTAGGTACAGCCACGTGTCTTGGTTATTTTAAGATCTATTCTCCTTCCTAAGCAGCCCTCGCGTCAAATCACTACGCTTAAATAAAGCTTCCATTGTCGTTTGGTTTATTGCCACTACAAACAACCAAATAATTAATCCTCTCTAATCTCTTTATCATCCTTAGCATTTAATCGATCTATGAGTAATGGTTTCTTGAGGCCAGTGACAAATTCCTCTACTAGCTATAGCGAGTTACTTATTGATATCAGCTCAGGCTCGATTGAATCAATACAGATGATTCCATCAAGGCAAGAAGTTTATGTTAAATACAAAAATGGTACCCAGTCGAAAGTAAATATTCTTGTTAATGATCCAAGATTTCTTAGAACAGTAAAGGAATCGAATACTGAATTGACTATTAAGGATATAAGAAATGAACAATTTATAGCTTCATCTATATCAGGGTTCTCTTTCTTCTTAATTATTTTTATTGGGATTATTTTCTTAATAAGGCGATCTACACAAATAACAAATCGTACAATGGGCTTTGGAAGGAGTCAGCCAAAAATCAGAGCTTTAGATAAAGAACAAATACATTTCGATGATGTAGCTGGAATTAATGAAGAGAAAAGTGAACTTCAAGAAATGGTTTCCTTCTTATTATTCCCTGATAATTATAAAAAATTAGGTGCAAAAATACCAAAAGGAGTCCTATTAGTTGGCCCCCCTGGAACAGGAAAGACAATGCTTGCTAAAGCAGTAGCTGGAGAGGCGAATGTCCCTTTTTTTAGTATTGCAGGTTCAGAATTTGTAGAATTATTTGTCGGTGTAGGAGCTAGCAGGGTCAGAGACTTGTTCAATCAAGCAAAGTCAAAAGCACCTTCAATAATATTTATTGATGAAATTGACTCAGTAGGTAGACAAAGAGGAGCAGGAATTGGTGGCGGCAATGACGAAAGGGAACAAACATTAAATCAATTGCTTACTGAAATGGACGGATTTGGAGACAATTCTGGAGTAATTATTATTGCAGCAACTAATCGTGCAGATGTATTAGATTCAGCTCTTCTTAGACCTGGAAGGTTTGATAGAAGCATCTATATATCTCTTCCAGATAGAAAGGGAAGAGAAGAAATATTAAGTGTTCATGCAAGATCTAAACCCTTGGATGAAGATGTTTGTCTAAAAGATTGGGCACTAAGAACTCCTGGATTCTCTGGGGCTGAATTGTCTAATTTATTAAACGAAGCAGCGATACTTTCTGCACGCAGTAATAAAAAAAAGATAGTAACAATACATTTAGAAAAAGCCCTTGAAAGAATAACAATGGGACTTAGTTGTGCTCCTCTTCAAGACTCATCTAAAAAACGATTAATTGCTTACCATGAGGTTGGCCATGCATTAGTGGCAGCATTAACACCAAATGCAGACAAAATTGATAAGGTAACTCTTTTGCCTAGATCAGGAGGAATAGGAGGATTTACTAGATTCTGGCCAGATGAGGAAGTGCTTGATTCAGGATTAATATCTAAAAATTATTTATTTTCAAAACTAGTTGTAGCATTAGGAGGAAGAGCTGCTGAACTTATTGTTTTTGGTCCAAATGAAATAACCCAAGGCGCAAGTGGAGATATCGAAACCGTATCTAGGATCGCAAGGGAAATGGTTACTCGTTTTGGCTTTTCTAGTTTGGGACCAATTTCACTTGATTCAACTAATGATGAGGTTTTCCTTGGTAGGGACTTAATTAAAAAAGGGCCTACCTACTCTCAATCGACAGTAAAAGCGATTGATCAACAAGTTCGTGAACTAGCAAAAACAGCTATAGAAACCGCTATAAGTCTTCTTTCCCCAAGAAGACAAGTCATGGATCAACTTGTGGAGGCTCTTATAGAGGAAGAAACATTGCATACTGAGAGATTTCTAGAACTAGCTGGAGTGTCTCCTAAAACAAATGGCTAGATCTTTTGCGAGATAGATCTAATATTATAAAAAGCTCCTAAAGTCTTGAAGCTTCTAAGTCTTATCCCTGAAGCATACCTTAAAAGGCTCAGACTGATAATTTTATTAATTCTTAGCGCTTATTTATTTTCTAGATTCCATTTTGAGATCATCTGGTTTTCTCAATTTGGATTTGAAAGTATATTATTAAATAGATTATCATGGCAAGTAATAGCATTTATAGTAGGCATCCTGATACTTAGACTTAACACAAACTGGCAAACTAACTGGCTCAACACAAAATTCAAATCTGAATCTGAAATTAAATCATACGGTTTTAGAGGCCTATTATATTTAAATATTTTATTGGTTATTTATTCGCTAATATCTGTAAATATATTTTTGTTAATGAATTATGCATGGAATTCACATTCACAATTGCTAAATTTGACATCATATTCTACTATATTTAAACAAGGAAATTGGCTTATTTCCTTACCTATAGTTTTTACAACTTTTATATTTCACCAAATAGTAAGAAGGGATAAATGGTCAAGAGATGTATTGATATTAGGTAATATCTTATATACAATATCTATATCAAGGGCTTGGCAATATTGGGCATTAGCCTTGAATGTGACCAATACTGGCATTAAAGAAGAATTTTTTGGTACAGATATTAGCTTTTCACTAGCTAGGTATCCTGCAATATCTCTATTCATCCATCTAAATATACTTATCCTAACATTATTGCTATTAACTACATTATGGAAAAAATTTACTATTAGTAAAACTCTGAGTGATTGGGAATTCGAGGGATTTTCATCATTAGAGATTAATAAGTTCCGGCCTATTACTTCATTAATTTTACTTTTATCATCAATTATTTTATGGTTATCTCGTTATCAATTCTTATGGAGTCAGGATGGAATTGTTTCTGGAGCTGGTTGGATCGATACACACGTTTTAATACCTGTTAGATCAATTTCCTCTATTTCTTTATTTATTACAGCAATTATTACATTGCCGGTATCTACAAGATTTATAAGAAACAAATTTCGCTATTTGCTAGCAACTGTTTTATTTTTATCTACCATTATAGAGGCGTTAATATCACCTTTAATTCAATGGATGATCGTACTTCCAAGGGAATTGACATATGAAAAGCCTTATATAATTAGAAACATAAAATCTACAAGGAAGGCTTTTCAATTAGACTCTATTTCAACAAAATTATTAAAACCAAAAGGTAAATTATCCAAAAAAGATCTGGATGATAGCGCAAGTACTCTAAGAAATATAAGACTCTGGGATAGTCTGCCTTTACTATCTACCAACCGACAACTACAACAATTAAGAGTATATTATCGATTTTCCAACCCATCTGTAGATAGATATAAATTACAAAGCGGAACTGATGAGAGACAACAAGTGATAATTACAGCTAGGGAGCTTGATCAAGAGGCTCTACCTGAAAGGTCTCGGACTTGGCTAAATAAACACTTTGTTTTTACTCATGGTTATGGTTTCACTATGAGTCCAGTTAATACAAAAGCTTTAGATGGATTGCCAGAATATTTCATAAGTGACTTAGGCGAATCTACTAAAGTAGAAGGTAGTAAGACATTAGGGATTAAACGTTCAGAAGTGTTAAATGCAATACCAATTAATAATGTAGGTTTATATTTTGGAATACTTCCATCTCCTTATGCGATAGCACCTTCGAATTTAGAAGAGTTAGATTATCCAGAAGGAGATAAAAACATTTATAATAATTATTCAGGCAATGCAGGCGTATCTTTAAATAATCTTTGGAGAAAGTTAATCTCTGCAATTTACCTTTTTGAGCCAAGGATATTAACTACAGGAGCAATTAATGAACGTTCACGTTTATTAATTAGGAGAGAGGTAAGAGAAAGAGTCTCTACAGTAGCGCCATTTATAGAGACTAAAGGTGATCCATACCTAGTAGCAGTTAATGTAGAAAGAGACAATAATAATAGCGATTTTTATTGGATAGTTGAAGGTTATACATCTTCTAATACCTACCCATATGCGGCTAGTCTGGAAGACCAGAATCAACTAAATTATATTAGAAACTCTGTAAAGATCGTAGTTAACGCTTATACTGGATTAATGAGTTTTTATATAAGTGAGCCAGAAGATCCTATAATCAATGCTTGGTCTAGAATATTTCCAGAACTATTTCAGCCGATAGATAAGTTGCCAATTAATTTAAGAGATCATTTAAAGGTCCCAACTGAGTTATTTAATATTCAAGTACGACAATTACTTCGATACCATGTAACTGATCCGAGAATTTTTTATAGCGGAGATGATGTGTGGCAGGTTCCACAAGAGTTATATGGAAAAAAACAGGTACCAGTAGAGCCTTATCATGTAACAGCACAATTAAGCTCAAATTCTGCATCAGAATTTCTACTCCTACAACCCCTTACTCCATTAGCAAGGCCAAATTTATCAGCTTGGTTGGCAGCTAGAAATGATGGGAAAGGTTATGGAAAATTGGTATTACTAAGATTCCCTAGTCAAACGTCTATCTATGGTCCTGAGCAAATTCAGGCATTAATTAATCAAGATGCAAAAATTAGCCAACAATTTAGTCTATGGGATAGAGCTGGTTCAGAAGTTATTCAAGGTAACTTGATAGTCCTACCATTAGGTGAATCCTTGCTATACGTAGAACCTGTTTATTTAAAAGCCAGCCAAGGAGGTTTACCTACTTTGACTAGAGTAGTAGTAAGCGATGGCAAACGTATAGCTATGGAAGCTAGCTTATCTGAGGCGCTATCTGCTCTTATTAATGACAAAAGCTTAAATAAGTAATAACCGCGTGGATTTACATCCAACGCGGTTATGGCTTGATTTTAGATTAAATCAATTAATTTGAGAGAAGAACTCCTTACTTCCAACAGGATCAGGTTTCATAGTCTTATCCCCAGGAGTCCAGTTTGCTGGACACACTTCATCAGGATGAGATTGAACATACTGGAAAGCTTGAAGTATCCTTAAAGTTTCATCTACGTTTCTTCCTACTGGTAGGTTGTTTACTGTTGAGTGCATAATTATTCCTTCTTTATCTATAATAAACAATCCTCTTAGTGCTACTCCCTCATTATCATCTAGAACATTGTATGCTGTAGAGATTTCTTTTTTAAGATCTGCTACAAGTGGATAATTAATATCACCTATACCACCTTCATTTCGAGGTGTTTGTATCCATGCAAGATGACTAAATTGACTATCGACTGATACACCTAGAACTTCTGTATTTTTAGATGAGAAATCGTTATATTTATCGCTAAATGCCGTTATTTCGGTAGGGCATACGAAGGTAAAATCAAGCGGGTAGAAGAATAGGACTACGTATTTCCCTCTATACTGAGAAAGAGAGATTTCCTTAAACTCTTGATCTACTACAGCTGTAGCTGTGAAATCAGGAGCTGGTTGGCCTACACGTAGGCATCCGTTTGTACTCATGATGAATTAAGGTATGTATAGGAATTTCAGCAATTAACAAATCTGTTGTTGAATTTAAGTTGATTGCTGGAAGGCCATATCATCATATGACACTCATAACCACCGATACATAGACTTTGGTATCGATTCCCACACCTTCATACATCAACTCAAGGAATAATCCATGACCTGGGATCAAGTACTTTTAAAAAAATTCAGCTTCACTGGACACTTTAGGCTTCTCAATCAAGTTAGAGGTGAATTGAAGGTGAACCCTCTAGTTAGGGATCCTTTAACCCGGGTACTGATCTTGCAAGCAAAGTCAAATAAAAATACTACAAGTCGAATTAATAAAAGGCCAAATGTGCTTGACAATGAACAGAAGTCAATGAAAGAAGCTTCAAATCAAAAGGATAATTTGTCTTTTCGTGACAAACTAAATTCGATAGAAGTGAGATAATATATATAAAAAATGAGATTAATTAATCGATATGATTAGGGTTAATAAAATATATATTTTATTATATTTAGATTGAAGATATTATTATATGAATATTTCACCTTTGTAATTAATTCTATGTCTCGGGGGAGACTTGAACTCCCGACCTCAGGGTTATGAATCCTGCGCTCTAACCAGCTGAGCTACCGAGACACGAATCCAATCATAACAATAGAACCACTTCACTAGGAGAAATGGTGGCATTTATGATGGAGAAAAGCTGATAAATAAATCACTTTGCTTTTATTCTTTGACTTTTGGGCTTTCAAGCGACGTATAAAAGGAGCCCCAATGACCAGGAATTCAAGAAATGATACGATAAATATAGGACATTATTGTGCTTATTAAACTATCCTACTGTTCTAGATATTAGTTTTTAACTAAACTATATACCGATGTGACTGTTAATAAGAATAGAAATATATATTATTCTACAACATAATTAAGTTCACCATATTCCAAGGTTGCATCCAGCATAGTGAGCAATAATTCCACAAGAAACAGACAAATTGAGACTTCTTACACCATTCTCACCATCCTTATTTGCTTTAAGAGGCATTGGTATTGTAGTAATTTTGTCGCATCTATTTCTTATTGCATCTGGTAATCCGTTGTCTTCTCTACCAAATAATAAGACATCATTCAACATAAATTCTGTCTGTGAAAGTTGACTACCTCCATAACTACTACAACCGATTATTCTTTGATTATCACTTAAACTATTTTCAAAGCTATTAAAATCATCAAATAAGGATAGCTTTACATATTGCCAGTAATCTAATCCTGCTCTTTTTAAATATCTATCATCTAAACTAAATCCTAAAGGTTTAATAAGTGCTAGTTTGATACCTAGTGCAGCACATGTCCTAGCTATATTTCCTGTGTTAGGAGGAATCTGAGGTTCAAAGAGCGCTATTGTTAAACGAACGTCCTTAGAATTATAATATACTGGATTTCTAATATTATTCATATATCTGATTACTAAAAAGCTTAATATTGATTACTTTGCCGTGGATGGCAAGCCAACTATTATTTGAAATATCCTCTAGTAAAAAAGATAATTCTCCTAATCTATCTCTAAAAATATTTCCTATCCTAGATGAAGGTACAACTCCCCAGCCAGTTTCTTCTATTACAATTACTATTAACGATTTATAATTTTGAACAAAGTTAATAAAAATTTTTAATTTCTTCTGCCATTGATCATGATTTAGATCTAAATATTCTACGACAATTCCTCCAAGAGAATCAATTAAAATAACATCATCTCTCTTCTTTAGATCATTTATCAAATCGATAAAGTCCTTATAGTTGTGATACAGTCTCCAATCCTTAGGCCTACGCTCTTTATGAATTTTAATTCTCTCTTCTAAATTTAAATCTGTTATATCTTCTTTAAGGGTAGCTATATATGAAACATTTTTGTATTTAGATACGAGTTTTTCAGCTATAACACTCTTTCCACTTTTAGTGGGCCCTGAGATAATAGTCAATCCTTTTTTTTTCTTAGGAGCGTCTTGATTTAGATCCGGCATAAAGCCTTTGCTTTTATATGCGTTATTCAGTATAATAATATATGCATATAGTATATGCATATATTAGATTAGATTTTCTTAATTATTTAATGGTACACATCCAAGAACTACACTCAACATATTTTACTAAGACTAATTAACTTAACTAAGACATGTCACTCCCAGCACGAATTACATTTCTTTCAGGAATCTTAGTATTATTACTTTCCTTGATAAATGTAATAACTACTAATGAATTTAGTCCTAGTTTAGATAGAGCCGAAATCCTAGCTGCAATATCAGGTGTAGGTTTTATGCTTGTATCTGTTCTTTGGTCGAGAGCTAATCCTTTAAAAGCAAATAATAAAAAATTAGAAGGAGAGGAGGGCTTTATTCTAGATCAAAATTTAATTAATTCTATTTCTAAGGAAATTGCTTGGGGGAGTTATCAATTTTTAACAGCTACACCTGCAGCATCTTTATTAATATTTTGGAAGGGTAAAACAATACTTAAGAGAGGTATTATTAATAAAGATATATTTAAACTAGGTCCAATATCTCAGAAGTCTATAAGAGATAAGAAACTTATCTCTCTTGTTAATACAAATATGTTTCCTGGAAGCTACGAATTTGACTCTTTGGTTAAGGATCTACCAGCTGTAATGGTATATCCATTGGGAAGTGAAGGAGTTGTAATTATAGGTGGTTTATCTGAACGTTGCTTTAGTAAATCAGACGAAAAGTGGTTTACTGGATGGTGTGATAAATTAAACGATGAGTTATCAAATAAGGATTTTATCTAATATATTCTGCTTTTCCTATAGCTAATAGTTTTTCATTAATAATATCCCAACTACATGTTCTTGCTTTAATAAGTTGATCATTTTGATAGATTATACAATTGTCAATTTTTATATTTCCTATTAACGTATTTCCTCTTATATTATTACCTTTAATACTTATCGAATTTGATTCTACAGATTGATTACTTCTTGATATTGATTTGCTCTTGAAGTAACCATTATTAAGAGTCCAATGTCCGTTATTAGGTATCCAATTTAATTCATCTCCAAATATTATGAAATTTTCAATGCTGTTAACCTGAGAAATTCTCACATTTCCTGATAAATAAACCTTAGAACCATTGTTATAGATAATTCCCAGGTTAGATTTAATATTAAGGGAAGGTTTATCTCCAGTAAATATTATCGCCTCTGGTTTCTTCGTCCTAACTATTTTATTACCATCTTCATAGGTTGCTTCGGGTGACGTAAGCTCCCAGTCTTTAGAGCCATCTATCTTATTATGAGTAATGTTTAACACGTGAAACTTATAATCTTGGGGTTGATTATTTATTTCTAAATTTCTAATTGTACATCTGCCTATAAGGAATATAAGAATAAAGAAGGTAAATGCTTTGTGATTGATTATAGGTTTCATCTTCTATTCTATTTTAGGTATTACAGGATTAGGTTCTGGGAGATCTGAGCCTGGTTTTAGAATTCCCCATACTAAATAATTGGACCATTGCTTTGGATTTACTTCACCTAATTGGCTTAATATTCTATTACTTAGCTCAGGAACTAGTGGATTTAATAACATTCCGACTATTCTAATAGCTTCTAATACAGAATATAATTCTAATGCTACATTTTCTTCATTACCTGGTTGCTTAATTAACTTCCAGGGTGCAATTTCATTTAGATGAATATTGGAAAAGGTGGCAAGTTCGAGTATTGATTGAGCTGCAAGCTGAAAATTAAGTTCTGGAATAGCTTCAAGATATGTACTAATAGTATCTTCTGCCTTTGATCTAATTGGATGGGAATTAGATGTTTGAGTAATTTCTTTTGGTATTTTATTATTAAACCATTTCCTTGTCATACTAGAGGTTCTATTAAGTAAATTTCCAATTGTATTTGATAAGTCATTATTTATTATATCTATAAATCTTTTATGTTGAAAATCACCATCACTTCCAAACTTTATATCCTTAAGTAAATACCAGCGAATTGCATCATTACCATAATTAGAAAATAAGTCTATAGGATCAATTGTATTTCCTGTCGATTTACCCATCTTCTCTCCTTCTAATGTTAGGAAGCCATGTCCAAATAGTTTGCTTGGTAGCGGTAAATTAGCAGATAGAAGTATTGCTGGCCAGTAAATTGCGTGAAAACGAAGAATATCCTTTCCTATAACATGAAGGGATGCTGGCCATCCAAATTGCTCTATAGAATTAATACAAATTTCTTCATCCTTATTATAAAGTGCTGACAAGTATCCAAGTAAGGCATCAAACCATACGTAGAATGTGTGATCTTTATGATCTGGTACAGGTATGCCCCATGTAAGATTTATTCGAGAGATAGAGAAATCCTTTAATCCTTTATTTACGAAATTAATAATTTCATTTTGACGAGCCCTGGGGTAAATAAAATTATCTGTATTCACTAATTCTTCAATCTGAGTTTGATATTTTGATAGTCTAAAAAATAAATTTTCTTCGTCTCTCCACTCAAGATCTCTCTTATGGATAGGACATTGCTTTGTATCCTTTGTATCTATTCCATCCTTGTATTCCTCACATCCAACACAATACCAACCCTTCTGACGGCTCATATATATATCATCTGATTGTTTGACCCTTTCATATATTTGATGTACAAGATTAGTATGCTTCTGAGAGGTAGTCCGTATAAATTTATCATATCTAATTTGATATAATTTCCATAAATCTAAATATTTAATAGATGTTTGATCACAATGTTCCTGTGGACTTACATTATTAGATTCTGCTGTACGTTGTATTTTTTGTCCATGTTCATCTACTCCTGTAATAAAGATAACATCCTCTCCCTGTAGTCTCATAAACCTAGCCAGTGCATCGCAAGCAATTGTGGTGTATGTACTACCTAGATGAGGTTTATCATTTACATAATATAAGGGTGTAGTAAGGGTAAATGTCATATTATTCAAATGCTATAAGTGTGAATTGATTTTCATTTGTATTCGTGTTTTTTATTCGAATTTTGACTTTTGAGCCATTTTTTATATTTTCATTTGATTTTAACTTCATCGGTAAGTCCATAGCTATTTCAGTTATATGAATTAAAGCTATATTGTAGTCTGCTCTTAGCCATATTAAAAATAATCCATTCAATGTCGTTCCTTCATTATCTTTTAACCATTTCTGAAGACAATCTTCTCTATTTTGATTGCATATACTAATGGCATTTCTTGAACTTTTATCAGTTTCTCTGAGTATTTGATCAATTTCATTTTCGTTTAACGGTTGCTTATTGTTCTTTACTAATAAAATTTGATGGTGTGTCAATAAATCCGTATACCTTCTTATCGGAGAAGTAACTTGAACATACTTATCCAATCCTAGACTAAAATGTTCTTTTGGCTTTGTACATATTACTCCCTTACGTAATCTTTTTTTGATTGCTGCATTTCGAACAGGTCCGTATTCTAATTTTGAAAGTTCTTCATTAGATGGCAAATTTGTTTTTGCTTGTGCCCTATATGGGATAAAGAGATCATTATCTGAGGCAAATTGAGCAACTACTGAGCCCATAAGTATCATTGCTTCACTTATCATTCTCCTTGATTTTGAGGGTTCTGTAATTTTGATTGTAGCCTTTTGATTCTCTATTAGGAATTTACCTTGAGGTTGTTCAAGTACAACGGCTCCTCGTCTTACTCTCCAATCAGTTCGATGTACAAGCATCTTAGATAATATCGAGAGTTCTGCTTCCTCAATAGGTTCTAGTTCAATTAGCTCCTCTGCTTCTTCATATGTCAGTTGATAGTTAGGTTTTATCCAGCTATATGTCAGAGAGTTTGATGTTATATCTCCATATTCGTTAAGTGTGACTGAAGCACTAAGTGCTGGACATATGGTTTTAGACTTAAGACTCAGGTGATTTTGGACGATTACATCAGGGAGCATAGGCCTAATGGATTCAGCAAGGTAGAGGGTAGAAAAACGTTTCCTAGCCTCTAGGTCTATTGGGCTATTAACTGATATAAGGCTTGCTACGTCAGCAATATGAATCCAGATAACAGGATCTCTTTTACTTAAGTCTATAGATATAGCATCGTCAAGATCTTCTGTTTCTTGACTATCAATTGTATAAGTCTTCAGTTTTGTTAAGTCAACTCTGCGATTAGAATTGCATAATTCACGCTTAGTACTTTTAATTATATTTTGTATTTGTGTTTCTATAGAATTATCTAAATTAGATAATTCTATATTAGTGTTTACAAAATCGTTCTTTAAATAATACTTATCTATAGGCATCTATATTATTAACTATATATACCAAATTTTTAACCTTCTGGGTTAACGAATGGTAATAGAGCTATTATTCTGGCTCTCTTAACAGCGTTAGTTAGGTCTCTTTGCTGTTTAGCTGTAAGGCCTGTAAGCCTTCTAGGAAGAATTTTGCCTCGATCTGTTATGAATTTTTTCAGGAGATCTACATCCTTATAATCTATTGGTTCACCAGGTTTAATAGGTGAAAGGCGTTTTTTGAAAAAGGAACTTGACATGACTAGAAATTAATTAGTTGAAATTGACAAACAAATCATTTGATTTCTTTATGGGAAGTTGATTTGTTGCAATGTTGGCAGAATTTCTTGATCTCCAGCCGTTCGGTGGTGTTCCGTCGGTTCTTCTCTGTTGTGTAACGTGACACTCCAGGAGAACGTTTGGCGGGATTGGACCGGCATTCAGTGCACTCAAGAGTGATCACTATCCGGACGCCCTTGTTTTTTGCCATAAAGGACGTTTCGCCGCTTATGCGAAGTCTGTAGGAACTAAGATCTTACAAGCAAGCATGCCCTTCTAGAAAGAAAGGCATGCTTATTAAGCTCTACTGCTTTAGAAAGCTGACTAATGAAGGTCCCAGTTTCCTGGTTAAAGGAATTAGTACCAATAACTCAAACAGTTGAGGATATTGGTGAAAGCCTTTCTATGGCTGGATTTGAAGTCGAAGGAATCGATGATTTATCAACAAATGCCAAAGGTGTATTAGTTGGCCAGGTTAAAGAATGCTCTTCGCACCCTAATGCCGATAAATTGAGCGTCTGTTTGGTAAATATTGCACCAGGCAAAGATTTACAGATAGTATGTGGAGCTCCAAATGTTCGGAAAGGTATACATGTCGCAGTAGCCACAGTGGGCTGCGAACTTAATGCTATAAACCTAAAAATAAAGGAAACTCAACTCCGTGGCGTATTAAGTCAAGGAATGATCTGCTCATTAAATGAATTAGGTATTGAAGGTAAAACAAATGGAATAGCAATATTGGAAGAAATCTCATCAAAAGAATTAGTCCCTGGAGCTTCTGTTATTGAATTATTAGATCTAGATGATCAGATCCTCGACCTTGCTATCACAGCAAACAGACCAGATGGAATGTCCATGGTTGGCATAGCGCAAGAAGTTTCTGCCCTTACAAGCATTAAGTTAAAAATCCCACATATAGAAAATAATGATAAATATAAAGAGTTAGAAACCAATATCGATAGTATTAATAAGATGAAAGAAGGGGGTATCTATTCCATAACATCAATAGAAGGAATTGATTGTAATAAGCCAACACCACCCATAATTAAAAATAGACTGCAGAAATGTGGTATAAACTCATTGAATATCATAGTAGATATCACAAATTATATAATGATGGAACAAGGGCAACCACTCCATGCATTTGACAACGAAGCGTTAGAGAGAATAACCAAAAAACCAATTAGAGCAGAAGACTTTGGATTAAGACAAGCTAATGAAGCAGAGACGATTAATACACTTGATGGTAAGGAAGTTAAGCTCTCTAATGAAGTACTAGTTGTAACCTGTCATAACACCCCAATTGCTATAGCAGGTGTTATTGGTAGTAAAGAAAGTGCAGTAACCTCCAATACAAAAAAAGTATGGTTAGAATCTGCTGTATTTACTCAAAAAGCAGTAAGACAAAGTTCTCGATTGGTTGGTTTGAGGACAGAAGCTAGTAGCAGATTCGAGAAAGGTATCCCTATTCAAAATACTCTGAGAGCATCTAAAAGGGCTATAGATTTGATTAATGAACAATTTGGATCTACAAAAATAATTACATATGCTACAAAGACAACTATAGAAGAAGAAGCAACGGTAACACTTAGAAGAAACGCTATACATAAACTACTAGGGCCTATAGAAAATCACAACAAAAAACCTGAACTAGATATTTCAAATCAATATAATAAATTAGATTATGAAGTTAATGAAGAAGAATCATATATCACAGATAAACAAATCGAAGACATATTGATATCACTTGGATGTTCTATAAAGCAGAAAGAAACTGGTTGGGATGTTTACATACCCTTTAATAGACAAAGTGATTTGTTAAGAGAGGTCGACTTAATAGAAGAAGTAGCAAGATTAATAGGATATAATCTATTTCAATCAAGGCTTCCTGACCCATTAGACCCTGGTGGACTATCCCCAAAACAGCAATGTGAGAGAAAATTAAGGCAATCATTAGCTCAATCAGGTCTTCAAGAAGTAACAACGTCATCTCTAGTTGGTCCAAATGTAGAAAGCTCTCGCGTGGCTATTAAGAATCCATTGCTTGTTGAAACTAGCCACCTAAGAACTAATTTATATGAAGAACATCTAAGAATTTGTCAACGGAATATAAAGGCTTTTCAGTCGGGGTGTTGGATATATGAAATTGGTAAATCCTATATACAACAAAAGACTGGTATCAAAGAAGTAAATAATCTATCTGGTGTTATATGTGGTGAACGTAGACTCGAACAATGGTCATCATCTGGCAAATTAAAACCTCTTGATTATTATGAAGCTAGAGGCCTACTCGAGAGAACATTTAGATATCTAAATATAGAGGTAAAAGACTTACCGATGAAGGATAGTATTAATCTTCATCCTGGTAGGGCCGCACAACTACATATAGAAGGTAAAAATAGTGGATCCTTTGGGCAACTACATCCAGCAATTGCTGATGAAATGCAATTACCTAGGTCTACATATATATATGAATTGAACTTAGATCAATTAGTAAATGCATCAATAAGACCTAATAAATTAAATCCGCTCTTCAAATCATTCACAACACTGCCACCAATGGAAAGAGATATTGCTATACAATTGCCGATTAATATTTCTTGCTCTGAAGTTCTAAATAAAATTAAAAAATCAGGTAAACCATTACTAGAAAAAGTGAGCCTAATAGATAAATTTAAATCGAGTGAATTAGGAGAAGATAACTGTAGTCTTACATTTAGGTTGACATTCAGATCAACAGAAAAAACATTAAACGAAGCATCTATATTACCTATACAAGAGAAAATATTGAATGACCTTATTACAACATATGGAGCAAAACAACGTTAAGCATTATATTCTAGAAGAACCAAGGTTTCCAAATGAGTAGTTTGGGGAAAGAATTCGATAGGAATAATGCGCACAATACGATAATAATTCCTTGAATTTACTATTATATTTAAATCTCTAGCTAGAGTAGCTTTATCACAACTGAGATATGCAATTAATTTTGGTTTAATTTCGAGTATAGAGTCTATAATTTCTTTATCTAATCCTTTCCGCGGCGGATCAACAACTAATGCATCACATTCTGATAGTTTTTCCTTTAAAATATTTTTTACATCAGTACAATAAAACTGTGTCTGTATTCCATTATTCTTTGAGTTTTGCTTGGCAATTTCTATAGATGACTTATTAATATCTATACCTGTGACTTTAATGCCACAGTTTGCTATTGGAAGTGAAATAGAACCTATACCACAATAGCAATCTAGCAAACTTTTAATGTTATTTTTTACTAACCAATCTCTAATAATAATTACTACCTTTTCAGCCTCTTTTGTATTTATCTGGAAAAAAGAAGTTGATGTTATTCTTAGAGTAAGTTCACAAAATATTTCCTCTAGGTAAGGGTTACCATATAAGCTTATGGTTTTGGGACCTAATATTATATTATTTCGTTGCTGCTGAATATTTACAGAAACTCCTGTTATGGTATCAAAGGTATTGTAGAGTTCTGAAGATAATTCATTTAATTTACTATAATTAAGAGAACTAGATACAAATGTAACTAGACTTGATTCCATTGTTGAAGTACGTATTATTACATGCCTTAGGCCTTCACTATCAGAAGTCTCTGAATATATTGGAATCTCTAATAAGCTAATTTTATCTCTTATGAAAGGTATAATATAGTTTATCTGAGTTATAAGAACTGGACAACTGTATAAATTAACTATTTGGTGAGTTCCATATTTATAGTAACCAAATTTTATTACTCCATCATTTGATTTTGACACCGGTATAATCGCTTTATTTCGGTAGCCCATTTGATTACTTGGACTATAAATAATTTGATCTACTTCATGTTTTATGTTTCCTATTCGTTTGAGACTATCATCTAATTGCTTAAGTTTAATGTCACGTTGAAAATCTTCTGTGCAATGCTGAAGATTACAACCACCACATTTACTTGCAATAATACATGGCTCATTTCTTCTATATTTACTAGTCTCTTTAATTTCTTGAACTGAAGCTAACCATTGTGAGCCAATTCTACGTATAAACATTATTTCTGCGGTCTCTCCTGGCAATAAGCCAGGTAATACCAAAACCCAATTATTCCACCTCGCCAATCCGCGACCTTGCTTGTCAAGGTCATGGCAAATGACTTGGGCCTTATTGCCTGGCCTAGGTTTATCTAGAGTCTTTGGCTGCATTCAAAAAATTATAATTCCGTTAGCTTAAAGAAGTCAGAAAAATGTGTATCACTAGTCTTACTACAGACTCATGGAGAGTCTACTAATGCGACTCGCGTAAGAAGATTGATAGCAAGTCTCGTTTGGATTCTAAATATATCTTTTCAAGAATGTTCTGAGGGGATTATTTAAAGCTCATATTTATTAGGACTCAGTAAGGCCCATATGAATTAGGAAGTAAAAATCTAATCTTACCTTTCTCGTCTAGGACCCAGAACTAGTCTAATTATATGTTTAACATGAGACTGTTGATAAAGCTTTCGGAAGTAACTATTTGGCTTTTTGTTTGGATTTAATACTTTTAGCTTAGCGTAACTGTCTATATAGCAGGTACTCAAACCTCGAAACATAGATTGCAACTAGCGCCTAAAGGTTTAAAAAAGTTCTGGACAATCACTGGACAATAAGCCGCTAAAACTTATGGATTAAATGACGATATGCATGACCCAAGAGAACTCTCATGGAGTGCAAATTAAATTAAAGAAAAAATGCTTTAAAAATAGTAATTCGATTTTTGTTTTCCTATTAAATTAAATCCTGACTCCTACTTCGAAGAATAGGGA
Source organism: Prochlorococcus sp. AG-409-J16 (assembly GCA_003215655.1). Classification (GTDB taxonomy): domain Bacteria; phylum Cyanobacteriota; class Cyanobacteriia; order PCC-6307; family Cyanobiaceae; genus AG-409-J16. Next base: position 72,468 of record QCKB01000001.1, read on the forward strand.
TTTAGCTTGTAATTTCTACCTGAGGTCTTGACATGGTTGGTCCTATAAATCTCACCTAAGACCTACAATTAGTCTTAAAATAATTCTAGAATTAGAAAGATAAGACTAGTTCTTCTAAAAATGTTCTGAAAGTGATTGGCAAGCTGCGTTGATTAGTCTCATTGAATCCTTTGAACCTCCAGAGTGGAGATGTTGGAACATGCCTATTGATCAATATGCTAAACATATTTTCATTCAAGGTTAATTTGGCGCCTGCAATAGTTTGTAAATCTAGCAATTGAAAAGGTGAACTAATTCTTGCTGTCTTAGTTATCTCCCATAAGACGCGTAATTAGTCTATTGATGATTCTTAGGTTATATGCATGAGACTAATTTTTTTGCCTGTAAAGTTCTTTAAGCAATTGGTATGCTTCGTTGATTCGTCGCATTGAATCCGTTGAGCCTCCGGCGTCAGGATGTTGGGACATTGCTTTTGATTTATATGCTGAGCGTATTTTCTTCAAGGTTAATTTGGCACCTGCAATAGTTGGTAAGTCGAGTAATTGAAGAGCTCCATGCACAGTCATTGTCGACTCAAGTGTTTGAAATGATGTCACGTTTTTACTTCTTCTAAATCGATTAACGAAACGTCTAATCAAGGTGGGGATTCTATCTGGCAAACTTCTAGTAGCAAATGGATCTTCTAATACACCTGCTATAACAATTACTCTTTCAAATGAAGGTGATTCTTGAGACCATGCTGGACAATATTGTTTCATATATCTATTAGCCTCAGTCCACGTAAATGTTCGTCCATCTGTCTCATTAATATGTATCCATATATCCCTAGCTAGCCATGTCATTGCAGCCTCAATCACTGTTTCTCCAGGCTCTTGTCCATATAGTGATTGCCAGTGCTTTTTTGCTGTATCTATACTTTCCTTTATATGAATACTGCTAACAGTTGTTACTAGAGGCTGTGCTTCCGAGCTTTGATTAAATTGTTTGTTACCTAGACTTTCTCTTAGACTTACTGTATTTCTTCTTACGAAGCCTGGTAAATTGATTCCAGGCTTTGTAGTTGGAGCAGAATACTTCTCATTCTGCAATTCTTCTAAGTTAGGATTTCCTTGACCTAAGGAAATACCACTATCATTTGCCTTGCTGATTAATACTAATGCTGTAGTTTCATCATAAAATGATTTATCTAAATTTGATTTATCCTCTTTTTTGTTATCTATTAACTGTGTATTATCTAGATCTGATATTTTTTCATCATCGCTATCTTCCCCTTCTAGAATAACCTCTAGCAATCTTCTTAGCACAGCACCTCTTGCTCTTAGACCCCATTCCTTTTTTAATTGGTCAAACTTTTCAATTAAATGATTTGGCAAATCAACCGATATCCTTCGAGTTCCTTCTATGTCAGAGGATTTCACTGACAGGTCCTAATATATGTATGAGTATAGTACACCAATTTCAAATTTCCCATAACAGCCCATATAGATGAAATAGATAGAGCTATAAACATACTTGATAAATTTTTATTGGTGTAATAATAGGAACATTGATATTATATTTGTTAATGCTACTGTAAAAAAAAAAAATATTTTAGGACGATTTTATTCTATTGTAATTACCTCCTTACTCGCACTATTACGCTTTATGCGCCAAAATAGTACTAATCATAATGAAATCCATGGGACAGTACTGTTCTCCATATTCAGATTCCAAATCTAGAAAAGAGCGTTTTCAAAAACGAAAACTTGGAATTCTTGAATATTATCGAGACTCCCTCGAAAGGCGCTTATCAGCAATTAATGCCTCAATAAAAACTCTAAAGCAACAAATGGAAAAGTCCGAGATTCATGACTCATAAGTCTATTAGAAACCCATTAAATAGGATCAACCACTTCACTTAATAGGTTCTCAACGCCTCTTTTAATTAAAATATCCATGTCTGACTTACTAGTTGCCAATATATAACCAGCGAATCCTAAAGCATTAATACTAAAGCCATTACAGATTTCTTTTTTTCTTCTTACAAGGCAAATCCAATCCCTACATATTAATAGATTGTATGCAATCACTGGCTTTATATTTTTATTAGGTATACCTACATTAGATTCTAAGCATAATGATAAATATTGCTCAAATAGTTCTAATGAATTATTAGTGGACTTTTCTCTTCTTTTAACAAAGCAACTCTTTGATATTTTATTAGTTCTGTTACTTGTCGTAGAAATACTTTTGAACCAATCATCTCTAGGACAAGAAATAGATCCTTTCTTTCTTCTAAGTAGTTGTAAATGCCTATGTGGCTGACTAGCACCAGCATTACTACTGCTATTGAAAAACCATAATCCTGTCGTGTCATTATCTACTGTAATGAGTGATCTAAAATCGTTAATATCCAACCAACCATTCTGCGGTTCCCAATTCCTTGTAACCAATAGCATGTGTCCTTTCTGCACTGGATATTTGTTAAGTATTAGGCCGTGGGAATCATTTATCATTGATATTTGCAATCTAAGATCCCATGGTAGAAAGGGATTAACAACTGGTCCTACTGCTTTCTGACGAATTGGCAATTCACCAATTAGTTTTCTTATCACAAATTGATTGTCATCAACTTCTGTAAGTATTTCTGTTGGTAATGGTATTAATGCCCCAGATTTAAGAGCCTTTTCTGATTGATCAAGAGCATGTTTCCAGTAGTGTTCCCTGATCACTAGAACCAGCCTTTACGTAAACATGCATATTAAATATATATTATAAGCCTCAAAACTCATATAAGTTTTATCTACTTACTATCAATAATCAAGACCAAGCGGTTTATTGGCTTAATTTATTCAACTAACCTATCAAACCTAGCAATCCTTTGACGTAACCATTTCTATTTGGGCCTCTGAGACCCCAAAAACCTAAATTGGCTCCCCTTAAGCCTGTTCCATGGTTTAACCCCCCTCTGAAGGCTTCTACTGGCCAATTGATCGTTCGGGCAAGTCGCCATCTTTTTTTTTATCCGATGTATTTGGAGAAGATCTTGCTCTTTTGCCTGAAAAACCTCTTATTGACGATTGATCAGGACTTTGAAGCTATTGCCTTAGACATACCATCATATGAGATAGACCAAACGGACATGAAAAACTTTGGTCTTCTTGAGCAAAAATTTTTGAGGATGAATTAATTAATTTGTTAAAAGAATAAAATAAATCAATATTTGACTCGAACCTAGAAAAAGTCAATCACTCAAAGGGTTCTTGAGGTTATCCACAAGCGGATTCTGCTCTTGGATTCACAAACTAGTGCCACATTATTATCAAAAGAGGTTGACGAATGCAGGGGGGCAGGAGTTAAACGTCAGTGAGTTATGAATCCTAAATGGATTGGGAGTTTACTGAAGACGCAGCGTTCCTCGCACTCTGCGATGCCTTTCGCGAAAGTGGAGAAACATCTGCTATCGAGTTCTTAGCAAATGGGGAAGGAGCCTTTCACTTCCAGGAATTGACACAGAATGCAGCTGGGGAAGGACTCGACCTCAGTGACTCTGATTTTCTTGATGAGTTTCAGCAAGACGTGATCGATACTATGGAGACTCTTTGCAAGGACTAATTAAATAAATTGTTCATTAGTAATTCAGTAAGCTGGTCCTTAAGGGATTTATAGATGCCTGTGAAAAGAGGGATTAGACAAATAGTTCTTTATACAAATTTCAGGATTAATTAAATTCAAGCGCTAAAGTATTTAGCTTTACTATGTAAAGCTATTATTGCTGTTGTACTTTGTTCAGGATGAAGCTGATCGCTATTATCGATGTACAAACCTATTCTTTTAGTATCCAACCAATCGATTTGTTTAGCTGAATCAGAAACATTTGGGCAGGCAGGATATCCAAAAGAGAACCTAGATCCTCTATACCTTTGTGCAAGTATATCTTTTAAATTTTTTGGTTCTATAGATTCAAAACCACATTCCTTTCTTATTCGAGCATGTGTCCATTCTGCCAAAGCCTCAGCTAATTGAACTGCTATTCCATGGAAATATAGGTAATCTGAATATTCATCATTCTCAAATAATCTCTGAGCGAATAGACTGGCTTTTTCTCCCATTGTTACTGCCTGCATAGGAAGAATATCAGTTGGCTGATCATTATCTAAATCAATAAAATAATCAGATATGCAATATCGGTTATTTGATTTTTGACGAGGGAATGAAAATGAACCTATTTTATTATTTTTTTCAGATGGTGAAAATATATCTAAACTATTCCCGTTTCTTCCACATGGAAAATATCCATAAACTAAGGAAGGTTCCAATAATTGATCAGATAGAATTCTAGATATCCATTTCTGCAAGATTGGTTCAGCTTTATTAGCAATCAAATCAGTGTAATCTTCTTTAGATTGATCCTTCGATCTACGAAACTGCCACTGACCAGTGAATAAAGCATTTTTATCTAAATAATATAGTAGATCATTAAAGGGAATTGCTGTTGAAAGAAGAAGGGATGTGCCTAAGAATGGAGGTTGAATAATATTTTCTTGTTGTATAGCCTGAGATCTAAAATTATCTTCAATTGGTCTAGATAATAACTTCTTTTGCTGAGATTGACTATCCAACTTGATATCGTTATTTTTCGTATTTTCTCCACCTAGGGTTAAATTTGGTGGTTTGTCTCCAGTAAATCCATCTAAATCGTTCCAAGTTCCATTAATTTTTGCCTCCATATATGAATCCATAAATCGTAAATCTGTAAAAGCATCCTTTCCATACAAAACCTTTCCATTATAGACATTGCTACAATCCTGATTAACAAATTTAGGAGTTAATGCTGCACCTCCAAGAATAACAGGGACTGTAATTCCAGCTTGGTTGAAAGCTGATAAATTGTCTTTCATAAATGCTGTAGATTTAACTAATAATCCACTCATTGCTATGCAATCTGCCTGGTGTAACTCCTGGGCTTTTATGATTGATTCAACATCTTGCTTAATACCTAGATTAATAACATCATATCCATTATTTGATAAAATTATATCTACTAGATTCTTACCAATATCATGAACATCTCCTTTTACTGTTGCTATAAGAAATTTTGCCTTTTTTCTATTGATCTCATCATTTTTCTCCATGAATGGCTCTAAATATGACACTGCACTTTTCATCGTTTCTGCTGATTGAAGTACAAAAGGTAATTGCATTTGACCAGAACCGAACAGTTCGCCCACTACTTTCATACCTGCTAATAGATAATTATTAATAATTTCTATTGGTTTATATTTTTTCATAGCTTTCTCTAAGCTTTCATCCAAACCTATTCTTTCTCCATCGATTATATGTTGTTTAAGTCTTTCTTCTAAAGTTAAATCAGAAAGCCTTCCCTGTGTATTTCTACTATCTTTGGCAGTAATACCTTCAAAACAATTTGTTAGTTTAGTTAAAGGATCATATTTACAAAGGCCATCCTCAAATAATCTATTATCAAAAATCAAATCTCTACAGATCTTCTGATGTTTTTCATCTATTCTATTTAGTGGCAGTATCTTTGAAGGTGAGACTATTGCTGAATCCAATCCAACTTGGGAACATTCATGCATGAATACTGAATTAAGTGCAATTCTAGCTGCTGGGTTTAAACCAAAACTTATATTTGATATTCCTAACATAATATGAACTCCTTTAAGTTTGGCTCTAATCATTTTTATTGCTTCTATGGTTGATGAAGCATTAGCTCTATCTTCCTCTATGCCTGTAGAGATTGGTAAAGCTAAGGGATCATAGAAAATTTCATTAGCAGGTATCCCATAATTCAATGCGTCAAGATATGCTCTTTCAGCGATTTTAAATTTATGTTCTGATGATCTAGCCATTCCGTTTTCATCGATAGTTCCAATAACTATTCCTGCTCCATATAATTTTGCCAGATTTAATACCTTATAAAAACGTTCTTCACCATCTTCATAATTAGTAGAATTCAAAATACATTTTCCTCCATATACCTTTAATCCACTCTCCATCTTCTGCCAGTCGGTAGAATCTAGTACAAGTGGTATATCTACATTAGTTACTAATCTAGAGACTAATTCCTTCATATCCTTTTCTCCATCTCGTCCAACATAATCGACATTGACATCGATTAAGTGTGCATTTTCCTTAATTTGTTCCTTAGCCAAAGAAATCAAACCATCCCAATTTTCTGAATTTAATAATTCTCGAGTTTTCCTTGAACCACTAGCATTTAATCTTTCTCCAATTATTAATAAAGAAGTATCTTGGTTATAAGGTGTCGAATTATATATTGAAGCGGCTGACTCCATTAATCGGTAATTTACTTTTTCGGAGGGTCGATGATAATTTTCTCGAACTTTAGGTTTTAATTCACTAGAAATCTCAGATAGGGATTTTATATGATCTGGCGTTGTTCCACAACAGCCGCCTATAATCTTGACTCCTAAATCCTCTACAAAATGACTAAGATGTATTTTTAACTCTATAGGTGTAAGTCGGTAATGCGCGGTTCCCCCTATATTTTCTGGTAATCCAGCATTTGGAATACAACTAATAATAAATGGTGAATTCTCTGACAGATATTTAATATGTGGTTTCATCTGTTGTGGTCCTGTTGCACAATTCAGGCCTAGAATATCAATATTAAAAGGCTCTAATATTGTAACTACAGCAGAAATATCAGTACCAAGTAACATGGTGCCTGTGGTTTCTATTGTCACTGAAACCATGACTGGCTTATGTATACTCTTTGAATGCATTGCTGAATTTACACCTTGCAATGCTGCTTTTATTTGAAGTATATCTTGGCATGTTTCAATTATAAAAAGATCGATGCCTCCATCTATTAAGCCTTCAGCCTGTCTAAAAAAAGAATCCTTAAGATTATCAAATGATATATGCCCTAAACTTGGTAATTTTGTTGTTGGTCCTAATGAACCGGCCACAAACCGTGGCTTTTTATCATTTGAATATTTATCTGCTTCGTATTTAGCTAACTCAGAAGCAAGTTTATTAATCTCGTATGTTTTCTCTTCTATACCATATTCTGCCAATACAATTGGATTTGCTCCAAATGTATTAGTTTCTATTACATCAGCTCCTGATTCAAGAAATGATTGATGTATATCTCTAAGTATGTCTGGCCTTGTATAAATTAAATTTTCATTGCATCCCTCTAGATTTTTGCCACCAAAGTCATTTGCATCAAGGTCAAAGTTCTGAATGGATGTACCAGTAGCTCCATCAAAAACAAGAACAGGAGAATCCTTATCTCTAATTAATTCAAGTAATTTGGATGATGTCATAATAAATTAAGGCTATGTAAATTCTTCTTTTTATTTAATTTGAATCCTGGTAATGAATAGTAGTTAGTAATTTCTTTCATACTATTAATTTTATAAAGATATCCGTGTAATCCAATTTTCATATTCTGGGTCCCTGCCTTCTGTGATATTTAGAAGTTTTGACCTTAGTGCTTCCATTATTGGTCTTTCTTGAGACAGAGTAGTTGATTCTAACTTCCTTATCGGTGTTATTTTTGCAGCAGTTCCAGTAAGGAATACTTCGTCGGCTATAAATAATTCAGTTTTATCTACTGGCCTTTCAATAACTGATATACCAATATTTTTTGCTATTTCAATAACACTAGCCCTAGTTATTCCTTCAAGGATATCCTGATCAACTCCTGGGGTTATCAATCTCCCATCTCTAACAATAAAAAGGTTCATTCCACTAGCTTCAGATACCTTTCCTTGGGTATTTAGTAGTAAGGCTTCATCAAAGCCACTTTTTACAGCTTCTGTCTTGGCCAATGAACTTGTGATATAGGCACCACTAATTTTTCCTCTTAAAGGTAAAGAACGGTCTTCTTGTCGAGTCCAACTGCTTATACGACAACTAACACCATCTGGAGATAAATAGTCACCTAGTTCTAGACCATAAATCAAAAAGTCTGTCTCTATATCATGAAGACGTGGTGCGATTCCCAGATCGCTTGTATATACAAAGGGTCTAAGATAGATAGGGCAATTTGGTTGATTAGCCTTTAAAACAAGTCCTAAGGCCTCTAAGACCGACTCTTCTCTAAGTTCAGCTAAAAGTAGCTTTGCACTCTGGCAAAGGCGACTGGCATGCCTATCGGCTCTAAAGAGCAGCATTGAACCACTGCTACTAGGGTCCGGTATAGCCCTCATCCCTCCAAATGCAGCTGTGCCGTAATGAAGGGCATGAGTTGCAATAGAAACCTTTGCCTCATTAAAAGGTACACATTTGCCTTTAAACCAAGCGTATGGGAGAAACTTGTGCATTTAACTAATTTGGCTGTGGTGACCAAAAATTGCAAATAGCTTGCCCATGTCCATCATTGCTCCTTTTGAAATTGACAGATGCATCGCCTTGTAAGTATTCCTGGGGTTGACTCATCAGAGAATATATCTCTGGTGGAACAACCAGAAGCACCTATTCTGCTTCTTTCTAGTGCTGCAAGCGATATTGCAACACTCTCGAAGACATTAGGTCAAAAAAAATTCTCAAACTGGAAAAACCTAATAAGGGCCCTCTGCTTATCAGCAATAGATCATCCTGCTCAAATTGACCATTATTTAAGCACTACGGCATCTAGTTCAAAGATAATTCTCATAAGGCTCTTAGGCGGCAGAGGACATTGGAGCTATGGGCTAGAACAACTCATTATTTGGGCTAATGCTGCCAAAGATAGAAACCTAATAATACTTTCTGGGACTAAAGAGCATGAAGAGGAACTCCATAGTATTAGCAACATAGACAACTCATTGGTTGATCATATGGCCATACTATTTAGAGAGGGAGGAATAAGTAATATAGAAAATTTATTATATATATTAGAAAATATATATAATAAAAGACAAATAAATATAGATAAATTAAACGTTAATAGGTTACCTGATCCTAGCCCATGGGATTGGCGTAATGATAAGGGAGCAAAAGTAGGTATATTATTTTATAGATCTCTTCTTCAGTCTGGTGACATAGATTTCCCAAAAGAAGTATTAAGGAAGTTTAGAGACAGATTAATTTGCCCTAGAGCTATATGGGTTAGCAGTCTTCGTGAACGTAAAATTCAAAATCGAGTCATAGGACTTTTGGAAAAAGAGAAGGTGGAGCTTGTAATTACTGCAACTGCTTTTGCTTCAATTCAATTTGGGGAAGATTCAAGTTCTCCAATATGGGATAAACTTAATTTACCTTTAATACAACTGATAACATCATCTAGTACTAAAAATGCATGGGAAAAAAGTTCAATAGGTCTTAAGCCTATAGATCTAACATTGCAAATAGCTCTTCCTGAGCTTGATGGGAGAATCACAGGTTTACCAGGAGCATTCAAATCTGTTAAGGATGAAAATTCTTATTTATCTACAAAAATTCAACATTTAGTCCCATATAGTGAAGGAATAGATTGGGTAATCAATCACTCAAAGTCTTGGATAAGACTTAGACATACAGAACCTAAAGATTTAAAATTGTCAATTGTAATTGCAAACTATCCAATTAGGAATGGAAGAGTTGGTAATGGAGTAGGACTTGATACTCCAGAAAGCGTCTATTTGATTCTTAAAGAGCTAGAAAAGCTTGGTGTAACAATGAATAGTAAGATATTGCCTAAAAACTCACAATTACTTGTTGAAACTTTACTTAAACAAAGAACCAATGATCCACTAAGTCTTTCAAAAGAACCTTTGACATATATATCCCTTTCTTCTTATCTAGATTGGTGGGATACTTTGTCCGATAAAGTTAGAAAACCTATAGTTGAAAGATGGGGAGAGCCCTCCGAAGCAATTGATCTGGAAAAGAAAGGATTTTCTATTCATGGAGTTAGATATGGTAATTTGACATTACTTATTCAACCAAGTAGAGGATATGATTCAGATAATTTTGATGATCTTCATTGTCCCGATTTACCACCTCCACATCGATATTTAGCTCAATATTTGTGGATGAGAGAATTCGAGAAGATAAACCTGATAATTAATGTAGGCAAGCATGGAAGTGCTGAGTGGTTGCCTGGCAAAGGAGTTGGTCTAAGCCATAATTGCTATCCACAAGTAGTACATAACCACATACCAATTATTTATCCATTTATTGTAAATGATCCAGGAGAAGGAACACAAGCCAAAAGAAGAGGTCAAGCTATAATAATTGATCATTTGACACCTCCACTAGGAAGAGCAGAACTCCACGGAGATTTACTTAATCTGGAAAATTTGATAGATGAATATTTTGAGGTAATTCAATTGGGCGGAGAGAGATTAGAAGCAATAAGGCAGCTTCTAATAAGAAAATTGAATGATATGAATTGGCCAGGAATAGACAAACATAAGGGCATTGATAATTGTACAGATCGAGATATTGATACTTATATAATTAAAACAGCTGGTTATTTATGTGAAATAAAGGAATCACAAATTAGAACTGGTTTGCATATCTTTGGACAAACTCCTAGTGATGATCGAATTATTGAATTTATACTTTGTATAGCAAGATCACCATCAATCAATTCTCCTGGTATAACGCAAGTATTAGCTGATTTAATGAATTTTAGCTTCGATCCATTATCAGATGATGAACATACTAGCTTAGATACTAATGATAGGATTATATTAAGTCAACATAACATTAAATCCAAACCAATAGTTGGTGATTTAGTTTGTTGGTTAGAATTTCAAGCGTTAATAGTAATTAAATACATATATTCTAAATATAATAGTAGAGATACTAATAATTTTGACCTATCTAGTCTCAACATTAATATAAAGAATTGGCTTTTATATCAAGTAGATAGTAAAATAGTTCAGAGAATAGAAAAAAGAATTATACCATGTTTGTTATCATCATCTTACAAAGAAATATATTCACTAATTAATGCTATCAAAGGCAATAGAGTTGAGTCAGGCCCTTCTGGCGCTCCAACAAGGGGAAGATTGGATACATTGCCAACAGGAAGAAATTTCTATTCCTTAGACTTAAGAAGTGTTCCTACAGAAGCCGCATGGCTTGTTGGTCGACAAAGCGCTGAAAGGTTATTAGATCTTTTCTTACTGGAGGAAGGTGAACACCTTAAAAGTATCGCGGTATCAGTATGGGGAACTTCAACTATGAGGAATGGAGGAGAAGACATCGCACAACTTCTAGCCTTACTGGGAGTCAGGCCTGTTTGGGATGGATCTAATAGAAGAGTAATTGATCTAGAAATTATCCCGTTAAACCAATTAAAAAGGCCAAGAGTAGATGTAACACTAAGAATATCAGGATTATTTAGAGATGCCTTTCCTCATCTAATATCTATAGTTAACCGAGCACAGAATTTAATAGCAAACTCTAATGAACCGCATGAAATGAACCCTCTAGCTAAATTGAAAAGTGAAGGTAATTATAAGGGGAAAATATATGGTTCAGCACCTGGAGCCTATGGTGCTGGACTTCAAGCCCTTATAGATAGTGGTTCTTGGGAAAATAGATCTGATCTAGGAGAAGCTTACCTATCCTGGAGTAAATGGAAATATGATGGAACTCATGAACCTAAAGAAGACAAGAAAGGTTTAGAAGAAACTCTTGGAACTATTCAGGCAATCATCCATAATCAAGACAATAGAGAACATGACATATTAGATTCAGATGATTATTACCAATTTCAAGGTGGTTTATCAGCAGCGGTAGAAAAAATATCAGGCAAACAAGCCAAATTAATGTTTGGTGATCATTCTAGGTTTCAACGGCCTAGGGTTTATCCACTAGAGAAAGAATTGGATAAATTGATAAGAAGTAGGTTAACTAATCCAAAGTGGATAGAAGGAATGAAAAGACATGGATTTAAAGGTGCTTTCGAGCTAGGAGCAAGCATCGATTACCTTTTTGCTTATGATGCAACCACTGGGAAAGTGCCAGATTGGGCATATAGTTCGATTAATAATTCATGGCTAAATAGCAAGTCAACATATAATTTTCTTAAATCCAAAAATCCATGGGTATTAAAGGATATAGCGGAAAGACTACTTGAGGCTCATAATAGAGGATTATGGAAAACTGCTATTAATGATGACATAAATAAGCTTAAGGATACAGTTATCGAAATAGAAGGATTAATTGAGACAAGATAGTCTTTGAATCAATAACTTATAGGTTTATTTAAATTTAATCTTATGATTCGATATATAGATTATAAATTTAGAACCTATTTCCAAATTATTAATCCTATGGGATAAGACTTCTATCATTTGTTCAGATTGATGATGTAATAGTTTTGTATTAGGAGAGGGTTTGTAAATCATAGATTTAAGTGGTCTAGTTGTACCATTACAAATAATGGTGATATTCCAAAACGAAAAATCCTCAGGTTGATGAAAATTGGTCCATGAGACATTATTGAAGGAATAGTCAGGATTGATTAACTCAAACGTTTTGTTATGAACAAAGAGATTAAGTGTTCCATTCCAAAAACAACCTAAATCAAGACCTAGTTTCTTAAAAAATGGCTTCTGTATTTCAATTGATCCTCTTGGATAAGGTGATTGTCTAGAAATCCCTGATGCTATTCCATGTCCTGATACTAAAGTCGCATCTAATTTAATAAGTTCAAGATTTTGAGGCACTTTAATGAACAAATTAACTTACAATTAGATTCTAAGAACTTGTATTCTTTTCTGAAAAACCCCATATAAATAATATTGTTATTATTACAAATATTAACCATTCAGGGATAGAAAGATTGGGTGAGATCAATTGGATTAATAGCTTTATTCCTACTAAACCAATAGCAATATAACCTGCAGATTCAAGATTATTAAAAATGTTTAACCATCTTATAAATAGACCAGAAGTTAATCTTAAAGCTATAACTCCAATCAATGCACCTATTACAACCAATAGGAACTGGTCGCTAATTGCTACGGCTGCAGCAACACTATCTATAGAAAAAGCTAAATCTGTAATAGATAACAAAATAACCGTTCTAAGAAGACTGAAAGAAATTTGATCTTGTTGATTCCCTGAAGTTGTTGTATCTATAGAACTATTACTATAGAAAATTTTATTAATAGAAAGACTTAGTAAATATAAACCTGCTATAAGTTGGATAGGCCAAAACTTTAGTACCCATTTTGCTGTAAGTATTAGTATTACTCTTAAGATTAATGCTATTGAGATACCTATATTTAAGGCTATTCTTTGAGTATCTTCATCTTTCTGCTGCCTAGCTATAGCTGCTAGAGCTACAGCATTATCAGCTGAGAGTACTAGTTCTAAGGCTACTAGGACAGGTAATAGAGGAGCCAATTCCACCCATCGGTCTACCCCATCAAGTAACGGGGTTAAAGAAGTTAATGACGCAGAGTCCATTAAATCATGATTGAATTACTATCATAAAGGCTCTACTCATCATTATTCAGATGATTACTAGTAAATCTCCCTATTAACACAGATAAAATCCCTCAGTCATGAACTTCCAGTCTGAACTTTGTCACATAGAAGATAAACGAGTAGTGGTTCGTGTAACTGCATGGAATGGAAATACTTTGATAGAGAGCTCATTAGGTGAAGCTGGGACAGCAGAAGTTGCTGAAGATAGAGCTATAGAGAGGTTGAAGAAGCGTCTTGGCCTAATAAGTAAAAATACAGAAGGAACACAACCAGAAATAAAAATGTCAACCAATCAGTCAGGAATTAATACGTCAAAGGTACCGGTTAGGCAAGTTAAAAAGAGTGATCCTCTCGAGCATGCTACTGAGGACAAGAAGGAAAATAAGAAAGGAGAAGAAATTTCAACAAACAAAGTTCCTGTCGATTGGAGTGATGAACTTGCTGAAATTGATTTCGAAATAAATAGAATTGGATGGGATAGAAGTCAGGAAATTATTTACCTTAAAAGATGCCTTGGTTATTCGAACAGAAACAAAATAATAAATTACACAGAGTTAAAATTATTTATAAGCCTATTAAAGAATATAGAACAAGGTATAGAACCTACTAAAGCCATAATACCAGATCAAAGGACAAAATTAATGAATCAGTGTGATCAACTGCTTACAGAACTTGGATGGGATACAGAACAGGCAATTAGTGAGCTGGAGAGTCAAATGAAAGTAAAGAGTAGAACGATCCTGAGTGATGAGGATTTACTCAAGTTCAATATGCACCTAGAGCAAAATATTATAGAATCTAGTTCATCCAATTAATCAATAAGATGCTAATGGATACATTTAACTTGTAATTGAACAATTATGACTCTATCATCACTCGTTAATCAAATAAAAGAAAGCAATCTCACTTCACAACTTATTGAACGAATAACAAGAACAGATAGGTTAGTTATACAAGGTGGAAATAGAACATCACGAGCCCTGATAACTACAGCCTTGGCTAAAAAGAATAGTAAAAATATTTTAGTAGTTGTGCCAACAATGGAAGAAGCTACCAGATGGTATTCAATATTAGAATCATTAGGATGGACTAAAGCATATATATATCCTACAAGCGAAGCATCACCCTACGAAAAGATAGAACCTACATCAGAAATAACCTGGGGACAACTTAACGTCTTAAGTGATCTTTTAATAGATTCAAATAATAATGATATTGCAATTGTAGCTACAGAAAGAGCTCTACAACCTCATCTTCCGCCTAAGCATGTGTTAATAGAAAAATGCATGAAACTAGAGATTGGAATGCAAGTAAATATAGAAGATCTTTCAATTTTATTAACAGAGTTAGGTTATAAAAAATCAAATACAACAGATCAAGAAGGATACTGGAGTAGAAGAGGAGATATTATTGACATTTATCCTGTTAGTTGTGAATTACCTATAAGGCTAGAACTTTTTGGAGATGAAATAGATAAACTGAAAGAATATGATCCAATCACTCAACGATCGCTTGATTCAATTAAAACACAATGGATAACTCCTACAGGGATAAGTCCACTAATAGCACTTGAATTAAAGGAATCAAAAACCCAACTACCAAATACGTTTATTACTAAGGAAGAGATAAATGATATTAACGACGGTAAAATTCCAGAAGGAATAAGGAGATTATTACCATTTGCTTGGAATAATCCAAGTTCACTATTGGAATATATCTCACATAGTTTCTATGTAATAACTGAAGAAAGCTCACAAGGTATTGCTCATGGTAGACAATGGTATGAACATGTACAAGAACATTTCGATGAAATTTATAATCCAGGTAAAAAGACCGATTCTAGCCAATCAGTATATCCATACTTACTACACAAAGATGTGGAAGAATGCTACACAGAAATCCAAAGATTAGAAGGTTTCGACCTAAAAGAACTTACAAGTACAAGTTCAGATGAAAATGTCTTTAATATTGCATCAGAACCGCCTAAAATATATCCTAATCAATTCGGAAATCTAAGTGAAATAATCAAGAAACATCAAAAAGTTAAATTTTCCACCTATATCTACTCAGCTCAACCAAGTAGATCAGTTGCATTACTTGAAGAACATGATTGTGTAAGCAAATTCATAGTTAATCCAAATGATTTCCAATCAATCAATTCTTTGACAGCAGAATATACACCTGTGGCTCTTAAGGCAGCCGGTGGTTCATATATTGAAGGGTTTATTCTTTCAGCCTGGAATATACTCCTTATAACTGACAAGGAATTTTTTGGCCAACAATCTCTAGAAACAACAGGTTATATAAGAAGAAGAAAAAGGTCTACGAGTAAGACTATCGATCCAAAAAAGGTTTTACCAGGAGACTTCGTAGTACATAGAAATCATGGAATAGGTAAATTTATAAAAATTGAAAAGTTTAACATTAGTGGTGATTCTAGAGATTACCTAGTCGTTGAATATTTGGATGGGACATTACGAGTTGCAGCAGATCAACTTGGAAGCTTAGCTAGATATAGAGGTACTAGTGATTCACCACCTAAAATGAATCGTATGGGTGGAAAATCGTGGAACAATTCAAAAGAAAGAGTTCGTAAGATACTAAAAAAAGTAGCATTAGATCTGGTGTCACTTTATGCCGAGAGACAAAATAGTAAAGGCTTCTCATTCCCACCAGATGGTCCATGGCAAAATGAATTAGAGGATTCATTTGCATATGAACCAACACCAGATCAGATTAAAGCTATTAGAGACGTTAAGCTAGATATGGAGAATAACTCTCCAATGGATAGACTTGTTTGTGGAGACGTAGGGTTTGGAAAGACAGAGGTAGCGATAAGAGCAATCTTTAAAGCTATAACAGCTGGGAAGCAAATTGCTTTATTAACACCCACAACTATATTAGCTCAACAACATTGGAGAACACTTGCAGATAGATTCGCTCCTTATCCAATTAAAGTTGAACTATTAAACCGCTTTAAGACTCAGAAAGAAAAATCTAAAATATTAGATGGACTTATAAAAGGAACCACAGATGCAGTCGTTGGAACTCATCAACTATTAAGTAATAAAGTCAAATTTAATAATTTAGGATTATTAGTAGTTGATGAAGAACAAAGATTTGGCGTAAACCAAAAAGAAAAAATTAAATCAATAAGAATGAATATTGATGTACTAACTCTATCTGCAACTCCTATACCTAGAACTCTTCACATGTCTCTCTCCGGAGTTAGAGAGATGAGCTTAATAACAACACCTCCACCTGCTAGACGTTCTATTAAAACCCATATTTCTCCTCTGGACGATGAAGTCATTAGGAGTGCTGTAAAACAAGAATTAGATAGGGGTGGTCAAGTTTTTTATGTAGTACCTAGAATTGAAAATATCGAAAAGGTTGCAGATAGGCTAAAAGTAATGATACCTAATATAAATCTGATAATAGCGCATGGTCAAATGGATGAAGGAGAATTAGAGAAATCTATGGTCTCGTTTAACTCTGGCTTGGGAGATATAATGCTATGTACAACTATTATAGAAAGTGGCCTTGATATACCAAAAGTTAACACAATTATCATTGAGAATGCCCAGAATTTTGGTTTATCACAGCTATACCAATTAAGAGGTCGAGTAGGTAGAAGCGGTATTCAGGCTCATGCTTGGCTTTTCTATCCAAGTGAATTACCATTATCAGATACGGCTAGGCGAAGACTTAGAGCAATTCAAGAGTTTGCCCAACTTGGAAGTGGTTTTCAACTTGCAATGAGAGATATGGAAATTAGGGGGGTAGGTAATTTATTAGGAATTGAGCAAAGTGGACAAATGGAAACAATAGGATTTGATTTATATATGGAAATGCTTCAGGAAGCAATTTCTGATGTTCAAGGGCAAAATATACCAACCGTAGATGATACACAAATAGATATCCCAATTAATGCGTTTATTCCAGGAGATTGGATAACAGACTCAGAAGAAAAGATATCAGCTTATAGAGCAGCTGCAGACTGTCTTTCCACAAATGAATTGTTAGAACTAGCAATTCTTTGGAAGGATAGATATGGAACTCTTCCACAAGCTGTTGAAGCACTACTTCAGATCATGAAACTTAAGTTGATAGCAAAGAAATGTGGCTTTTCAAGAATTAGCTCTGACAAAGCAAATATCATTCTAGAAACCCCTATGGAAGAGCCTGCATTTAAAATTCTAAAAGAGGGTCTACCAAACCATTTAAGAGGACGGCTAATTTACAAATCTACTAATCCAATGAAAGCTAATATTATTGCCAGAGGCCTAGGAATTCTCTCACATGATAAACAATTAGAACAATTAATGGAATGGATAAATCTAATGGCAGAACAAATTCCTGATAATAATGGGATTAGTAAGAATCAAAGAGAAATAATATTCGACAAGAAAAATGATAAAGTAATCAAAGTATAATTTATCATTTTATTAGTTGGCAAGTTAGTTTGTTTATTTATTTTTAGTTGTTAAATTAGACACCTGCACTTTCTATGAGCTTTGTTAGTTTATCTCTAAAATCTCCTTTTTGCATACCCCCCTTTAGTTCCCCTAAAAGCTTATACTCTCCATCTGGTTCAGTTACCAAAAGATATGTTGGCCAACCTATTCCTTGCTTGTCTGGATATTTTTCAAGCAATATGTGCCTATACTTTCGATACATTTGAACGTCCTGCATCTTTACATCTATAAATTGACAATTAAGCTCCTCTGTTACTTTAGAATCATAGTGACTCATCCTATGGCAAGTACCACAATCTTCTGAGCTAAATTTAATTAGACTTAGGGTAGGCAAAATTTCTTGAAGTGTAAATATTTATTATACTACATTATACTAGAATTATCAACAACATCATCCAAATAAAAATTTATCATTAGAACATGTAGATTTAGATTACTACTTAGAAGCAATAACACAAAAGAAAGGGTCATTTTTAAGTCCAATAAAATCAAAGAAAAAATTAGAATTACCCTGCATGAATTTCTGTATGTTAGTCCAGGAATTTGAACTAAGTATCCTTTCAATATATAGCAATCTGCCTATATCATTTGTTTCTGACCAAACATAAGGTGTTTTGTTCCAAAAGGCTCTATCAGAAAAGGATACTATTATTTCGCCACCTTTTTTTGTTATTCTATAAAGTTCTTTGGTTAATGTTTCTGGATATTGTAAATATTGCCAACCTGCAACTATCATTATAGTGTCTATAGATTCTGATGATAGAGGTATTTCCTGTGAATGATTTAGATTTTGCACCCAATATTCATCCATTCGAGTATTTGATTGTAATTCTTTTTCATTAAGGCCATGGATTATAACCTTCTCAAAATGGTATTCTGGCGGAAGATGGCTAGTCCAACTACTCATTAGATCAAGAATCACCGAGGATTTCTTTAATCTCTCTCGATACATATTAGTTAATCTTTTTCTAAAGTATGAGTCTAAATGGTAGACATAACGTGGTTGTGAATAAAAAAGCTCATCATTACTGTCATCTAACTTACGTCGTAAAGAATCTTCTAGGAAATAAGAACACATAAGTAGTTTGAAACTATGCTTAGATTAATATATAATTAATGAAAATAACTATAGGTCTTTCGCTTGTCCTAAACCTATAGCTGCTCCTCCGAATATAAAGCCTAGAGCAGTTAATGGTGTAAGTAAATGATTTTCATCTTCAATTGGAAGAAGAATTGCAATATTTAGCAAACCTATAATAGAAGAGATAAAATAAATAAGGCTAGATATCATAATTATTAATCTCGCTAGTTTTATATTTACTCCTTGTTTACATATTATATTAATCATCGAGTTTGTTCCAAGTAGTAAACAAAGAAAGATAAAGGCAAGTGCTAGGCATAGAAATATCCAGAGAACAGAATTAGAATTAAAAAGATTCCACAATGTATACAAGGAGCATGAGAATGTAAGCCATTTTGTTAACTCAAAAAAGGAAATTCTATTCAAAGTAATATCCTCTATTAAATTGATTTATATATTATAGTCACATTTTTTCTGTAGATAGTATATTGACTTTTTTTTAATAAACTTCTTTACTATAAGAGATAATTATTTCAAATTCTCTTTGAGGAATTATAAGCCTTAAGTATGATCTTAGTAAACCTCAAAAGTGCGCCTAAAATCAAAACCATACCGAACAACGCTAACGCAACAATCAGAATACCTATACCAATTGATAGTAAAGCAGATAAAGCCTGAGCAATTCCTTTTAAAAGTTCTCCAAGACTAGAAATAAGTATTGATTTAGCATAAAGCCTTTGTGGCAACCAGTTGAGGTAAGAAATTATACAAGAACCAACAGTTAGCATTAAGAGGGCTTCTACCAACTGACGCCATAAAGGTATTAATTTTCTTCGTTTCGAATCACTAAATACTTTTCGAGTTAGTTTAGATCTCTTGGTTTTTCTACCTAGATTTGTCATAAGGAACGTTCTATGGCATTTTGAGTAAACAGGCTCTTATTCTGGCCCCTCTACTCTAATAGTCAATATTAGGAAGACTCACTAATTTGTTCCTTTGGATCAGTTGGGATGATTGACTCCTCAGGAACCGGAACAACAATCCCAAGCACCATAATCAATACAAAAGAAAGTACACCTAGAAATGGTGTAGCAAAATTCTTTAGTTTTGATGCTTTAGCTGATCTCTCTTGTCTAGATAAAGGTTCATTTCTAGGAAGTTGCCAATAAACCTTAACTCTGGGGTCTAATCTTAATGAATCAAGGCACCTAACTAAGTCGGCAAGTTCCGAGTCATCAAGTAGAAGCTTCATTGGCTCAATATTAACTTGACTACTTCTAAGGATTAGTTGGTGCTTACCATTATTTTGTGAAATACTTACAGGACTAGTCTCACCACCAAAGCTCTTATTAATACCAGACAGACAATAACGAGAGTATTGCATTACAACTAGCATAAGAGACTTAAGATGTTCTAATTTACCTTCTAATTCTGTAGTACCTATTAATTCAAGTCTCCATAATGAAAGAATTCCCAATTGCTGATCATTATGACCTTGAGAATAATCAGGTAACCCTTCTATATGAAGACGAGCACAAGATTCTTCGTAAACGAAGTTCAGTTTAAGCATTTAATCACCTATAAGAATGTCGGATCTAGCAAACTTGCTCTAAGACGATCTTCACCTCCAGATCCTGATGAAAGTGCAAGAGTAAAAACTAGTTGTCTTAAGTGAATATTTTGTTTGTCTAAATGTAAAAGATTATGTACACCGGCTCTACGAGGATTCATTCGTTCTTCAATTAATTCTGATAAGCGTGTTTTTAAAAGATTCCATCTCTCCGAAGATAAATCTTCTGGCTCATTTGAAGACAATAATTGATGAAGCAAAGGATATAAACGTTCTGACATAGAGCAAAGCAACTTAATTAAGGCATCAGTGTCACTAGAAGTAGGTTGTCCTCTTCTTGTGGTCTTCCTTAATGGGTTATAACAGCGTAATTTCCAAATCTCAACTCTATTAGGTAGCTGCTCCTTTAGCCCCATTTGCTCAGCTGCCCAAATCATCGCCTCTCCACTATTCAAATCCAAAGCCTCGATTATTAACAAGAGGATATCTAGACGTTGCAAGCCTTTCCTATCTAGAAGAGCTCCAGAAGGTTTTTTAAATTCAGGATTAATATCCCTATTTATGGAATCCATCACCTTGAATTCAGATTTTTCTATTAAGTCGCTCATGTCTGAGATGATGACAGGGAGAAGGGAATAAAGTCATTAGGGGTGGAATAGTTTTAAGAAGGGCACAAGTACCTACAAAAACCTATCAAAACCGTGGATCTAACCAAATACGTAAGAGAAATTCCAGATTTCCCCAAAGAGGGCATTCTTTTTCGAGACATAAGTCCATTGCTCCGACATCCTCCAGCATGGGAGTTTGTATTGCACCACCTTGATGCTTTTGCCCTTAAATGCAAGGCAGATGTTGTTGTGGGAATAGAAGCTAGAGGGTTCATCGTTGGCGGCGCCCTTGCTTTTAAGAGAGGAATTGGTTTTGTTCCTCTAAGAAAACCAGGGAAATTGCCAGGTAAAGTTTATGAGGTCAGCTATTCACTTGAATATGGAACTGACAGATTAGAAATGCTTCAAGATAGCCTTCAGAGAGATCAGAAAGTACTTATTGTCGATGATCTTCTTGCTACAGGTGGAACTGTAAATGCTGCAATTGAATTAGTCCAAAAGGCAGACGTAGAAATTGTAGGCTGTGCTTTTATTGTAGAACTATTTGGTTTAGGTGGTCGAAGAAAGATACCTAACGAATTCCCTGTAGAGACGCTTATAAACTACGAATGATCCATTTCCCAATCAAGAACTTTTTGATATTGCTCTAAGCTTAGAAGTCCAAAACTCCATAAAACTATAGGTAGAGGTGCTTGTTCTAGATGAGCTTGCTTAAGACCAAGCTTTAAAGATTCATCAGTCAATCCAAGCTTCTGTTGGAGGAATCGGGTTAGAGAAGTAGAAGCTTGAGGTTGTGGATGACTTGAGTAAACCAAAATGAAAATAATTAATTACAACTATTATGAACGAAAATTCAAAATTGTCATTGGACCATCAGTCATCATTTTAAGAATGAGTCTCCGAAAAGTACTCGAAGCTCTAAGGAGATTAAATCCAAATCTCCTAATCAACAATAAATAGTAATTATCATTAGAGAATAATCTTACAAGAAGATCCGTAATTAAACCAACAAGTGCTATATCAAGTATTCTTTTGTATCTATATTTATATGAAATTTGATTTATTTTATTTGGACTAAATCCTGCTCTTTCGAAGAGGGAAATTATGACCTCAATATCTCTAATACATAGATTTAAGCCCTGTCCTCCAATAGGGTGGCAGGAATGACAGGAGTCACCTACTAATAAGATCGAATCACTTCCAAAGGTTTTAGAGAGAGATAGTTTAAGTGGAAAACATTTCGGATTATCTACTACATAATCAGGTTCAATTCCTTCGGGTAATATAGAAGCAAGAGAATCTAAAAATGAAGATTTTGATAAGAGCAACCGTTCTAAACATTTGGGATAGGGTGCACTCCAAACGACTTGAAATACATCTTTTCCCATTGGAAGTAGTGCTAAAGGGCCTTCCTTCCTAAAGATCTCATATGCAGTATTTTTATTGGCTCCCCTAATGAGAACTTTGGCAGTTAAGCAGCCCTGTTTATAACTATTCGACCATATTCCTATATTAAGTGATTTTCTAGTTTGGGAAGATGGTCCATCAGCTGCTATCACAAATGCTGAATTATAGTCTGAGGTAGAAAATGAGCTGTTTAAATATAATTCAATATTATTATCACTAATTATCCTATCTATTAAAATACTCATCAAGTCAGCATGGTCAATAATCCATCCTACAGATTTGTAGATAGAGTTTTGAATAGAAAGATCATCTTTATTTAAAACTAGCGGTTTACAAGAGCTAATGTCTTCTATTCTTAAATAATCAAATGAATTGGTCTTTAAAACTATTTGATTCCATAATCCAACTTTCTGTAGAATCCTTCTCGTGGAATGCGTAATTGCATATCCACGGCTTCTGGAAAGAATTTGATCCTTTGTCAAAAGGTCATATACCTCTGCCTTAAATCCAATTTCTGAAAGTCCTATAGCCAGCATAGAACCAATAGGACCGCATCCAATAACTTTTATTGGATGCTTATATGTTATTTTTGCAGATTTGCTAGACAAACGAGGTAAGAATCTTTAGTTGAATAGGTGATCTAAATTTAATTTGATCTATGATTTCTATGGAAACGACATAAATATTTTTAGTAGTTAGCACTAAGCTTATTTCTCTCTGGGACTAGATAGCAACCGTTGACAGATTTCTTCAAAAGCAGGTCTAAGTAGAAAAGGGTATTCGCCTATCCAAATTCTTTGTTTTGGAATCCATGCGTCACTTAGAGCTGAAATTCTGTTGAAATCATTACGTTCACTAAAGGCCAAGCAACAAACTTTTGTACCCGGACGAATAATCTGGTGTTTCTTTTCCATTGGAAAACGAATTTGTCCTAAATAACCATCTTCATCTTCTAATTCCAATATCATCCAAGTACGTCTATTTTCTATAAGTTCAAGCTCTCCTCGCTCATTTGCCTGTTCATGACTATCCTCAACTCTTTCTCGTGTAAATAGGTTTGTGATTTGGCCATAAAACAAAGCTGAACATGAGTACTTTCTTAATTCTGAGTTCCTTCTACCGGCTTCAACTATTGGTCCCCAGAGTATGTACAGAAGAAATGCTACTCCGATGATTAGCCAAATTGAATAAAAGCGGCTTGCAACTTGGTTTTGACTAATTAAAAGGGTTATGACCCCACCAATTGAGGAGATAAGAACTCTTTGAAGAATTTTTCTTGGATTTCCTAATGCAGACCTAAACTGATTGCCTGTAGCAACAGCTGGTATTAGCTTATCAAGATCTGCTGGGCGTAAAGGAATCAACATATTAATCGGATTTTTAAATCAACCTCTCAAGGCCATAAACAAGTCCCTCAAGGTTACGAACCTTACGCACAGCAATCAAAACTCCTGGCATATAGGCAGAACGATCAATTGTGTCATGTCTAAGGGTATATGTCTCACCATTTGAACCAAACATGACTTCTTGATGAGCAACTAATCCAGGAAGACGAATCGAGTGGAGCCTTAAGCCACTTTCTCTTAGACCACCTCTCGAACAGCTAAGTGATTCTTCTTCTTTAACGTCAGAATGATTAAAAGATTTGCCTAGGTCCTCGATTATCTCAGCAGTTTTTATACACGTTCCACTCGGAGCATCTGCCTTTTGATTGTGATGGAGTTCCGTAAGCTCAGCATGATCATAAAAACTTGCTGCTGCTGCTGCTGCTTGTTGAAGCAGAACCATTCCTATGGAGAAGTTTGGTATTACAGCGCTACCAATACAAGCTTTCTCCGCAAAAACAGATAAGTCTTTTAACTGATCAGACGATAATCCTGTTGTCCCAATAACTGGGTGAACCCCATAAGCAATTGCGGCTCTGGTGTGTTCATAAACGACAGAGGGATGAGTGAAATCAACCAAAACCGAACCTTGACCAGGTCCTAAATCACGAACTTGTTGACTAGCCATACAAAGACAAGCTTCTAAATCAGATGTCAAAGAAACTCCCATAGGACCAAGTCCAAGCTCTATGCCTACATCCAATCCTTCCTTGCCTGGGGTTGTATCCACTGCTCCTACTAACTGGCAATCGGAAGCCATAGCAATTGATTTGACAACCTCAGCACCCATACGACCTAAGGCGCCAGCTACAACTAAAGAGATTGAACTGTTCTTTGATTTCATTGTCATTTGTTGGTTTTAAAGAAACCTATTAAAAAAAATCGTGTAACACCAGAGCTCCCACACACGCATTACGCGGCTGTCACTCGTAGGCTTAGTGAAAATACTCAGATTAAAAGGTGTTTACGCAGGTACGTTCATCCAACCGCAGAGTTTCACCAGCAGAAGGGCATTCCCACAAATCAGTAATGAAAGCTGTTTATGTGGTCTTAGAGCCCCAATACCAAAATGCATTGACTCAAGCAGCTAAAGGACTCAATGCCAAAAATGGTGAACTAGGTATAGAACTTAGTGGATATTTAATAGAAGAGCTAAGAAATTCAGATAATTATGAAGACTTCAAATCTGACATCGAATCCGCAGATGTATTCATTGCTTCTTTAATTTTCATAGAGGACCTTGCACAAAAGGTAGTAGAAGCAGTAGCCCCACATAGAGAAAAGTTAAAAGCTGCTGTTGTATTTCCTTCCATGCCGGAAGTTATGCGACTAAATAAACTTGGAACATTTTCTATGGCTCAACTTGGACAAAGTAATAGTGCCATAGCAAATTTCATGAAGAAAAGGAAGGAATCTGGTGGTACAGGATTCCAAGATGCGATGCTCAAATTATTAAATACTCTACCCTCCATACTCAAATACTTACCGGTAGATAAGGCACAAGATGCAAGGTGTTTTATGCTTAGCTTCCAGTATTGGCTAGGTGGCACGCCAGATAATCTTAGAAATCTATTCTTAATGATTGCAGATAAATATGTATTTCCAGTAACTGAAGGAGAACAAAGGCCCGAATTAAAAGTAGCTGAACCAGAAATATTTCCAGATCTAGGAATATGGCACCCTTTAGCTAGTAATATGTTTGAAGATATAAAAGAATATCTAAATTGGACAGAAAGTAGAAAGGATCTATCTGCTAAAGCCCAAAAAGGTCCTTTAATTGGACTTGTCTTACAAAGAAGTCACATCGTTACAGGAGATGATGCTCATTATGTTGCTGTAATTCAAGAGCTTGAGTACCGGGGAGCACGTGTTCTTCCAATCTTTTGTGGAGGTCTTGACTTTTCTAAACCAGTAAATGCATTTTTCTATGACCCACTTAATCAAGAGGTTCCGCTTGTTGATGGAGTTGTTTCACTAACAGGCTTTGCGCTTGTTGGTGGTCCTGCCAGACAGGATCATCCTAAAGCTATTGAATCTCTAAAAAGGCTAAATAGACCGTACATGGTTGCACTTCCATTGGTATTCCAAACAACTCAAGAATGGGAAGGAAGTGACCTCGGTCTTCATCCAGTTCAAGTAGCACTACAAATAGCAATACCAGAACTTGATGGAGCTATAGAACCAATTGTTCTTTCAGGAAGAGACGATGCAACCGGTAAAGCCCATACTCTTCAAGATCGTGTTGATGCAATAGCTGAAAGAGCAATTAGATGGTCATCCTTAAGAATTAAAAGCAGAAAAGACAAAAAACTTGCTATTACAATCTTTAGTTTTCCACCTGACAAAGGAAATGTTGGAACAGCAGCATATTTAGATGTTTTTGGTTCTATTTATAGGGTACTTGAAGAGATGAAAGCTAAAGGTTACTTGATCAAAGATTTACCAAAAAGCCCCAAACTGCTAATGGAGTCATTAATAAATGATCCTGAAGCATTACAAGGGGCACCGGAACTATCCATAGCTCATCGTATGTCAGTTAAAGAGTATGAAAGTCTTACTCCTTATTCAGACAGACTTGAAGAGAACTGGGGGAAACCTCCTGGAAATTTAAATAGTGATGGTCAAAATCTATTAATATATGGAAGACATTTTGGGAACGTATTTGTAGGAGTACAGCCAACATTTGGTTATGAAGGTGACCCTATGCGGCTCCTTTATTCAAGAAGTGCAAGCCCCCATCATGGTTTTGCAGCTTATTACACATATTTAGAAAAAGTATGGCAAGCCGATGCTGTACTCCACTTCGGAACCCATGGATCACTTGAGTTTATGCCTGGTAAGCAAATGGGCATGAGTGAGAATTGTTATCCTGATTCACTTATTGGAGGATTACCAAATCTTTATTACTACGCTGCTAATAACCCTTCTGAAGCAACTATTGCTAAGAGGCGTGGCTATGCATCAACAATCAGCTATCTAACACCTCCAGCTGAAAATGCAGGACTTTATAAAGGCCTAAAAGAGTTAGGAGAGCTAGTTGGTTCATATCAGCAACTAAGAGAAAGTAGCAGAGGTGTACAAATAGTTAATGCCATTATAGAAACATCAAGAAAATGCAATCTAGATCAGGATGTCGACCTTCCTAATGAAGATGCATCTTCACTTGATTTAGATAAGCGAGATTCAATTGTAGGGTCGGTATATAAACAATTAATGGAAATAGAAAGTCGCTTACTTCCATGTGGATTACATACAATTGGAATGCCTCCAACGGCTGAGGAGGCAATTGCGACTTTGGTTAGTATTGCAGCATTAGAAAGAGAAGATGAAAACCTACGTTCCTTACCAGGCCTGCTTGCCGAATCTAAGGGAAAAGATATACAAGATATCTATAAAGGAAATAACAACGGAATTCTTCAAGACGTTGAATTAAATAAAATAATCACGGAAACATCTAGAGAAGCTGTAGCAGCATTAGTTCTTAATTTAACAGACAAAGATGGCAGAGTATCTATGAAACAGAACCTTGGTGGAATATTAATTAAATTATTAACGAAGATTGGTTTTAATTTTCCATCTCCATGGCAAAGAGCTTGTAATAAAAATGGTTTCAAGACAATAGATATAGCTTCTTTAGATAAATTATTTGAATATCTAAACTTCTGTCTCAAGCAAATATGTGCCGACAAAGAAATGGAAAGTCTTCTTAAGGCATTAGATGGAGACTATGTACTACCTGGCCCAGGAGGAGATCCAATACGTAATCCTGGAGTTTTACCAAGTGGAAAAAATATACATGCACTAGATCCTCAATCAATACCTACCACTGCTGCGGTTGCTGCAGCAAAAGTTGTAGTTGACAAACTTATAGAAAGGCAAAAAGAAGAACAAGGAGGTTGGCCTGAAACAATAGCCTGTGTTTTATGGGGAACCGATAATATAAAAACATATGGAGAATCGCTTGCTCAGATACTTTGGTTTATAGGTGTAAGACCAAAACCTGATTCTGTCGGTAGAGTAAATAAACTTGAATTAATTCCTTTAGAAGAGTTAGGTCGACCACGTATAGATGTTGTAGTTAATTGTTCTGGAGTATTCAGGGATTTGTTCATAAACCAAATGGCACTAATTGACCAAGGAGTCAAACTTGCAGCTGAAGCAGATGAACCATCTGATCAAAATTTCGTTCGCAAGCACTCATTAGAACAAGCAGCATCGCAAGGAGTAAGTCTTAGAGAAGCAGCAAGTCGTGTCTTCTCTAATTCAAGTGGAAGTTATAGCTCTAATGTTAATTTGGCAGTAGAGAATTCCACTTGGGAAGAAGAAGGTGAACTCCAAGAAATGTACTTATCAAGAAAGACATTTGCATTTAATGCAGACAATCCCGGTGAGATGAATCAAAACAGAGAAGTTTTTGAATCTGTCATGAAAACAGCAGATGTAACCTTTCAAAATCTAGACTCTTCAGAAATATCTCTTACAGACGTCAGTCATTATTTCGATTCAGACCCAACTAAATTAATAAAAAACCTAAGACAAGATGGCAAAGAACCAAGTAGCTATATAGCAGATACAACAACTGCAAATGCTCAAGTTAGGTCATTAAGTGAAACAATCCGACTCGATTCCAGAACAAAATTACTTAATCCTAAATGGTACGAAGGAATGTTGAATTCTGGCTATGAAGGTGTAAGAGAAGTTTCAAACAGACTTAACTATACTTTGGGCTGGAGTGCAACCAGTGGACAAGTAGATAATTTTGTATACGAAGAATCAAATGAGACGTTTATAAATGATCCTGAGATGCGAAAAAGATTAATGGAGCTAAATCCCCATAGCTTTAGGAGAATTGTTGGAACTTTGCTAGAAGTTAATGGCCGCGGTTATTGGGAAACCTCAGAAGAAAATATTGAACAGCTTAGAGAACTATACCAAGAAGTAGAAGATAGAATAGAAGGTGTTACCAATGATAAGAAAGAAACATAAACAGTTATTTGTTAAATAATATATTCAAGAAATTGCTTCTAGCATAGAAGAAAACTTAGACATAGCTTCAACATCATGCACTCTTAACAAAGAGGCTTTAGCTTGAAAGCATCTAGATGCTACAGCTAATGTTCCTACTAATCTACATTTAGGATCCGGTTCATTCAAAATATCTCCTATAAATCGTTTACGGGATGGACCGATAAGAACAGGGTATTTACTTGATGTAAATACTTCTAATTTTCTAATTAGTAAAAGGTTTTGCTCAGTCGTCTTTGC
Organism: Prochlorococcus sp. AG-409-J16; assembly: GCA_003215655.1. Taxonomy (GTDB): domain Bacteria; phylum Cyanobacteriota; class Cyanobacteriia; order PCC-6307; family Cyanobiaceae; genus AG-409-J16. Next base: position 101,648 of record QCKB01000001.1, read on the forward strand.
AAAACCGATCCCAGGATCCCAAATTATATTAGTAGGGCTAACACCCTTTTTTATTGCTGCTCTGGTTAATAATTCTAATTCATTATATACATCATGAACAACATTTTGATAGTCTATTAATCTATCCATACTATTACTATCACCACGACTATGCATAATAATATATGGACATTTTGCCTTCGAAACTATAGATAGCATTTCAGGATCTCGCCTTCCGCCAGTTACATCATTAATCCAATTAGCACCTAAATCCAAAGCCACCTTTGCTACAGATGAGAGAAAAGTATCAACAGATATTATTAAATCTGGATAGTTAAAACGTATTAATTTTAATGCTGGCATTAGTCTTCTAATTTCCTCATTCGCACCAACCTCCTTAGCTCCTGGTCTTGTACTTTGTGCACCAAGGTCTATTACATGTGCTCCATTCCTAATAAGTTCAGTTGCCTTCAATAAAGCATCATTTGGGTCAAGACATAATCCACCATCACTAAAAGAGTCTGGAGTTATATTTACTATACCCATTAATAATGTTTTATCGCCCCAACCTTTGGGCCACTTCATTCTAGAAAGAATTGAAATTTGCTATACGAGCAAAGCTCTCAGGTTCTAGAGACGCTCCTCCCACCAGAACACCGTCAATTTCTTCCATATTCATAATTTCATCAATATTTGAGGGTTTTACTGATCCACCATATTGAATAATCAAATCTTTAAACCCAACCCAACCTCTAATTAATCCACAAATTCGATTTGCCTCCTCAGCTTCACATGTTTTGCCAGTACCTATAGCCCATATAGGTTCATACGCTACAACTAAACGTGAAGGTTCTATTCCCTCTAATCCCTGTTCTACCTGTCTTCTAATAACTCTTTCTGCCTCTCCACGCTCTCTTTGCTCATCAGTTTCACCAACGCAAACAATTGGGATTAAATCGTGTAACTGAGCTGATCTGGCACGCTTGTTTATCTGTTCATCACTTTCACTGAAGTATTTACGAGGTTCACTGTGTCCAACAATTGCATATTTCACTTGATGCTCAAGGAGCATCAATGGTGAAACTTCTGCTGTAAAGGCCCCTTCATCCTCCCAATGAACGTTTTGACTGGATAATTCAAGCCGACTTCCTTGTATTGCTTCTGAAATAGTTGAAATAGCAGTAAATGGAGGAGCAATGACAATATGCCGGTCATTAGGAGTGCCATTAATCAAAGGCAAAAAGGATGCCATGAAGTCCCTAGAACGGGCACATGTCATGTGCATCTTCCAATTACCAGCTATTACCGGTTTTCGCACGGTTAGGACCTCAGTAAGTCTTTGATGAACAACATAGGCTCTTGAGCTTAGAGACTATCGTCAGACACAACAAGCTCTATGGAACCAAAACGTACAACGTCTCCTGACATTAGATTTGTTCCTCGCTTAGTCTGAATAGATCCATTTAGATGGACCTGGCCTGTTTGAATCATTTGCTTGGCTTCCCCACCAGTAGAGACCAAACCTTTCCATTTCAAAAATTGATCTAACTTCATTGAATAAAATTATTAGGAGGTTAAAGCCCGTAAGTAATGCAAAGAAAGACGAAAACTAGTTTTTTGGAATTAGTTCCTTTATTACATCCTCATATTAGAAGATTGGGATGGGGTATTTTGTTCATGGTCATATATGTATCTTGTTGGCCTGTTTTAGCTTGGCTAGCAGGACAGCTCATACCATCTATAGGAGAAGGAAATCTTACTAAAGTTTTCAATGTAGTATCTATATCATTATTAGTATTCTTAATTCAAAAAGTAGCTCAATTCCTTCAAGATATTCTATTAGCTGCACCTGCATTGAGAGTTAGCCAAGAACTACGAAAACAATTATTTTTTAAATTACAAAGATTAGAACTTAGTTCTCTGGAGAAACTTTCATCAGGAGATATTACATACCGTCTTACAGAGGATGCAGATAGAGTAGGAGAGGTTGTTTATAAGACAATACAAGATACTACACCTAGTTTAATGCAATTAATAGCTGTCTTTGGTTATATGCTTTGGTTAGATATAAATCTATCAATAGCAACAGTACTTTTGACACCATTAGTTGCGATATTAGTAAGTATGTTTGGATCAAAAGTTCTTAAAGCAGCAGAAAACAGTCAGAAACAAGTTAGTGATCTGGCAGCTCTAATAGTAGAAGCCATTCAGGGTATTCCTTTGGTTAGAGCATATGCAGCAGAGCGTTGGCTGGAAGATAGGTTTGAAGAAGAAATTAATTTACATCGGGAAGCCAAGTATAAAAACCTAAGTCTATTAGCACTGCAACATCCAGTTGTTGGTTTTATAGAAGCTGCAGGAATTCTTGCAGTCCTAATAATAGGAGCCGTAAGAATAAAGACTGGAGAGCTTAATACAGAAGGATTTAGTAGTTATGTAGCAGCCCTACTAATGCTAATTGATCCAATAAGTCACCTCACCTCAAACTTTAATGAGTTAAAACAAGGTCAGGCATCCTTAGAAAGATTAAAAGAAATAGAAAATCGTCCCAAGGAGCCCCTCGATTTAAAAAATCCAACATCAATTGGTAGAATAGAAGGACATATAGAATTTAAAAATATATCCTTTTCATATAAAGAAGGCTTACCTGTTATAAATAATCTTTCATTAAAAATAAAAGCAGGTGAAGTGGTAGCACTCGTCGGAAGTTCTGGAGCAGGAAAAAGTACATTATTCTCTCTACTTCTAAGGTTTTATACTACTAATAAAGGTATAATATTATTAGATGGTAACGATATAAATACAATAAAATCTAAAGAGATGAGAAGACAGATTGGCTTAGTACCACAACAAATAAATATGTTTTCCGGCTCAATAGCTGAAGCTATAAGAATAGGAAGGAAATTATCAGATTCAGAAATAATTGAGGCCGCAAAAATTGCTAATGCCCATGAATTCATAATGAAGCTGCCACAAGGATATTCAACACTTTTACAAGAAAGAGGAACAAACTTATCAGGAGGACAACTTCAACGAATAGCTATTGCTAGGGCAGTTTTAGGTAACCCTTCCTTACTTTTACTAGACGAAGCAACTAGCGCGTTAGATGCTGAAGCAGAAGCATCCGTTCAGGTTGGCTTAAAGCAGGCTATGAAAAATAGAACAGTTATTATCATTGCTCATAGATTAGCAACAGTTCAGGAGGCAGATTTAATAGTTGTTATGCATAACGGAACAATTATAGATTCTGGTACACATAATGATTTATTAAGACGAGAAGGTGCCTATAAAGAACTCTGCGAACGTCAAATGATTAAGGACTTTCCAACCAATTGAAAACTAGTGTGTTATAAAAAATAATTCAAAAAGTTTTAATAGATATTTATAGCTTTAGATATTAATCTTAAACAGTAAGACCTCTCGAATTCAATGACTGAAACAAAAGGGCCAAAGAATGATCCCATTCTAACATTTGAAGGAAAACGTTATTCTCTCAATGAACTTCCAAATGAACTAAAGGATTTGGTGAGGGGGCTACAAGTTGCCGATACTCAACTAAGGATGCATGAAGACACTCTAAAAATACTTTCCTTAGGAAGGCAATCTCTAGCAATGCAATTAAATGAGAAACTTAGCAAGATAAAGCCTATTGATTAATAGATATCTATATTTATTCTTTAAATCCTTCGAAATTATATTCTCTAGTTAGCTTAATAACTGTACCAGAAAGAAGAATTAAAGCTATTAAATTAGGCAATGCCATTAGTCCGTTCAATGTATCTGCAACACCCCATACAATTCCTCGGTTTCCTGCTATTGAGCCTATTACTACTACAGAAACCCATAACAATCTAAATGGCAGAATAGACTTAACTCCAAAAAGATATTCCGAGCATCTTTCTCCATAAAAACTCCATCCAAGAACAGTAGTAAATGCGAATACCACCAATGCTAAAGTTACAACCCAACCACTACCCGCCAATGCACTATTAAATGCTGATATAGATAAGTTTGATCCAGATTCACCAGAAAGATAAGATCCAGTAACTATTATAACAAGGGCTGTCATTGTACAAATAACCAATGTATCTATAAATGTTCCTAACATTGCAATTGTACCTTGTCTCACTGGGTCATTTGTATTAGCAGCAGCATGTGCGATAGGAGCACTCCCTAAGCCTGCCTCATTTGAAAATATTCCTCTTTTAAATCCCATAAGTACTACTTGAGCAAAGGTTCCTCCTACAGCTGCTTTTCCTGTAAAAGCATTAGTAAATATCAGAGAAAATGCTGCAGGTATTTCATTAATAGTGGTAAAAAGAATAGTCAAACAGGCTCCAACATAAAGTATTGCCATAATTGGAACAATTGCTGAAGCTGCTTTGGCTATTCTTTCAACTCCTCCAATAATCACACTAAATACAAGACTCCCCAAAAGAATTCCTGTAAATAATCTTGGTATACCAACTGTTTGCAGTGCACTAGAAACTTCAAAACATTGAACCCCATTTCCAATACCAAAACCTGCAAAAATCCCAAAGAAAGCAAACAATCCTCCCATCCATTTCCAATTAGGACCTAGACCATTACGTATGTAATACATTGGACCGCCTACATATTTCCCCAATGAATCAACTTCTCTGAAATGAACAGCCAATACAGCTTCAGAGTATTTAGTAGCAATTCCAAATAGTGCAATTATCCACATCCAAAAAACAGCCCCTGGCCCCCCAACTGCTATTGCAGCTGCAACACCTGCAATATTTCCAGTGCCTATAGTCGCAGAAAGTGATGTCATTAATGCTTGAAAGGGGCTGATATCCCCGGATTTATGACCAGTAGAAGGTTGGTCAGTAAGAAGCATCCGAATACCAAATGGCAAACGAGTTAATGGCATAAAGCCAAGGCCAAACATTAAAAGCACGCCTGTAAGGGATATAAGAGCAATAGTTGGCCAACCCCAAGCAAATGAATTAATAGGGGAGTTAATTGATTTAACTATTTTCTCGATATTTGATGATAAAGCAGCTATTAAAGTAGGGGAAGCAAAATGACTTGTCAGAAAGATCACTGTCTAGATAGAATATTAAAAATATCTTCTCACATTAAAGATAAAAAGGCAACAATGAAGTTAGATATTTTCTAAGTTATAAAATTTATATGTTTCTATATCACCTGAGTCTTTATTAATAACGTTCTTATTGATTATCCTTTCAGAGAGGACCAAATCATCAGAATTACTAAGCTTTTCAAAGTTATCTTTGTATGATTTCAAAGGACCTAAATCAAGTCGACTTGAAGGGTCCTTATATTGACTTGTATATTCGTGACCTAAATACCCAGAATTAGTTTTTACAATACTGTTAGTATAGACAACCACTATCTTATTATGAATTGTTCGTTCAACCTTCGTAATTACATTATCTTTTATTCTATAGTGATCTTGTGAATTCATATTTTCTAATAAAATCTTTTTGCCATATTCATTTTCATCCCCGAATTTGAATATTTTATTTCCGTGAATATCATCAAAGCTTCTTCTAACTCTATGAATTGCAAATTCGAATAACTGAGATTGAATTAACTTTACAATATCTAAATCCTGTAGGCCTATTATTATAGGTTTAAAATCATTTGATATTGAGAATATACCAGTATATATATTAGTGCCAATGCAATAATCACATTTACCTTTATAGCCTCTAAAGTTAGAAGACCATGTATAACGATTTTGATATGCTGATCGAAACTCCTTTGGGCAATCTATTCCTTTTGTTGGTAATAGATTGCTTGATTTAATGATATTGAACATTTTGAATTCGAACTTAATGATGAATATCTTGTAATGCACAAATGGTTATCTTTTCTTTCTGCAATGAAGATATGGCCTCTACAGCTGCACGAGCTCCAGCGATTGTCGTAACAGTAGGTACAGAATAATCAAGAGTGGCTTTTCTAATATAGGCATCATCATATGCAGCTTGTCTTCCGATTGGTGTATTGATGACGAGTTGAATTTGACCTGATCTTATTAAATCCTCAATGTTTGGTCGACCTTCGTGAACCTTTAATACCTTCTGAACCTTTAATCCTGCTTCAATTAAGATAATTGATGTTCCAGATGTAGCTGTTAAATTAAAACCTAAATCAAGTAGTTTAATAGCTATTGGCAAAAGAGAGGGTTTATCACGATCATGTATAGATATAAATACAGTTCCATTTACAGGTAAGGCATCTCCAGCTGCTAATTCTGATTTTGCATAAGCCATTCCAAAGCTTCTTGCTGATCCCATTACTTCACCAGTAGACCTCATTTCAGGACCTAAAACACTATCAGCACCAGGGAATCTTTTAAATGGCAAAACTGCTTCTTTAATCGATTGCAGAGGGGGGATTGGATCTTTTGTAAGTCCTATTGATTTTAATGTATTACCTGTCATTAAACTTGTAGCTATTTTTGCTAAAGGTATCCCTGTGGCTTTAGAAACAAAAGGGACTGTTCTTGAAGCTCTCGGATTGGCTTCAATTATATATACTTCTTCTTGTCCATTATCATTTTTTTGAACTGCAAATTGAAGGTTTATTAGACCTATTACTTTTAATTCCCTTGCCAAGGAAATACTCCATTCCTTTATTAATTCGAGGGATTTGGAACTTAATGTAATTGAAGGAATACAACATGCTGAATCCCCAGAATGTATTCCAGCTGGTTCAATATGCTCCATTAAGCCTCCTATAACTACCATGCCCTCTCTATCGCAAAGAGCATCAACATCTACTTCAACAGCATTTTGAAGATATTGATCTATCAAAACAGGGTGATCAGGTTCTACTTGGATAGCTTCTGACATATACCTATTTAGCTCAATCTCATCAAATACTACTTCCATTGCCCTTCCCCCTAATACATAAGAGGGGCGAACAACAACAGGGTACGATATTTTCGAAGCTATTTTTCTTGCATCTTTGTCAGTACGTGCAAGCCCATTCCTTGGTTGCCTGATATTTAACTTACGTAGAATAGTTTCAAATTGCTCTCTATCTTCTGCTAGGTCTATTGATTTCGGAGATGTTCCTAAAATCCTAGTCTCAAAGTCTTTTCTCTTAGATATTTCAAGAAAGTTAAGAAGTGGTAATGAAAGCTTTAAAGGAGTTTGTCCACCAAACTGTACTATTATTCCAAACGGTTTTTCGACTTCAATTACATTTAAAATATCCTCTAATGTAAGTGGTTCAAAGTACAAAGTATCACTGGTATCATAATCTGTCGATACTGTTTCAGGATTACTATTTATCATTATTGTAGAAAATCCTTCTTCTTGGGAGGAAAATGATGCATGACAACAACAATAATCAAATTCTATTCCCTGACCTATTCTATTTGGACCTCCTCCAAGGATTATTATCTTTCTTTTTTTCTCGATGTTTACTTCTGATTGTTTATCCGCGTCTTCAATTTCTCCATGTATATTTATATTTTTGAGTGGTCTTTCATATGTTGAGTAATGATATGGAGTAACAGAAGCAAACTCTGCGGCACATGTGTCAACTGTTTTAAATACAGGTAAAACATTTAACTTAGTCCTCCTATTACGAACTTCTAATTCACTTGAATTTAATGACCAGGCAATTTGCTTATCTGAGTAACCATATTGCTTTAAAATGAATAGAGATTCTTTGTCTAGATCCTTTAGTTTTCGATTTTTTAAATATGTCAATTCAATATCAATAAGTTTTCTAAGTTTTGATATAAACCATGGGTCAATATTACTAAGTGAATTAATTTTTTTGTCTGACATTCCCTCCATCATTGCGGTACGAATTGCAATTATCCTTTCTGGAGAAGGCGTTCTTAGGCTTCTCTCAATTTCCGATAAATCAAATTTTTCTTCTGGACGATCACATCCCCAACCGGAATATCCGATTTCTAGAGATCTAAAGGCCTTTTGAAATGACTCCTCAAAGTTTCTACCTATCGCCATTGTTTCGCCTACTGACTTCATAGAAGTTGTCAAAGTATTAGAAGAGCCTCTAAACTTTTCAAATGCAAAGCGCGGTAATTTAGTAACTACATAATCAATTGTTGGCTCAAAACATGCTGGTGTTTTACCTGTTATATCATTAATAATTTCATCTAATGTATAACCTATTGCTAACAAGGCGGCGATCTTAGCTATTGGGAAACCAGTTGCCTTACTTGCTAATGCTGAAGACCTACTTACTCTGGGGTTCATCTCTATAACAATGACTTCACCATCAGTAGGGTTTACAGCAAACTGAATATTGCTTCCTCCAGTTGCTACTCCAATCTCTCTAATAATGGCTATAGATTGATCGCGAAGTCTTTGAAATTCGCGGTCAGTTAATGTTTGAGCCGGTGCAACTGTAATTGAATCTCCTGTATGAACTCCCATTGGGTCTAAGTTTTCAATGCTACAAACAATTACTACATTGTCAGCAAGGTCACGCATAACTTCAAGTTCAAATTCCTTCCAACCTATTAATGACTTCTCTATAAGAATTTGCGATACTGGACTTGCTTCTAATCCGCTTTTGCAAATTGCCAAATATTCCTCATAATTATAAGCAATACCTCCCCCACTTCCACCAAGAGTAAAAGCTGGCCTAATAATTCTAGGAAAAGTATTTATTTCGGTACCAACAATATCTGCCTCTTCTAGGTTTGAGGCAATTCCAGATGGACATACATTTACATTTATTTTTTCCATTGCCTTTTTAAACAAAAGCCGGTCTTCTGCTTTACGGATAGCTGAAAGATCAGCTCCAATTAGTTCAACTCCAAATTGCTCAAGGGTTCCATCTTCAGAGAGCTCAACAGCAAGGTTTAAAGCTGTTTGGCCTCCCATTGTGGGTAGAAGCGAATCTGGCTTTTCAATTTCAATTACACGTTTAACTACTTCAGCTGTTAAGGGCTCTACATAAGTTCTATCAGCCATATCAGGGTCAGTCATAATTGAGGCTGGATTGGAATTGACCAAAACAACCTCGAGCCCCTCAGATCTCAGAGCTTTACAAGCCTGAGTACCTGAATAATCAAATTCACAGGCTTGGCCGATGACGATCGGACCAGACCCAAGAAGCAAAATTCTTTTTAGGTCATTTCTCCGGGGCATAGGGGTTATATAAATTGCCTATTTGACCTAGCTTCCCACGTAGCTGTATAGAAACAGAAGTGAGGAATTATCAACATAGTCAATTCTTCCCGCTAGTTTGTTGTTTATGTGAGGTTTAAACCATGAGCGAACTCCAGCGCCTAAAAGGGTTGCTGCCACCAGAAAATCAAAGCTGGGTGTTCGTGGAGGCAGCTGCTGCTGTAGATCCTCCTCTTATTACCCTTGAAGAAATAGGTCAAGACGAGGTTGAGATCCAAGTAGATCTCGAAAAATGGGAACAATTTGCTATTGACCATCGCAATCTCCTTTTTTGGCATGAGGTTGGACGTGTTCAAAACGACACGATTCCTAGAGATGGATGGGAAATGGCAGCTCTTGCGATAGGGCTAGGTGGAGCTATTGGTGAACTTTGGGTACAAGATGGTCTTTTGCTTTTAATGGCATTAGGACTTTCTGGTTTTGCTGGATATCGACTTTATTTAAAAAATAATTCAGAAAAAAGACTTCAAGATGCCATAGCAGCTGATGAAAGAGCTATTGACCTTGCTTGTCGATTCAATTACAGCGTGCCCAATGCTTACAAAAGCCTAGGAGGCGCTCTAAAAGAGTTAATAGAGCAATCACGAAAGAAAAAGAAAAGAAGCTTCTACGAAGACCGCTTAGAAGCTCTTCGTAAAAGCGCAGGACGTGCTCGGGCTGAAATGGCAGAACAAGAAGGATCTAGAGAATCAGTTTCTAGTGAAAACGTTTATGGATAGCGCAAAGCTTGCAGAAATAGCTGCTGAGGCTTGCGATGATAGAAAAGCAACCAAAATTCAATTAATTAAAGTTGAAGAAGTATCAAGTCTCGCAGATTGGTTGGTTATTGCAGGGGGGCTTTCAGATGTTCAGGTAAAAGCGATTGCGAATTCCGTGGAAGAAAAGCTAGAACAAGAAGCCAATCGTTACCCTCTTAGAAAAGAAGGTTTAAATCAGGGCAAATGGGCTCTCCTAGACTATGGAGAATTAATAGTTCATATACTCCAACCAGAAGAAAGAAGTTACTACGATTTAGAAGCGTTTTGGAGCAACGGAGAGATATTTGAATTCAAGACACCTCAACTATAAAAATCCAATGGAATCAAAACTTACTTGTCCAGTTCCAGTTGACCAAATACCAAGGAATGAATACTTAAGCATGTGTAATTCCTGGTTCTTTAAATGGCCAAAATCTAATAGCAAGAAATTATTTATATCCTTATTAAATAGTTGGCTAACTATCCTTCCAATTTTTTTATTAATCGCTTATGGAAATTTCAACCCTTCCAGAAATCATATTATAGTATTATTAAACACTGGAATAATCAGTTTAATATTCCCACTATTACTTACTATAAGATTATGGATAGGCTGGAAATACATTCACAGAAGACTAATTGCAGATAATATTGAATATGAAGAGACAGGATGGTATGACGGTATGATCTGGAAAAAGCCAATAGCTTGGAAAGAGCAAGATCTTCTTATAGCTCAATATCAAGTCAACCCCATTCTCTTAACAATAAGAAAATCAATGATTATTATTTCCATCGCTATTTTTATAGGTCAGATCTTATGATTAGAATAAAATTATCATCAAATAGTTTTAAATATTTTGTTTGACATGGAAATACCTAATAGACTAAGCAGTCAACCTTTTGAGGTCGAACTTAAGCGAAGCTCTTCACCAGAATCTCTTCACAGAGTACATGCAGTTATATGTGATAGCAAAGGAAGAGTTCTAATGAAATCAGGAAAATCAGATTACGAAACATTTATCCGATCATCTCAGAAGCCATTTCAGGCTCTGCCATTTATCAGCAGTGGTGCAGCAGATCAAATGAATTGTGGAGATAGAGGAATTGCAATATCTTGTTCATCACATTCAGGAGAAGCCTCACATGCAAGAGAAGCATTTAGAATTTTATGGAACGCAAAGGTTGATGTAGATAAGCTCCAATGCCCTATTCCTAAAAATTGCACAAGCCCATTGGAACATAATTGTTCAGGGAAACATGCTGCATTTCTTGCAACATGTAAAAAAATGGGATGGCCAATTGATACTTATCTAAAAGGAGATCATCCTCTCCAAATAGAGATAGTTAGAAGAATTGCTGATCTTCTTAGCTTACCAGTTGATGAATTAATATCAGCTCGAGATGACTGTGGTGCCCCTACACTTAGGCTCCAGTTATCTCAAATGGCATTACTTTATGCTCATTTAGCTGGATCTAAGATTGCTGAGTTAGAGAAAGTAAGCAGATCTATAATTTCACATCCAGAACTAATAGCAGGTAACAATAAGTTTGATACTGAATTAATAAAACGCTCTCATGGTCAACTTGTAAGCAAAGGTGGAGCTGAAGGTATTCAATGCATAAGCAAGGTAGGAGAAGGTATGGGAATAGCGATAAAAGTAGAGGATGGATCAAAAAGAGCAAAACATGCTGTAGCTCTTCACCTCCTAAGACAGCTTGAATGGCTTACCCCAACAGCACTACAAGAGCTTGAAGAAAAAATCCTAATGGTCTCTCCTGGAGTAGAACTTCAAGTCAATGGAGAGCTCCGTTTCCAGGAACGCTAATAGAAAGCGCAATTTAAAGACCTGTAGATGTATTATAAAAGGAACAACGCGGGGTAGAGCAGTCTGGTAGCTCGTCGGGCTCATAACCCGAAGGTCGGGAGTTCAAATCTCCCCCCCGCCACCAATTATTGCCTCGGTTTTCCGAGGCTTTTTTTATAGTTTATAAGTAGTATCAAGATATGAATTTAAAATAAGAAGGGAAAATATTATATACATGATGAATAACAACAGTATTTACTTAATTAATACGTCTATATATTAGCAATAGTTGATATCGTTCATATAATCAGAAAATAACTCTGTTTAATATAAATAAATTTATACTGATACTTCGTTTAAAACAAGAAAATGTTAAAAACTATATAGCGATAGTGTAGATTAGAAATAGAAATCCAACGACCGTGACATCGCATCCTTATGAAGCAATTGTAGTTGGGTCTGGTGCAACAGGGGGAATGGCTGCTTTAACTCTTGCAGAAAGTGGTGTTCGTGTTTTAGTTGTAGAAGCCGGACCAATGTACACGCCTGAAGAGGCATATGGATCTGAACCCTTAAATACCGCAAGGCGTTTAAAAAATATTATTACTGGAGAAAAGAGAATACAAGCAAATCATCCTGGGTTTTGGAAAAACAATCCACTGCTATATATGAATGAGATAGAAAATCCATATATAACAAATAAAGATGAACCATTTATCTGGACACAAGGAAGACAAGTTGGAGGACGAAGCCTGACTTGGGGAGGTATTACACTTCGACTTTCAGAGAATGACTTCAAGCAGACCAATAGTGATGGAGGAGGGCCAAATTGGCCTATACAATACAAAGACCTTGAATCTCATTACTCCAGAATAGAAAGTGTTTTACAAGTTCATGGAAATAAAGATAATTTGAACGAAGTACCAGATGGCGAATATATCGATCCTTTACCATTTAACTCTGATGAGAAAAAATTTATACAAACAGTCAAACAAAGAGTTAACTGTCCAATAATCCACTCGAGAGGTTTTGGAGCTAGAGAAACAAAAGTAAAATCGGAATGGCCAAAGTCGAGTAGTCTTGGTAGTACTTTAAAAAAGGCTATTAAAACAGGAAAAGTTGAAATTTTACCAAATCATATCGTACAGAATATCCTATTTGAAAGAGATTTAGAATCGGCCTCTGGAGTTATCACAATAAATAGAATTAATGGTCAAAGAAAAGAATTAAAAGCAAGTTTAATTGTGATTTGTACTTCAACAATACAAACAATAAAACTACTACTTAATTCTAAAGAAGGGCAACAAGAAAGAGGTTTTATAGAACCTTCAGGATTATTGGGTAAGAATTTAATGGATCATGTATCTACTTGTAGATTCTTCACAATAGAAAAACAAAAAGACTCTGAACAAAATGTTTCTTCTGAAAATGAAAAATATTTATCTGGAGCTGGTAGTTTTCTTATACCATATGGCACATCAATACATACAGGAGAAAAAAATGATTTCGTAGGAGGTTATGGATTATGGGGATGTATAAATCGTTTTGAACCGCCAGATTACCTAAAGAAATATCCAGATAAATCTACAGGTTTTCTTATTGGACATGGCGAGGTTTTACCAAATACTAAAAACCAAATAACTCTTTCAAATAATAAAGATAAGTGGGGCATTCCAATTCCTAAAATAAAATTCAAATGGAGAAATAATGAAAAAAATATGATCAGACATATGCAGAAAAACATGAAGGAAATTATTTCAGCTTCTGGTGGAGATATACATCCAATAAGTGAAATAATTAACCTTCCTTGTGTAAAAGTATTAACTGATACTTCGTATGCTTTTTCTGAAGATTCTCCTCCTCCTGGTTATTACATACACGAAGTTGGTGGTGCGCCTATGGGAAATAGTGAAGAATTAAGTGTGGTAGATAAATGGAACAGGCTTTGGAGATGTTCCAATGTGCTCATTGTAGACGGAGCCTGTTGGCCTACTTCATCATGGCAAAGTCCTACCTTAACAATGATGGCGATAACTCGAAGGGCCTGTATAAACGCCTTTAACCCTCAGAACGAGTAAAGAGGTCATTTAGGTAGATTTCAGTAACAGCTCTATCATCACAGCCATTTTGGAATAAGAAATTTGCCAACGCTGAACTGATAACTTCGAATTGATCCCACTTTGGGTTTGATCCCATGAAATCCTTCATTGCATTGTAAAGAACCTCTGGTATCTCCGCCTCTAGGCTCACCAAAGCACGAGAAGCTGAATTTATAGAGCGTTTCTCCAATGAGTCTGAGCAAGTTTCTGAATTAGGTTGCAATGGGTTGAGGTCCATCAAGTTTTATTTGTTGAGTTGATTCATGAGACAAGTAAGCAACATGAATGGGGTTTAAGTCAAAGAAGGAATTGATTTACAAATATATTTCGAGACCACTCAAGACTCATTGCCAGCACTACAAAAAAACAATGACCAACTAATGCCACAGTAGATTTCCAAAAGATCCACTGACATGTCAAGTGATCAAAAGTACAAAGTGAAGAAAACCGCTTATTTCCACCAGAACCAAATTAAATCCTAATTAATAGTGGAAAAGTCTCTTGGTTCTGTGGAAAAACCTTGGGAAAAACTAAAATGATTGAATGATTAGAAAAACTCATCTAAAAAGAGTCTCGTAAGACACGCTGAGAAAGAGACAAATGAGTCTGGCATTTAACCATTATTTCTTTAGATTTATGTGTTAAAAGAAATTGATCTAATTTAGGCTTGAAGGTCCTAATGGATGATCTGAATTCGGATAGGGGAAATGTTCATGACTATGAATATTGTGATGATGATGGATTAGTTTCTCTGGCTTTTCTTGATCCTGGCACTCTTCAGTACATTCATTTTCGCAAAGATCACAGCTAGCAGTTAAGCCCTCAACATGATGATGATGACTAACCTGAGCAAGTCCTGCCTCCTTCTCAAAACCAAGTAAAGGTGATCTGTATTTACATAAAGAACAATTCATAGAATTATCTCCATTAAAAGCCTGGTATATTCTCTCTAGAAATGTACTTACAACAAGTGGGTGGTTACCTAAATAATTAGCAAAAATAAATTCTATATCAGGATTAGAATTAGCAACGATATTAGTTTGATTTTTAATTCGACTAACCAAAACTCCTGAAAAAAGAAAATAAGGTAAAACAATAATTCGTTTAAAGCCTAATTTAACTATATGTCTTAACCCTGGTTCAACCAAGGGAAATGTTACTCCTGAATATAGAGATTCGCCCCAACCAAAACCAAATGATTCAACTAAAATCCTTGATATTTTCGATATATTTGAATTAGCATCTGGATCTGAAGAACCTCTACCTACGACTACTAGTAGCGTATCTGAGTTTGATTTTATTGCTTTATCCTTGACTGATTCAGTGATCCTTGCACCTGCTGCACTAATCATAGAATTATTAATACCTAATTCACTTCCATAATCAATAATCAAACCAGTTTTAGCTGAATATTTTTTTAATACCGATGGAATATCATTCTTGACATGGCCTGCCGCAAATAACATAGCTGGGATTGCTATAACTCTTTTAACACCTTTATCTCTAAGTTTGTCGAGACCATCAGTGATAATTGGAATAGCAAATTCAAGATATCCATATTCAATAGGAATATTAGGAAGTAGCCGTCTAATTGAATCTACAAGTTCTGCAAACTCTTTTACAGCTAGTCTGTTACGACTTCCATGGCCACATATAAGAATACCTATATCAGTATCCAAGTGTTTTAAAAGAGCTCTATCCACAACGAGATCTCATACATAAAAACAATTTAAAGAACTTTGTAGAAACGATCAATTTCGTTAGTCTAAGTTAGTGCTAAATAAAGAAAAATTCACCCTCTTATCCCAATTCCAAACAATATGGCTCAGGACGCCAATGCTGCAGGAGTCCTTGATAAAGTCAATTTGAATATTAAGAGCCTCTATCAAAATGACAAAGGAATAAAGAAACCTTTACTTATATGTAGCGGAGGAACATCAAGTCGCTGTGCCGCGGAAGGACACTGGACACTAGATCTACGAAAGAACTATAAAGACTTTCAATACAACAATAAGACTAAGCTCCTTCAACTAGGTGCGGGTAATACCATGGGTACATTAATAGAAAAATTAGCCAAACATCAAAGAGCATTCCCTATAGGCCTATCAGGTCAAACTGGAATGGGATATATTTTAACTGGAGGTATAAGTCCCTTAAGTAGAAGCCAGGGATTAGCTATTGACCAAATAATCAAAATAAAAGGCTTTTTAACTAATGGGAATTGGATTGATATAGAAAAGCCAGGAGAGAACACGACAAAAGAAAATATGAAGCTATGGAAAGGACTTTGTGGAGCAGCTCCATTCCTAGGAATTATTACCCAAGTTACTTTACTAACAAACGAAATTAGGAAAATTTGTGTCTGGACAGCGAAAGTAGACAAATACCAATTAATAGACTTAATACAAAAAGCTGAAAAATTCCCTCAAACAACTAGTTTACAATGGATTTGGAAGGACGATATATTTATATATATTGTAAGTATAGATGGAGATGAAGATGCTTTTGATTCTATCGAGAATGAAATTCTAAGCATAGTTAAAAATGAAGATATCGAAAAGGTAAATATAAATGGACTTCATGAAGCTCCACCCTTTAATATAAAAGGAAAAGATAAGATGAATGCACATAAGTATACAGAGGTAATAGGCTTATTAGGTCCCTATTGGGATCAGTCAACATCAGAACTAATAACCTCTATCGAGATACTTATTAAAGAAAGGCCTGATCCAGATTGTTATATAGCATCACAACAATTAGGAGGTATGACACGCAGTATAAATAAAGAAACAAATTCATTTATCCATAGAAATGCTGAGTGGAAACCTTGGATTTCAACTAGTTGGCAACCAGGAAACAATATTGCAAGAAAACAGAGCTTATATTGGGCAGAAAGAACGTGGAAGACTCTTTCTGCCAGATGTCCTTGGATACACTTGGCCCAAATGCATCCTCACCTTTCTTGGCATAGAGAAGAGTTAACCGCAGCCTTCGGAGAATGGCTACCTGACCTACAGCAATTAAAGTCGCATTGCGACCCTTACGGCATCCTGCCACCTCTTTAACTAAAAGATCTATAAGGAATTTTTTATGCTCTCCACAACAAGTGATCAGATAAATAATCAATGGTTTAGCAACCCTCGCAAAGACCTCCTTTCTGGTTTAGTCGTCGCCTTCGCAATGATTCCAGAAGCTATTGCTTTCTCAGGTATTGCTGGAGTTGACCCTCAGGTTGGATTATTCGGTGCATTTTGCCTATCAATAACAATTGCAATTGTTGGAGGTCGAATGGGAATGATTACCTCTGCAACAGGATCTACAGCATTGTTAATGACAGGGCTAGTGGCAACAGGCAATGCAAGGGGCCCAGGACTTGGACTTTCATACTTAATTGCAGCCGGCTTATTAACAGGGTTTTTTCAAATACTTTGGGGATACTTACGTCTTGCATATCAAATGAGGTTTGTTCCTCAGGGTGTTTTGAGTGGTTTTGTTAATGCACTTGCTCTTTTAATTTTTCAAGCACAATTACCACAATTAGGACTTCATGCTAATAATCATGGTGCTGGAGTAATTGATCATGGAAAGCAATTGCTTCCCGTTGGATACCAAATACCAATAGTTTGGCTATTAGTTATTATAGGTCTAATTATAATTTATGGACTGCCAAGAATAACCAAAATACTACCCTCTCAATTAGTTGCAATAGCTGTACTTACACTAATTACGATTGGTCTTGATTTACATATTCCTACAGTTCAAGATTTAGGGAGACTACCTTCAGGTCTACCAAGTTTATCAATACCCTTCGGTCAAATAACAGATGGGAAAGTTCCTTTTAATCTAGAGACCCTAGGAATAATACTTCCAACCTCTCTTGCTATTTCATTAGTTGGTCTAATGGAAACATTTTTAACACAGGATATATTAGATGACTTAACTGACAGTAATTCAAATAAGAATACAGAAGCAAGAGGACAAGGTATAGCAAACGTTGTGTCCTCATTATTTGGAGGTATGGCTGGCTGCGCACTTGTTGGACAATCTGTAATGAATACAGAAAATGGAGGAAAAACAAGACTTTCAACATTGTTTTCAGGAGTCAGCTTACTTCTTATGATTCTTCTAGGTAGAGGACTACTAGGACGTATACCAATGGCTGCTTTGGTATCTGTAATGATTGCAATAGCAATAAGTACTGCAGATATTCAAGGGATAAAGAGCTTGGCTAAAATCCCTAAGAGTGATACAGCAGTTATGGTCGTCACATTTGCAGTTACGATGTTAACTACACCACACAATCTTGCACTTGGTGTTCTTGCAGGTGTTGCCGTAGCAGGAATATTATTTAGCCGAAAGGTGGCAAAGGTAATAAAAGTTACACCGAAAGAAGTTTCCTCTAATGAAACACATTATATAGTTGACGGACAACTATTTTTTGTAAGCAAAGTCTATTTTATACAGGGTTTTGATGTCCATAACCATCCAGAAAAAGTAACTATCGATATGGAGAATGCTCATATATGGGACCAAAGTGGCGTAGGTGCATTAAACCAAATAATTCGCAAGTTAAAGCAAGGAGGGTCAGAAGTAACAGTTAAAGGTCTAAATGAAGAGAGCCTTGATTTGTTTAAAAGGATTGGAGGAGAATTAAAACTACATTAAACAATCAATAAGTATGATTTAATTACACAATATCTAATTTCCAAAAAATAATAATTATAAACAAAATGAATATCATTTAAAATAGATTGTAAATATCTGAGAGAATATCTAGAGCAAGTTCATACAAATGCTAAAGAGACTGATTACTGGTCTAACAACTCTGGCAATGCTAACTAGTGGTTGTGCAACCATGCAGAGCAGCCGTTCTTCACGGTTAGATCTAATCAAAAAAAGAGGAGTCCTAGTATGCGGAGTCAGTGGAAAAATACCAGGGTTTAGCTATCTAAACACTCAAGGTAAATACGAAGGTTTAGATGTAGATATCTGCAAAGCTGTAGCATCCGCAATATTAGAAGACCCTAATAAAGTTCAATATAGGCCACTGACAGCTCCTGAACGTTTTACTGCATTAAAAACTGGAGAAATAGATATTCTCTCAAGAAATACTACTTTTAATCTAAGTAGAGATTCAATACAAGGAAATGGAGTAACATTTGCACCCGTTATATTTCATGATGGGCAAGGGATAATGGTTAGTAAGGCTAGTCAAATAAAAAATATAAATGATCTAAGATCAAGAAATATATGTGTAGGATCAGGTACAACAACAGAACAAAACCTTAATGACACCTTTCAAGAAAATGGTATCCGGTATACCCCAATAAAATACCAAGACCTAAATCAAGTTGTTGCAGGTTATTTAAGTGGAAGATGTTCTGCAATGACATCTGACAGGTCACAGCTTGCGGCTGCTCGATCAAGTTTTAGCAATCCAGATAGACATATAATTCTAGAAGAAGTGCTTAGCAAAGAACCATTAGCTCCAGCTTCTATTGGTGGTGATCAAAAACTATCTGATGCTCTAAGATGGGTAATATATACCCTAATAGCTACGGATGAATTTGGAATTAACTCCAGAAATATTGATACTAAATTAGCTATAGCAAAATCAAATCCGAATTTAAGTTCCTTAAGACGTTTGTTAGGGGTTGATGGAGAACTTGGTAACAAAATTGGGATCTCAAATAATTTTGTAGTAAACATTGTAAAAAGCACAGGTAACTATTCTGAAATATATAATCGACATCTAGGACCAGGAAGCAATGTAGAAATCCCAAGAGGATTAAATCACACATATAAAAATGGCGGACTTCTAATTTCTCCACCATTTAAATAATGTTTTTTTCTAAAAAGTTAATCCTGCAATTTTTCTCTACAATTTTTATAACACTAGTTTTTTTTATACTATTAAACAATTTAATCATTAACCTATTTCGAACAGACATGATGTTTGATCTAGGTTGGCTAAATCAACCATCGGGCTTTGCTCTCAGTGAAAATTCTTTGCCTTACAATCCTACTAACAGTTATTTATGGACATTATTAGTTGGACTATCTAATAGCTTAAAAGTAATCTTCTTCGGACTAATCCTTTCAACAATTATAGGAGTGATTGCTGGAGCTTCAAGATTTAGTAGCAATAAATTAATTCGAATATTATCAAGCTATTATGTAATCGTGATTAGACAAATCCCATTACTATTACAACTATTATTCTGGTACTTTGTTGCTTTTCTGAATTTATCTAATACACCTCTATCAATACTGGGAAACATATTAACAATATCGAATCAAGGGGTCAGATTATTAGGAATAGATATATCTGTAGAGTTCAGTGCTCTATTAATTGGATTGACAATATTCACTGGTGCCTCCATAGCCGAGGTGGTAAGAGGTGGAATCAATTCAGTATCAATCGGACAATGGGAGGCTTTTAGAAGCTTAGGTATTAAAGATTCATTAGGCATGAAACGTATCGTGATTCCGCAGGCGCTGCCAGCAATTCTCCCTGGATTAACAAGTCAATATCTAAATCTCGCAAAGAATAGTACCCTTGCAATTGCAGTTGGCTATCCTGATATATATGCTATTAGTGATACAACAATCACTCAGACAGGTAGAGCAATTGAAGGGTTTACCATACTACTTATAATCTTCTTAATATTGAATCTGATAATAAGTTTTGCTATGGAAGTGTTAAATAAGATCATACTAAGCAAAGTATACAAATATTAAGGGATAAGATGAATTTACTTAAAAAGAACAATTCCCAAAAAGATATAAACCTAAAGCATTTAACTACTAGCTCAACTAATTCATTACCACAAAAAATAAACCCCTTTAATATCAGAATACTTACGCGAGATTTTTTCTCAAATCCGCTTGATACAACATTAACAGTAGCACTTATATTTATATCAATACTTGGTTCAGTAAATATATTAGAATGGCTAATATATAAAGCCAATTGGAATATAGTAACAAAAAATATAAATCTATTTATAGTTGGCAGTTATCCTAAGGAGTATTCATGGAGACCTATTAGCTGGTTATTAATTATATTAATTATTTCGATAACAACCTTATACACGAATCTATTTAAATCTAGAAGGTATCTGATTTGGATAATAATAATACCTCTTGGAATATATCTTCATTCTGGTGGTCTAGGATTAAAGCCCTTACCAACTGACATTTGGGGTGGGCTATCATTAACCTTAATACTCACATTATCAAGCGGTGCAATTGCCTTTCCTCTAGGTATATTATTAGCCCTTGGCAAGCAAAGTGAAATAACATTAGTTAGATTTGTATGCAAAATATATATAGAAGTAATTAGATCATTACCCTTAATAGCAGTACTATTTTTCGGTCAACTACTAATTCCATTATTTTTGCCTATGGAGGTAGAGATAAATAGAGTTTCAAGAGCAGTTTTAGCCTTTGCCATTTTTGCCGCTTCCTATATAGCTGAGGACATCAGAGGTGGCCTTCAGGCAATTCCAAAGACACAATGTGAAGCTGCAGAAGCTTTAGGATTAAGTAAAAGACAAATATTCTTCCAAATTCTTTTGCCTCAATCGATAAGAACAGCATTACCTTCTCTAACAAATCAAGCAATTGGTTTACTTCAAAATACAAGCCTTATGGCAATCCTGGGTCTTGTAGAATTGTTAGGTATAAGTAGAAGCTTGCTAGCTAACCCAGAATTCATAGGTCTATATCTTGAGACATATGTCTGGTTAGCATTTATTTATTGGATAATTTGTAGCATAATGTCACTCCTTGCAAAAAAACTCGAGAATGAATTACGTATTAACCAAGCAAAGGAATAACAATGGAAACTATAATTACTGCAAGTAAACTAAGTAAATCATATTCATTAGGAGTGAAAGCACTTAATGAAGTAGACCTTTCAGTGTTTAGCGGAGAGGTTGTTGTCCTCATGGGACCTTCGGGATCTGGAAAGAGCACGCTTATAAGAACCTTTAATGGTTTAGAAAATATTGATACAGGAGAATTAGAAGTACTTGGTGTCAGATTAGGTTCTTTTGCAACAGAAAAAAATATATTAAGAGTGAGGAAAAAGGTTGGCATGGTGTTCCAACAATTTAATCTCTTTCCACATTTATCTATACTAGAAAATGTAACTTTGGCTCAAATTAAAGTCCAAAAGGTTAACAAGGAAAAAGCCGAAGCAAAAGCTATGAATTTATTAAAAAAAATGGGAATAGTAGAACAGGCAAATAAATATCCCAATCAATTAAGTGGAGGGCAGCAACAAAGAGTGGCGATAGTAAGAGCACTAGCTTTGGAACCTACCCTGATGCTTTTTGATGAGCCAACCAGTGCTTTAGATCCAGAGAGAATTAAAGAAGTACTTGATGCAATGAGAGATCTAGCAAAACAAGGTATGACTATGGTTGTAGTAACTCACGAAATAGGTTTCGCAAGAGAAGTTGCAGACAGAGTGGTTTTTATGGATAAAGGCAAAATTATCGAAGAATCTGATCCCAAATCGTTTTTTACAGCTGCTAAAGAAGAAAGAAGTAGGAAGTTCCTGAATCAAATGATGCAGTAACAAATAGCAAACCCCCTCCAGAGCCTAATATCAATAGGTATTTATAACCAGCCAAGCCAAGATTCTAAGGGATTGCGGAGGTCAGGGATAGCCTTCTATGGGCATTCCTCCACGAAAAGACGATTAGTCATAAAAATCAAATGACATTTTTGGGTAAAAATAATTAGCTTCGTCTGTACGCGTTATACTCCCGGAAGCAACCGAGTTACAAGTATGGCTTACGGTCAAACAGCTGTGCTAGTTGGTGGACTTGTCCACGTTCCAATAGTTATTGCCATTTTAGGTTTCTTCAACAATGTCACTGGCAAGCGACATCGTGCCGAAATGGCTCTAAAAGCTGCTGAAGAACAGAAGCAAAGAGCTATTAAAGAAGCAGAAGACAAAGCAAAAGCAAAAGCAGATGCAGAAGCAAAGGCAAAAGCCAAAAGAGATGCAGATGCAGCAAAAAAGGCTGAAGAATTAAAGAATCAACAGAAAGATCAAGAGAACGGCTGATTAAAAAATCATAATTACAACATGAATATAAATTTGATTATATAAAACGCCTAAAGGTAAGGTTAATCCTTTCACCTACAAGATTTCTTCTTTTAGGTAAGCAATGAAGCCAAGTATCCTGGCAGCCTATATTCATAATAAGCAAATCACCATTATTAAGTAAAATTTTTTCTTTATCTGAATTTTTTTTATTTTTAAAGATAAAATCTCTTGATACTCCTAAAGACAAAGAAGTAATTGGTTTTGATGAATCTAATTCTGGTTCATTATCTGAATGCCATCCCATATGATCATTTCCATCCCTATATCTATTAAGAAGGATTCCATTATATTCAACTCCAGAAACTACATTAACTCTTTCCAATAAAGGTAAAATCCAGATTGGTATACCAAAAGAATCATGTTTGAACCCACTATATGAATAATTAATTTCCGGCCTAGCAATAAATGAGGTCAGCCTAGGAACTGCATATTGTTTTCCATAAACCTTAACTAAGGGGCTATCCCATTTGACCCTGGCAAGGAAAATATTAAACCAATAATCAGCCTCCTTCTCACAAAGCCATTCCGGATATATTTTATAAGGTACAAATAATGATTCTTTCATTTATTCGATTTCACTAAATAATTCCATACTATTATCGAACAATTTATATACTATAGAAAATATTATTAGAATTTTTAGTTATTTAAAATCAAATAATAAAGGATATTCATTATTTATATATAAATTGAACAAAGTTGAATTAATTTGAGAGGCTAACTCGTTGGTAACAAAACCAAAGCCATTGTTGAAAGAGAAGGTTTCGATGAGAACGCCAAGATGTTTGTGGGTTTTCTGAATCGAAATTATCAGGAGGTTTAACATCTCCACGAATTTTGTCTCTTTCCATTTCTGACAAAATCCTACCAGCATTATATTCAGGATGTCCAAGATGCATTAATTGCCTCTGATCGGTAGTTTCAAAAATTGTATATCCAACTTTCTCACCATGAGCTAATAATCTTAATCTTCCTTGTCTTTGTGCTGCCTCCATTTCATTATCGAGAAGTCCTGCATGTCTGCTTTGAGGACAGCTAAATTGATCATCTTGTGTCCCCATCAATGGATGTCCGGGTACAAGACTTCTTAAAGGAAATACACCAAATAACTTCTGATTGAATTTATGCTTATTAACTCCCTCTAAATATGCAAGTGCAAAACCAGCCCAACATAAACCAAGAGTACTCGCACATAATCCACGTGCTTCCTTAATTAATTCAACTAATTCATTCCAATAATATACCTCTTCAAACTCTATATCCTCTAATGGGGCTCCTGTGATGATAAGTCCATCTAAAGGTTGTGGAGACATAGCTTCCTCCCAATTAACATAAAGAGATTCAAGATGAGATATATCCCAAGTCTTATAGGTATGACTTTTTAATTTAATCCATATAGGCTCTATCTGTAGAGGTGAAAGTCCAAGAGGATGTAAAAGATTAAACTCGTACTGTTTACCTAAAGGCATTATGTTTAGAATGCCAATTCTTAGAGGTCGTATATCCTGACGTTCTGCCAATTCTGGCTCAATCCAAGAAATATGATTCCTCTCAACAGCAGCAATTTTGTGATAGCTTCGAGGAAGGATTAGTGCCATTTAATCACTTCCTCTCAACAAATTGAAGATAAGGCCTGTTCAAAGTCATTCTTAATATCGTCTATATGTTCTAAGCCTACTGATACTCTAACCATTGTGGGTGAAACTCCCGCTGAAACCTTTTCCTCTTCTGATAGCTGTTGATGTGTGGTAGAAGCTGGATGTATTACCAATGTCTTAGCGTCTCCAACATTTGCTAGATGACTTGCTAGCTTTAAATTATTTATAAAATTAACTGCGTCATCAAAACCACCATTTAAAGAAAACATCAACATGCAACCCATGCCTCTACCAGTTAAATATTTTTTAGCTATGGCATGATAAGGATCAGATTCTAAACCTGGATAGCACACATTAGAAACCTTTGGATGCTTAACTAACCAACTTGCTAATTTATATGCATTAGATGCATGTCTCTCAACACGCAAACTTAAAGTCTCTAGACCTTGTAAAAGTAAAAATGAATTAAATGGACTTGGCGCAGGTCCCCAATCCCTAAGTCCTTCTATACGTGCGCGCAAAGCAAACGCAACATTTCGATCCTTAGGAACACCAAGCATTGTACAAATCTCACTACCAAATCCAAATGCATCCCAATGAACTAAGCCATGATATGCATCACTCGGCTCTGTCATTAAAGGGAACTTGCCATTACCCCAATTAAATGTCCCAGCATCAATTATTACTCCACCAAGGCTAGTACCATGTCCTCCTATCCATTTTGTTGCACTTTCAACAACTACATCTGCTCCATATTCAATAGGACGTAATAATGCTCCAGCAGCTCCAAGAGTATTATCAACAATTAAAGGAATATTATTGTCTTTTGCTAATTTTGAGAGTCCATCAAAATCTGGTATATTAAATCTTGGGTTACCCATAGATTCAACATAAATTGCTTTTGTTTTTGAATCTATTAAAGAGGAAAAACTTTCTATATCATCTCCACTTGCAAATCTAACATTTATACCAAGTCGTGGGAACTGAACCTTAAATTGATTGTAAGTACCGCCATATAGAAAAGAAGTAGAAATGAAGTTGTCTCCAGACTGCATAATATTTGTTATTGCTAGAAACTGAGCCGATTGACCTGAGGCGGTAGCTACTGCTGCTATACCACCTTCAAGAGCAGCAACTCTCTTTTCAAAAACATCGGTTGTTGGATTCATTAACCGGGTATATATATTGCCAAACTCCTTTAAGCCAAAGAGATTTGCACCATGCTCTGCATCATTAAAGACATAAGAGCTTGTTTGATAGATCGGTACCGCCCTTGAGTTTGTAACAGGATCTGGGCTTTGTCCAGCATGGAGCTGGAGTGATTCGAAACGAAGTTCGCTCAAGGATTTTATTTAAAGATCTGACTTCCTTTCTAGCTGATTATTCTGTTTTAGGAGTCCAATCGTCTGGAGGTTCTGTCTTTTCTGTATCTGAAAGGGAGGGAAAAAGATTGCGAATAAAGGGGACCAACTGTGTGCGGACCTCTTTTCTGAAATCCTCGACTACATTAGGTAAAAGAACAGGGTAGTTATCTTTAGTTGTAGGTATATTTTCGGCAAGTGAACGCCACTTGACTGGTTGAGTTAACTTCAAATCTTCTAATGGTTTCTGAAAATCATATGTAAAAACTGAAACTTCTTTATCGTCAAGCTCCTTTGATCTTATGACAAATGTTTCTCTGAAAGCATCTAAAGCTTTTGCTTTAAGGGTATCAGGTAAACCTAAAACGGGTTCATAATATTCGATTGCTCTAAGCTCTTCTTCTAAAAGAATAGGCCAAATTCCTTTAGAGCCATTAACAGTCTTAAAGCTTTTTTCTTGATCATTCATAGAATCCAAATAAAAGGTAAGCCAGCGATAATAGGACTTTTCTTTGAGACTTTTACGAACTGGTGTTTTACCGGAAGTAATCTTAGGTAACGTAGCTTCGGCTTTCCTAAGAAAGAGACGGTCATCACGTTCCAAATTTATGGCTCCCCATCTCTGGCGGTAATCCCATAATTCTGAATATCTAAGGACATCATCCTTAGACCATCCGAGGGCTTCTAGTTCTTGGCCTCGATGTGATGTTTCCTTGATCACGAGCTAGGTGGTGTTTATTTAATAAAAGGGTAAGCGCTAGGAGCGCTAGCTGGTACCTCTTTTAAATAGGTCGATATAGGAATTGCTTGTATTTGACTATATCCAATTGGCAACCAAAGGTCGGCAACATCGACACGATAATGAATCTCCCAGTTATATAAGGCTTTCAAAGCCAATGGATCATTACTCAAAAGTGACGAATAGAGTAAAACTGCATCAACATAGTTATTACTGTTGTTATAGCCCCACAAACCTTTCCTAATATCCTTTAATGCACCTCGTTTAACAAGATATCTTGCTGCAGCTTGTATTGAGTCATATGGATCGTTGATATCTCCACCGTTTCCTACCCCTTTTTCATGCCAAGTGGTTGGTAGAAACTGCATAGGTCCTTGAGCATTAGCTACAGATCTACCAGAGATACGCCCCATACCTGTTTCTACTAAATTAATAGCTGCCAATATCTCCCATTGAATACCTGTATTTTTCTCTGCTATTAAGTAATATTGTAAAAGGTCATTAAGAGGTATAGGAGGAATAATAGTCCAAGCAGGCATGGTTGTTGGCCTTTTACTTTTTTTGGCCATACCTATAAACTTGAGCCTAGCTTTTATATGTATTGATGATTTCTCTCTTAAAGCTGAGGGTAACCTGCGTAATACAAGAGATGATAAATATGAGTTTTCCGATAGATGCCTATAGATAACTTGTTGCTGATGAGAATAAATTGGATACAAAGAGTCTGGAGAATTAGGATTAGATAGAAATTCCTCTACATGTATTAGGAGATCTATAAGTTGATCTGAGTTTGTTGGTATGATTGGGTAATGACGACCATCTGCAGTTTTAGGAAGACTAAGGTCAGTAGGGATGGTAATAAAATCATTGAGGAAGATAGGAATCGAAATATTGCTGGTATCAAAAGAAATACGATAGTTATGAAAAGTAAAGTAGGATAGTGTTGTAGATTGCAAGAAAAACGGTATTAAAATATTAGCAACTTTATTCATAGAGGTACTAAGTTAGTTTTTTCTAATAGATTTGAATTATTTATTTCTGGTGATAAATAAAATTCCTGAGTATATTCCTTTGATTCTATTTTAGCACACATAGCTAGACTAAGTTGATTAGAAGATTTGATGATTTGGCTCAAGTCAATAATAATATCTGAAATAATCGAATAATTCGCTATCCCTGAATCTGAAGCTAGAATTTCGAAAGGGTAGTGATCTACAGGCTCGAATGATTTATTATTTAAAATCATTACCTCATAGTACTGAGAGAGAGTGAATATAATCTTCCAAAGATTATTATTTAAAGAAGAAATATAGAGGGTGAAAGAAATATCCAAGTTATTTTCTAAAACATAGGTATAAAAATTAGTTTTTTGTAGAAGAGATGTTGGTTTAATTAATGAGTTAAACTTTGAAATCAAGAGAGAATAATTTAGTTTTAGAATAAAAGATTCATCCCATATAATTGAACTAGAACCTGTAGATGAATAAACATTCCTACTACATGGACTGTATAATAAAAAGACCTTTTGAGTCATGACAGAATATCTAGTCATGTTATTACTACTTAGCGAATGATTCTATTGTTTTAGTAATAGATCTCATCTGATCTTCCAAACTTCTAACAAGACTAAACTGAACCATTGCACGAATCAAATTCTGATCTGGATAACTAATCTTAAAATAACGATTACCATGTAAATAGTCAATAAAAAACCTCAAACCAAGCTCTAATGGGATTAATTGGAGACTGGTCGGTAAAAAAGTATAATCCTGATCTTCAAGTTGGGGTGGACCCACATCTATATAAGACCGTAAAAGATGTCTGAAAATATCATAGTCGAAGGTAACATTTATATAGTCATGAGTATCCTCTCCCTTTAAATTACAGGCTGAACGACAACAATCTGCTATGTCATAGATTAACAATCCAGGGTTAACAGTGTCCAAATCTATAATTGATAGGGGATTGAGTGATTCCTTAGTGAAAAGCATATTATTAATTTTCGGATCTAAGTGTACCGGCTTATTTTTAAGTATTTTGCTAGATAGTGCTCTATCAATAGATGTTGACATTGAGAGGTACCTAGGTAAATTTCCTATAATATTTTTAATTATAGAATTCGATATGATGTTACAATTAGATTTGTAATTAGGGCTTTTAACAATATCAATAGTTGATTTTATGTATTTTGAACAAGAGTGTAGAGGTTCCTGTGTACATATAAATGAAGAAATAGGTATATCGCTAATAAATTGGTGAAATAAACCCAAAGTCTGTCCTATTCTAGAAGCATGAAGAAGACTAATTGTTCTATTATAAGATATTGACGGGTATATATAATGCATAGCCCTCCAATAAGTGGAATTACATTCTAAAATATAATTTTGCTTGTTTCCCAAGAGTGGTAGAAGGAAAGGTATTCTCCAATCTAAGTTAGGATATTCAGATCTTATAAAATTTAGTTTATTAGAGATATGATGAGTAACTAAATCAATATTGTGAGCAATGTCATAGACATTTGGGTGAGCTAGGGTGTTTAGTTTCTGGATAACAAATTTGAAGTTACGTCCTTTTGAAATAGATGAAATTACATAAGTATCATTAATATTCCCAATATCAATAAAGTTAATCTTATCTATTGTAGATTGTTCTACATAGTTGGATGCTATATCAAAAATATGGTTGTAATCAAACACAAGAATAAGAAAGGGCGTATAGGAAAGGTGACTTAAATGAAATCAATAGCATATTATAAACAAAGTAATAGTAAAGAAAAAATATATTTAATCTAAATTAAAAAAATAATGAAGTTATCGTAAAGAATGAAATAGTTCTTCTATGCTTGCAATTAACTGGATATGATATGGGCCTATAGAAAAATCAGATTCCTGATCATCCACCTTAGTGAAAGAATCATGAGGTAATTGATTATTTTTTATATCGTAAATAGTATCAACCAAAAACTCTATTGAAGAGTTGCTTTTAAGATCATCAAAGGCGTTATAGAATTTTGTCCTATGTTTAAAACGTACAGACTCTTGACAATAGCTAGTAAGTTCTCTGCTTTGAGTTAAAACTATGTAAGCTAGTTCTTTAGCATCAGAGTCTCCATATAGAGAAATATATAGTAAGTTATTCATAGAAGCATCATTTAGTGGAATATTATATTTGTTTACAACATCTGGCCAATACTTTAATGCGTTCAGACCTTCTAAAGAGCCTTTCGATAATCCCTTTAATTTACAGTAACCATATAATTCATCTATAGAATTAGGGCATCTTTTGTATTTAGTCATTAACTCAGCTAGATATATACCTGCTTGAAAGTTTCGGGTTGGAGAACCTAGAACAGGTTGCATCATGCTACCTCTTACATCGGCTATCATTGCTGTTAATTGAGAGAAAGTATGATCACGTACCATTTCCATGTCACCATCTTTTATTAATGAAGCCTCTATTTTCTGAACCCCATAACCAAGTTCCGTAAGTGGGATTCCTTGGTTGCTATAAAGTTTACTTCGATCTTTTCTAGCGATTGAAACTGTTGCCGCTTGATCCAAGCATTGCTCTAGTAATAACGTTAGAAGTGTTGGTAGAAGGCCTGCATTATTCTTATGAAAAGTATGTCCATAACCAGCTAATATTGATCCAATATTTTTTGAGGCCTTTATATATTGTCCCTCTATATTATGAACACCAGATGAAACCTGGATATTAGGTGAAAGTTTATCTAATATACGGGCTCCTATAATTGATGTTAAAGTGTTTGGATGACAAAAGTTTGCAGTAAAGCTATCTAATGGATTCCTTAATGCTCCATGCCTATGAAAACCAGAGAAGAATGCTAATTCTGGATATTTCTCACACAATACGTAAGATTGATTATTTATTTTGTCGTGTGTGAAAGATCCAGAAAGGCAAGATAGTACAACATTATTACGATTTAGTTTTTCTTTGAGATGACATGCTTCCTTCAAATCATTCTCTATGTGATTACTATTAGAACTTAGAATTACTAAATCACATCTTAATATTAAGTCCGATAGCTTATTAATGACCTTAGTATTGGCCTCATAATGGTAGGCCATATCCATAATATTTGAAATATGAACCTTATCCATACCATGAATTGATTCCTTGCTAAATGCTCCTAAAATGTCTCTACCTTCCCTAGGAGCTAATAGTAAATTATTTGTAGAATTCTGCATTACACAGTTATAAGCTAGGGAAGCTGGATAAAGGCCAACACTATAAAAACCAACTTTTGCTTTATCTAATTCTAATAACCGGAGAGTTATGCTTTCTTTAGTGGATATGTCATAAAAGAAATCATTGAACATTAGTAAATATTTGCCTGAAAAAGATTGGCATAGAGGATTGCTTAAATTAATTATACTATGTTATATGGAATTTTGCAGAATTTGTGAAATAAACTATATAGGCTAGAATATGGGCTGATGAGATTTTAAGTATGATTTCAAAAGAAGAGTTAATAAAGCAGATATCTAGTGATAAAAACATACTGATAGTTCAAGATCTTGATGGTGTATGTATACCATTAGTAAAAGATCCGTTAGACAGAATAATCAATATAGATTATATTATGGCTGCTAAAAAGCTAAAGGGTATATTTAATGTGCTAACAAATGGCGAGCATGGTGGATACAGAGGTGTCAACAAATTAATCGAGAATGCAATAGAAGGCGAAGAATACATAAATAGTCAAGGAATATATTTGCCAGGACTTGCTGCTGGAGGAATTCAGCTCCAAGATTCAAAAGGAAAGATATCAACTCCTGGTATTACAAATAAAGAAATAAATTTCCTAAAGGAAGTACCTATTTATATGAAGGACTTATTATTAGATAAACTAAAAGAAGTATTACCAGAATTATCTGATAATAAAATCAAATATATAACAGATTCATCTATTCTTGACACAGAATTATCACCAACTATTAATATGAATTCATTGTTCGATTTAGAGGGTATGAATTTAGATCTAATCAAACAAATACAGGACAAAGTTTATAATCTTATGGAGGAATTACTTTTAATTTCAGTACAAAAGGGTTTTAAGGATAATTTCTTTTTACATATAGCTCCTAATTTAGGTAATAAAAATGGCAAAGAACTTTTAAAATATGCAACTATTAATGATAAAGGTACAACCGATATACAATTTATGATTAAAGGTGCAATTAAAGAGTCAGGTCTATTAGTATTAATAAATAACTATATTGAGAATAGAACGGGAAAATTCCCATTCGGTAGAGACTTTAATGTACTTCAAGCACCAAAAGATATATCAAGTCTAGCAAAATTATGTTTAGATAGAGTCTCTATAAGAGATATGCCAACATTGTTTGGCATAGGCGACACTGTTACATCGACAAAAGATCATACAAAGAATACATATCTAAGAGGTGGAAGTGATAGAGGGTTTCTTACTCTAATTCAAGAGCTTGGAAAGCTATATAATAAAGATAATAGAGTGCTAATAGTTGACAGTAGCTATGGAGAAGTAGACCGTCCATCTATGAAAAGCTCTCTATATGATGGAATAACCGATAAAGAAGATGTATTGAAATTTGATTATGTGTTTTTAGATGGTACGGATGAATATATTAACTGGTTTATAAATTTATCCAAAAAGATACAAAATGTATAACAATAAATTAAATATATATGAATTAAATGGTAGGAATACTATAGTGATTTATAGATAAATAATAAACGAAAATGTTTCCAGCATTAAAAAGAAATAATCTTTCAACATTGCAAGTCAACCTAGGTTATAAATGTAATCAAGCATGTTCACACTGCCATGTGGACGCTGGACCAAATAGAACAGAAATGATGGATGATGAAACTATTAGATTGATACCTAGAATCATAGAAAAGTATAAAATCAGCTGTCTAGATATAACTGGAGGAGCCCCAGAGATACATAATGGATTTAAAAATTTGATTCTAGAATCTAATAAATTAGGTATAGATATTATAGACCGATGTAACCTAACTATTCTAACAGAAGATGGTTATGAGGATCTTGCGCAGTTCCTAGCTGATCAAAATGTAATAGTTACCGCATCATTACCTTGCTATGAAAAGAATAATGTAGACAAGCAACGTGGTATTGGTGTCTTTGAAAGAAGCATAACTGCACTTAAAGAATTAAATAAACTTGGTTATGGAAAGAATGGAAGTAATCTCATATTGAATTTGGTTTATAATCCAATAGGTCCATGTCTTCCACCTCCTCAGAAAAGTCTAGAATTAGCCTATAAAAGAGAACTTCTGGAAAAGTTCAATGTTTACTTCAATAATCTATATACCATTACGAATATGCCAATTAAAAGATTTGCCAAAGATCTTATTGCTAAAGGCGAATATCAGAATTACAATAGATTACTTTTAGAATCATTTAATTCTGAAAACATAGACAATTTAATGTGTAAATATATCATTAGTGTAAACTGGAAGGGTGAAATATTTGATTGTGATTTCAACCAACAATTAGGGATTAGTATTAACTCAAAATTAAAAACACTTAACGAAATTTTAAATCATGATGTTGAATGGCCAGGAAAATCTATTACAGTCGGACAACATTGTTATGGATGCACAGCAGGTTCAGGATCGAGTTGCTCCGGTTCTCTGAATTAGAGCTATTAATATTTAATTATTGACAGTCTGGACAAACAGCTCGTACATTTAATGTTGATTCAATTAGCTTGAATCCAATACTCTCAGCTGCATTCTTTCCTGCAACAAGTACTTGGTCACTTTCAAATTCTTCAGTCCTTCCACATCGTATACAAACTAGGTGGTGATGATCAGGATGGTCTTGGCTAGCCAATTCAAATCTATGACCTCCTTCACTGAGTTCAAGTTCATGTAAAAACTCCATTTCTACTAAGAGGCGGAGTGTCCTATATATAGTCGCGAGAGATACTCGTGAATTGGCTTCAAGTAGTTTTTGATGAACCTCTTCAGCGCTTATGTGAATTCCAGCGCCTATTGTTCTGAATAAATTTAAAACCTTTTGACGTTGAGGGGTTAAACGTCTTCCATCATGATGCAGCCCAATCTCTAAGGGACTACCAGAATGATTAAAATTAGTTAATGATGGCGCCATAGAGGAGCCTGTTTTCTCAATAATAGCATTTAATGAGATAAAGGGTATGGATCTTGATATATATCTCTTCTTATAGGAAGTAATTTCGTAACTTGATATTCAATACTTATATGTTGTTAATTAAAGGTAAGAAGATATTTGATCTGATCAAAAGTAATTTTTTGAGGTTGGCAAAATGTATTAAATTGTCTCTGATTAATCATGTTGTTATTTCCAGTGCTTTGACACCATACTGGCTCCGTTGTTATTAAATTAATATTCTTATATTCTAATGGAATGGTGTCATGACATGATTCCCATACTGTAGAAATTGGATTAGAATTTATTTTCTCTAATCTAGCTAGAAATGAAGGATCAGGCCAAATAATTGGTTGTAAGGTAGATGTCTTATGACAATAATCTGATCCATGTGGAAAAGATATATATAAGTCATCAAGTTTTGAAACTAGGCATGCGAACAAAAGCAATGAAATATAATGTGAATGAATAAGGTCATCTGAGTCGACTCTCATT
The DNA here is from genome assembly GCA_003215655.1 of Prochlorococcus sp. AG-409-J16. Taxonomy (GTDB): domain Bacteria; phylum Cyanobacteriota; class Cyanobacteriia; order PCC-6307; family Cyanobiaceae; genus AG-409-J16. Next base: position 135,917 of record QCKB01000001.1, read on the forward strand.
GTAATTATAGAATTATAGTTATTATTTGGTCTATTTGTTATTGAATTTAAGAGATTATTGATAGTCTTTGGTATGATTTCTGATGTATAGTATTCGTTATTAATTCCTTTTAATTCATCTATTTCTATATAAATTATTTGTATATTATTATTTAATTTATAACTTGATTGTAATTCTAATATTTGTTTATCACCCTTACTTAGAAAAACCAACCATATACAAGATACGTATGATATACATTGTTGCCTGGACAGGCATTGTAAAAGTCCAGATTGGAAAAGTGAAAATCGATATTTCAACCATTCTATTCTTTGTTCACTGCTTTTATCAGACCAAGATGCAAATGGTAAAGAAAAAGGTGTTGTGCCGATTATGATAGGAAAATGTAAACCTTTTGTAAGGTTCTTATTCAAATATTCGTGTGTCAATAGGCTGTTAGGAATACCTAATTCCCTAGCTGACATGATAAAAGCCATGTGCTGACTTTAGATAAAGCATAAATTCAAAATAGCATATAACTTTTTAATTGCAATTTATAGAAGATAGTTTATTTAGAATTAAGATCTACAAAATTAGTAATGGTTGATATAACTCGGTTAATGTCTTCTAACTCTAGCTCTGGGTATAGAGGTAGAGAAAGGATAACTTTTTGGTTTTCATAAGTGTTTGGGAAATCAGAAGGTGAATGATTCAATCGTTTGTATGCTGGTAAAAATGGTAGAGCAATTGGATAATTAATAGAAGATGCAATATTATTATTTTTCAGGTAGTCTCGTAGCTGGTCTCTAAATTTAGTTTTTATGGTATAAAGATGGTATACATGATTACATTCTTTACCTATAGTAGGAGTTTGTATATCAGGAATATCTGATAAATGTGAATTGTAATAATCAGCTAATTCAACACGTTGTCTTGTCCATTTAGAAAGATGAGAGATCTTTACATTTAAAATTGAAGCTTGTAATCCATCTAAGCGACTATTAATTCCTTCAAATAGATGCTTACCTTTACCCCCATGATTTGAATAGAGAGAGCACCACTCAGCTAGATTAGTATCATTAGTAAGTATACAACCCGCGTCACCCATAGCTCCTAGATTCTTGCCAGGATAAAATGAAAAGATAGAAGCATTTGATAATGTTCCAACATACTCACCCTTGTATTGTGCCAAGATTGCTTGAGCACAGTCTTCTACAACCCACAAAGAATGTTTGCTAGCTATTTTGTTTATCGTATGCATATCTGCTGGATGACCGTATAAATGGACAGGTATAATTCCGACAGTATTTGGTGTAATTAGATCCTCGATATATTTAGGATCTATAGTAAAGGTGTCAGGATTTGTATCACAAAAAACGACCTTTCCTCCTGTATTCGTTATTGCTTCTGAAGTGGATATCCAAGAATGAGATGTAGTTATGACTTCGTCTCCAGGTTTAAGACCTAAACCTTTTAATGTAATATGAAGTGCGTCAGTTCCATTGCCACAACTAATACAATTCTTTATTCCAAGCATTCTTGAGATTGTTTCTTCAAATTGCTTTATTGGCTTAGACCTAATGAACGCTGACTGGTCTATAACTTCTGAAATTGCTGTTTCTAAATCATCTCTTATGAGATCGTGTTGAGCCCTAAGATCGACAAGTGGAATATTTCTTAAAGGCATAATTTTCTATTTAAAAAAACAATAACAATTCATTATCCATTTCCTATCTTACTATTATAAGTATTATATACATTTCTTATTTCATTATTTGTATCAATAGATTCATATATTGCGTTTAATAATTGAACAGTCTTTCGTCCCTCATATCCGTCTACAAGTGTTGGTGATTTATCTTGTAAACATTGTATAACATGCTGATAATATGCCTTATGGCCAAAGCCATATACATCAGGTGGATTAGTAGAATATAGATTAACTATATCCTTATCTTCAGAAGAAGATTTTGTAAATTGCCATGTTTTAATTTCATTCATTGCAAAGCCTCCTATTTCAACCAAACCGTTCTCTCCCATAATAGATATTGATCCTTCTTGATCTATAGGACGAGCTGCTGTTGTTGCTTCAATTACACCAAGGGCTCCGTTTGTAAATTTAAGTGAAACAACGGCTGTATCCTCTACTTCAATATCAACTAATTGGGTAGATGATATTGCATATAGCTTTGAAACATCTCCCATCATCCAAGTCAACATATCTAAATGATGACTTGCCTGATTCGTAAGAACTCCTCCATCCATTCGCCATGTTCCTCTCCAATCAGATTCATCGTAATAGCTTTGTGTTCTACACCATCGCACACGAATTGTTCCAAGTACTAACTTACCAAAACGTCCTTGTTCAAGTGCTTTTCGAAGTTGAATAATTGGTCTGTTAAATCGATTCTGTTTGACAATAAATAATCTTATATAATTATCCTCACAGGCTTTAATCATGTTATTAGCATCCTCTATTCTTAAAGACATTGGCTTCTCTACAATAATATGCCTTTTATACTTAGCCAGAGAGATGACATCTCGAGCGTGATTACCACTTTCTGTAAGAACCACAAGAATATCTGGATTAGTTGCATCAATCATACTTTCGGCATCATTAAAGTAAGGCACACAAAACTTTGCGCCAATATGTTTTGATTTCGAAGATATTGGGTCACATACTCCGACTAATTCAGCTCCATCTATATGGTTATCAGATAAAAGCTCAGCGTGTCTGTTGGCTATACGCCCACAACCTACTAAAGCAACTCTATACATAAGTTTTGACGTAATCCTTTTAAGTGCCGACTATACACGTATACTCCTAAAATGGAAAGAGTTAATATTCTTTCTAAGATATTTGACTTATAATATAAGGAATAAATAGATAGATAGCAATATTTAGTACTTTTAAAGTATACGTATAAAATGAATAAATGTAAAACATTATCACCTGTAAATATAAATATATTAAAATTATTATGTTAATTCGACATGAAAAGTATAAGATGGATAGCCTCAAGCAAAATACAGCATTACTAATTGTAGATGTTCAAGAAAAGTTATTAGCAGGTATAAAAAGGAAGAAGAAAACAGAATGGAACATTTCTAGACTTATAAGAGGAGCTGAGGTCTATAAAATAGATTCAATATTCACTCTCCAAAATCCGGATAAACTTGGTGGTATTACAAATACTATAGCTTATTATGGTAAAAGGAATATATACAACAAAACGCGATTTAGTGTAATTGGTTCCACAAATTTACTAGCAAAACTAAATCAGGATAATGTACAAAACATAATCATTTGTGGTGTTGAGACTCATGTATGCATCCTTCAGTCAGTAATAGATTTACTACATATTGGATTTAGCGTATATTTACCGGTAGATGCTATATCAAGTAGAAACAAGGTAGATCACAAAATAGCCATAGAGAGAATGAGGTTAGCTGGAGCAGTGATTAGTACAACAGAGTCTGTATTATTTGAAATTTGTCAAGATTCATCTAATATAGAATTCAGGCAGATAAGTAATCTAATTAAAGAAAGTATATGATTAAAAAATATCAAATGCTATATATGTACAAAAAATTAAGATAAAACATAAAAATAGACCTTTTCTGGCATATTCCTTTAAAAGGCGTCAAAGTAGTAGAAGCAATTTAATAAAGAATGGAAGACTGGTATAAAAGCCTTCTGCTTTCACTCTTGATACTTTTTTCAGGAGCAATTATTACTTTTTTAGCATCCAGAATATCTAGGCTTATTCTGGGTAGGCTAGCTTCACGTACAGTTAGCAAAACAGATGACTTTATAGTTGATGTAATCATAAGTACTATAAAACCACTCGGCCTAATAATTAGTATATCGATAGCCTGGTGTACTCTCCCATTTAACAATGAAGTTGATAGCTATATATTAGGGATTTCTAAATTTATAGGACTAGTCTTAATCGTAAGGATGATAAATAGAATAGTCCTTAGGGTTATAAATAGATGGACATTGAAAATAAATGATAAAGCCATAAGTACAATGTTAGAGTCACTTCGGCCCATGATCAGAGCAATAATATGGTGTTTAGGAATAATATTCTATTTACAAAATATGGGAGTACAGATGGCAGCAATATGGGCTTTATTAAGTGCTGGTGGTATAGGTGCTGGACTGGCCTTAAAGGAGCCAGTACAAGAGTTTTTTGAATACATAACTATACTGCTAGACAAGCCTTTCCAAAGTGGTGAATTTATTAATGTGGGAGGAGTGTGGGCAACTGTGGATAGAGTAGGAGTAAGGTCAACAAGACTTAAAAGCTTAAATGGTGAAATTATAGTTATGAGTAATAGTAATCTAACAAATGGAATAATATCGAATTACGCTGAAATGAAGACTCGACGAATAGTTCATAAACTTGGTGTTATTTATCAAACTCCACTACAGCAAATGAAAGCAATACCAATAATCATTAAATCGATAGTGGACGATACCTCAGATGCAGAATTTGATCGCTGTCACTTCATAGAGTTTGGAGAAAGTAGCCTAGACTTTGAACTTGTATATTACATACCTAATAACAATTATACAAAAGCTATGGATGCTCAACAGAAGATCAATCTTTCAATTATGGAAAAGTTTGAGTCAGAAAGTATTGAATTTGCATATCCTACAAGAACAATAAACTTATTTAATTCCTAAATAGGTTTATTGTCATTTTTTTCATAATTAAAATTAGAGTTTTAAACAGTTCTCAGTACTTAATATTCTGGTTGTTAGTTCCCATAGATTACTAGCGGTATCATCATTATTGGCTTCACTGCTAATAAGTGATTCTTCTAGATTATGTCTTCCAGGACCTTTTAGTTTATTACTCCAATAACCAAAGCCAGGCTTAAAGAATTGATCACTACAACATAATTCCTTTAATAAATTCCCAGCATTATTTGGTGATTCACTAATATGAAGAATGTCTCTAGCAAAGAGTGCAAAAATCATCTGACCAACATAATTATTTTTACGACTATATCTAAAGAAGCCTTTGTTACCTCTAGGAATTACTAAACCTGGTGCCCATGCAATAACACTAATATTATAACCTTTTAAACAAAATCTTCTAGATAGTTCTCTGGCGAATAAAATATTACATAATTTACTATCCTTATAGGCCTTGTCAGCATTGAATTTACTACTACCATCAATCATAATAACTTCATCAACTTCTTTCATACCTTCTAATGTTCCTAATCCAGCAGGTTCACCTATTTTCCCTCCGGGTTCATTTGGATTATGAACTTCAGAAGATGTAATAACAACCCTAGGAATTTTACTTTTTAAGAGCAAAGGGTAAAGCTTTTGTGCTATGTATTGATTGCAAAGATGATTCACTGCAAATGTAAGTTCATGATTCTGCTTAGACTTGATTGGACAAATTCCTCCTGTATATTGCAAACCGGCATTTAAGACGATGCTATCTATCCTATGATTTTTATTTAATAACTTTTCAGTAAAATTCTTTATTTGTTCAAGATCTGATAGATCAACTATATAAGCATCAATATAATTATCTATATTAGATTTTGATGGTATATATTCTGATAACTTATTTAATGTATCTTCTAAGCTATTCTGATCTCTGAATGTAAGAATAAGCTTGTTAGTATGAGATAATATCTTTTTAGCAGCCTCAAAGCCTATTCCTGAACTTGACCCTGTAAGCAATATGTTCCTATAATTCGAATCGTTTTTCATAAAAGTTCCTATTTCGCTTAAATTGTAATGCAGGTAGTATGAGATATAATTCACTCTAATCTAATCAAGTTTTGGATTAGATTTACCAAAGAATAAATAAAATCAAAATTAATATCTCAAAACAATTCAATCATCTCAGTAACCCTTTATCCTTCTCTTAAAAGGTTTTAAAACTTTTAACCTCCATATCAATTCAAACTATCTTGAAACATCATGTTTTCATAATGCAAGAAGAGGGTAACCTATAAATGTGCGATCTGGAGTTCCAAATAGTGACTAAGATCACTTTCCCTTGCAAAAACATGGGGTTTCCACCTTCCCTAAATGATCAAAATTTGACAGGAAGCAACTCTCAGCCAAAACCACGAACATGAATAGTGCATCAGCTGATGCTCTTGTATTGGGCAGTGGGCCTGGAGGTTTAGCTATTGCTTCAGCCCTTAGTAAGGAGGGGCTGAAGGTAGAGGTTCTATCAAAGGACGATCATAATGACCCATGGCCTTATACATATGGGATATGGGGTAAGGAAGTTGAAGAACTTGGCCTAGAAGACCTTCTAGAGCATCGATGGCAAAATACAGTTAGTTTCTTTGGGAGAGGTTCCTCAGATCCAGAGTCTGCAGATAATAGTCCTACTCACCACAACAGAGACTATGGCCTATTTGATAAAAAAAGGCTTCAAAAGCACTGGATTAAACAATGTGATGAAGCATTTGTGAGATGGCATCGTGGGATTGCTGAGGAAATTGATATAGGTAATTCAATAAGCAAGGTGATTACCAAAGAAGGAAAAATATTTAAAGCAAGGTTAATTATCGATGCTAGTGGTTATAACCCGGTTTTTCTTAAGCACATTGAAAAAACAAAAATAGCTGTTCAGACCTGCTACGGGGTTGTTGGAAAATTCAACAAGCCTCCTGTAGATGAAGGACAATTTGTGTTAATGGACTACAGGTCAGATCATCTAACAGAGGAAGAACTTAAAGAGCCACCGACATTTTTATATGCTATGGATATGGGTGGTGGAAGTTTCTTTCTCGAAGAAACTTCTCTAGGTCTAGAGCCACCATTAACAATAGATATATTGCAATTGAGATTAAAAAGAAGGCTAGATCATAGAGGTATAAAAATTATCGATCTGCAACACGAAGAACTTGGCATATTCTTACCCATGAATCTACCAATGCCTGACCTTAAACAACCTTTTCTAGGCTTTGGTGGTTCTGCTTCTATGGTCCATCCAGCTTCAGGGTATATGGTTGGAGGGCTACTAAGAAGAGCACCTATAGTCGCTAAAAGAATTGCAGAGGTAATGTCTAATACAAATGCTACTCCTGCAGAGATTTCTGCTGAAGGCTGGGCTGCTATTTGGCCAAAGGAACTTCGCAGGAAGCAGGCTATTTACCAATTTGGAATAGAGAAGTTGATGAGATTTAAAGAACCACAATTAAGAAGCTTCTTCCATGGATTCTTCAACCTAACTAATCATCAATGGTATGGTTTTCTTACAAATACTTTAAGCCTTAGAGAGTTAATAAAGGCAATGATTGATATGTTTATAAGTGCGCCATGGAATGTCAAGTGGGGTCTAATGGGTATGCAAGGAAAGGAAATGAAATTGCTATTAAGGTTTTTAAAACCTAAAATATAAATCCAATAAAGTATCAAGTTTTCAAAGAGACATCGATAGTCAATATTATGATTTCAATAATATTTCATCTAATTGCGAAATCTATCTTATTTACTATTATTCAACTAAATGATGGCAATTCTCCTTAAGCATGAGAACTATCTTGATAAGTGGGGCCAATAGGGGTATAGGGAAAGAGACTGCTAAACGTCTTCTAGCAGATGGACATACATTAAGTCTTGGTATTAGAAATCCTGAATTATTTGAACCAAGCTCAATAGGTATTACAAATTCGGTCAAGGATAGGTTGTTAATATCTAAATATGAAGCTAGAGATCCTTCAACTTCCGAAAAATGGGTTAAAAAAAGTATAGAAAAATTTGGAAAAATAGACTCAGTAATTAATTGTGCAGGACTATTTAAACGAACGCCATTTAATATAACCACTCGAGACACAGATGATATAGATGAATTATTGAAGGTCAATGTTATGGGGCCTTGGAATTTATGTAATTCTGCATGGCCCTACTTATCAAAAAATGCCTCTAGTCGAATTATTGTATTAGTATCTATGAGTGGAAAAAGATCAAAGGGCAATCTTGCGGGTTATACCGTCAGTAAGTTTGCATTAATGGGACTATGTCAAACAATGAGGAATGTTGGATGGGACCAAGGAATACGTGTAACAGCAATATGTCCAAGCTGGGTTAATACTGATATGGCAGCAGATATATGCTCTATATCAAAAGACAAGATGACTCAACCAGAGGATATAGCGGCTCTTTGTTCTCAACTCCTATTGCTGCCAAATAGTTCTATACCATTTGAAATATCCCTGAATTGCAATCTAGAGACCTAAATTCCATTACAGGACAATCTTAAAGTTGATATTAACTAGAGTTTTCAAGCTTTCTGAATGCTTTGAAAAAACTAATAATTAAACTTTTAAAGCTTAAAAGGAAAAAAAGTGCTAGAAATAATATAGGCATGCTCATTTCAGCTATTTAAGCCCATGCCATCCTGGCTAAACGGCAAAGCTCACCTATCCGGTAAGAAAAATGATCAATCTATTGAACGATCCAGTCGTTGATCAGTTACGTGCATGCAAAACACCTGAACAACTACTGGCTCTGGACAAGCAAATATCTATAGACTCAGGTTTAGGGCCTTTATATAAGGTTATATGTGACTTTCTAAAAGATAGAACAATCGCCCCAATAGAAGCTGCAAACTGGCTTTCAACACTAATGGATAATAGAGAGAGGCTACTTGAGGATTGCTTAAGTACTACATGTAAACTATGATCTCAAAAATAATTAACTAAATACCAGTTAAAAGTAGTCACAGCAATTGAAATCAATGCATAATTAATTAATTAAAAATTAAAATCTGAAATATCGTAATTCTATTAATAACTGAGAATACACTCTTGATTCGTTAAAGTTAGACTATTAAGTTGTAATTATTGAACGGTTTTCTAGAGTCGTGGCAATTGGTTAATAAAGATGGACGACGAATCTATTACTTGCTAAAAGAAGTTGCCTACCTTTGTGGCCTTCATGACCCAACAGATCATTACCATTCAACTTTCAGCTCTTCTAGCAGCCTCAACATTTGACAAGGATCAGCCCGTCGTTAAATGGGGTGGATTGCTTGTGGCTGTCGTAACGCTTGTTGTTGGATTTGTGCAAGGCGGTTAACCAAACCAAACCTTGGACAATCATTTGATTAAATGCCTTTTGCTCGAATAAGCGGACAAAAGGCATTTAATCTCAATTTATTTAAATCCTTACGTATAAATTGAGCATTTAAATCCTAACGTCTCCTTTTTGAAGAAAAATATGAATTAAAATGAGGGTACAGAATATCCGTTAGACTTTAACTAAGGAAAATAAATTCATTGTAATGATAATATTCATCAAAAGTTAAATGCTGCATATAAATATATAGATAACAAATTGTTGACATTAGACTAGAAGTAATCTTTTAATATTTTATTCTAAATAAGTTATATTAGAGTATAAATAACATTATTATTTTCAAATGGTTTTTTCAGCAAAGTATTATGGAAGCAATACATGGTTACTTGAATTTGGACAAACAAATATATTGGTTGACCCATGGTTTGTAGGTTCTTTAATATTAGGCCCTGGTAAATGGTTTTTCGAAGGTAAACTACTGGAAAAGTTTAAAGTACCAAAAAAGATTGATCTAATTCTATTAACTCAAGGACTTGAAGACCATACACATATAAAAACACTAAACCAACTAGACAAAAATATACCTATTATTTGTAGCAATAGTGGATTTCAAAACTTAAAGAATATAGGTTTCAAACATGTAATCAATAGTTCTCCTGGAAAGACTGAAAATTATAAAGACATAATAATTAGAACTATTTGCGGAGCTAGAGTGCCTAATCAAGAAAATGGATACATAATCAATAATAAAAATACATCACTATATATTGAACCGCATGGTTTTTTTGATAACAATTTAACAAAGGAAAAATTAGACATTATAATATCACCATTCATGACATTGAGCTTACCATTGGCTGGTGATTTTATTCGTGGAGATGATACAATCAGAAGGTTGATAGAGAATTTCAACCCAAACTATGTAATAGCAACAATAACTGGAGAAAATGTTTCATTTGAAGGTGTTCTCAATAAATTTATCATTCAAAAGACTCTAGATCTTGATAGCTTCAAAAATAATTATAAGCAAGTATCGTTTATAATGCCAAGAATTGGTAAAAGTTGTCTCACTTTAAACAATGCATCATAAATTCAATGTTAATTAACCTTAAAAATAACATTTCCACTACAAGGCTAGCTCTAGCACTATTAACTATATTTCTTATAATTTCAAATACAGTAATAACAGATGATATACATATTTTACTTTCTAATATTATTGAAAACGATCCAAACAATAAAGTCTATTTTCCTTTATATGTAATATTAGGATTGATTTTGCCAATAATATTGAGATTGAAATCTAATGATTTTAAAATAAGGTCAAAATTATTAGACTCTTATTTAATACTTCTATCCAGTCAGATACTAACTGAACTTTTACTAGTACCTTCTAAAGGAAAAGGGATTGGTTTCATTATAGGTATGATATTCACATTGTTTAGGTTAAACCAACTAATATTATTTAAACAAACCAATTCATGTCTAAGAATTGAAAATCTCTTCATACATTCAATGATAGCAATATGGGGATACAATCTTTTGCATATAGTCTTGTATAGGCTAATACCATTAGGGAAAATTATTATTTTTAATGGATAATATTTTATATAGCTTCAGACGTTGTCCTTTTGCTATAAGAGCAAGGTGGGCAATATTAATAGGCGGTAAATCAGTGGCTTTGAGAGAAATAAGCTTAAGAGATAAGCCTGTTGAATTACTAAATATATCATCAAAAGCTACCGTACCTGTACTTATAACAGAACAAGCTGAAATCATAGAGGAAAGCTTAGAGATAATGAAATGGGCATTTAAAGATTCGGATCAGAGTCCACATATTGATTATAATTCAAAAATAATGATTGATTATAATGACAATATATTCAAATTTCATCTAGATCGATATAAATATAATGCACGTTATCAAAATGAAGATGCAATATTCCATCGCAATAAGGCCCGGGAGATCCTCGAAGAATGGAACTCCAGTATGTTAAAACAACCTGAGAAAGATCAATATTGGTTAACGTCAAAAAATCCATCTTTTGCTGATTTTTCAATCTGGCCATTTGTAAGACAATACCGCATTGCAGATAGAGATTACTTTGATAATGAAATCAAATTAAAGCAATTAAAAAATTGGTTATTTTATTTCTTAAACCATAATAATTATGAATTAATAATGGAAAAAGTTCCGATTTGGAAACCTGGAGATAAGACAATAAGATTTCCATATAGATATAATGATATAAAGAAATAGTTCTATTTATGAAAAGATCTAAACCAGATAAGCAACTAATCGGCTTTATTGGGTTAGGAGCTATAGGAAAACCAATTGCATGTAACCTAATAAAGGCAGGCCATAAATTAAGGTATTATTCGAGGAGTAGGTCCTTCAAGGATGATTACCTTCTAAGTGGTTCTACCTCCTGCAACTCTCCGAAGGAAGCAGCTATTAATGTCAGTGTTCTTATACTTTGTGTTTCTGATGATGAAGCTGTTGAAGATGTTATTTTTAATAAGTATGGAGCTGTTAATACTCTAAGAGAAGGTTCAACTGTTATTGATTTCTCAACTATTTCACCTGATAAAGCTATATCAATAGGAGAAAGACTTAACAAAATCAACATCAATTATATTGACTCTCCAGTCACAGGTGGAACTGAAGGTGCACGTGATGGAAATTTAACTTTGCTAGTAGGAGGCGAACCTAAGATAGTTAAACAGGTTAATCCCATTCTCGAGATAGTTGGTAATTCTATAAATCACTTTGGTCCTATTGGTTCAGGACAGAAAGTTAAAGTGATTAATCAAATACTAGTAGCTGGAACATATACAGCATTGGCTGAAGCTATAACATTAGGTCAAAAGTTAGATCTTCCTATTGAAAAAGTAGTTAATGTACTCAATTCAGGTGCGGGTGGTTCATGGGCTTTAAAAAATAGATCTAAGTCAATGGTTAAAGATATTTACCCATTAGGATTTAAATTAAGCCTTCATCATAAGGATCTTGAAATAGCCTTACATATTGCACAAAAGAATGGTATCGATTTGAAGTTTACATCATTAGTGAAATCAATTGAAGCTGACCTTATAGATAAAGGTTATGGCAATGAAGATGTTTCCGTAATAAAAAAATCAAGCTCGGTTTTAATTGAATAATTTATTGCTCACTCCTCCTACGATCAATAATCCTTGCTAGTTCCAAAAAATATCCTGCAGTACAGTATTTACCTAGGTTGCGCTCTCTATTACTTGGATCACTCCTTAATTCTGCAGTCTCAGCCATAATAATATCCAATTCCTGTTGAGGAATATCATAGAGTTCCCTAAGTTCTAATTCACGGTCTAACAAGTGGCTTTTAAACCATTTTTCCTTTGACTCTTGCAAAGGGACATCCCTAGAAAGATCCTTTCTCATAGAAAATAATCACCGACTAAAAATATAGCTCAAAATTTTATAATATAGAAATTTATATTTAATTCTGAATTTTGTTTTAATATAGCTTATTGTTTAATTCAACCATTTTGATTTAACTGAGGTACTTTAATCACAATTGCAATAATTAAAAATAATACTGTTAGCAGGCCTGAAATTTCTGTCCAGCCTAATAATCCTATACGAGTGACAAAAACTGGAGCCAACACAGTAATTAGGCCACCTGAAAGCAATGGTTGTAAAAATAATTGCTTAATCGAGAATATTGGGAGTGCATTAGTATCATTTAATGGATCAGATAACCGAAGTAATAATAATCCACTAGCTGCAACTCCAGTTGCATTCCCAAATTCTGTAATTGATCTTTCAAACCATTCTTCATGAAAAATAATTCTTGATAAAACGAGCATACCAATTAAATTCCATATTAATCCTGAGGCTGCTAAAATAATTACTGGTATCCAATCATTTTTGAGTAGTTCTAAGTTTAAACTTGCCATTGCAGTTACAATTAGTAGGTCTGTACATAATGTTCCTATCTCTCTTTGCAATAGTGGTGATACAATTTTTGTCTGAGATGTTTTTTCTAAAACATATCTGAACAAGAGAGATGATAATAGAGTCAATGGGAAAACAGGGAAAATATTGATAACATTGGAATATCCATTTCCGAAAAATAGCCCCAAAAATTGCAAAATTTTTAATATTGAAACACCTACTCCAACACAAGCACCTGCAAGTCCAAGGTTTAGAGCAAGTACTTTGATTTGTTCAACAAAACTAATTGGAAATAAGTCCTCTTTACTTGTATTTAGGTGACTTATTTGTTTTTTTTCTAGCCAACCACGCCATCGGCCTAAAATGACAAGGAAACTACCAATTATTGTTGAAGTCAAAAGTCCAACTGTTGCCATAGCAAGACCTAGATCTAATCCAGCACTAAAACCTAGTTGCTTAAAGCTATTTCCCATTACTGATGCAGCTCCATGTCCACCTTCAAATCCAACTTCAATCAAGCAACCCATAAGTGGATCAACATCCAAATAAGGGGAAAGAATAAAAATCACAATTAGACCTCCAACTAAATACTGACCAAAGCCCAGTAAAAGTCCAAGTAAGGCTTGTGATAGAACTGGTTTAAACAAACCTTTCGCCTTAGGAAGCGGTCTTCCTATCATTAAAGTTGCAAAAACCAGAGTTAACAAAGGAGTAGGAAGCTGAACCCAAATATCAGTTACCACTTCGGGCATCAAATGGATATATCCATAAGGACCAACCAAAAGAGCTAAAGTCCCAACTAATAAGGCAATAGGGACACCAAGTCTTTCAAGCTTTAAGGCAAGTTCTAATCTTCTCCCAAGGCCAAGTAGCAAAGCCAGCAAGCTAAAAAGCAACAGAGCCAAGTAAAAGCCTGGGGCATTGCTGCTTAAACCTTGCAGCAAAGTTTTTATGTTCTCAAACAAATAATCCATCCTTAAGCATTTCTAGCAAGTCAGATGCAAAATATATCTCTGTTATTAAATCTAATAGATTCATTCATATTCCTGTTAAGTCTATTCATCAGGTTTTGGACCAAAGAGGTCTAGGAATTTCCTTTTCTAAGTTCAAAAGCTTTTGAATTCATCCCAAAGGCATAAGAGTGCCTCTTATTACAAAGAAAGTAAGAGGGTGTTTGTAAAAATAGACTCTAGTCTAATCCGACACATAAGGAAGATGCCTAGGATACTAATTCTAGCCCTTATAAATGGGATACTTTAAACGGACAAGAAGCGAACAAAATCATCCTCTGTGAAACACCAGAGGATTTTTTTTTTCAAACAAGTACAAATAAGAGCAATGCATGTATTGCAAACTCTGCCAAACCAAGCCTTAGATAAAGATTGTTTTGCTCAACAACCCTTGTCTTACGTACTTCGTATTGTCTCTTGAAATTAGTCTCAGGCACATTAAATTCCATGGTTTTCCTGCCATATGCCATAAAGCCAAATAATTTCAAATATTGCAACTACTACATATGGTGTAGTAATTCAATGCAGGCACTATATCAATCAAACGCAAATGATTTGATATCTGCTTGTAGTAAGAAATCCTTTAAAGAGGTAGCTGTTTAAAAAGAATAAGATTAACGATTGTTCAATAATGTTTTTCTAAGCCAGGTCTACTTTTTAAATATGAATCGCGAATACTAGAAATGAGAATAAAAAAAAGCCTTGCTAATGCAAGGCTTTTAAAGTAATAATCTTTTCTTGACTATCTTTTTAGTCTTAAAAGATTAACCTTTTAAGCTAACTGAAGCTGTATCAATGTTACTCAACGCGTTAGTAACACGCTTAAAGTCAAAGCCCATAGAGCGTAAAGCGTGCCACAAGTGTCCCTGAATAAAGAAGAATCCAAGGTAGTAGTGAACATTGGTCAACCAAGCTCTGGATGTATGCAAACCATCTGAAAGGTCAGCAGTATCTACCCAGAAAGGAGAAATACTAAACTTAAGATCAAGTACTTCACCAAAGAAACTTTCTGGATAAACAGTGGTATTTGTTGCACACCAGAAGGCTGCAACTATTGCCATCCAGCCGATACCAGCTAAAGACCAAGAAAGCACAGCCTCTGCTGATAGAAGTCCAGCTCCTTTGAATTTGGTGTAATCACCCACCTGTCTGGTAGCGATATGGAAAGCACCACCTGAAATCATTAAGAAGGCAAGGAAAGCATGCCCACCCATAACATCTTCCAGACTATTTATAGAAAGGAAGTCAAATTGATGGTTCCAGATATTCGCAAGGTTGAGATTGTATTCAACTTGTCGAACTGCACCTTGAGCAGCATCGTAAATGCCGTGAATTCGTGCCCATTCAACAAACTGGATATTTGCAACACCCAAGAAAATCAAATGATGGCCAAGAATAAAGGTCAAATTGTCGGGATTGTCCCATTCCAATTTAAATTTTCTAGCCTGAGCCACTTGTGAATCCTGCATGTCGCCTGTGAACAACAAGGAATGCAGAAGACCACCGGCTCCATAAACCATTGAAGCTACGAGGTGGACTACAGCTACTGAAACGACAGCACTACCTCCTACCCAAACTCCAGCATCATCAAATCCGATACCGAGTGCGGCTAAGTGGGGAAGAGCGATTAATGGCTGGTGCCCCATTGGCACCTCAGGGTTGTAGCGAGCGAGCTCAAAAAGGGTGAATGCACCTGCCCAGAAGGCAATCAGGCCTGTATGCGCTGCATGAGCAGCAATAAATTTGCCTGAACGGTTAGTCACCCCTGAATTACCAGCCCACCACCCATAGGTGACGTCTGGGTTTCCATAGGTCTGCATTGGTAGTGCTTGAAGGGTAAAAGCGGCACCACACTACTCTCTTTGTGATTTCTCATGCCCTATGCAGTAGGCACTGTCACAAGACTTTTACAATGTGTGAATAGTGCGAGAAATACCTAGGACAATTAATACTTTGTCAGTGGCAGTCAATATGCGGGGCTAGCGAAAGACGTAAAAGCAGGTCCTATTTGCAGTTTTTTTAATGAATTTCAACGATTTAAATATATCTTAAGAAAGATAATAAATCAAAAGTGGATTAGGACTACAACGAATAGATTAAAGCTGTTCACATTAGTTTAGTGCTTTAAAAGTATCAATCCAATAATAAATTTAGCCAAAAAATTAAAGCGTCTTAATATTAATAGACAACTATTTTGAGGCTTGCTATGGTTGCTAAGCTCTAAGCATGAAACTCAATGGAAGGTAACTTAATCATTGTCCTGCTATCTTCACTGTTGCTATCGAATACAGTGAAAGATCAAAATGAGTTCATTAAATATGGAGGGTTCGTTGTAGCAATTGCATGCTTGGCGATTACATTCCTGCAAGGTGGCGGTTAGGCCTAATAGCTGAAATATTTTCTGAATCAAAATCAAGAATAAGTTTGAATGGGAGGGCAAATGCCCTCTCTTTTATTTTATTAAAAAATCATCTCTTGAAGCTTTACGAAAAATGAATTTATAGGGTATGAGCCTTCATTCCCAAAAAAGTAACAGGATTAAATCTTTGAGAAACATCAAATCACCCCTATAAAAGCCTTGATACAACAGTGATCTGACAATAAATGAGATTAGTTAGCTTCTTTTCGAAGGCATAATTTCACAGAAAGAAATTTCAAGGATTTAGATTCGATTCAGAAAAAGTCTCAAAATGCTTATTTGAGATTCGGTAAAATTAAGCTTGCTTGTCCAACACGCCCTCTAAAGCCTTCTTCAAACGCATGGATTCAAATATCACAGAAGAATTCGATCTACCTGAGGCGCTTGACGCAGTCCCAGAATCAATAGACCGTGCCATCAATGATGGTATTGACCTAAATGGATCTCCGCTTCCGAAGGAGATGGTGTCCTTCTATAAGGAAGTTATGCAGAAAGAGGCGGACAGGATTTGTCGTGTAAGAGTCGCAATGAGAAAGAAAATCATCGCTACTGGCTCTAAGCACTTTGATCAAGAGACATTAGACAAAAGGCTTATAGATGCAGGATGGGAAGGACTAAAAGCCGCTGAAATCGCATATTTCTTCAGTTAATTTGAATGCATTTACTACATCACTAATAAATTTTGTTTATGAAAAATCTACAACCTAAATCTTATCCATCTTCTAGTTTCTAAAGAGACTCACACCTGAATCAACTTATAGGCCTTACTTAAAATCTAGTCCATGCAAATGAGAAACCAGTCAAGTGAAGAAAAAACAGACAATATTGTCAGACACTTCATTCTGGCAGGTATATTTCTATTTAATGGATTGGCAAAAATCTTTAGCTTAATACTAAGCGCTCAAAACAAAGAAAATAATATAACTAAAACAAAATCAAGTAGATCTCTCGATGATAATCAGATCCTACTGACTAAATCGACTGAAGAACTTAAAGAAGTTCTTCAAGGACTAGACATTATTTCGAATTTAAATAAAGACCAGCTACTTGAAATCTATAAGTCAAGCCCTGAGGCTATAGATAAATTATTTTTAAAGGAAAAAAAGGATTACCTAATGCAAATGAAGAATGATGAGCTTCGTAAAATCCTCAAAGGAATGCCAAAATTAACGAAATATAAAAAGGCTGAATTAGTAGAAATTATAATTTCAAAACAAAATTCCAAAAGTTAAACTAGCAATTATTAAGCAATTCAGTTCAATCCAAAGGTTTTCGAATTAATTCCGTAAATTATAATAAATCAAACTCAGCGATGGATCTAACTGAATCATTACTATCATCAGCAAAGCATCCAATTGAAGGCATTGCTTACCTTGTATATATTGGCATACTGCTTAGATGGAGATTTCCCAATTTCTGGAATAAATTACTTAGAGGAATTAAGGCCCAAGCAAGAACCTAGCATTATAAATTTCCAATAATCCTGCTTCACAAGCTAAATTTAATCAACTTCGATTAAATAAACTAAATTACAAATTATAGCTATTTATCGACAATATCATGAATCCAGGAATTAAATTAGAATTAAAAAAAAAGATTAAGGAAAGTTCTCCTTTATATAGCTACTGGAATTCAAATCAAACTGATAACGATGATTTTCTTAGGTTGAACAAAGTAAATACTAAGGAAGAATGGAAAGATCTGACTGAACTTTTTAAAAAAGAGCCATATAAATGGGAAGTTCTTTATCAAAGCATTCTTTTAGAAATAAATAATAATGAATATGATTTCTATAGAAGAATTACAAATTCTGAATCGAATATTAATAATTCAAGAACAAAACTCGAATTATTGCTAGCTATGCTTGATTATAAAGAGTCAATACAGACAATAAGATCCCTCAAAGAAAAAGAAATTATCAGTATAAGATCATATCAAAATCTAGAGAACTCTATAAAAAATGGATTTGAGACTTTAATAAATAGGAATTCATTAGTGAGAAATAACAAGAAAAGATTATTTAATATTCTATTTGCCATATTTACGAATCCATATAACATTCATATTAAAAAAAAGAAACAGCATATATACGAAACAACTGGCTATATAATCTATAAGGTGAAGGAAATATTAGATATTTTCAATAATAAAAAGTAATTTGAAATTAATTTTAATTAGATCATATAGTATTGTATGGATAACTATTACAAATAGATCATCATAAACAACCTTTCCTGTTAAAAGGTTCACCTCTCTTATCAGAGTGTCGTTTATGATTAGCTAAATCAAGATCACTTCAATTAAATTTGTCTGCACTATCGCGATGTCTACAGGAAGAGGCTGCTGCAATAAAAACTGCAGCAGACCGTCTTAACAGTAGCGAGGTTGAAAAAGCTCTACAACTTCTTGAACAGTGCAGTGATCAACGTGCCAAGCTTGTAATTACAGGTGTAGGGAAGAGTGGAATAGTTGCTAGAAAAATTGCTGCTACGTTTTCGTCTGTAGGGCTTATGGCTATATATCTAAATCCACTAGATGCTATGCATGGTGACCTAGGTGTCGTAGCTCCCGAAGATCTCTGTATGTTCATCTCAAATAGTGGACAAACCGAAGAGCTCGTAGAAGTAATGAACCAATTAAAGCGTCGAGGAAATTCAACTATTGCTATGGTTGGGAATCAAGATTCAACTCTTAGTAGAAAAAGCGATATCGTTTTAATAGCTAGCGTAGATAAAGAACTTTGTCCTTTAAACCTTGCACCTACAGCTAGTACTGCAGTATGTATGGCAATTGGGGATGCCCTTGCGACAGTATGGATGGACCGAAGGGGAGTCTCGACGAATGATTTTGCAATTAATCATCCTGCTGGCTCGTTAGGAAAAAGACTAACGCTTACAGCTGGTGACATTATGATTCCAGAGAACAAACTAAGTTCTGTTGAACCGAATACGCCTTTTGAGGAGGTTATTAGCGTACTTACTAAAGATGGAATCGGTACATGTTGGGTAGAAGATCCAAATTGCAAAGGGAAATTATTAGGTTTGATAACTGATGGTGATTTAAGAAGAGCTCTTAGAACGTTTAGTAAGAAAGAGTGGACAAGCTTATTTGCTAAAGAAATAATGACATCACAACCAGTCATAATTGAGAAGGATTTACTTGCAATAAAAGCATTAGAGAATATGGAAAGGAACAAAGAGGGCAGAAAAGTAACTGTTCTTCCAGTAGTAATCAGGGAAAATTATGGCAATAAATTGATAGGCTTATTAAGATTACATGATCTAATTGAAATGGGCTTAAAATGAATAATTTAATATCAAGATTAATATTAAGGACTAGAATTTTTAAACAATTAGATTGGATTGGTAAGGGAAATAAACTTAAGAATTTAAAGCTTTTAGCCCTTGATGTTGATGGTGTTCTAACTGATGGAGGTCTTTGGCTTGGGTTTCAAGATGAACCATTAAGAAGATTTGATGTTAAGGATGGTTTAGCTATTAGATTACTTAAAAATGAAGGTATAAAAATAGCATTTATAAGTGGAGGCAAGGGTATATCTATAGATAATAGAGCAAAGCAACTATTTGTTGATTATTGTTTTACTGGAGTCAAAGATAAGTCAGAGATTATAAAAGAAATAATAAAAATAACTAACATACCTAGTAGTGAAATTGGATATGTAGGAGACGATTTAAATGATCTACCTGTGAAGGAGCATGTCTGTCTATTTATAGTTCCTGCAAACGCCCCCACATATATAAAAGAGAAATCAGACCTAATACTATCGAAGAAAGGTGGAGAAGGAGCAATCAAGGAGTTAGCAATAAAAATACTACGTGCCAGAAAAACATGGCTAACCATAACTAAATATGGTTGGAAAGATATAAACTGATATTTAATATCTCAGATTAAAATTATTTTTCTGATGTTAATTGAAGTTATACAATTGAGCGTGCTTTATCTAATTGCTCCTTTGTATCGATAGAAAGAATATTATAATCTATCTTAAAAGTATTAATTTTATAACCATTCTCTAGCAACCTTAGTTGTTCAAGTTTTTCAGATTGTTCTAGAATCGAAGGAGACAATTTATTCCATTGTGATAAAAGCTTTGCATTATATCCATAAATACCTACATGACCCCAATATTTTGTATTTAAATGCCATTGATTTACCGATACATCTCTTACATGGGGCAAAGGTGACCTAGAAAAATATATTGCAGATTGGTCGGATGCTAAGATAACCTTAACTACATTTGGGTCATGGATAGATTTATCCTTTAAACTATAAATTGGTGTTATTACTGATGATTTAACTGGTTCACTTTTACACACAGATATTAAATCCTCTATAACCGTAGGATCTAAAAAAGGCTGGTCACCTTGGACATTGATTATAAAAGTATCATTTAATCTTATATTATATTTATCTATATCAGAAAGTATCGTTTCATCATCCCAAGCCTTTGCAACTAATTTCCGACATACAGAAGCAATTCTATCAGTACCAGATTCAAAAGTAGATGAAGTTTGTATAGAAGTAAAACCCCATAATGCAGAATTAGAAATTAAAAGATCACTATCTGTAATTAAAACTGTATGAGTCACTTCTTTAACCATAGAGCATCTTTGCAAAACACGTTGTATCATTGGCATGCCTCCTATATCAGCTAGTAATTTGTTTGGCAAGCGTTTTGATTCAAGTCTTGCAGGTACTGCAATGATAAATCTTTTATTCGTCATAGTTTTAGTCCCATAACCTCATTGAATCTTCTCTAGCTACAAACCAATCATAAGAATATTGAGATTGAAACATTCGTTGGTCTTTAAACCAAGGACCCCCTAAAGTCCAATGAACCAAAAGAGGATGAACAGAAAGTTTATTGAAATCTTCAGGTGATCGATCATCCACACCTATAAGATAATTCCACAAGCTAGAATCCAGTTCTCCTACTTCCTGATCATTAGATAACCATTGAAATCTGTGGAGCTCCATAGGACTAGCTGAATTAACATACTCGAGAGTAAGTTGAGTGCATAGATTACAATTTAATAGCATCAATGAACTCCAATTTTTTCTAGGATATGAAGTCTGTATTTCGCCCTGGAATTTAGTATTCTCTTTTGGTTTATGATCGTGTTGAACACACATAAGAGGGTATCTATCATCTCTGCATTTCCATAGTTCAGTAATATCTCCTAGGCTTAGCATGTCACAATCCATAAAAATTGCCCATCCCTTATATCCCATTAAGTATGGCACGAGGAATCTTGTAAAAGTAAATTCTGTACTCTGTTTTGGATCTTTATTTCTCCAATAAATACCATTCTTTTGCAATTGAGTTGTTATTAAAGGCGTTATTGATAATGGTGTAGTGCTGTTTTGATATAAGCTATCAATTAAAACATTAGTTGCGGCCCTCTCCCTATAGTCATAACCTATAAAAATAGGTATAGGAGAGGCCATTCTGCTTGTCATATGAATAGTGGCTTTTATATAAAATATTTTCATTTTAGCAGATATGGGATTTAATTTAATTTACATAGCAATAAAATAAGATCAAAACCTAAATAGATGCTAATATAATGAAGCAATCCTTTGATAAAAAGTATTTATTAAGCTTGCTATAATCAAGGAAAATTTTGTTAAATGGATTCGCCCTATACAGAATCCTTCTACTAGCCTTAACAGATTAAAAACCTCCTATGGAAACCAGAAAAAAAGTTTATCTAAAAAACATCATAATTGGCAACGAGCTGCCATTTGTACTTATTGGAGGTCTAAATGTATTAGAAAGCGAAGGCCTGGCTATTGATGTAGCTGGACACTTTGCATCCGTATGCAAGGAATTAAAAATACCATACATTTTCAAGGGTTCATATGATAAAGCTAATCGGAGCTCAGGTTCGTCATATCGCGGACCTGGACTCGAAAAAGGCCTGGAAATATTAAAAAAAATAAAGGAGATTTATGACATTCCAGTTCTTACTGATGTCCATACCGAAGAGCAGGCAAAGGCTGCTTCAAAGATATGTGATGTTATTCAATTGCCTGCATTTCTTGCTAGACAGACAGACCTAATAAAATCAATGTCCAATACTGATTGTGTTATCAATATAAAAAAGCCTCAATTTATTAGCCCATCACAGGTAACGAATATTGTCGATAAATTCTTATCATATAAGAAAGATCAAATTTTAATCTGTGAAAGGGGAACTAATTTCGGTTATGACAATCTAGTAGTAGATATGTTAGGCGTGGGAAAAATGAAAGAAGAATGTAATAACACTCCAATAATATTTGATGTAACGCATTCATTGCAATTTCGGAACAGTTCTGATGATGTTTCTAATGGGAGGAGGGCTCAGGTCCTTGAGCTTGCACGTGCTGGAATCTCTATAGGTATAGCAGGGTTATTTCTAGAGGCTCACCCTCACCCAGGTAAAGCCTTATGCGATGGACCAAGTGCTTTACCATTAAATCTTCTAAGACCGTTTCTGCAACAAATAAAGGAATTAGATGATCTAATTAAAAAGTTACCCAAATTAGAGATAGAATAAGATTAACATGAAGCATTTAACTTTAAAAATTAGTATAAAGAACTAAAAATGTGTGGAATTTTCTACGTTTTCTCAAAAAATCAAAAGCTGAACAAACAGACCCTAGAAGAAATAAGTGCAGAGTTTATAAAGCCTAGAGGCCCATGTAATCAATCAATATATTCGTCCAAAAACGAATATGCATATCAATCTACACTTGCAATTCAATCTGCTGATAAGCTAATAAAGAAAAATAATAATTTAGATGAAAAATCTTTTATTCTATATAATGGGGAAATATATTCAGATTCTGAACAAAACAAATTTACAAGAGATACTATAGATACTGATTATTTATACAAAGCTTCTAACAACAATTTACTAAAACAATATATAAAGGCTTGCGACGGAATGTATGCCCTGGCAGAAATCAAATCAATCGCCTCAGATAGTAAATCGTACGAACGTTCTATATCAATTTACAGAGATCCAACAGGTGAGAAACATCTTTATTATTGGATCAGTAATGATTATATAGTTTTATCATCTGTACCAGGTTCTATTGCCTTATTCATATCATCCTTAAATAGGCTTGAGCTTGATCTTAATCAACTAAAAGAATATATAAGTAAAAGACACTTTATCAGTCCATTAAAAGTTCCTTTTAAAGGTATAAGGCAATTATTACCTGGTCATACATTGAATTTCAATACAGATACATGGGAAGTTAATGGCCAAAATCAGTTTATAACTAATCTCGATTTAATAAATGAAAACACCTATAAAGAATTGAAAGGCATAAGTTATACATCTTATTTAGACAGGCTAGAGTTTGAATTAATTAAGTCATTACATTCACAAGAGTCAGTCAACAACACCAAATCAGCTGGTTTAACTATTAGTGGTGGTATTGATTCATCCTTAACTAGTGCATTAATATTGAATCATATGGAAAATCAATACGAATCATTTACATGTAGATTTGGTGATAAAGATAAAACTGCCTTAAAGGGAAATGAAATAAGTGTTGGTATTGGTTGCAAAAAACATAATTGGGTAGATATTAACTTAGAGAAATATCATGAATCTCTAATAAGATCAATTAAACTACTTGCTTCACCAGTACATAGCCATTCACACCCATCTTCACACCTTTTAGCCAAACAAGTTTCATCTAACGGACATAAGGTCCTATATGGAGGAGAAGGTGCCGATGAACTATTCCTAGGTTATCATACCTATATTGAAATACTTAATAGAATTTCTATATCTGAAGAAACCACTTCAGATTACACTTGTAATATAAGGACGTTCGATAATAAACAAAGCCATAGCGAAACAGACATTTACATAAAAGATTGCTTCCAAAAAGCCTATGAGATATTTAATAATACATATAACTCAAATAAGTTATCAGAAGTAAAGTCAAATGCATATTGTGATTATTTTGTTCAACTGCCTATGGTAGGACTGAGCGCCTGTGACACAATCATTTCTGATTGCAGTGTAGAAGCAAGAACTATGTTTACTAGAAAAAATATTATAGAATTCGCTCTTAACTCTCCTGTTGAATATCTACTCGGCAATTCAACGCAAGAGAAACTATCAAAATTCAAGTCAACCCCAAAGAATCCTCTGAATAAACTTTATACTAAGTATATTTCAAATGATATCGACTCAAAGATAGGTTTTTCTGGCTATCCAAATGAGACTTCTAAATTCCTTGGGGATTTAAATACCTGGAGAGTATTTGATCTATTACCAGATCTTAGAAGCCAATGGAAACATTCAAGAGCACTTGACTGGAAAATCATAAATTGTGAGTGGTTTTTAAATATATGGGATATCTAGTAGTCAAAACTAATTTAAACCTTTATTTGCAATGCTATTTTTTATATGTTTTATAAAAATAGCATTAGTTTGACTCATGGCCACGACGGGCGAACCCTTATGTCGTAGCCAATTAACGAGTCAAAACCACCATGCCGTGCGAGCCCCAGTGTTCGACCTGGAATGTCCAGAAGAGGATTCAAAGTGAGGATTCGTTTCCGGCTCATTTATGCCGGTTTACTGCACCTTCACGACAGTCTCCTCATGTCGAAAGAGAGTCAGATCAGAGCACTAGAGATAGGCTGTCACCAACAAGGTAGTCAAGATTAATATTAGTACCTATCCATCAAAACTTGTTGGCCAAATCGAGCGAATCAAACTTAATGCCCTATCTGCCTCATCCTTTCTAGAAATAAAATCTTTACCCTCAAGTAAAACTGTAACGTGACCAAGCTTTCGTCCAGGTGTTTCTTTCTCCTTGCCGTACCAATGTATAGAAAATTTTTCATGTCTTTGCAGCATATCAATTCGATCTTCTATCGATACTTCAAATTTATTAGAAAGCCCTAATAAGTTAACCATTAAGGCACCAGGTGCAATTAATTCTGGGCTAGGAACTGGAAGATCAGCCGTTATACAAATTTGTTGATCAAATTGACTACTAGTGCATGCTTCTATTGAAAAGTGAGCGGAGTTATGAGTCCTTGGTGCTATTTCATTTACCATTAAACCTTGTATTCCATAAAAGAATTCAACAGCAAGGACTCCCTCATAATTGAGCTTAGTTACAAGGGATGCAGCAATGTTGTATGCAGTAACCTCTACTGATGAATGAACAGCTGCAGGTGCAATTACCCAATCACATATTTGATTCTTCTGACAAGTTTCTACTAAAGGAAAACTTCTTACTCTTCCTGACCTATCACGACTTACTACAATTGCTAATTCCTTTTGATATGGAACCCATTTCTCTATAAACCATCTGTCACATTCTTCGGAGTTAAGAAGTTTTTCTAACTCTTTAATATTATTTATCACCTTATTACCTTTTCCATCATAACCTCCATTACTCAATTTTGCCATAACAGGGAAGGTCCAATCATTAGGGAGTCGTTTATTTGTTATTTTCAAATCTCTTAGAGCTACCCAATCAGGTCCTAAAATATCTAGCTCCTTGAGCAATTTTCTCTGATTAATTTTATCTACAAGCAATTCTAGAGATGAAATGGAGGGCTGAAAATTATGATATTGTTTTTCTAATAGTAGTAACTGTTTAACATCAATCCATTCATTTTCAAATGTCACTCCATTAGTATTTTCTACTAAATTTTTTGTAGCGCTAGCATCAACTGGGTCTGCAAAAATAACCTTATAGGCTTTTTTTGCTGCAGGGTCCTCTGATGAGCCTGTCTGGACGATAACATTAACGTTACGTTTGCTAGCAGCATCAACCATCATCTGCGCCAATTGTCCACCACCCACCACTCCAATTACTGGGCTTACAAGTTTGTTATCGGTATTTAAGTGGTTGATCATTCTGTAAGAATCAAGTATTTAATATAAACAAGGCAATTAAATGAGGCCATTTACCAAACGGTTTGTAAGTGAAATGAAAAAATCTACATTTTGGTTATATCAATAATGAGTACCAAGCCATCTAGAGTTTATGTTCCTCTTGAAAAAGAGCCATATGAAGTAGTCATAGGAGGAGGAGGGTTGAGCTTGATTGGAGATGAGCTTATAAAGGCAGGGTTTAAAAAGGGAAGCAAAATACTTGTGGTATCAAATCCTGATGTAGGAACGCCCTACGGAGATATATGTCTCGAAAGCCTTACTAAGAGTGGATTCTCACCCACACTGCTACTTATCAAGGCTGGGGAGGATCAAAAAAATAACTCAACTATTGAACTCATTCATAATGCCGCATTTACTGCAAAATTAGAAAGAAGCTCATTGATGATTGCCTTGGGGGGAGGAGTCGTAGGAGATATGACAGGGTTCGCAGCCGCAACTTGGTTAAGAGGTATTCCAATAGTTCAAGTTCCTACAACCCTTCTCTCAATGGTAGATGCTGCGATAGGAGGTAAGACTGGGGTCAATCATCCTGGTGGCAAAAATCTGATCGGGGCTTTTCATCAACCAAAACTTGTATTAATAGATCCAAATACGCTAACGACCTTGCCTCAAAGAGAGTTCAGGGCAGGAATGGCTGAGGTAATTAAATATGCAGTAATAGGTGATTTACCACTTTTCGAGTTTCTAAGTAATTTAACTGAGTTAAGCAACCCATCAAAAATAGAGCCAGATGTGTTAAATAAAATTCTGGAACGGTCAGCAGCTACTAAGGCTAAGATCGTAGCAAGAGATGAACGTGAAAGCGGGCTAAGAGCTACTCTTAACTATGGCCATACTTTCGGTCATGTAGTAGAAACTCTATGTGGATATGGAAACTACCTTCATGGAGAAGCTGTAGCCATTGGGATGGCCGCTGTTGGTGAACTTGCTGTTGAAATATGTAATTGGAGTAGAGAAGATTCAGAACGCCAAAGAAACTTAATTTTAAAAGCAGGACTATCTACAAAATGGCCAAAACTTAATATAGAAGATGTATTTAAAACACTTCAAGCTGATAAGAAAGTAAAGGGTGGTAAAATTAGATTTATAATTCCAAGAGCCATTGGAAAAGTAGAAATACGTAATGATATCAAAAGAGAGGAGATTGAATCCTCTTTGAAAAAGCTAACTTAATCAGGAACTTCTAAAAAGCGTGTATCAACCTTCATTTCTTTATCACTAAATTCATTAAATCTATTTGTGTGAAAAGCTATCCATCGAAACTCACCTAAGGATAAAGGATCAACCAATCTCAATAGCGTCTCTCTCTTATTCAAGGCTTTAGGTAAATTATTTATATATAATTTCTGTAGTGAGTATAGTTTTTGAGCTAATCCTAATGACAATAATGCTTGTCCCTGTCTGGCTTCTCCGATTAGTTTCCAATTATTCTCTTTTGCAAATAGTATAAGTGTCTCTAAACACAAATGGGAAGTTATATCGCATTCACCAGGCCTATCTAATATGGACTTATTGGCACGCTGTTCTTTATAAGACATTATTGTTCCAAATGGCCTATGATTACTATAAAAACGATTAGCTTCTAAAGCATAATCAATTATAAGTAAGAATCCATTCTCTATAGCCTGGGAAGCTTTAAAAAGCCATCTAGCTAAATCAACATGAACTTCTGTACACCAACCATTATTGACATCTTCTGGCGGGATTTTTATCTCATATGAAAAATTAATTTTGTTTATTAAGTCGACTAATTCCTTGCTAATAGGTAGTTCTGTAAACGAAAGAAATTCATTATCATTATGCTGAATTAATTTAACCCCTTGTCTCCATAAAATATTATCCTTCCAAACCACACGCTCAACAGGTAAAGCATCTAGCATCTCATGGGCAAGTATTATTCCATTAAGAGGTTTTGATGTTACTTGATCTAAAGTCTTCCAAGTTATAGAAATTTTTGAAAACTTACTTAGTCTTCTTTTCTGTTTATTTTTCAACGCTTGACTTTCTTCTACCAAAACAAAATCTAAATATTCAATTATGATTGGATTTATACTAACTAAAGCCGGTATTAAATCTTCTATTAAATGGCCCTCCCCTGGACCAATTTCAATTAATGAAAACCTATTACTATTCACAAAATCTCGCTGAAGATGTTTAAACCATTGATTTATTTGTATAGCTAGTAATTCAGAGAATTCTGGCCCCATCGAGGGAGAGGTGACGAAGTCTCCATCCTTCCCAATCCGAAGCCGTCCTGAGGAATACGCTCCATGTTCAGGGTCGTACAGTGCCAAGGACATATATTCATAGAAGCTAATGCTTCCTCCTGCCTGCTTAATTCTTTTGACCAACCACTGAGGGGTAGGCTTAGAGGAAAGCTTCATTGAAGAAAGTTACACTCACCTAAATATTTTCATGGGAGCAAACATAAGGCAAAAAGTACTGAGGTGCCTAATTTCACTTCTTATTTCACTAGTTATTGCTGCCCCTGGTTTGGCAGTTAATAACCCTCAACTACTACCTGATAGAAAAACACCAGTAATTGATTTAGCAAGGGTTTTCACTCCGAATCAGAAGGACAACCTAGAAAAGTCACTTAATGACTATGAAAAAAATACAGGCTGGAAACTAAGGGTTCTTACACAATTTGAACAAACACCTGGATTAGCCGTAAAAGAATATTGGGATCTTGATGAAAGGAGCCTACTTATTATTGCTGATCCTAGGGGAGGAAATCTTCTCAACTTTAATGTGGGAGATGCCTTATTTGCACTAATGCCTAGGATTTTTTGGGTAGAACTACAAACAAGATTTGGGAACCAATATTATGTAAGAGATAATGGCGAAGATAGATCAATAATTGATGCCTTAGATTCTGTTGAAACATGCCTAGATCGTGGAGGCTGCCAAGTTGTCCCTGGATTAGCAAAAGAACAATGGATCTGGACACTGTCTTCTTCAATACTAGGTGGAATAATTGCTGGAATCTCAGCTTTTCCTCGTAAACAAAATCAGACGATTGCATGGCCATGGTTACTTCTTCTATCGCCACTATGGGTAATGTTATTTGGAGTCTTTGGAATCGCTCCAGTAGTTACAAGAACAAGTGAAATACTTCCCTTAATCAGGAATTTTGTAGGTTTCATTGGATCAGCATTACTTGGTTATCTAATAGCTCAAGCAACATTTGGAGAAAATCAACTTGAACAATCTGATTAAATTTTAAAGATTAGATTAATAATATTCTCCGATTATTAATCTTGCAGCTTCTAAAGCTCCATCTAAATTGATATTTTTATTAGTAGGATCAATCAAAGGTATATCAAGTTTCCAATCACCTAAAGAAAGCGATTGTTCAGTGATTATGCGATGAAATGCAAATTTTTTTAATCCTTCCATGAGTACTGATGCTTCTGCAAAAGTCTCCCTCTCTACAACGTGTAGACCGACCCTCTGACTGATTGCCTCACAAAAACTGCTATAACCAGGCTTTCCTATATGCCTGGTACAGAAAGGTAAAACATCTAAAACTCGAATAGATTTTGGCATAAGTAAAATATTATTTGTAATTTCAAAGTTACCTCTAGCATTATCTTCAGAAATCAAAAAAAGATGGTCAGGCCAATAGCTGAACAATTTAGGATCAATATCGTATCCCATGCCGCCAAAAGCAACAATAACTTTAGTTCTCTTGTCTTCTTTTATGATAGATTTAATTTCGTTCCTTAAATGTCTAGGCCTATCAACCGTAAGTCCTATAGATTGCTCGGGTATACCCCATTTCATTGGCAATGAAAATGGACACCTAATTAGTAATTTACCTTGAGAGTATTCTTCAAGTGCTCTATCGGAATGATCTTTAAACTGATTTCCTAAATGTGCATAAATATCATCCCAACCAAAATTACCAATCCAATATAATGGTGCTCCTACTGATTTAGATAATCTGAATGCCGAAGGAGGTATATCTGCAATGAAGATCACATCTTCTTTTTGAGATTTAATCCATTCAGACTCACTTTTAATCTGATCAGGAAGCAAATGATTAAGTTCAGAAATAGAAGTTAATGTACTTTTAAGATTTACTGTTAATGCATTTAACTGATTTACTCCAATATCCCATTTGAATTTTCGATATTCAAATTCTACTCCTTGCATAAATACATCTAAAATACGTTTATTGACCTCTGTACTAATTACTATTCTCCATTCAGGCTTGATTTCTTTTATCTTTCTAAGTACAGATGACTGTCTTGCAGCATGCCCATAGCCATGAGTACTTATTAATGTATATATCAACATGAGATGAGTTTATAAGTTCTTGCAATGGAGAACTTCCTCATAAGACAATGAGCCATCTTGTAAATACCAACGATGAGACACATGGTTCAATTGACCATTAACAAACTCTACCCATGAAAAATGGCAAACTAAACGCCCTGAAGAATCGAAGCCTCTTCTGGGAACGCATGCACAATTTAAAAAAATAGTCCCATAAATGTCTTTATGAAAAGTACGTCGATAGCCAGAGGTTCTAGTTAAAGCATGATGCATATGGCCAAAGACCACTAAAGCTGGCAATCTTGTTCCTCTCATCTGATTTAGGGCTAACGCCAGATCCAGATCACCCCAATCAATGGCTGGTGACTTCCAATCTCTCCCACATATACTTTCAGCCTCAGAACCAAGCCCAGTAGGACCTGAATGAGCAAGCAACACCATTGGCCAATTAACAGGTGCTGAATTAGCTGCTGACACTATTCGATCGGCCGAATCCTGAATTGTCAAAGGTCCAAAAACAGCCTCAACTTCTTTTGACAAATAAAAACCTCCACCTGAACTACATGGCCTTGCGCCAATAACGGCTAGTCGAGGCTCCTCCCATTTACGAAGGCTCCACGAGCAATGCTTCTCAGCCAACACTTTCAATTGATTGCGTAATACATCACCTGTTTGGTCCCTCCCACGGTCATGATTTCCTAGAATTACAGCTGTTGGAAGAGGGATCTCTGAAATCGATTTGGTTACCCTTATATCTCCATCACTCAAGTCCCCAACAAACAAAACGCAATCGGGATGTAACTTAGCTAACAAAGCTTGATCTTCAGCGCCCCATTCGCCATGTAGGTCTCCTGCAATTGCAATACGGAGGACTGACAGAAAAACAAAGCCCAGGCCTATCCATTTTGCCCCAAATATTTAGCAATGTTGAGTGGTATCGCCACAGATACACATCCAGTTCCATCAAAAGGGAAGGAAGAACTCATAAGAGAGATAAACTTGCTGCGAAAAGAACGCAATGCAGTAATACTTGCTCATTACTATCAAGATCCAGAAATACAAGACATCGCAGATTTCATTGGAGACTCTCTAGAGTTATCAAGAAAAGCTGAAAGTACAAATGCAGATGTCATCGTTTTTTGCGGTGTACATTTCATGGCAGAGACCGCAAAAATAATATGTCCAAACAAAGAAGTCCTGCTACCAGACCTAGACGCTGGTTGCACACTTGCAGATGATTGTCCCTCAGAGGAATTTGCAGACTTCTGCAGCAAATATCCAAACCATTTTGTAATCAGCTACATAAATTGCTCTGCTGCTGTTAAAGCCCAGAGTGATTTGATATGTACAAGTAGTAATGCTGTAGACCTAGTTAAACAACTCCCAAAGGAGACTCCTATTCTATTTGCACCTGACAAGAACCTTGGCAGGTGGGTAGAACGAGAAAGTGGAAGAAAGCTTATATGCTGGCAAGGCAGCTGTTCTGTTCACGAGACATTCAGCGAAGAAGCACTTCTGAAACTAAAGCTACAATATCCAGAAGCTGAGATTCTTGCCCATCCTGAATGCCAGGAGAATCTATTAGAGTTATCTGATTTTATTGGTTCAACAAGTAAATTACTTAAGCAAGTAGAAATAAGTAGCTCAGAGACATTCATAATCTTAACTGAGCCAGGGATAATCCATCAGATGAGGATATCAATGCCCTTAAAGAAATTCATTGAGGTTCCAGGTTTAGATGGATGCAGCTGTAATTCCTGTCCATATATGAGACTTAATACCCTTGATAAAGTACTAAATTGCTTAACTAATATGAGTCCAAAAATACAACTGGATAAGAAGTTGATAAAGGATGCATATCTGCCTATAAAAAAAATGCTTGACATGAGTAATTAGAATATCGTTTACAAATAATTTAAATTTAATTCCAATGGTCGATTCCAGTGAGGACGAAAATAGATTACATAAACTTTATCTAGTAGTTCTTGGGGGACGTTCTAAAGAATGCAACATAGAGCTTCATGATGTTAGATGGGTAATTGGGACTTCAATTAACGATACTATCCCTCAATTGCGCAAAGAGTGGTTTGGTGAGCAGATAGGTCTGCACATAGATAGTTATGTAGAGATAAGGTTTGTCGATGGTTATTCAATAAAATTAGAAAAAATAAAAGAAAAAACTGTTACTATAAATAATCAAGATACACTAATTAGCAATAAGAAACTTTGGTTCATAAACCTTGGAGGCTACGATCCTAATCAACTCATAGAGTTACATCAATTTGGCCTAATAGTTGAAGAAACTGCTCTGATTGCAAAAAGAAAAGCAAAAGATAAATGGCTAAAAAATACTTTTAAAACCCATAAAGATGATCTTTCTTATATAGATAAGCTAGACACTATAGACAATTGCCAATGCATAGATACAAAAAATTGTTGGAAGATAATAATACAGCCAGATGCCCTAGGAAGGAATCAAAGGCTTATTCCAGACTGGTATGGTTATTGGAGAATTGATATATGATCATATTCCCAAAATAAAGAATTAGAAAATCTAAAATACATACTGCTAATCATAAAACATTAATCAAAGAAACCAGAGAATAGAATTACTATCTAACAGCAAAAGCTATATTAGTAGACAGATGATCATAAGAAGAAGAATTACTTGATTTATTTATAGCCTTAATTAATTCAGTTTCTGCAACTTGATACTGACTATCCTTTTCTGTACCCAACTGAGTAGAAGTTAAATTGGATGCTTCAAACTCTGACATGTCAGCATTAACATCAGGTACTATTCCATTTTTATGAATATCAGTTCCATTCGGAGTCATATACTTAGCAATTGTTACTGTCATTCCAGAGCCATCAGACAAACCTCTTACAGATTGAACTAGTCCCTTCCCAAAGGTTTTCTTTCCAACTAAAACTCCACGTTCATTATCCCTAATTGCACCAGAGAGAATCTCACTTGCACTGGCTGATCCTTCATTAACCAAAACAACAACAGGACGACTTGTAAGAGCCGATCCATTTGCCCTTCTTAAGTCCTTAACTCCACTTCTTGTTTGAGTACTTACAATTATTCCTTTATTAATCCACTGCCTAGAGATATCAATACTTGCCTCTAATAGACCACCAGGGTTACTGCGTAGGTCAAGAACATAACCTTTAACATTTTTATTTTCTAGCTTTTTAATTGCTTTCCTCATCTCCTTTGAAGCATTCGCATTAAATTGTTTCAGCCTTATATAACCAATTCTCTGACCGTATTCTGTAATATTTAATTTACTAATAACTGCCTTAATTTCTATACGCTCCCGTATTATTTCAATATTAATATATTGACCATTTCTAAGCAGCCCTAGCTTTACCTTCGTTCCTTCCTTCCCACGAATAAGCTTTACCGCTCTCTCTATTGACATTCCCTTAGTAGTTTCACCATTAATAAAAGCAATTACATCCTTAGACAAAACTCCTGATCTTTCAGCGGGAGTTCCTTCTATTGGAGAAACAACAATAAGCCTATTAGTATCTTTATCTAAAGATAATTGTATTCCAACTCCTGTTAATTCACCTGAAGTCTCGATCTTCATTTCTTTAAATTCTTTAGGATCTAGAAATCTAGTGTAAGGATCCTCAAGCGTTTCCAACATATTTCTTATGGCTTCATAGGAAGAAGACTTATCTATATATTTATTCGAAAGCAACTTCCTACGAAGATTCATCCAATCTGAAACAGCATATTTCCCTGATGAATCTAAATAATCTCTATAGATAATTTGCCATACCTGATCAATCACTTCCTTTGGGCTATCTGATATTAAAGATATTTTCTCAACTGCTAATCCTTTTAAAGGAAGAGATAAAAAAAAGACAGATGTATAAGTTAGTACTCCAATGAAAGTAGATAGTACTTTACTCTCCTTGGATAAATTATTTCTTAAAAGTCTTAGCAAAACTAATTATGCTCCAAAGTTAAATAAAAAGATTCTGTTGTTCATTCTGGTTCGACCCATCTTCCATCTTCTTTAATTAACTGAACCAACGCATCAACGCCCTCATCCTCTGGAACCTTTCGAATTTCCTCTCTGCCTCTATATAAAGCTATTACACCAGGGCCTTTGCCAACATATCCATAATCTGCATCCGCCATCTCTCCTGGTCCATTAACAATGCAGCCCATCACTGCAATATCTAACCCTTTCAAATGAGAGGTAGCGTTTCTTACCTTATGTACTACTTCTTCAAGATTGAAAAGTGTACGTCCACAACTAGGGCAGCTTATATATTCAACCATTGTCTTCCTAAGGCCCATTGCTTGCAAAATGGAATAGCAAACTGGGATTTCTTTCTCTGGGGCTTCGGTAAGCGATACGCGAATAGTATCTCCTAAACCTTCTGCTAATAATGTTGCAATACCTGCTGTACTTTTTATCCTGCCATAGTCTCCATCTCCCGCCTCAGTGACACCAAGATGCAAGGGATAATTATACCCTTCCTTATCCATAGTATCTGCCATTAATCTATATGCAGCAAGCATTACTGGTGCTCTTGAAGCCTTCATTGATATAACAATATTATGAAAATCTAGCTGGTCACAAATACGAATAAATTCCATCGCGGATTCGACCATTCCTAAAGGTGTATCTCCATATGAAAAAAGCATTCTTTCTGACAATGAACCGTGGTTCACACCTATACGCAGAGACTTATCTTGCTCTTTTAATACAGAAACTAATGGTTCAAATCTTCTAACGATTCTTGCACCTATCTCATCTATTTCCTCCTTTGTAAACTCAGTCCTATTAGGATCTGGTTTCTCAAAAACAAAAAGACCTGGGTTAATCCTAACTTTATCAACGTGATTAGCGACTTCAAGCGCAATATTCATTCCATTATGATGAACATCTGCCACAAGAGGAACATTCTTATAAGTAACTTCCAGCTGTTTTTTTATTTCCCCTACTGCCTTTGCATGTCCTAAAGATGGAACTGTCAAACGGACTATCTCACACCCTGCTTCATGTAATCGCCTAATACCAGCAGTAGATGCTTCCACATCAAGAGTGTCTTCATTGATCATTGATTGCACCCGAACAGGATGCTCGCTTCCAATTGACACATCTCCAACCATTACGGTTCGCGTTGATCTTCGGAAGATCTTGGTGTCATATCTCTTAGAAAGGCTCTCTGAACTATGGGGCAAGGTTGCAATCATGGATTTTGACCCCTATTAAGCTCCAAAACTGGCATAACAATAGGTCTATTGTATTTAATTAGTTTCCTCCTAACTTTCAATAAATCTCCACGAGTAAGATCAACTGGCGCCCCTTCCTCTTTGGAAGGATTCCTCAGAAGATAAGCAGGGTGAAATATAGGCATCACCCACCGTCCCTTCCAACGCTGCCATTTCCCTCGAACATCAGATATTGCCTGCTTAATGCCCAATAAAGCTTCTACAGCAGTAGCCCCTGCAAGCGCTATCACTAAGGGGTCGACTAACTTTATTTGTTGATGTAACCAAGGCATAAAAGCATCTATCTCTTTTTTTGTAGGTCTACGATTGTTAGGAGGTCGGCATTTAACGACATTTGATATATAAACATCCTGCTCGCAGTCAATCCCAACACTTTTCATCAAGTTATCCAACGCAACTCCTGATCGACCGATGAAAGGTTCACCAACCTCGTCTTCCTTTGCTCCAGGTGCCTCCCCAATCACCATAAGGCTGGCAAATGGGTTACCTCGACTTACAACCACCTTTGTATATGTGCTCAGTTGTCCACAAGATCGACAACTGACTTCCTCCTTCAAAAGCCTTTCTCCCAAAACTTAAACCACTAAATATTGGTAACCAAACCATTCTAAAAGTTCAATTACTGGGGACCTGGAACAAGCAATAAAAAAGCATTGTCCTCAGGATCAGAAAGCCATGATTCCGCACCAAATATTTCTAGTTTTGGGGAGTCAAGGACCTTAGCTCCATTAGATTTCAAATCGCTAACCCACCTTTCCAAGACAATTAAAGGGGTAGCCGAAGGCTCTGCCTGAAGACAAGGCGCTATAGACCTGCCTCTATTCGGCCAAGGCCCTTTGACAGAAGGTCGATACACCTGAATAACTAGCCCATTGGTACATTGAACCAGCCAGTGTTCATCATTAAATCCCTTAGAAAGCTTTGCTTTAATGGCGTCAGAGTAAAACTCAGCAAGCTCTCTAGGGATGCGCGCAGCAATAAGCAAGCTGATATCAGGTCGAAAAATCAAAACTTCTTTGTCAAAATAAGGGTTGTCTAGTTCATTAGATCAGGCAGGATGAGGTTCTTACTAGCAGTGCGCATATAGCTTTAAGCAAAATGCCGCCTCCCCCTCCAAAGCTTTCAAAACGGGCTATTGCCCTTAAGCCATCACTTACCTTGGCAATTAGCGCAAGAGCTAATGCGCTAAAAAATCAAGGTAGAGATATTTGCAGTCTAAGTGCGGGAGAACCGGACTTTTCCACCCCTCAATTCATCGTTGAAGCAGCTCGAAAAGCTCTATCTCAGGGGATTACTAAATATGGTCCTGCAGCTGGTGATCCTGAGCTAAGAGAAGCTATTGCTAACAAGCTAACTAATTTAAATAAGATCCCAACGCTGCCAAAAGAAATACTTATTACCAATGGAGGGAAACAAGCCATATACAACCTGCTTCAAGTGCTTCTTGATCATGGAGATGAAGTCTTAATTCCATCCCCTTACTGGCTGAGCTATCCGGAAATGGTTGTTCTAGCTGGAGCTAAAGCAATACCATTGCCCTCATCTCCGGAAAATGGGTTCCAACCAAATCTAGAAGAACTAGAAAATGCAATAAATTCAAAGACGCGTCTCCTAATTCTCAATTCACCTGGGAATCCAACAGGTCGAGTAATGCCTATAGATGAATTAAAAGCTTTAGGGGAAATCCTTAGAAGACATCCAAAAGTGCTTGTAATGAGTGATGAGATCTATGAGTTTCTACTAGCGGATGGATATACCCATCACAGCTTTGCTGCCGTAGTACCTGATTTAAAAGAACGTATCTTTACAGTTAACGGCTTCGCAAAAGGCTGGGCTATGACTGGCTGGCGTATTGGCTACCTATCCGGGGATTCAGAAGTTATAAAGGCTGCAACAGCACTACAAAGTCAAAGCACAAGCAATGTTTGTAGTTTTGCGCAGAAAGGAGCTCTAGCCGCCTTACAAGGATCTATGGATTGCGTAAAAGAAATGGTCAGTATCTATAACCATCGTCGATCCGTACTAACAAACGGGTTAAACAATCTAGATGGAATTAAACTTGTTGAACCAGAAGGAGCTTTTTATGCATTTCCCAGACTTCCTGCACATTTCGAAGATTCGATATTATTTTGTGAAAGAGCATTAGAAGAAGTTGGTTTAGCAATGGTTCCTGGGACAGTGTTTGGTGAGCCCAGATGTATAAGGGTCTCTTGTGCTGTCTCAGAAGAAACAATTTTTGATGGGCTTTACCGCCTAAATCAATTCATTAACCAACAAAAATAATTGCTAACCATCTAAAACCCACATTATTCATTCATCGTGATCAGAAATAACCTCAAAATATTTCTCCTAACACCTGTAATAACTTCCTTAAGTATTCAACCCTTTGCCACAGCTCAATCTCAAGAGACCTTATTTATTGGAGCAATTCCAGACCAAAACCCTGAGAAACTAAATCGACTTTATAATTTATTATCCAACGAACTAAATAAGCAATTAAAAGTTCCAGTCAAATATGTAAAAGTAACTAATTATCCAGCTGCTGTAACTGCATTTAGAACTGGAAGTCTAGATCTTGTTTGGTTCGGTGGACTTACTGGAGTTCAAGCTAGGTTGCAAAAACCAGGTTCAAAAGTAATTGCCCAACGTAATATTGATAAAAAGTTTAGAAGTGTTTTTATTGCTAATACAAGAAGTAGGCTTCAACCTATCAAAAACCAAGCTGGCTTAAAAGCTTTAAAAGGTAAAAGGTTTACCTTTGGATCTGAAAGCTCAACTTCAGGGCGTCTGATGCCTCAGTTTTACTTACAGCAATCAGGCGTTCTTATTAAAGATTTTGCAGGTAAAAGAGCTGGCTTTAGTGGTAGCCATGATGCGACATTAGCTTTAGTCCAGAGTGGTTCTTACGAAGTAGGTGCTCTTAACGAACAGGTTTGGAAAGTGAATATTTTAAGAAAACGCGTCAACGAATCACGAGTTAAAGTCATATGGAGAACACCGCCATATGCCGATTACCATTGGCTTGCACAACCAAATCTTGACAAGCGATTCGGCAAAGGATTCACAAGCTCACTTCAGAAAGCTCTTCTAAGCTTCAACAAACAATCAAAGTCTCAAGAAAAAATCCTAGAGCTTTTTGGAGCAGAAAAATTTATTCCAGCTGACGTAAAGCAATACAAAGCTATTGAGAAAATCGGTCGACAACTCGGGAAAATCAAATGAGGACGATGCTCGAACTAACTGGTGTTCGGGTCCTAGGTATATCAACAGATCGGCTGAAGAATGTTGAGCTGTCTGTAGGCAATGGAGAAAAAATCGCCCTCTTAGGGCCTAGCGGTGCAGGAAAAACAACCCTGATATCAGTAGCAAATGGCAGCCTTAAACCACATGAAGGAAATGTACTTTGGCATGGTAAGGATCTAAGTCGAATAAGTAGTAGACATCGTGCAGCAATAGGAACCCTATGGCAGGAACTTAGACTTATCGAGGAGCTCAATGTTTCTCAAAACGTAAATGCTGGTGCACTAGGTCGTCATAATCTGATTTGGGCCATTCGAAACTTAATGGGTCTAATAGATAGTAAAGAGTCTTTGACTTGCCTAGAAGCAGCTGGGTTAAACAAAGAAATGATTGATCTTCCTATTAAAGAACTCTCAGGAGGTCAGCGACAACGAGTAGCCATCGCTCGTTTATTCCGACAACGTGCTCAGCTACTACTTGCAGATGAACCTATCTCCAATTTAGATCCAAACTTAAGCAATAAAATCCTAAAGCTTTTGATTGGGAAAGAAAATGATATCACCATACAAATTCCTGAGAGTGTAATAATCAGTCTCCACAGACCTGATCTAATAAGATACTTCACCCGTATTATTGGAATTAAAAAGGGTGAAATAATCTTTGATCTTCCAACGGAGAAAGTTAACTCTTCAGAAATCTCATGGCTATATAAATAGTCATGAGGAAAATCCAATTTAGTCCACCATTATTAACATTATTACCTGGACTAACTTTATTGCCAGTACTTTTTATCTTCCTTAAAGGTATACATAATGGTGGCCTAAGTATATTCAGCTCATTTATAGAGGCATCATTTCATCCAGCATTAGATGCAATTGTTTTAGGCAGTAGCTGGAGAGGGTTGAGAGTGACCATTGCTACAGCATTAGTTAGCTGGTCTATTAGCACATTCATTGGATTGATTTTAGGGATTTTTAGCTCAAGCATTTTTTGGAAAACATTCAACGCACCAAGTTGGGCAGCAAGTATTACCCGTCGCATACTTGCTATTCCAAGATCTATCCATGAAATCTTATGGGGCTTACTTCTACTTCAAGGATTTGGACTATCACCATGGGTTGCGGTAGTAGCCATTGTTATTCCTTACTCCTCACTAGTTGCAAGAGTACTAAGTAATCAACTAGACGCTCTAGATCATCGTGCACTAATTGCTATTAATCAAATTGGTGCAAAGCCTTTTCCTGGGTTAATTACAGCTCTAGGGCCTCCCATTATCCCAATTATTGCAAGCTATAGCGGTTATCGACTCGAATGTGCCCTAAGAAGTGCAACCTTACTCGGTATTTTCGGTTTGGGAGGCATTGGTACAGACCTACAACTAACATTCCAATCTCTTGAATTTAATGAGATGTGGACTGGTCTATGGATGCTTGGGCTTGTAATGTTTAGCTTAGAATTAGTCCTTAGTTGGTGTAGAAAAAATCTTTATAGGATCACAAAAAAATATCAATTTTCTTTCATCCTCATTCCTTTAACTCTTACCTTTACTACCTTTTGCTTCTTTTGGTTAAAAGAGTCAGAGATAGGAGCCATAACGAATTTTGAATGGCATAATCTTTCTTTGCCAACATTGGTAGAAATTGAATCTGCTTTTAAAGAACTACCTTTACTCACATTAAT
The DNA here is from genome assembly GCA_003215655.1 of Prochlorococcus sp. AG-409-J16. Taxonomy (GTDB): domain Bacteria; phylum Cyanobacteriota; class Cyanobacteriia; order PCC-6307; family Cyanobiaceae; genus AG-409-J16. The sequence goes on from QCKB01000001.1 coordinate 176,746, forward strand.
TGGATCAACTTTAATCCTCACATTTTTATCTGCTGGAATTGCAATAGGGATACCTCCTCTAGGTTTAATGCTTTTTCCGAGTCGACTCGAGGTCAACATTCAAAGCATTATCTGGGGAATCCTCAGGTTAATCCCTCCACCTCTATCTTCTTTACTCTTACTCCTATTTAGCAATCCAAGTTTTGTTGTAGCAGCAATAGCTCTTGGGCTGCATAACATCGGCATCATGGGACGTCTACTAAAAGAAGGCATTGATAATCAAACAGATAGAAAATGGCATGCCATGAAAGCAACTGGAGCAGGTCCATCTGCTTCTTGGTTGTATGGCTACATGAGTTCTCAAAGCCCTAGCTATCTTGCATACGCCTCATATAGAACTGATGTTTTATTGCGAGAAACAGCCGTAGTAGGTCTAATAGGGGGGACTGGATTGGGTTGGCAACTGATCGAATCCCTAAGCTCATTTAATTGGGCGGAGGTGACTGTCCTAATTATTCTCTATTCATCTATCACTTTGGTCGGTGAAAGCATCAGTGATTATCTAAGCCAATTCTGGATGTCCTATACGACGAAAAAATCAACAGCCTCTCACTCATTTTTTTGATATATTTTACTTTGCTAAATAAATGAATCTTTATCCTAAAAAACTTATAGTGATTGGTGATAGCGGTGTTTATGGATGGGGAGATCGTGATAGTGGAGGCTGGGTAGAAAGGCTCCGTTTGAATTGGATGAATAATCCTCAATCTCCAATTATTTATTCTTTAGGAATACGTGGAGATGGTCTTGAGAATGTTGCTAGTAGATGGCAAAAAGAATGGGGAGTTCGTGGCGAACTCCGAAGACAACTACCTGATGCTGTTCTCTTAGCAGTAGGTCTAAATGACACTGCAAAAGTTGGTAGATCAGACGGCCGGCCACAATTAACAGCAAAGGCTTATCGTTTTGGCCTACATCAACTCCTCAAAGAAATCAGCCAAAGAACGCACGTAATGATGATCGGCCTTACACCAGTTGATGAAACAGCTATGCCCTTTGCAGATTGCCTCTGGTACTCAAATGAAGCTTCATCAATTTATGAAGCGCAAATAGAAGATGCCTGCCTTGAAATCAATGTCCCATTCCTTCCAATTCATCAAGCCATGCTAAATGAACCTGACTTTAACCAATGGATCGAACCCGACGGTATTCATCTGAATTCATCTGGGCATCACTGGATCTATCAAAGAATAATGAACTGGTCCTCACTACTTAAATGGGCTGAAATGGAGCCAATAAGAACCCCTACATCACTAATTAGTTAGGTATAAAGATTATGCATAGATTATACTTTGCCTGTTTATTCTAGAAATATAAAGAAAATTTAGACCTAGAAAATCTGTCGATCAATTTTTAAAGATAAGAAGTTAAATTAAATATTTTCAGAAGAGAAAATTCGAAATAGTAATAGCCAAAATAGCTGCTACTGAAGTCTGCACGAAATTAACTACCTCATTTGTTAACCATCTAAATTTACCTTGAGCAACAGCACCAAGAACACTTTCCAACAATGTAGACAAAAGTCCAATCAAAAAAACTAATACAGATTCTTGGCCAAGCGGAACTAAAGAGGAAGCAACCATAACCATAGTCATAACAAGACTTCCCAGGGTGCTAGCGAGGGTCCCCTCAAGACTAATTGCCCCATCAGTACCGGGAGGGACCCGACGAAATGAAGTTATCAAATATGCTTTTCCACCCCATCTCTTACCAATCTCACTCCCAAAAGTATCAGCTAATTTTGCGGCAAAACTAGTAGCAAAACCTATCAACAAAAGTGATTGCTCTCCTATTCCAGCCTTAATACAAATCGCTAAGATAGCCCCAGTTCCAGCAGAGCCCCAAAGATTTTCGGGGCCTCTTTTCCCTCCTCTCGCCTCAGCAAGACCTTCAAGCTTTTTGCGCGCCATTCCTAAGCGAGTTACCAATGAGCCAAGGAAGAGATATATAACAACTACAAACCAGCCATGCCAGCCAAGACAACCCAAAAGGATTGTTCCAAGTGCTCCTGCATGCACCCAGCCAGCAGTTGTTAATAGAGGTAATTTCTGAGCAATGCTTATAAGAAAAGTATTAATAAAAAAAGCCAAAAACCAAGAAGCTTGAAAAATTGAGACAACGCCCATCAATCTCTTCCGTATTAAAAGTAATCCTATGCTTTAGAATCAAACCTTATCAGACTTTATGCAAGGATAGATCTTCGCCAATTTGCCATTGTTTGAACAGCCACAATAGAAGCAGTTGATGTTCTTAGTATGTTGTCTCCTAAATCAACAATATTCCACCCTGCTTCTCTAGCACTAACCTCCTCTTGGGGCGTCCATCCTCCTTCTGGTCCAACCGCAACCCAAATCTGATCAAGCCTTTTATCAAGACCACATAACGAAAGGCGGAAGTCAACTATATCTTTGTTCCTAGTTGTAGCGATTGAAAATCCAGGGTTGGAATCACAACGACTCCAAAAATTGCTGACCTCAATTATGGGGAGCAAATTAGGGGTCCAAAGTCTTTCTGATTGCTCAACTGCTTCTCTCAAAATACTTTCCCATCTAGACGATTTCTCATCAATAGAAAGAGAGCTTCTCTCTGCCCGAAGAGGCTGTAAAAGATCAACGCCAATCTCGCAACACATGCGAAGAACCTCATCAAATCCATGCCTAGGTACAACTACTCCTAGGCAAATCAGAGGAGTAGGTAGGGTTTGCTCTTCTAAAGGCGAGTAAAAGTTTGTTTTCAATTTAAAAGTATTTCCACTAATAAGTAACGCTTCCCATAAATGACCGACACCATCAACTATGGCAAAAGATTCGTTTTTCTTTAATCTCAATACACGTCTTAAATAATGTGCCTCACTAGGGCTGAGCAAAATATCGCTATCAAAAGAATCAACAACTGAAATCCTTTTCGGATCTATCAAAAGCCTTCTCAATTCAGCCACAGAGTCAATCAACCTCCTTGAGAGAAGACGGCATCTGGATGTTCCTCGACCGGCCAATCATCATTAACACCACCAATAATCAACTCCTGGAGTTCTACAACATCAGAATCAAGCTGAGACAAAGTGTTTATAAGGACATCAAAAGCAAGTCCATCACTAGTACCTAAGTCAACCCAACACCTAGCCCATTTATCTCTATATTCCAACTGACCTACGTTATGCATCAATGCTGGAATTACAGATTCGCAATGATTGTTGTCATAGCTAATACAACTCAAATCGGCGCCCTCTTCATGTACTTGTAAATTTTCAGCATTAAATCCACCTAACCGACCAATTACATACCAACTATCAAAAACCCCATCCACATAATTTCGCTCCCCCTGACTAGGGACTTCTTTAAAGTAAAGCCATAGCCAACAATTAAATTGGTCAACTTCTCGAAATCGTACGTCCATAAAATCAAAGCAAGAATGGCATCATCGCCGAAAATTAGAACATATGCTCTCTAAAAAGCCTTTTATATGCCATCTTGGATTTTTATTTTGATTTCAGCAAACAGGCCCAGTTGAATGCTCGAACTTAAATCACTTAACTATCAACCTGCTACAGCAGAGAAAGCTGTGCTGGTTGACATCAACCTTAAGGCAAGAAGAGGCTTCCCAATAGTCATTGCTGGAGCCAGTGGCAGTGGAAAAACAAGTTTGCTAGAAATAATCAGTGGCCTCGCGAATCTTCAGAAAGGCAAAGTTTTTTGGAAAGAAAAGCTTCTAAGCCAGCGCGAAAGGAGGTGGTTATGTGGAATGGTTTTTCAGTTCCCCGAACGACATTTCCTTGGCTTAACAGTCGGACAAGAATTACGTCTTGGGCATCGACGTATAAGTACAGAACTTCAACAAAAAGTCCTCACAAAAGTTGGCCTGGCTGAGCTAGATCTTCGACAATCTCCTGAACAGCTCAGCGGTGGACAGCAAAGAAGATTAGCCTTAGCGGTGCAATTACTAAGGAAGCCAGAAGTCCTTCTTCTTGATGAACCAACTGCAGGCCTTGACTGGTCAGTTAGAGGTGAAATTCTTGATTTATTAAAGGGCCTCGCAAAAGACCGATTACTAATTGTTGTCACGCATGAACCAGAGTTCTTTAGGGAATTATCAACTCAGGTATACCACCTTTTTCAAGGTAGGCTTCTTGAGAAATCTAAATTTGTAGGAGCTAATCAAACAAAATGACAGACCGCCTCGTTAGGGCAACGGCGGCGAATGGAGGAATCAGACTTGTCGCTGTAAGCACAACAGAAGCAACAAGGGAAGCCAAAAGACGTCATGGTCTCTCTTATCTCACAACAGTAATACTTGGCCGAGCAATGAGCGCTGGCTTATTACTAGCCAGTTCAATGAAAGTAAGTCATGGAAGAGTGATTTTAAGAGTTGGCTCAGATGGGCCACTAAAAGGGTTAACAGTAGACGCTGGGCGCGATGGCAGCGTAAGGGGATATGTTGGTGAACCAACTCTGGAACTTGACCCAATTCAGCTCTCCAATGGGGAGTATGGCTTTGACTTTGCAAATGCAGCTGGGAAAGGATATCTACACGTTGTTCGTGATGAAGGAAAAGGTGAGCCCTATAGCAGTACTGTTGAGCTTGTTCAAGGTGGGATAGGAGAAGACGTTGCTTCCTATCTTGTCCATTCTGAACAAACCCCATCAGCTGTATTTGTAGGAGAAAAAATAAACAGAAAAGAACTCTCCTGTAATGGTGGATTACTCGTACAAATCTTGCCTAAAGCAGCTGAAGAGCCAGAATTAGTAAGCCTTGTTGAAAAACGTTGTCTAGAAATAACTTGTTTCAATGAGAAACTTCATGCTTATCAGGACAATCTATGGAAGCTTTTAGAAGAAGTCTTTCCAGATTTAGATCCTAAGCCTTTAGAAAAAATTGAAGCAATCCAAAATATACATTTTTCATGTCATTGCTCTGAGAAAAGAAGTTTATCTGCCTTAAAGCTACTCGGAAGGAAAGAACTTGAATCAATACTTGAAGAAGATGGCAAAGCTGAACTGACTTGCCATTTCTGCAGCAAAGTATATAAAATCACCGCACCTAAGATTAAATCTCTAATAAAAGAAAGCAAAGATTAGGAATAGTATTTACACCAAGAAAACAAAGCCTCTCAAGCCAAGAAAAGAGATCCTGCCCAAAGCAGTATAAAAGCTGGCAAAGACTCAATTTTTTCCGAAGCAAGCTCTGTATTAATTACTTGTAAATTATCCGCTAAAGACAGCAAGAGTCCTCCAATAATTAAGCCCATCGAAAGTAAAACTACACTCCATCCAAGAGAAGAAAGAGGGCGTCTTTTTCGTCGAACTTGGCTAAGGAAAACGCCAATTGTTGATAATGCAAGTATCAACTCGGCACTACCTTGCGGAGAAACAATCAGAAGCAAAAGGAGAAAGGCTCCTAAGGTCAAACGGATAGTCAAGCCTTGTCCTTCAGGCAAAGCAAGTTCAGGAAGAATGCTCTGCGAGCCTCCATCGGCTAGTGAGGGTCTAATCCCTCCTAGACGGGTAAGAAGAGAACCTCTTTCTTCTGTTGCCCCTCCAGCTTCCCTTGCTCCATTTTCTTTCTTAGAAGCACTTATTGCAGCGCTGCTTACATTCCCCAATTGACGTTCTTTAAGACTGTTCATCAACAAGGCGTCATATGAAGCTTCTATCTTGGCCTTCGCCAAAGGATCTTCTCCTGTCTCAGCCAAGAGTTTCTCCCTAGCGCTTTGAATCTCTTCAAAGGCTGCTCCTTTCTCTAACCCAAGTACTGAGTAGGGATCCTGAGAGGATGAATCAGGACTTGGGTCGACACCAGACGCCATAAATAGTACCCAAACTTCTATGAGCGTATCTAGATCAGCTCAAAAAAAAACAACGTCTTAAAAATGGTTTTGAATAATAACAGGTTTTGAGCAAATAAACTCTTTTAACTGGGGACTGAGCCCTGAAAATTAGACCATAATTTAGTTAGAAGTTTTTAACCTAGACCATCAAAGGCTTATAGGCTCAACCCCACTTACTACTGGAGCAACCGAACTAAGTCCCAAATTTGGATGGTCTTCAATAAGTTGATTTAAATTCCAATCATTTTTAAAAAGCAAGACAGGACGATGCCATGCATCTTCTACTGTTTTGCAATTAAATATTCGCCCAATATCTTCCAACTTTGACCATCCACCATCAACCCATCTTGCCACCTGAAATCCCATAGGCTCAAGACGTGTAGTTACTCCATACTCATTTTCCAAACGATGTTGCACTACTTCTAATTGCAACTGACCTACTGCTGCAAGAATAGGATCTCTTTTGCTTTGATCAGTATCATAAAGGATCTGTACAGCACCTTCTTCTCGTAACTCATTAACCCCCTTTCTAAAGTTTTTGAATGCTGAAGGATTTGGATTACGCAACCAACTAAATATCTCAGGACTAAAACATGGAATCCCCTCATACTCAACCTTTGAACCCGTATATAAAGTATCACCTATTGCAAACATTCCAGGATTATTTAGTCCAATAACATCTCCTGGATAAGCGTAATCAACAACAGCTCTATCTTTACCAAAAATCTTCTGAGGTCTAGAAAGTCGAATAGCCTTTCCAGTTCGAGCATGACGTACTGTCATGTCCTTCTCAAAACGTCCACTACATATACGAATAAATGCCACTCTGTCTCTATGACGAGGATCCATATTTGCTTGCAATTTGAACACAAAGCCACTGAAGTCTGAGCAAGTTGGTTCCACAAGACCCTCCCGAGAAGAACGGGCAACTGGTCGTTGTGCCATTTCAAGAAAAGAATCTAAAAAAGGCCTTACTCCAAAATTAGTCATTGCAGACCCAAAGAACACAGGTGTCAACTCACCAGAATGAACACTTTCTCTATTCATTTCAGAGCCTGCTACCTCTAACAATTCAAGTTCTTCCAAAGCCTTATCAAGCAACTCCTGTTCCACAAAAGTATTTAGTTCTTTGTCATCCAGAGTCAAATGTTTTTCGTCTGCTTGGAGTCCTCGCTCAGTGCGAGTAAAAAGGATTACCTCTTTCGTCCTTCGATCGATAACACCTCTAAATAATTCCCCACTGCCAATAGGCCAATTAACTGCCCAGGTTTTCAACCCCAACTCAGCCTCTATTTCATCTAACAATGAAAGAGGCTCCTGCCCAGGCCTATCCATCTTGTTTATAAAAGTAAAAATTGGAATATGACGCATTCGACATACCTCAAATAATTTTCTTGTTTGAGGTTCAAGACCTTTCGCTGCATCCTCAAGCATGACTGCGTTATCCGCAGCAGATAGAGTTCTATATGTATCTTCCGAAAAATCTTGGTGACCAGGGGTATCTAGAAGGTTAATAGTTGTCTTTCTGTAGTCAAACTGCAAAACTGTTGAAGTTATTGAAATCCCTCTTTGCTTCTCTAATTCCATCCAATCAGAAGTAACTTTTCTCTGTTCCCCTCTTGCTTTTACAGCGCCGGCCTGTTGAATAGCGCCTCCATAAAGAAGCAATTTTTCCGTAAGAGTAGTTTTTCCTGCATCAGGATGAGAAATAATTGCAAAATTCCTTCGCTTGCCAACCGCTTGGGCTAATACCGATTCAAAAGCCTCATCAAAATCTGAGTTGGAGGATTCCTTTTTCGAAGTATTCGTTGTCATCAATGCAAGAAACTCAATTAAGACTGCCCGTTAATACTTGAAATGGTTCCAATAACCTCAAGATAACGGTCATCAATCTCAGAAACGTTAAATCCACAAAGCCCAGATTTACTAAGCTGTTTTTTAATTTCATCAACAGTAAAAGCAGCCTTTAAAGAAGCTATAAAATCCTTTTTTAAAACTTCAGGAGCTTCAGGCAAGTATCTCTTCTGAAGAACTAAAGCTTTTTCCAACGATTCAGGCCTTCGTAAATCTCTGCACATAACAATTGCCCCAGGGGCAGAAAGCTTCTTAAGCAAGTCCCAAAATCTACAAGGAGAGTGGAGGTGATGAAGCAGACTATTGCTAACTAAAACTTCAGCCAGAAGATCAGAATTACATGGACTCTCAGCCCATTGATTGATATTGATGTTCTCATATGAAAGTCCAGGCAATCTCGAAAAATTATTTCTTTGACTTTCACGAGCAACTTTTATCATTTCATCAGAGCCATCCACGCCCAAAACCTTTGCCTCAGGCCAATTCAAAGCTAATCGACTCGTAATGTTTCCCGGACCACAACCAAAATCAATAATCAAACTCTGTGGATTTAGATTTTTGTCTTGAGACAAGAGATAATTGCTCAACCTCCTTACAAAGGCATCATCACTTCTCGAAAAATCAGCCTGTGCATAAGCAATTACTTGCAGAGCGTCTTCCATAAGTTCAGGTTCTGTCATACGCTTCATATTTGAAAGCCCTTCAGGACATTAGTCTCATTTAGACACCGCCAATGGTGTTACCGAATACTTGCAGACCCCATAAGTGGCGTTAGCGTTCCAATACTCTCAAGAGCAAGTTACCCGTGACAATTGCGCCTAGCAAGAACGAAATAACGATGCCGAACTTAAAGGCTCCTGGTCAGAATGGGGATTTCCCTTCGACAGCACCAGCCGCGAACCCTGTTTTCTATCGAACCTATAGTCGCCAAATAGATGGTGGTAGAGAAAGTTGGCTAAAGGTTGGAGACCGAAACCTAGGAGGACTTAAAGCTTTAGGTCATTTGACTGATACAGAAGTAGCTCTATTGGCAAAAATGCAGGCCGAGAAGAAAGCGCTTCCATCAGGTAGATGGCTCTGGATAGGAGGAACGCCATGGATAAATAAAAAAGAAAATTATTCAGGTGCTTATAACTGCACATCCACCAACCTTGTGGACTGGGAAGCATTCGGTCTAATGATGGACCTAGCAATGATGGGATGCGGTACAGGGGCAATTATTGAACCGCATCTGATTAAGCTCTTGCCAACAGTAAGAAACCAAATCAATATTGCCAGTATTAGTGAAATAGGATTAACTCCAGCAAATAAAAGGGTTGAGACTACAAGCCACTCGATTGAAGAAAATAAGGTTTTTATTAAAGTTGGAGACAGTAGACGTGGTTGGGTAGACAGTTACCAACTTCTACTAGAGCTATCTAGCAATGAAGACTTCAATAACCTTCCTATAGAAGTAACGATTGACCTGACTGATGTGAGGCCAGTGGGGGAAAGCCTTAAAGGCTTTGGAGGAATGGCTAATCCGGTGAAGTTAAAAGATCTTTATGGGAGAGTTGCTCGCCTTTTAAACAAAGCTATTGGCAGGAAACTTACATCAGTTGAATGCTGCTTGCTAATCGACGAGGCAGCAGTGACGATAGTGGCCGGAAATATTCGTCGCAGTGCTGGCATGCGCCAGTTCTCCTCTGATGACTTAAGTGCAGCCAATGCTAAGGAAAATCTATGGCAACAGGACTCCGAAGGGAACTGGCGCATAGACCCCGAAAGAGACCCTCTACGTATGGCTAATCACACGAGGGTCTACCACACGAAGCCAAGTCGAGACGTTTTAGTAGAAGCCGTCACAAAGCAATTCCAATCGGGTGAAGGGGCAATCCAATTTGCACCAGAAGCTATCGCTCGCTCTAATGCAGACCTACTAACAACACCCGAACTAAGAAAAGAGTTTATAGATATCTACTGTGACCAAGGGAGAGAAGAAGCTGGACTCTGGCTACAAACGATAGATTCTTCTTTAAATGCAAAAGAACTAGAGCATCGGCTCCGCAGATATGGACTAAATCCATGTGGTGAAATTCTCGGATCAGATTTTCACTGCAATTTGGCAGAGGTTCATCTCAATCAGATCGACCCTTCCGATGATCAAGGTCAAGAAAATGCCTTCAAGGCAGCAGCTATTTCTGTAGCTTGCTTACTTAATCATCGCTTTGAAGTTGATAGATACCGTCAAAGCAGAGAATGGGATCCAATTGTAGGAGTTAGTTTCACAGGTCTATTTGACTTTTTTGTTCACGCATTTGGCACTGATTGGCTTAATTGGTGGGAGCAGGGACGACCCGAAACCGAACAAGGAATAAACTTCAAAAAACAAGAGGCAGAATATCTAACCAAGTGGAGAAAAAGCGTTAACAACACTGTATGGAACTACTGCGATAAACATGGCCTAAGGCGCCCCAATCGCTGTACAACAGTTCAGCCTGCAGGAACGAAAAGTCTCCTAACCGGTGCCTCACCTGGATGGCACCCACCAAAAGCACAAAGGTTCATCCGCAGAATAACCTTCAGGAAAAATGATCCTGTTGCTATGGCATGTATGGATTTCGGTTATACAGTTGTTCCTTCGCAATCTGATAAAGATGAACAGGGAAGATTATTGAACGATCCCTTTGATCCAAAATGCACAGAATGGCTCGTTGAAATACCAACAGAAGTAAGTTGGGCAAACATCCCAGGAGCTGATCAGGTCAACATAAATAACTTTTCGGCACTTGCACAATTTGACTTCTATATGCAAGTTCAACGTCACTACACAGATCACAACACATCAGCAACCATTGAATTTCGGGAGAACGAAATTGAAGGTTTAGCCAATGCTTTGTTTGAGGCCATTCAAGATGGAGGAGGTTATATTTCGGCAGCCCTTTTAGCAAGGTTCGATGCAAATGTGACCTTCCCTAGGCTTCCCTTTGAACCAATAAGTGCCCAGGTGTATGAACAACTTCAAGAGGAAGTCATGAAAAGAAGAGTAAATACAAACTTCTTCGATGCCCTTCACCGCTATGATATGGGCGACTTAACAGAAGCCGGACCAGCCGGATGTGACTCAGATAAATGCCTTTTGCCCTTAGCTAAACCTCAAAACTAATCAAAACAAAGAAATCAGCCAAAGAGAAATACAGTTAATCAACCAAGTATACTTATTAACAATAGAGTTTAACGCCAAATATAAATATTATAAGCAATAGATCACAGACCAGAGTATCTTATATTCAATTTTATTTATATAAAAGGTTTTAAGAATTATCATCATGAGATGACTACTAATGAATCATCTGATGCATATATTTTTAACGGATATAGCATCTTTAGGTAGCAGAGTACCTATGAAGAGGAATAACAGTGAAATTCTAGGCTTATTCCCTAAAATTTTAATGCTGTTGAAAAGGCATTAAAAGCTATTAGCTCAACAGCAGACCTGATCGACAAATGGACCTGGGGCAAGGTTCATATTGGATCAGGCTGCATCCCTAAAATATGTCATTCTACTAATTTAGAATAATATAACAAGATAGTGATCTTAGAAAATAAATTTCACCAAAAAAATCTCGAAAAAATAGAAAGTTGATAATAGGATTGTATTATTAGTTTTAAAATTTATATTCAAATAAAATCAATTAAGATCCTAACCAAAGATCGTACTAAAAAGGTTTATTAATATGATTAGAGGTTATTGAAGAACAAAAAAGCAACATTTTCCACAAACTCAGCAATTATTCGGTTTTAGCAGCAGAAAGCCTCTTTAAGCAGGATGATGCAAGCTAGTTGCTATTATTAATTGTCGACGATCATCGACATACAACTTGGAGGGGTGGTCGAGTGGTTGATGGCTCTGGTCTTGAAAACCAGCGATGTGAGAGCATCCGTGGGTTCGAATCCCACCCCCTCCGTTCTAAACTTGAATAATTGGGGATAGAAACTTGATAATGGCTGACAGGCCAGGATTTATACTAAATTTTTTGTAGTTCCAAACAAGTAATAGCTTTCGCAAAAGAAAATAAGCAAAGGTGCATACAAATCAATCAAATATATTTTTTAAACAAATGATTAGAATAGGCATACGTTAATTACTTAGTTCTGTATAAGGTTCTATACAACGTTTACGAACAAAGCTATATGAGACAAACCCAGGCTGTTCATTAGAAAGGTCTGATAAGAAAGAATCCAAGGCTGATCTCAGAGATCTTCTAAAAACAAAAGGTCCAAACCAATAAGTAGTGTCAGGTGAAGATGTCTCGACCTTAGCCCACCAAAATAGACCGAGATTATTACCTAAAATTAGGTGGACTTCCCATGCAAGATGAATCGATAGAAGCAATAAGTCAATAAAACTAGAGCCAGCTAAGCGTGGATTTGTCTTCATAGCAACCAAAGGTTCTGATCCTAAAAAAGAAAAATAAAGGTGTTATATTCCTATAATTGTAGCGCCTCACAGATTTATAGATATGAGCCTAATGAAATTGATTTCCAGAACATATCAACTAAAAGAATATTAAAGTAACATCCAATGGTGTACATAAAAAACATGCAACGACCGGTTCTTGAAGTAGTGGAGTTTGATAGAGCAATAGAAAGTGCTGACCTAAGCAACAATGAGCTAGCCATTATTGAACATATAAGATTTGTTGGAACATTTACTCAACCCTCAGTCAGAAAAGCATTAAGGCTAGAACCCAAACCTCCAGTCTTATCATTAATTTCAATGGCCTGTAAAAAAATAGGTACTCGAATACCTATGCATTTCAGGAGTGTCCGAGAGTGGTCAGAGTCAATTAGTGATGATGGTATTCGCTGGGATGGGAATCTAATATGTAGTCCAGCATTCAACATTGAAGGTATAAAGCTATGCCCCGAAAATGGAAATTGTCAGCTTCATCTTTTTGCAGTTCATCCAGAACTATTCAATGGTTTATAATATAAGATTGCATAAAAATAGATCTTAATCTAAATCCCTGGCATCAATTCAACATCATGGCATCGACTTTTAACTTATTACGGAGTCTAATCAGAAAGATCATTCTCTTCACTTTAATATTCATTGTTACGTTTTCTTTTTCTACAAAAAGTGCCTATGCAATATCTAATGATAAGAACACTAAAAAATTAGAAGAGAAAATAGCTAAAGGATATTCTGCAAAATTCTGCAACGCTATTGGGATGGGAATGTCAAAAGAAAGTTCTTTAAGACTAGCCATAAATGAAAACTCTAGTCCGATATTCAACTCATCTCTTTGGCTTGAATTGGCTATCTCGGGAGAAGAAAATATAGAGAAAGTAGAAACAAATAGGGTAATAGATCTAGTATCATATGAAATCATAAATAAATGCGGTTATCCAATTGGGCTATCAGGAGAGAGCGGAGAAAAAGAATTTAAAAACCTCCTCACAAATGAATTATTAAGTATCGGGGAGGAGAATGTTTCTAAATAAAAAAGTGCTTAACAGTTTAACGTCTCTCTAGTTTCTCTATTTGTAACAGGATTAACACCATCCGCGCTCTCACATAGTAATTTCAAAACGTCATTCTTGAGATCAACATTGGTAAAATCTGCTCCTTGAATATTGACATTTTTAAAATGAGTATTAAAAGCAAATGCATTCTCCAATATCGCATTTGATAGATTTGTACCCTCAAAAACAGCTGAATCCAATGTTGCCTCAGTTAAGTTAGTGTTACTCATATCTGCCTCCTGCAATTTAGCTCCAAAAAGACTAGCCCCAGAAAGATCGCTACCAGAGAGATCTGCATTTAGAAGATTAGTAAGGTTAAATGTAACTCCACTTAAATCCTTGTTAGAGAAATCTGAGCCAATCAATACCTGTTTTGCATAATCCATTGCTGCGAAGGCCTTACCTACTGGTATAAGAATACAAATCAAAGAAAGAACAACAGAAAAGATTTTATATAGCATGATTAATTGGTAGGTTTAGATTTAAATCTAGCTAAGAAGCCTACTAAAGCCATATTACCAAGTAGAAGCTGATCTATTAAAGAAAAGGAGAATCTCAAGTTTAATTCTTCTTAATGATTCAGGCGGGATCGGATGACTAGAGCAGATTTCCTGGCTAAAAATAGACATATCAAGAATACTATGTTATCTACAACAACCAGAAAGCGCTTAGAAAATATTCTTGCTCGAATGTCAGCAAGGGAAGAAGTCAGTTTAGAAGAGAGGATTTACTTACAGAAATTTGCAGACCGAGATCAAACAGTCGCTACCTGGCTTTCCAAGGCAAAGAAAGCCCAACAAGAGTTTAAGCCTAAAGATGCTATAGATCAGTTACTTGACGGCCTTCAATTAGGGTTCTCAGATCCAGAAGAAGATTTCAAGAAAGGAGAAGATGATCTAGGGGATTGGTTTAGCGGAGCCCCTTCGTGGCTAGGGAGAAGTTAATATCAAGTAATTGTTATTTATTCAACTTCTCCATAACAAACTAAATATTTTTCTCAATAAAGAAGTACGTTCCAACCTACTTGATTCAGAATATATTTTAAATTGTTCTTTTAATATGGATTTGCCTTCACTACCAAGGGCTTGATATATAAAATCATTATCTTTCTCTATCCACTTTATATATGATGAGTACTCAACCTCTATATGGAATTGTAATCCAAAAGCATTATCTCCTATTCGAAAAAATTGCTCTCTACATCTCTCACTACTCGCCAATAAAATTGCTTCTGGTGGAAGAATAATTCTATCTGAGTGCCAATGTAATACATCTAAACTCGGAGGGAAATTATTTAATGCTAGTTCCCTATAAAAATTACTATTAAAATATAATTTTGACCAGCCTAACTCTGCTTTAATTGTTTTAGATTCTTTATCTATCAGCTTCTCGACTTTCCCTCCTAGGCAATGAGATATAAGTTGAGCTCCTAAACAAATTCCAATTACAGGTATTCCTTTATCTAGGCATTTACTAATTAATTCGATCTCCTTATTTATCCATGTGAATGCTGACATAGATTCATCATCTATTCCCATAGAACCACCTAGTACTATTAAGCCACCAATAAGAGCTAACTGAGGGATCTCATCCCCTAAATAAATTCTACATATACTAAATTCCAAGTCATATTCTTTTGCTAGATAAGCAAGAATATCTGGGGTTTCATGTTCTACATGTTGCAAAAAATAAATCATTATCCTTATATAGTATAGAATTGGTTGCTTTATAGGAAAAAGTTTCTACTTTTTATGCTCTGCAAATAAGCCTAGAAGAGTTCTTCGGTTCAATGAAGTAATGAATTATGCTACTTACGATACAAGTCAGTATGCCAAAGGATAACAACCTAAATAAATTGCAAATTAAATATCTTAATTAGTAGCATTAAAGGCTGAGGTTCTAATAATGACTGAATGCCTAATATTCTCCAAAAAGGAGCTTAAACTAGTTTTGGAAGCTTGACTATGAGCATTTGTTGATTGGGGGGAACGTTCCTTAATCACGAAAAGGCTTCTATACCAATGTTTTTCGCGGAAAACGGGAGGAGTAGTAACAGAACCTAGAGTTTTTTGCTCCTTACTCCAGTTTTACGTGGTATTGGTTTTAGGATGTATGAGTTTGGGGAAACCTAGTGATTTATAAATTGCCCAAAATAAGCTATGAGTGATGAAAAACTAGAGTCATTATCAACCGTCACTCTAAAGAACGGTTCTAGTGGCAAAAAAGCGAACTCACTCAAATCCATTGGTAATAGTGAAAGTACAATCTCTTCACAACCATCTAATCAGCTTTCAGCAGGCCTACTAGGCTGGTATTCGGTATGCAGTAGTAAGACATTAAAAAGTGGTGAATTGTCCTTTATCACCATGTTTAATGAGCCATTAGTGCTCTATCGAGATAATGATTCAAGAGTTAGATGCATAAAAGATCTATGTCCCCACAGAGGCGCATCCTTTCAAGGAGGAACAATAGATTCAGGCGAAATAATATGTCCCTATCATGGAGGCAGATTCTCTGCAGAAGGAACTTGTACAAACTTAGATCGGATTACCTGTCAGCATATTGTTGATTCTAATTATAATAATTACGCAAAGAAAATTCATTTATATCAATACCCTTGTATTGAAAACAATGGATATGTATACATATACTACACAGGAGAAGCAAAGACAGATTTAAAAGAATTTGAATTCAAAAGGTCCCTAAAGGATAGCTTACCTGAAGCCTATGGTTTTGAGACCTCAGAGTATGCATTTGAAGAAGTATTTGTAGACTTCAAATGCGACTGGGCAAGGATAATCGAGAATCACCTAGATATCCTTCATATATTCTGGATACATGGCAATACAATTCCTGATAAAGATGTAAATAGGAATGCTATTACAAGTTTCGACCAAGAAATAACAAGAGACTCACGCCATATTGAAAGTAAATATCATCACAAAAAGAATGGAAATGGTGAGGGTGAATTTATCTCAATAAAATTTGTACCACCTGGAAGAATAATGATATATAAAGGAACCCCGAAAACTGCTAGGTATATTCAAGTATTAGACCATATTCCTTTAGGTTCAAATAGGGCAAGAGTAATTGTTAGGCACTATAGAAAATTCATGAAAAACAAGGTTTTAACTGACCTTATCCTTTTCAAACACTTACAACAACGAATATTCTACAAAGTTTTTTCTGAGGATTATTTAGTACTCAAGACTCAAACATTTAATGAACAAATGGGCTATATAAAAAAAGACAATGTCAAATTATTAGGTGAAGACAAGATGGTTCAATATTACTGGGACTGGCATCAAAATGCCTTAAATAAAGATAAGCCATGGCAGATTCATGCAACAAATTCAAATACAAATACCGTTCATTTGGATATGCCAATGCCATACCCTCCAGAAAATCCAAAGTTAGCTATTGAAAACCAAAGAGCAATAGTTATTAAGCTACTAATAAGAGCATTGGTGCCAATAGGACTGCTATTACTAATAATCTAGCCTTCAAAGCAATTAGATTATTAATAAATTCAATAAACCAGCTTTTAAAGCATAGGGGTTTATACAATAAAATCATGTTATTTACTAAATAAATGTCTGACAACTATGAAAGGCCTGGTTGGATGAATTGGGTATTTCTAGGAATATTTCTATGGTCAAGCTGGTTGTTAGTACAATTCTGGATGCAACGACTTAGTTAGGTTATGCCTAAACTAAAATATTATATTAATTAAATTCAAGCTAATACCAATCTAAATAGAGCAAGTAAAAGCGACTAATAAAGCTAATAAAGAGTTACTGAAGCTTTTGAGATAAGATTATGTATCTTTTAACACTCGAATTAGTGCGCCTTGTTCACCCGTTTATTCGCTTATTGAATTAGGACTGTATATCAATATTAATCCAATAAGCACCATGGCTGTAGGCATCTACTTTGCTACCACAACTGGGAAAACTGAAGATATCGCTGAGCGTCTTCATGGATTGCTCAGTGGGGTTAATTCACCCAAAGACCTAGCAGATATTTCCGATGTCAGTGAGTTCAATGACCTAGATGGGATTATTTGCGGAATACCCACATGGAACACAGGAGCCGATTCTGAGCGCTCTGGTACCGCTTGGGACTCAATGCTTGAAGACATAGGTGGTCTAAGCCTTGGGGGAAAAAAGGTTGCGATTTTCGGATTAGGGGATTCTTCGACTTATACAGAAAACTTCTGTGATGCCATGGAGGAATTGCATTCCTATTTCAAAAAGGCTGGAGCAACTATGGTCGGATATGTAGGAAAAGGCTCCTATACCTTTGAAGAATCCAAAAGTGTTGTTGGAGACTCATTCTGCGGTCTTCCACTTGATGAGGATAGCGAATCAGACCTTACTGATGAAAGGTTAGAAAACTGGTCCAAGCAACTCAAAGGAGAGCTAGGATTCTAACCTAAGCCAAAGTATTTAGGCCTTTAGGAAATCAAAATATAAAGTGGAATTAATAAGCAATTAAAATATTATCAGGCAATCATAAGTAAGCTATTAGATAATGATATTGATATTAATTGCCATAGATCCATATGGTAATTAAAATGCAGAAAAATCACCAATTAAATGAATATTAAACAGAAGTGGCTTGAAATAAGTTCACTTGAAGTATGGATAGAAAATAATAAAGTATTTAGAGACATAAATTTAAATATAGCAATTGGCGAGAATACTGTTATTCTTGGAGAGAATGGTTCAGGTAAAAGTACGCTTGTAAAGTTAATAAGTAGAGATATATACCCTGTAATTAGAGAGTATTCTAGTCTTAAAATATTTGGAGAGGAAAAATTTAATTTATGGGACCTAAGAAAGAATATAGGATTTTTCTCTACAGAATTAGTGGTAAGAAACAATAGCAATAAAACAATCTTCGAAATATTAGTCTCAGCATTCTACGGTTCATTGATTAATGGTCCAAAAATAAAAGCAGACCGATTCCAAAAAGAACGAGTTATTGAGGTCCTAAAACAGTTTGATCTAACACATTTAAGTGATTCTAAGTTCTCTGAATTATCAGATGGTCAAAGAAGAAGGACCTTAATTGCAAAGGCCATTATTCACAAACCAAAGGTATTAATACTAGATGAACCAATTATTTCTCTAGATATAAAATCTAAATACAAACTACTGTATATTCTAAATAATCTATGTGAAGATGGTACAACTATTTTAATGCTAACACACCAAGTTGATTCAATATTCAAATCGATAAATCGTGTCCTTTTTATGAAAGGTGGGGAAATAATTAAAGATGGAAAACCAGAGCAAATACTTACTTCAACCAACTTATCTGAGCTCTATCAAATCAAATTAAGAATAATAGAGCATAATGGATATAGACAATTACTACCCTTTTAGGAACAAAAATAAAACTATATCTAGTTTAATCAATCGATTAATGGTTAAACTGAACTAATGTCTATATGAATATAAACATAAAAAAGATAACAATAAACATAATCACGAAGAATCTACGAAGACCTATTTTTCTAACTATTAAAGGTGATGTACTTGAAGCACTGCTGATGGGTTGTCCACATTTGACGCAGATCATACGTCCTGCAAGTGCTCGATCTGCTCGAAAACTTGTTCCCCCACAATTTTGACAATAAATCCTACTCATTATTTATCAAAACCAAAGCCATATTGAGTACTCCTAGAGAAGTGCATTAAGAACATAAGCATCATATGAGTAAAGAGGATAATTTATTTAAATTATTTGGTTAAATCTGGAACCCAGTTTTCAAGAAACCGTAAAGGTTGCCGCATCGTCTCAGAATAAGAAAGTAATGACTTGGAATAATACGAATATAAAAAATTATCATTTTCCGATATTAAAAAAGTTCCACCTCTCTGAGTTAAGTATAAACCATTCAACATGTAGAGCTTCCAGTTAGAAATTACTTCAATCATGTTAGCAAGCCTATGAGTAGCCAACTCAAATGGTCTTTGAAACCCTTCTCCACCTGCAGCCTTAAATATGGAAGCAGAAAATGATGGAAGTTTTCCTAATCTGATAACCACATCATTTCTAAATATCTGGGATGATTTAGGATCACCTATATATCCTCTAACAACCTCTTTTATAGTACCCTTTGATCCTAAGCCTGCGCACATGAGAAGTAAGTTTAAATAAGTTAATGAAAAGAATTCGAGACCTTTATCTAGCCCAAAAGAATTATGAATTACATTATTTGGAAAAACATAAAGGTGCTCTTTGGGTATTCCAGTATAATTACAGAACCTATTTTTTGATTCTTCATTCCCTATAGCAATTATACAAAGACTGATGCAAGCTTTTTTTAGCTTAGGAAGTATAGGTACAATCAGTTGAATATATTCAATACTATCAAAATCGCCCAAAAGTCCAACAAAAATGACAAGTCTCTTAGTTCTATTTTTCAATAATATAGGCATTTGAACTTTTGAATATTTAGAGAAGTCAAACCTATAAGGAATATCCTTAGCATGACAATTTGTCATAAATGATTCTCAATCTAATATTGTAAATTATAATAGACAAGTCTAAATATTGACATTAAAATACTATATAGAATAGGTTTCAGAAGAATTTCACACCCAAGATCTATAAAAATCCTTTCAGTAAATAATTACTATGTATATGCTTTTTAAAAATTCAAAGCAATAGAATAGTAGCAATAACTATTAAGGGAAAGCTTTCCTTAAAACCAATGCAAGACCTAACAAAAGCAATCAATAACCATTTGGCTTGTGAGTTTCAAGCTAGTCATACCTATCTAGCAATGTCAATTTGGCTTAGAGAAAAGGATCTAGCAGGTTTTTCTGCCTATATGCAAAAAAAGAGTGTTGAAGAAAGAGGGCATGCAGATCGATTAATTGGATATCTTGTTGATTGTGATGAACAAGTAGAGCTTCCTAGTGTTGAAGCCCCACAGCGGAGCTGGACATCTACTCAAACTCTTTTTGACCAAGTCTACGAAATGGAGCAAGCTGTTACAGCTTCAATAAACAGAATATATTCCATTGCCGAGCAAGCTGGGGAGAGAAGTGCTACCGCCATGCTTGATTGGTTTGTAGCAGAACAACTTCAAGAAGAAGCAGAAGCAAGGTTTGTTCGCAAACGGTTAAGACTAGCAAGTGATAATAGTGCTGCATTACTATTGCTAGATCAACAATTTATAGATGGGAATGCTCTATCAACAGTTATTGGGAACATCTCAGGTCTAACTAATAAACCCAAATAAACTATAATTAAATATGGAATAATAGAATCTTTTCTAAGCTTATAATTCACCTTATAGTGTAATCATTTATATCTAATTGACTAGAAAATAATAAAGTCATAACTTAGTATTATTTTCATAATAAATGAATATATATTATCTATCCAAGATCAATGAAGATACTAATGAGTATCAATTCCTTTTAGGGGGGCGAAGCAAAAGATGAAGCTAACTGCTTAAACTTCCATCAGTTAACTTCTTGGGTGGCTTTAAATAAATAAGCGCAAACCAACATATTGTTCTCAATCAAATGCAATTATGTATCCAATGATATTGTCGAGATGTTCTAAAGTTGACACACGTAATAAGCCATGTGAAGCGCTTAGTAATCTCTTGGAACTAATAAATAAATTATCAGAGCCTTTGCTTCTATCTCGTGCAGACCTACGGGAACCCGAATGTTACCTATGACTGGTACGCGGGCAATTCTGGGGTAACAAACCGTTCAGGGAAATTCATCGCCGCCCATGCAGCTCATGCTGGCCTGATGATGTTCTGGGCAGGTGCGTTTACCCTCTTTGAACTAGCTCGCTATGATCCCTCATTGCCTATGGGCAATCAGAGCTTGATCTGCTTGCCTCATCTTGCGGGCTTAGGAATTGGAGGAATTGACGGCGGTGTGATTACCGAGCCTTATGGCTGCACAGTGGTCGCAGTTCTCCACCTTATTTTCTCTGGAGTTTTGGGTGCAGGTGGCCTCTTGCATTCAATGAAATATGAAGGAGATCTTGGAAGCTACCCAGAAGGTAGCCGACCTAAGAAATTCGACTTCGAATGGGATGATCCCAACAGGCTTACTTTTATTCTTGGTCATCACCTAATTTTCCTTGGTCTTGGCAACATTCAATTCGTTGAATGGGCAAGAATTCATGGCATTTGGGATTCAGCCCAAGGTGTTACCCGTCAGGTTCAATACAACCTTGACCTTGGGATGATCTGGAATCACCAAGCTGACTTCCTAGCAATTAATAGCCTCGAGGATGTAATGGGAGGCCATGCTTTCCTAGCATTCTTTACCATCATTGGTGGTGCATTTCATATTGCTACCAAGCAATTTGGTGAGTACACCGAGTTCAAAGGAAAAGGTCTTCTTTCTGCTGAAGCCGTTCTTTCTTACTCCCTAGCTGGAGTTGGATATATGGCATTTGTTGCAGCGTTCTGGTGCTCTACTAACACCACCATTTATCCAACAGAACTATATGGTGATGTTCTAAAGCTCCAATTCGATTTTGCTCCTTACTTTGTTGATACAGCTGATCTACCCGCGGACGTTCACACCGCTAGAGCTTGGCTTTCAAACGTTCATTTCTATCTTGGCTTCTTCTTCCTGCAAGGTCATTTATGGCATGCACTAAGAGCTATGGGATTTGACTTCAAACGTATTGGCAAAGCCTTTGAGAATATGGAAAGTGCCAAAATTACAGCCAAATAGAACAATCCTCAATAGATAGTTCTCTAAATGGTTCCTTTAAAGGTCTCACCAATATGTGAGACCTTTTTTTTGCCCTCATTATTTTTTCAAGCAAAAGATTATTAAGGGGTTTTCAGAGTTTCATGATGCATTCCTACTCTTACCATCAGCGAGCAGAGCCATATACCTTGTATCTCTGTGCCATAAATCGACAAGATGGCAAGTGCTCAAGTGCTCACAATTCCACCGAATTGGAGAAATAAGCACTGTTTGTAGTGACTATCTATACAGATTCGTCATTCATCTGGTAAACGGTCTCGCAACAAACGTCTTGCTATTGAGAATCGCTTGCAAAAGGGTACCTTTTGGGTTTAGGTTGCGAAAACTTCTCAACAAGCTCCAGGAGCAATGAGCTTCCGTTTTCTCCCTGACGATCCAATATCAGCCGTGAGGATGCCAACAGGGCAATCAGTACTAATTGATCCTTCTGCAAGATCAGGTGATGCATGCCTTGAAGTACTTGAAGGAGTTGCACGGGTCTATTGCCCATGCGAAGAGACCGAAGGTATGACTCTTGCCTTCCTTCAAGCAGGTGATCAACTCCGAACTGATCGACTATGCAGCGAAGGTGTATGCGTAGAAGCCCTCACACCTCTTTGCTTTAGAAGTGATGCGGAAGTAAATGAAGGCGAAGGTTTTGATGCAGTAAATGAGTGGACGCTTCAATTACTACGCATAAGACATCTAGGAAGTGCAGAACAAAGGCTTCAAGCCCTATTTGCTCTTTTAGTTAACCGGCTAGGAAGAAGGTGCGGCGATTGGTGCGATCTTCCATTCCGACTAACACACGAAAGGATTGGAGAACTCATTGGTTCAACTCGAGTAACTTCCACCCGCTTAATCTCAAGGCTTAGGACCGCTGAATTATTAAACGTTCCTAGTGGTGAACCAATCCTTCGACTTGCGCCAACTCTCATCGAGTCAGCACCAATAGCCGCCTAAGGGAAGGGATCCACTATGCAAACATACACAATTACTAGATCTGAAAGTGTAATCGGCAGCCTATGCCGAGAAGTTGAATCAATTAGATGTAGAGGAAGAAGTATCTCTAATTCAATATTGAATAGCAAAGATGGAATATTGATATCAAGATTAAATTCTGAATTTAAACTATTACAAAAAAGACGTTTTGAGTTAATCAATTCAGTAAATAAATTAAGACACTCTGAATTATCTGATAACTTGTCATTAGATTTTCTAAATGAAATACTTAAAAGAGGTTTAATATAATTAAATATAATATCTCTTTAGTCTTACAAATTAAGCAAGCTTAGCAGGGCTATGCTTACCTTCGCTTAATTCTCCATCTATAATAAGCATCGCCGAAGGTTGATCATTAGCGAACTTAACTCTCCCCATTAAATGAGCGAAGTCATTCTCAGAGTTAATTTGACTATCAATAGTTGGATCTAAAAAGACTGTGGTTCTCATATCAGAAGATCTCTCTGCAATTGCATACAGTTGATTTAAAGATGTAGTCACATCAGCCTCCATTTGGAAAGAGGCCTCTAGGATCTCCTGAGGAGAAGACCAATTTTGCCTTGGTGCTGGTAATTCCTGCAGTAGCACAGTCTGGCCGCGAGCTATTAGATAGTCGGCAAATTTGCAAGCATGCTCTTGTTCGCTTTTTGCTTCATTCTTAAAAAATTCAGCAAACCCCCTTAACTCCCTTTCCGCGAACCAAATTGCAATTGCAAAATAAGCTGCACTTGCGTTTCTCTCCATAGTTAGGTGTTGCTGAAAAGCTTCTACCAAAGCATCTTCCATATGCTCTGCTATTGCCCTTCCAGCAGGGCCTTTTGATACTGACAAAGAAGATTTACCTGTTAATGAAGTCATGATGATCACTAGATCAATTTTTCAGTAGCAAAACACACAAGCAAAATAAAGCTCACTTGATGTGACAAATGATACATGAGCTCAAGAGTGAGTCACATAAATGTATCAGCTGATATCTCAGGCCTAGAATGAGATGCAATATCAAAAAGGCCTTTTAGCAAGTATCAATGACGAGAGCAATAGGCAGATCTATTGATGACTTTCCTGAGTCAAAGAAGACCAGTAAGGCAAAGAAAAGGAATTGCAAGAAGCATAAATGTTCCAAATGGAAGGGAGGGAAGTGTCAATGCGGGAAATAATAAACCTAAGAAATCTAAGCCTATTATTTAATAAATAATCTAGTACTAATTAAACTTGCAAGGGATTGTACCCGGAAAAAGTATTCCTGACTCACCAGGACGAAATCCAACAAAGCAATTTTCACCAACTTGAATTGGTTGATCCAAAGGATGCTGAATGCGAAGAATAAAATCTGATAATTTCACTCGCAACCTCCAATGATTGCCTAAAAACTCTCTTCCTAAGATCTTCGCCTTTCCATTAGGGTCTCTTTTTATTTGAAGAGATTTTTCATCTATCATTAATTCATTTGCCGAAGAACCCCTTATATTTTCCACCCCTTTAATAGGTCCAAGAGGGGTAAGTATTTCTGTTCCAAAAATTTCAACTGGTACAACATTACGCTGCAGAACAAATCTCCCTACAAAGGGAGTTGCTGGTTTATGAACAAGATTATTAGGTTCAGTACATTGGTGAAGCTCACCATCACGAAGTACTGCTACTCGATCACATATAGCAAGTGCCTCCTGAGGGTCATGGGTTACCAAAATGCCACTTGCTGAACAACTTTTTAAAACCTTCGGAAGTTCACTTCTAAGTCTTAATCTAACCTCCACATCTAAATTCGAAAAAGGCTCATCTAAAAGGACTAAAGATGTTCCTGGGGCTAATGCTCTAGCAAGTGCTAATCGTTGTCTTTGGCCTCCTGATAATTCATGGGGGAATCGATTACGTAGATCGACTAAACCAAGAATCTCTAAAAGCCAGTTAACTCGACTTTTATCTTGTCCTCTTCTTAATCCGAAACAGACATTAGTCCATGCATCCAGATGAGGGAATAGAGCATAATCTTGAAAAACCATTCCAACACATCGATTCTCAGGAGGTTCTATGTTCCTAGAGTTTGCAACTTGTTTTCCATTTAAATATATTCTTCCTTTATGAGGACGTTCAAAGCCAGCGATCAATCTAAGAAGGGTTGTCTTTCCGCATCCAGATGGGCCTAAGATCCCTAATAACTCACCCTCTCTAATATCTAAGTTGATTTCCTTAAGTGACCAGTTAGAAGACTTTCTGGCACCATAACAATGCCAAAGATCGTTAATACTAAGATGTGTATTAGTCAAAGCTAAGCACAATGATGTGGGGATTTAATCAATACCTCAGACAGAAGGAGTGATCCATCTGGGTCAATTAATTGAACATGCTTTTGATTACGCAATTCTGTAATTTGCCTTGTAACTGTTGAGCGTGTTGCTCCTATTAGTTCGGCAATCCGAGCATGAGACAAAGCAAATGGTAGTACGTAATAATGGCCTTTCTTAATTCCAAATCTAGAAACAAGCAATTTGAATAACGAGACTAGTCGATATCCTGCTCCTACTGGATGCCTTACAAGATGAAGATCAAAAAGCCATTGCCAAGTTATATCATTCTCAAGAGGACATTTATCTATATACGAAAGCTCGAGATTGATATCTGTTAGAGCTTCTAGCAAGAAATTAGAACTACTAGGCAAACGGATCCAATCCATTTGCGGAAAACCACAAAATCCCAGGGTTATATCGGGGAACTCTCCACCAAACGAGCCCGCAAGCCTTGCAATCCCTTGCTTGAAAATTAAACATGCACATCTCCTACCATCGGAAGGAGGTGACAGAAGGTAGCTTTGTCCAGCCCTTAGTTCAAGAGAATGAGTGTTGTCCAGATCATTAAAGGAATTGCAAACATTCTGAAAGCAATAAAGACAAAAAGAGGCCATCCATAATTTAGTGGGAATCCCTAGATAATCAGGAAGAAATGACGTTGCTTGTCCTCCAAATAGATTGCTGCGCAAGGGAATTGAATAGACAGAAGAACAATCACCTAATAAATGAACCTGGCTTACTGGCAATTGTTACGCCCAAAAGACTATGTTCTCCGAAAAAAGGGCCAAGAAGACGAAAGGTAATGTATATAAAGGCACAATTTGAAGTATCAAATAGAATAAATACCAGTATCCTCGTCAAGCCTTGAAGAAGTTGAAAGGCAAATCAACATCTCTAATACGTAGAAGAGCATTAGCAGAAGCAAGACACCTTTCTTTTTAAGGGAATCACTAGGCTTTACTTGCTAGGCGCTAACCCTGTACGAACAACCCTCTTAAAAGGGGTAAATAGTACAAGCAAAGTAGTAATAGATATAATCAGTAGAGTCAAAGTTTATCTACTCGCTAAAAAATAAAATTATTCCATGAAAAATATAAATACATGGCCAAAAATATTAGCAATATTGACTGTAGTTATATTTGCATTTATTGTATTAAATATCGGCATACAAAATATAAAAGAAAAAATATACCTTATGGGCATCTGGGCTCCCATCTGTCTTGTTGCATTAAGGGCTACTAGCGTAATAATACCAGCCTTACCTAGCACCGCCTATTCATTAATAGCAGGCGCTTTTTTAGGTTTCAAACAAGGCTTATTAACGATATGTATTGCAGACATATTATCTTGCACCACATGTTTTTTTCTAGCCAAAAGGTATGGTCATAGACTCGTAAAAAGATTAATTGGTGAGAAATTTCTTATTAAAATTCAGAAAGTAAGCAGCAAGTACCTTGAAAAAAATTTCTTCCTAATGACAGGAATAATGATGACTGGCCTATTTGATTTCTTCTCATATGGCATAGGTCTTACTAAGACCAATTATCGTCGCTTTCTTTATTCCCTTTTGCTTAGCGTTTTTCTTTCAAATCCCCCTATAGTCGCTTTAGGCGCAGGCTTGCTTGATGGCGGGAAGCGCTATCTGATTCTGGCTGTAGTTGGCATATTCATTTTAGCTATCTTAACAGGTTTAACTAGAAACAAGATAGGTAGATCTATGCTTTAAAATAAAAAGAAATAGGAATCAAGAAGATATATATAATAGTAAAATACATAATATAATTTCATTTATTTTACAAATTAACGATTATAAAGCTAAGATATTAAATAAATAAATCTATAGGCTCATGCCACTTATAACAATACAAACTTCTTTGGGCGAAATTCCAAATGCAAAAATCTTCCTTCAAGATCTCTCTAAAGATATTGGCTCGGTTCTCGGAAAATCGGAAAAATATGTAATGGCTTCAATTATTCCAAACCTAACAATGACTTTTTCTGGAGACACATCTCCATCCTGTTATGTAGAACTAAAAAGTATTGGGCAAATCAGTACTTCTATGACAAATGAATTATCAATTTTGATATGTAATAAAATATCTAAAGATCTCGGAGTGAATGGAGATAGAATATATATACAATTTGAATCTGTACGAGGAGAGTTATGGGGATGGGATGGAAGAACTTTTGCTTAGACTAACTATTATTCAAAATACAGTCTAAATAAATAAATACACCTTTAATTCAATGAATAGGAAACAACGTGCTGAAAAAGTCCAGTCCCATCTAGATAAACTATATCCAAGTCCATCCATACCACTTAATCATTCAAATCACTTCACACTTCTAATTGCAGTATTACTTAGTGCCCAATCCACAGATAAAAAAGTAAATGAGTTAACACCAGATTTGTTTAGATTGGCCTCTTGCCCTGGCACTATGAAATTATTAGGACAAGAAAAGATATATTCTATAATCAAGCCATTAGGTCTAAGTAGACAAAAAGCTAAGCATATATATTTACTTTCGAGTCTCTTGATAGATAATTTTTCTGGACAAGTTCCTAATGATTTTAATTCTCTTGAAATGCTTCCAGGAGTAGGTCATAAAACAGCAAGTGTTGTAATGGCACAAGCCTTTGGTATACCTACTTTTCCAGTCGACACACATATTCACCGGCTAGCCCAAAGGTGGGGATTGACAAATGGCATGAATGTTAAGCAAACAGAAAAAGATCTGAAGTCTCTATTCCCTACCAACTCCTGGAACAAATTGCATTTGCAAATTATTTTTTATGGTCGTGAATTTTGCACGGCGAGAGGTTGTGATGGGACGAAATGTCATCTCTGCAAAGCCCTATTCCCAAAAAGAATAAAAGCATTCATAGCAAAAAAAGCCTAATAAACCTTTATTCAATTATTTTGCAATCTACTAAGTATAGATGCGGCTAATATGCCTGAGAAAAAACCACAAGTATGACCAATCCAACTTATGCCTTCCTGGGAAAATATTGGAATCAACGCAAATAGATAATCACTAAATATTATAGCAATTAATATTGACGAAATAATCCTAAGTAAATTTCTCTGTATTAATCCAAGTGTCAAAAGATATCCCAAAAGACCATAAACAATTCCTGATAGACCATGAACTGGGTTAATTGTAAAAAGCCAAATAGGCAACTGGAATATGACAGCAAAAACCAAAACACCAAAATATTCAAAAGTGCTTTCACTTAGAACTATTAAACTTAATGGGAAAAATATCAAAGCATTAGATAACAAATGTCCAAAACCAGAATGACTAAATGGTGCCGTAAATAAATACCATAATGAAGACCTAGGAACCAATGGAAGATTCCAACTGCCACCGAAAAAAATTTGATCTATAAATTCTTGCAAAAAAGCAATTGATAAAATTAGTATTGGGATAAGGATTCGATATTTTTTCATCGATCAAATGATTCTAAAAATAAATGCTTAAAGGTTAAATTAAAAGTAGTTCAGTATAAATGATTAAAGAATCCGCATCTCAAGTTAAGAACTATCGATCCCTCCAGCAATCTCACCATTGAGTTCGCTAGAAAGGCCTAAGAAATTCCATGTCTTGAAATGAAATTAGCAATCAGCGGTGCTTCCGGGAAAACTGGATATCGAATTGCGGAAGAAGCCTTTGCCTCAGGGTATGAGGTGAAAGTTTTAGTTCGACAGGACTCTATAGTTCCTGAGAGTCTAATTAAATCAGAAAAGAATATTCTCTCTCTATGGAATCAATCAAAGCTTGATGAGGCCTTAATGGGTTGCGATGTTCTTGTTATTGCAACAGGAGCAAGGCCATCAATTGACTTAACTGGTCCAGCAAAAGTTGATGCTTTTGGAGTTCGTAATCAGGTTGCAAGCTGTCAAAGAGTTGGAATCAAACGAGTGATTTTAGTAAGCTCTCTTTGTGCCGGGAGATGGTTCCATCCACTAAATTTGTTTGGATTAATCCTAATTTGGAAAAGGATTGGAGAACAGGCTCTTCAAAATAGTGCCCTTGATTGGACTGTTATCCGTCCTGGAGGTTTAACAGAACAAGAAGACAATCTCGAGAAGGAACATATTCGTTACTCTGGTCCAGACAGGCAACAAGATGCATATATACCAAGACGTCTCGTGGCCAAAAGTTGTATAGAAGCTATTAATACCCCAAGTTCTATTCGAAAGATTATTGAGATCACTAGTGGAGAAGAACATCCAGAAATCAAAATGAGTGAGGCAATAAAAGGATTTGCCTAGTTGCTGTCATAGTCTCCAAAGGAGATGCAACTCACTCATGATCAATAACGCCAAGGTTGATGCGTTGCAACTAATGCTGACTGACCTTCGTACTCGTAACGAACCCATTCGACACAAGGCCGCGTTTAGAGGGTGCCAACCCGAATTCCAAGCCCTGGTAACCAAACTAATTAATCAACTGGAAAGTGAGCTTCTCGAAGAAAAAAAATCATTTCGTGATCAAGCTTCGAGCAACAAAGCAAAATGACTCGTTATATCCAATACCTATAAGGAATCGCCAGTTGAAGACTATCCAAGCTCTAAGCAGGCAAGTCCAAAGACCTCTTCCATTGAAATAGGAGGCTGCTCCCCTCTGTACATCCTCAGGGTCTCAGATACTGCCTTAAACCCTAGCCTTTTCATCAGCGACTCTGCTGATGAATTAGCCCCCGGAGAGTCAAGAAGAATTACACCTGGATGGCGATCCATAAGATGTCTTAGCAAAAATTCTGCAAGTTCTGGGCTATCTGCTAATAGGGGGCCAATACGCCACCCTTTGCCTTTAGGGAGCAAGCATGGTCGAATTCTGCCAAAACCATGACAACTACCATTCTCATCTGCAAGAGCCAATACGGTCCCTGCAGGATGATGAAGCCAATCTGAAATGAAGTGGGGTCTAGGGCTGGGTTCACGTTTTGCGTCATATAACTGCACAGCCATCGCAGGTATCGAAGCTCCTTCTAAAAGTCTCAAACCACTTTGATCTCCATTTGAGCTTTTATTTGTAGCCAAATAATCGCCATTGCCTTCCCAATGCCACCTTGTAGTAGTTGAGGATGGTGCGAAGCCCCAGTTTGAATAGTCATTAACTCGATCTATAGCTGCTTCTAAACCTATACACGGCAAGTCATCAAGATGATCTAAAGAATGCTTCCAAAGTTCTACTCCATAACCATTCCCACGATATTTAGGAGTCACCAAAAACAAACCGATAAAGCCATAAGCAGAGTTATAACGAACACCCGAAATGCAACCAATTGGTTTATTACCCAGCCAACCGACCCATAATCCTTGGCGGTCTGTATGTCGGAAAATACCTACATCCCCAATACCTGGAGCAAACCCTTCTAACCTTGCCCACCTTGTGACGTAAGAAATATCATCAGGCGTAAGAGGAAGAATTTTTAGTGGTGATGGCATGAGGAGATAAGTAATCTTCGAATTATTTTGCGAAAGAGTAAATCAAAACCAACATGGCAAAAAACACTTAATTAAAGGGTGCCTCTCATTAACCATCAGGATTCATCTCACTAAGCAACCTTAATGCTCAGCTTGCCTGGTCAATTCAATATAGGCATCGCTTTAACCATGAATCAAAAACAAATATCTACCTAACCCATCAGAAATAGAAACTTACTTAAACGAACCAGAAACAGGTCATTTCACAAAATCACAAATCGCGTTCCAAATTATTCTCTAATTGTTCTCGATAAAGTGATGGTGCTATTAAAAGAAATAATATCCACCATCCAGAAACTCCTATAAGAAGAATTGCTGTAAACCAAACACTATGAACCAATAGCCAGCTGCCGAAAATCAAAACTGCACCTGTAAGCAAAATGCTCCACGGTTTACACCACCATGGTTTCTCCTCCCAAAACGTCTTAATAGAAGATGTTTCTTTAGCTGTATTCACTTCAAGTCCTCTAACTTTCCTAAGCTATTTAACTCAGCTAAAGCCTCATATCCTCCGATCAAATCTCCATCAATAAAAACCTGAGGGAAGGTAGAGAGTCCACTTCTCTTCTGAAGAGATCTAAACGCATCATCATTATCAATAGTGCTAACAATATGAGGAACATTCTTAGCTTTCAAGATTCGAAGCGCTCTTGTTGACCAAGGACAAGAATTCATAACAGCTATTTCAACCCTTGGATTATTCATTTCCTTAGAAGCAGCACTAAAAGGTTCGTGCTCTAAAAATCCAACCAAAATATCTGCACCCTTTAAGACCAAAGTCCCCTCCTCAAGATGACCACCCCAAACCTGACAATCACCATCTGACAAGCTCAGGTGTAAATGCACCCCATTCGGAGAAATGGTGCCATTAAGCGTAATAATTTCAAGATTTCCTTCTAGGCGAGTTTTTTCAGCTCGTCCTGGACATTGAAATACAGCACTTGACAAATTCCCAACAACTCCCAACACATAACCTTCCGCTTTTTCCTCAAACGCCAATTTCTCAAGACTTAGACGAATATCACTACCTGAAGGAAGTGTGAGGTTTACCGGACGCATGGCAGTCTCTATCTATTGATTGACAGACTAAGAGCTGATCTCGATTATCTCTATCCACCCTCTCTTTAAAAATCTCATTCCCTTTTGCTTCATAAAAGAGCTAATACCTAACACTTAAAGATCTCTTGCACTTCAAGAAACAACAGCGCCAAATGGTTAGGGATGCCTTATTTTTTTCCATATATAAATAATTTTCCCTGATTATTAACCTGATCCATGCTTCTAAAAAGTCTTGAAGGATGCAAGTTGGCAATTGGGTCCTACCCAATATTTAACTATAATGCTATTAATGGAGGGGGTATAGGAACAACATTTCCACCAGAACAAGATGGGCTACAAAATATAAGATTTGATCCCAAGGAATTTTCCATTCCTCCACTCAATTCAACTACCACCAAAATACTTAAATTACCTCTTCCTCCTGGCCTGGAAATAGAAATATTTCCTGATTTACTTGAAGGCTCGCTCATAGGAGATAGTGGCCTCCTCTCCCTTCAGTTCAAAGCAAGATTCCGTCTAAAAATTTTTCATTGGATAAAAGCACCAGACCTACTAATAACCACATGTCTAACTACCGAAGGAGTTAAAACTGCTTACCACAATAAAGTTGAAGGGCAAAGAGTCCAAGCAAATGGTTTTTGTCGCCTAGTTGGTATTTCATCAGTTCCTAAAAGCGGGAATCTTATTCTTGATACTTTCCTTGGACTCCCAAACGAAGCTCTTGCTATTTTGTGCTGCGAAATTACTAAGCATTAAAGCCATACTCCAAACACACCCGCCACAAGCGGTTATGTATAGTACTTTTGTACTGCCGCGAAGAAAGTGCCTGGTCCTTCACCTGACTTCTTAAATATGCGATGTGGAGATTTGGTTGTTATCTCAGAGTTTCCAGCAATTGATAAGAATACAGACTGGTGGATGGGAGAAATAATTCATATCGCAAATAGTGCACGAGGAATAGAGCCATCAATCTTTCAAATCAGCTGTATCGATACTGGAGCTGTTCGAACTGTCAATGCAGACTCTGTTATTGGGCTAATCAAAAAAACAAACCGAATTATCAATATTTAGAAGAACTCAACTCTGCTCTATTTTTCGAACTATAAAAAGCATCAATACAAGAGATCCAGCTAGAGCAAATAACAATGCCAAAGTCATGGGAGAATCCTATTCATCTTATTTATATAGATTGACATTGATTCAACACCTCCCAGGGGAGTCCAGCTTCTGATGTGGCATAAATACATTATTACTCCTCCAATATATAAAACATTCTCTATGTAAGAGAATTAATTTTCTAAATATGATTAGTTTGAAACTATGGAGTCATTTGCAAAAAAGAGAAGTTGCTCGAACTTACGAAAATGGGCCAATGCTTTAACTATTACTCGCGCAGTAGCTGGTTTACCTCTTGTTTTGGCGCTGATTTTAAATCAATTTAGTTTGGCTTGGATAATTTTATTAATAGCTGGCATAACCGATATAGCAGATGGTTGGCTCGCTAGACGCTCAGGGGAAAGCAGCCAATGGGGAGCAAAATTAGATCCTCTTTCTGACAAGCTTTTACTTGCAGCACCATTTCTCTGGCTAGTAAGTAATGGTGTCATCCCAGTATGGGCAGCCTGGCTACTTATGGCGAGAGAACTTCTAGTAACTGTATGGAGATCTACTGCTAAAGCTGGTGGTCCAGCTTCTAAAGGAGGAAAAGCGAAAACGATCCTCCAATTTATTAGCATGTTGCTTCTGCTTTGGCCTTCTATCTGGGGCGGAGTGATGCTTTCAGATGCCTTACAAGGATTGGGCTTATGGTTATTTTGGATCTCACTACTATTAGCAATTAGCTCAGGAGTCTCATATTTCAAGCTCCAATTAAATTAATATCCAACGTAAAATCAGGATGATTTGATGAATTTAAGGAATAGTCTTTTTGAAAACTGTTAGACAAGCCCTCTTCTAAATCAAAGCTTGGTTGCCAATTCAATTCTCTTTCAATAAGGCTTATATCCGTAAAGAAGTGATTCATTCTCAAAGGGAACACCTTTCTAGCCTTTGGGTCAATATCCACAGGATCAAATGAATAAGTCTTTATAGATACAGGGTCCCTTTTACATGCGCGTGCAGCCGCCTCTAGAAGGCCGCGAAAAGTAATGGCTTTTTTCCCAGAACAGTTATATATACGATTAGTTGCCACTTCAAAATTAAGGCTCATGACCATTGCATCAGCGAGATCATTCACATGACCCAATTGAGTAATTGTTTGACCATCTAGGGGCAACGGGACAGGCCTCTGATGAATAATTCGATCAAAAAACCAACTTTCAATAGGGTTGTAATTTCCAGGTCCATAGATATAGGTAGGCCTAAAGCTGGTAAATGGAATTCCTTGATCTTTAAGCCAATGTTCAGTTTCTGCCTTTCCGGAATGTCGACTCAAAGGGTCAAGTGAGCTCCCCTCATCTAGAGGTAGTTCCTCAACAGATGAATAAACACCAGCAGAACTCACATAAAGGAAACGATAATTGGGGGCTCCAGTAACTTCTAAAACACTCTGACTATCTTTAAGAGTCCTTCCAGAGCTATCAATAATTACATCAAATGTTCGGCCTTGAAGAGGCAAGAGGTCATTAGCAATTGAACGATCCCCTTGGACATGTTCGACAGTTCTGGGCACTTCATTGCGACCTCGAGTGAACAAAGTCAGTGAATGCCCCATAGAACCAAGTCGCTCGACAATGGCCTTACCTACAAACCTTGTCCCACCCATAACAAGAATTTCCACAGCCAAAAATACAAGTACTCGAAACCATTGAAGCGTGTTATCAAATTAGATCCATCTGATATGAAAAGGATGAGATGGAAAGTACTATTCTCTTATGGAAATCATCCCTGCAATAGACCTACTTGAGGGCAAGTGTGTTCGTTTAAACCAAGGTGATTACTCTAAAGTCACCCTATTTAACGATGATCCACTAGAACAGGCACTTAGCTGGCAAGCGCAGGGTGCAGATCGTTTGCATCTGGTAGATCTAGATGGTGCCAAAACTGGAAAACCTGTAAACGATCTAATTGTTAAAGAGATAATTTCATCATTAAATATTCCTGTCCAACTAGGTGGAGGCGTGCGTTCTATAGATCGATCTGAGGAATTACTTGAATATGGGCTGGATAGAGTCATTCTCGGAACAGTTGCAATAGAAGAGCCTGATCTAGTCAAAAAGCTAGCCAAACGATATCCAAGAAGAATCGTTGTGGGCATAGATGCAAAAGATGGCAAAGTTGCAACTAGGGGCTGGCTGAATAAAAGTAATATCTACGCAACTGAGCTAGCTAAAAGCTTTTCCGAAACAGACCTAGCAGCAATCATATTTACTGACATTGCAACTGATGGAACCCTTGAGGGGCCAAATCTAAACGCGATGCGTAAAATTGCTGAGGCCAGCAGCGCTCCTGTTATTGCTTCTGGAGGAATTGGCTCTATGTCTGATCTCCTCTCATTGCTCACGCTTGAGTCATTTGGCGTTGTAGGTGTAATCATCGGAAGAGCTCTATATGACGGCGCATTTGATCTAAAACAAGCTAAACAAGCTATTGGGAATTGCCGTCTTCAGGATCCATCATCAGAAACTTCATACTTAGCTTGAATTTGGGCTGGAGGATTCTCCAGACAGTCGTTACCTTTAACTCATCAGGATTAGGTTGAAATTAATTTGGCTGAAGGAACTCCAAGGCAAATACTCCTCCTGGCCTCTGGTTTGCTTGGAGAGTCCTTATCTCTGCAACTATCTAAATACGAACCAGGGATAGAAGTAATCCTGAAAAAAGACCGCCTCACAAAACATCCTGCTCTTGTAATCTGGTCTCTAGAGAGCATGGAAGCTCCTAATACAATTCTTTTGGAGCTGAAACGCTTAAAAGAGCACTGGAAGCCTTCTCCCGTATTACTAATAATTCCAGCCAATCTTCGAATAAATACAACAGAGTTACTAAACCTCGATTGCCAAGGCCTACTCCAAGACCCTGATCTATTAACTTTAAAAGAAACTATAAAAACCCTTATCGAAGGAGGACGAGTCGTTCAACTTCAAGAGTCTCCAAGTCAAAAAAATATTAAGAATGAAACCCCAATTGGTCTTGGTCAATGGTTATTAGTCAGTGGGCTACAACAAATAAACAATGATCTTGAAAAGATAGATGCTCTACTTAATCCAACTCCAGAAAATATTCTAATAGGATTGTTAATCAAGGGTCGCAAAAGAGAACTTCTTGGGGCAAGAAGGTTTATACTTTGGCTTTGGGGGCCAGTCCAATCCAACCATCTTTCAACGAGTTCTAAAAGTAACAATATAATAGATCGAAACGACAAGACTTCTATCTTTAATAATGAAGATAAATATTTCAACCCAGCAAATATTGTATTAAAAGAGAGATCTTCAAAAGCTGTTTGGGGTTTAATAAAAATTCGTATTGAAGAGGCCTTAAAAGGTGGGCTTGATAATGCAACAGGAAATCTTCTTGCGATTGAAGGTTTAGACCCAGCTAAGCGTCAAATATTATTCTTATCACTATTAGAGCAATTAAATAATGTTATTAATAAACTACAATCCTATAAAAAATCTGAAGGAGAAATTTGTCAGATGTGGAACTCATTGCAGAAAGAAATGCGTGTACAAGCTCTTAGCACAATGATAGGAAGTTACGTAAGACTTCCATTAAATGGAGAATCTAATCCGGTTGCAGAACATTTAATTAGAACTGCAGACCTTGAACAAGTTGACGACGATATTCCTAATCCAAACAAGATGCTAAATCCATTAATATTAGAACTTCCCGTGACTATTGATGGGCAACTACTTCCATCTGACAACCCCAGGGCTCTAATTCAAATAGAGCTTCTTATTAACAACTGGTTAATAAGAACAGTTGAATTAATAAGCGCTGAAGTCTTAGGAGCATGTGGGGAATGGCAGGAATTAAGACGTTACCTACTTAAAGAACAGTTGCTTTCTACAAGAGAACTTGAACGCATTCGCAACCAACTAAATAGTCAAACGCGCTGGGACAATCTTATAGAACGACCTATTCATCTTTATGAAAGCAAACGAATGTTCTTCCATTTGAAAGGAGGATCTATCGAAACCCTTTTTCAAACTGATCCTAGAGATGATGAGCTTCGAAAACTTGGCTGGCTACAACAACAAGTAGTCCTATTGCTAGAAGCACGTGATGCCATAGCGCCACAGCTACAAACACTGCTAAAGAGAATAGGAGACTTAATGGTCGTATTACTAACAAAAGTAATAGGAAGATCAATAGGCCTTATTGGCCGAGGTATTGCTCAGGGCATGGGACGCAACATAGGCCGAGGAACCTATTAACTAAACACCAAGCCTTAAAACAGCACCTCCAAACATCACTCTAAAGGAACCCATGATTAATCCAATTGTAAAAATATTGAGTGTTTGCCTAGCTTTTTTACTGCTGGCTGCTCCACTACATGCTGCTCGAGATACAGATAGTTATGACGGCAATATCTTTCCTATTTATGCAGGGAATGGTTCTCTCGTGCCACCATCTACAACTGTGGCTGAAGCCCTAAGAAAAAAAAGAACAAGCGTAATAATCTTCTATCTGGATGACAGCTCTACAAGCAAAGCTTTTGCCCCCGTAGTCTCAGGCTTAAAACTACTTTGGGGGTCTTCTATAGATCTAATACCACTAACAACTGATTCTCTTCAGAATCGACCTTCAACTAACCCTAAAGAGCCTTCCTATTACTGGCATGGGAAAATCCCTCAGGTAGTTGTTCTAGACGGATCAGGCAAAGTTGAATTAGATGAAGAAGGACAAGTCTCCATAGAAAAAATCAATAAGGCAATTAGTAAAGCGACAGGATTAGACGAGCCATCATTCTCTATTACAATCAAAAGTTTTAATGAGTACAACAGTGAGCCTGAAAAAGATGGATATACGGCTCCACGCAAATGAAAGATTCAAAATAAAGACCATTACTAAATACTTCATCCAACTTTATCCTTAAGAAAATTTCCTTTGACGAAGGAAAATCTGTATCCTATTTAAAAACTATTGCTATGATCAACCTATTGATTTTATTATTAATTTTATCAATTTCATTATTATTAATTGAGTTTAACCATCGAATAAGACCTTATTCGCCGCTAAAAATAAAAGTATCAGATTGGAACTTGAATAATGAAAACAATAGGCTTCACCTAAAAGGACTAATCGAAATTAAAAACCCACATCCTAAAATCGAAATAATGGTTCCAGAAATAAAACTAGAGCCTATTCTCTTTGGTATCAAGAATATAAATAACATCGAAGTGCAAACTAAGCTCACTAGCAAACACCACGACGAGAAGGAGCGAGATGATCAGTATTGGTTTGCTTATATAGTTAAAAGTAAAAAAAAGACATTTGCAGAATTCGAAATACTCATAAAAGGCAATACACCTTCTGAATTTTTAACAAATCTAGAGAATATATGGCTAAAGATCAATTGGATAAATTATGGGCCATTTGGAAGATTAGAGAGGACAGATGGAATATTAATTCCTGTAAGGAAAGAAATGCCTTTGAAAAAATCAGAAGCTCAATTCATCAAAGCAAAAGATTACCAACTACTGCCTGTTAAAACACACCTTCTAGGAATTCTAGACAACCCTTTAGAAGTATTAGTTAATTATACAAAACCTATAATTCAGAATGGAGATATTCTAACTATTGGTGAAACCCCTTTAGCAATAATGCAAGGGAGATACATACATCCGAAAAATATTCATATTAGTCTCCTAGCAAGAGTTTTATGCAGGTCATTCCACCCCACAAGTAGCCTTGCTACAGCTTGTGGGATGCAGGCACTTGTGGACCTCGTAGGCCCATCACGTGTGATCCTAGGATGGACATTTGGAGTCTTACTTAAGCTTGTAAATATAAAAGGGGGTTTTTATCGTTTTGCTGGTGAGCAAGCTCGTTTAATAGATGACATCACTGGAACAACTCCTCCCTATGACCAAACAATAGTACTAGGTCCGATTGCCACAAAAGACTTTTGCAAACACGCCTCCAAGCTCCTTGGAGTTGCAGTAGCAATTGTGGATGTAAACGATTTAGGGCGGGTAAAAGTTCTCGCCTCAAGCGAAGGCTGTAATCACTCGTTTATTAAGCGAGCTCTTTGTCAAAACCCTGCAGGTAACGCCAACGAACAAACTCCACTAGTTTTGATTAGACCAAGTTGAGATAAATACAAAACAATATTCAACCAAGAGAGATAGATTGAGTTAAATAATCTTGCTTTGACGTGATTGAAGCATCAAGTGGTCACCTTCGAGTGGAATCGCTAAACGCGAATCACTTTCGCTTATTAGAAGGCAGCCAGCAAGCCAAATTACTCCCATGGCTTCAAACGATGCTCCTTCGCAATTGGATAGCAAAAGCGGAAAAGCATTTACCGGGACTACTTCCTGCTCGACAGCCAAAATGTCTTGTAGCAATAGAGAAAAATAAACTTGTAGCTTTCATAATTGCAAAACCATACAATCGTAGGGGTACATGTTGGTCTATAGGCTTACCGGAGCTAATAACATCATCCACAAATTCCACTTCACGCTATATAAAACAAAATCTTATAGAGAGTGCTTTAGATAAAAAAAATAATCAATTGCAAAGTTGGGTTTTCCGTTGCCCAGCTATTGATTCTGAACAAATTGGTATTGCAAGAGAATTAGGATTCCAACCTCTAAAAGCACTCCAAAGCTGGACCCCCCCTTTACAGTCTTTTAAAGAGCATCAAAGAACAATTGAAATATTCTTGCCAACCGAACTTGAATGGTTAAAAATCACACGAAACACAGCCCGTTTACTTTTTCCTCTAGAACAAGCAGGGTGCTCAGGTCATCTACGTCAAATTGTAGATAGAGAATGGATTGATCTTCTTGAAAATAACAATTCAGGTAGTGGAGTTCTCCTTAACAAGGCTGGAAATAAATCAACAGCGATAGCAGGACTAGTTTCTAGGACTGATTCCACAAGAAGCACTGTTCTCGAACTAATTCGTGGAATAGCTTGGGACCATCGTTTACCAAATGCCCTAGAAACAATTCTCGATAAAATCATATGTATATCTGATAGCCCCAAAATCGATACCGCTAGTGAAGACGATCAACTCAACCAATTGCTAGAAGGGCTTGGTTGGCGTCGTAGTTCAGAAGAAATCCTTCTTGGAAGAAGTCTCTGGAGAAGAAGTTCAAAAAAAGCTTTAATAAAAGGAACAAGACGACTTCAGTCAATGCTTGGAGGCCTACAGCCTCAGCAGCCACCTTTACCTAGTCCATCACTAGGGAAAAGATGATAACCAAGAAAAGCCCAAAACCTTGCTCAATTTTGAGTATTGATATTGGAAGGAAACGTATCGGAGTAGCAGGTTGTGACCCTCTTGGAATAACCGTGACCCCTCTTCCAGCTGTTAAGAGAAAAAGCTTTAAAGAAGATATAGAGATCTTTAAATCTCACTGCATTTTTCGCAAAGTTGAAGGCCTAGTAATAGGTCTTCCTTTAGATGCAAATGGATTGCAGACCCAACAAGGAAGATTTAGTCATCGATATGGACAAAACCTTGCTCTGGCATTAGGACTGCCAATAGCTTGGGTCAACGAACATTCCTCAACTTGGGCAGCGGAAATTCGGTACAAACTTCATGGTGACAGGAGTGGAAAACTTGACAGTGCTGCTGCTGCATTGCTACTAGAACAATGGTTACGAGAAGGGCCTGAACTTAGGCCAGTTAACATAGCTTCCTCAATAATAAATAGTGGAATTCATCCAAAAAATGGATGCTGAAAAACAAACTCTTACCCTTTTATGTCTGAATCAGGTCTGAACAACAATGGAGACGTACCAAGCATCCTAGTTAAGGACAGTAATGGAAGCAGTCTCGTATGTTTTCTTGAGCAACTTATTCCTATTAATGGAATTGACTATGCTCTCCTAACCCCTGTAGACACTCCAGTCTCTCTATTCCGTTTAGTAGAAGGCAAAGATCCAGAACTAATTGAAAAAGTCACATCTAATGAGCCTATCCTTTCTGTAGCAGACGTAGTGCTACAAGAACATGATCTTACGCTTATACGTTCTGCCGTAACCCTTACAGTAACTGGCGAGTTAGACGAGCCAGAACCTGAGGATTTAGAAGAGGATGACCTCGATGACGACTCTGAGACCTATGAGTTACTTGTTGGGTTCAGAGTAGAAGATCAAGAATATGGGCTTTACATACCTCTTGATCCTTTTTTCGTAGTCGCACGAATAGAAAATGGTGAAGCTAATCTTGTAGAAGGCGAGGAATTCGACAAGGTTCAACCTCTTATTGAAAATGAACTGGAGGGTCAAGACTTATCGGACTAATTAGCCTCAACTGGCTTAAACCAGACTGGGAACCAGGCCTAATAGTTTCCCAGATCCCAATACAACATTTTCTTGACATCGGTCTAAAAGCATTAGTCATTGATGTGGATGGGACACTCCTAAAAGGCAAAGAAACCCTCTTAGAAAAACCAATTAGAGAATGGTTGAATGAAGCAAAAAGTGATCTTCTTCTTCACCTTTTGAGTAACAACCCATCAAAAAAACGTATATCTGCAGTAGCAAGTCAATTGGAACTACCTTACACATATAGTGCAGCCAAGCCTAGGA
Source organism: Prochlorococcus sp. AG-409-J16 (assembly GCA_003215655.1). Classification (GTDB taxonomy): domain Bacteria; phylum Cyanobacteriota; class Cyanobacteriia; order PCC-6307; family Cyanobiaceae; genus AG-409-J16. Next base: position 218,267 of record QCKB01000001.1, read on the forward strand.
AAGCAGCACTCCAAAGGGTATTGAATGAACTAAATCAAGACCCTAATAAGGTTGGGATGATAGGAGATAGAATTTTTACGGATGTATTAGTAGGAAATCGACTTGGGTTATATACAGTTTTAGTTAAGCCAATGATCAATGAAGATAAACTATTAAACTCTTTGTATATTCAAAATTTAGAAAAAAGAATAACAAGACTCTTCAAATATAAAGAACCATGAGCCTTAAGGTACTAAAAATTGGCACTAGCCTTCTTAAAGGCAATGAACGAACCTCTACTGCAGAAGTTATCGGCACCTTTAGCCAATGTATTTCTGAAGGTATCGACAAGGGAGACAGATTTGTTCTTGTTACCAGTGGAGCAGTAGGACTCGGATGCCAATGCATAGGCATTAAAAAGCCTCCAGTTGATGTGGTTTCTCTTCAAGCAGTTGCAGCAATTGGTCAAGGCCAACTAATGGCGCTTTACGACCAATCAATGAGAAAATTTCATCGAAGAGTTGCACAGGTACTACTAACACGTTCAGACTTCGGCTCAAGGAGTAGGTACAACAATGCATCTAATACCCTCAAGAAACTTCTCGACTGGGGAGTCCTGCCTGTAGTTAATGAGAATGACGCGCTATCTCCTGAAGAGTTGAGATATGGAGACAATGACACTCTTTCTGCATTAGTTGCTTCAGCATTAGAAGCGGATCAATTAATCCTATTAACTGATATAGATCATCTCTATTCTTCTGACCCCCGAATGGACAAAGAAGCAAAGCCAATTAGAGATATTCACAATGCTAAAGAGTTAAATTCACTTATATCAATATCAGGAGCCGGACAAGGAGGTATGTGGGGCACAGGTGGAATGTCAACAAAACTAGATGCCGCAAGAATTGCTACTACTAGTGGTATCGAAGTTCATCTAGCAGATGGCAGAGACCCTAAAACTTTGAAAGATTTACTAAATGGATGCAGGGGAGGAACAGTCTTTCATGCCAATCCAAAACCCATTGGCAATCGAAAAAGCTGGTTAGCTCATGCACTCAGGCCAGTAGGTGCTATACAGCTTGATCAAGGAGCCTGTAATGCTTTAAATCATCGTGGAGCTTCATTACTACTGGTAGGGGTAAAAAAGGTTGTAGGTCAGTTTGAAGCAAACGAACCTGTCAAAATCCTTACCCCAGAGGGAGAAGAACTCGCAAGAGGGTTGAGCTCCTTTAGTAGTCAAGGGCTTAAAACAGCATTGGAGTCAATTACCTCTTCAGGGGCCTCTCCAATAGTTATCCATAGAGATGTTCTAGTCCTTACAAAAGGTCAGTTCAGTTGATCAGCCAAAAGACTCCTACTATCGCGCCTACGAGGATTAATAAAAAATGCGTTTCAGCAAATTGATCACTGATCTCCAAAAAGGTTCTTCTGGATTGGAGGCATCCGAACTAGGAACAGATCCCGATCTGCTTTCTGGAGCTTCAATTGAACAAGCATTATCAAATCAAATTTGTTTCCTAGAAGCAGGTAACTCCTTATCCAAAGAATTGAATAGCACTAAAGCTGGGGCGGTAATTATTCCATCTCAGGAGGATTTAATTGAAATAGCTCAAAGAAGAGAATTGGCTTGGGCAACATTTAAGAACCCTCGACTTGCCTTTGCCGAAGTTCTTGAGCTACTTCAACCTACCCCTCAAAATATTAGCGGGATTCACCCAAGTGCGGTTATCCATGAGAATGTATTTCTAGGAGACAATATTTCCATCGGAGCAAATGTTTTTATTGGTAATGGATCACGGATAGCCAGTAAAAGTGTTATTTACCCTGGTGCAGTTATCTACGAGAATGTCATTCTGGGAGAAGCATGCATAGTGCATGCAAATGCGGTAATTCATCCACGCACAAAGCTAGGCAAGAAGTGTGTTATTCACTCAAATGCAGTTATTGGTTCTGAAGGTTTTGGTTTTGTTCCAACACCAAATGGCTGGAGGAAAATGCCGCAAACTGGAAGAGTTGTTCTTCAAGACGAGGTTGAAATTGGATGCGGATCAAACATTGATCGTCCTGCAGTAGGAGAAACTTTTATTGGAGCAGGTACAAAAATAGATAACCTCGTACAAATTGGTCATGGGGTTACAACTGGAAAAGACTGCGCAATGGCAGCCCAAGTAGGAATAGCTGGAGGAGCTCGTTTAGGGAATGGAGTAATCCTTGCTGGGCAAGTAGGAGTTGGCAATCGTGTAAAGGTTGGAGATCGAGTCGTGGCAAGCTCAAAATGCGGTATACATAGTGATGTCGCCCCAGATCAAGTAGTCAGCGGCTTTCCAGCTATTCCTAATCGCCTTTGGCTTCGTTGCTCTATTGCCTTTAGTAAATTACCTGAAATGGCAAAGACCATTAAAGAACTAACAAAACGAGAGACTAGTTAGTCTTTTCTTTTGCGAACTTAACTAAAGATTCCTAATGCGCAAATACCGCATCGCACTACTGCCTGGGGATGGTATTGGTCCCGAAATAACATTGGTTGCTGAAAAACTATTGAAGGCAGCTTCCCAAAAACATGGCTTTGAACTAATTATCACTAGAGAACCCTTTGGTGGTGAAGCAATTGAAGCCACTGGGTCTCCTCTACCTCTATCGACCTTGGAAACCTGCAAGTCAAGCGATGCAGTACTACTAGCCGCAATAGGGAATCCCAAATTTGACACCTTGCCTAGGGAGAAGAGGCCAGAAACTGGTCTTCTTTCTTTAAGATCAGAGCTTCAATTGTTTGCAAATATTAGGCCTGTTAAAATATATCCCGCCCTAATAAATGCAAGTAGTCTAAAATCAGAAATAATCAAAAATGTTGATCTAATAGTAGTCAGAGAATTGACTGGTGGTATATACTTTGGTGAGCCAAAGGGCAGGATTGAAAGTGATGATGATATCCGTGCTTTTAATACAATGACCTACTCGAAAAAAGAAATCGAAAGAGTAACAAAAGTTGCTTTTGAATTAGCCAAAGATAGAAGGTCTAAACTATGCTCTGTAGACAAAGCAAATGTCCTTGATGTAAGCCAATTATGGAGGGATGAAGTCAATTCATTATCAAATACTTATCAGGGTGTTGAAGTAAGTCACCTTTATGTAGATAATGCTGCGATGCAATTAATACGTGACCCAAGCCAATTTGATGTCCTATTAACAAGCAACCTCTTTGGAGACATATTAAGTGACGAAGCTGCAATGCTTACTGGGTCAATTGGCATGCTTCCTTCAGCATCTCTTGGAAGCATCGGGCCAGGTCTATTTGAGCCAGTACATGGCTCAGCGCCAGACATAGCAAATAAAAACATGGCCAATCCAATTGCGATGGTTCTTTCTGCTGCGATGATGCTTCGCATTGGGCTTAAAGAGTTAGAAGCTGCTAACAGCATTGAAGATGCAGTTAACAAAGTTCTAACCAAAGGATTCCGCACTGGAGATCTTATGAGCGAGGGCTGTATCCAACTGGGTTGTGAAGAAATGGGCGCTCATTTACTTGAGTCTCTTTGAACGGATTTATGACCATAAGCTTGGAGAACTTCTTGAAAAAGCAAAAGAATTGACTGACGACCTGCGAAAATTACTTAGATGTAAAAAGCGTAGATGACAAAGCTTCACCCGGTCGTAGCCGTTACTGGTTCCTCCGGAGCAGGAACCAGCACTGTCAAAAGGGCCTTCGAGCATATCTTTGCTCGGGAAAGCATCATCCCAGCTGTGGTGGAAGGCGATAGCTATCACCGCTTCGAAAGGCTGCCAATGAAACAAGCAATGGCAGATGCACTATCTAAAGGACAAAATTTTTCTCACTTTGGTCCTGAAGCCAATCTCTTTGACAAGCTTGAAGAGCTATTCAGAACCTATGGAGAAACTGGGAGTGGGCAAAAACGTTACTACCTCCATAGTCCCGAAGAAGCTGCTGAACATAATGCTCGTCTAGGTACAAAACTTGACCCAGGTCAATTCACTCCATGGGAAGACATTCCAAAAGGTACCGACCTACTTTTCTATGAAGGCCTTCATGGAGGGGTGGTAGGCGATGGATATGACGTTGCATCTGTGGCCGACCTACTTGTAGGCGTGGTTCCTATAACTAATCTCGAATGGATTCAAAAAATTCATCGAGACAATTCTGAAAGAGGCTATTCAGCAGAGGCAATTGTAGACACAATTCTAAGAAGAATGCCTGATTATATAAACCATATATGCCCTCAATTCAGCCGCACAGATATTAACTTCCAAAGAGTTCCAACCATTGACACCTCCAACCCGTTTATCTGCAGAAACATACCAAGTCCTGACGAGAGTTTTGTAATCATTCATTTCCGCAAAGGTGCCAGAGAAAAATGGGGAATCGACTTCTCTTATCTACTAGGCATGATTCATGACTCCTTTATGTCTAGCCCAACAAGCATTGTTGTTAATGGGGGAAAAATGGGATTTGCAATGGAATTAATCTTGACTCCAATTATTCATCGAATGATTGAAGAAAAAAAGAACCAATCTAAATAAGTTCTAGGCAAAATAAACATATTTCCTAAATTCTCTTTTACTACTTAAATACTAAGAAAACAAAATTTTATCTCCAAAAAGGATAGGAAGGTTTACACAAGGGTCTTTAATAGAGATAAAGATATTTGATCTCGTGTCACTATTTGACTGGTTTGCAGATCGCCGCAAAGGTCAATTCGTAGGAAAGGTTAGCCAGGAAACTGATGAAAGCGATGGACTCTGGTGCAAATGCCCAGAATGTACTCAGGTTGTATATCGCAAAGATCTAATAGCAAACTCTAGTGTTTGCAGCAATTGTGGGCATCACAATAGAATTAATAGTGAAGAGAGAATCAAGCTTATTGCCGATAAAAACACTTTTGAGAAACTCGATCAACAATTAAGTCCCACTGATCCCCTTGGATTTAAGGATAGAAGGAGCTATTCGGACCGACTAAGAGAAAGCCAAGCAAAAACCGGCCTAAAAGATGGAGTGGTTACTGGAATTTGCACAGTTGAGGGATTCCCGCTCGCCTTAGCCGCAATGGATTTCGGCTTCATGGGTGGATCTATGGGCTCTGTAGTTGGAGAAAAGATTACTCGTCTAGTTGAAAGAGCCACTTCCAAGCGCCTACCTCTACTAATTGTTTGCGCCTCTGGTGGGGCAAGAATGCAGGAAGGAATGCTTAGCCTTATGCAAATGGCAAAGATCTCAGGTGCTCTTGAAAGACATAGAGAAGCACAACTTCTATATATGCCACTTCTTACACACCCAACAACCGGGGGCGTAACTGCAAGTTTTGCAATGCTTGGAGACCTAATACTTGCTGAACCAAAAGCGCTAATTGGATTCGCAGGTAGAAGGGTTATTGAACAAACACTTAGAGAAAAACTGCCAGAAAATTTTCAAACTGCCGAATACCTTCAAGAACATGGTTTTGTGGACACAATCGTTCCAAGAACACAATTAAGACCAACACTTGCCTCACTAATGCGTCTACATGGCAGCAAAAAAATTGAGCTTAAAAAGAAATGAATAAGAGCTTCTCCGAGCCAATAGGAATTGCAATCGCAGGACTTGGCTTTGGAGAGTCCGTGCACCTCCCTGCACTAAATTCCAATCCAGAGCTACAAGCGATGGCATTATGGCATCCAAGAAAAGAGCGCCTAAATAATGCCAAAGGAGTACATAACTTAATTGGATATAGCGACTGGAAGGAACTCTTACAGGACCATGAAATAAAAGGAGTGATTATTGCAACACCTCCTCACAAAAGGTATCAACTCGCACTCGAAGCATTAGAAGCTGGGAAACACCTACTACTTGAAAAACCTGTCGCCTTATCAGCACAAGAAGTAAAAGAACTTCAAAAGCTGGCTATTCAAAAAAATTTGAGTGTGGCAGTAAATTTTGAATATCGTGCAGTCCCATTATTTCTTCAAGCAAAGAGACTTATCGAAAACGGGTTACTTGGAACACCTTGGCTAATAAAACTAGACTGGCTAATGAGCAGCCGCGCCAATCCCTCACGTCCTTGGAATTGGTATTCTCAAGAAGAGGTAGGCGGAGGGGTTAATGGAGCTTTAGGAACTCATGCTTTTGATATTTTGCATTGGTTATTTGGACCAATAGCAAGCGTTAGTGCACTTAAATCAACTTCTATTCGAAATCGCCTCGACCCGAAAACTACTACTTCTAAAAATGTAACTAGTGAAGATACAACTCTTGCTCAATTTGAAATAAATGATTTATCAAGCTCTTCAAAAGTACCAACACAAGTAACTCTTTCTGCAGTAGCAAAACATGGAAGAGGTTTCTGGTTAGAGATTTATGGAAGCAAAGGAAGTCTTTTACTTGGCAGTCCAAACCAAAAAGACTATGTACATGGATTTGGGTTGTGGGCATCATCAGGAGAAGAAGCAATGCGAGCAATCCCTCCAGATGAGGATCTATCCTTCAACACCACTTGGAGTGATGGTCGAATAGCTCCTGTTGCAAGACTCCAATCTTGGTGGGCTGAAAGCATAAACAATGGAACGCCAATGGTCCCAGGACTTGCAGAAGGTTTCGCAAGTCAACTTGTATGTGACAAGATCAAAGAAGCTTCAATGTCTGGAACAAAAATTTCAATCTGAAAAAATATTTTCCATAGAAGCGACTCTTATGTGACCAATAATTTATTCCAACGCTTAAATAGCACCGATAAACAATATTAGGCCTTGAAGAGTGATGTTTTATACCGAGTTAAGTGCTCAAGATTAAAAGATGGATAGTCCCGCCTGAAAAAATCTTTTAGATTTTCTATTGGGAAGATGACTCTTAAGTACTACAAAGACGAACTAAAAAAAAATGCAAGCGCTCTTGCTAAACCAGGCAAAGGAATCCTTGCTGTTGATGAATCAACCAAAACCATAGGTAAACGTCTTAGCTCTATTGACGTTGAAAATACTGAAGATAATAGAAAAGCCTATCGAGGAATGTTATTCACAACTCCTGGACTAGATGAATTTATTAGTGGAGCAATTCTCTTCGAAGAAACTCTTTTCCAGAAACATCCAGATGGGGAACAAATGGTTCAGAAGCTTCAAAAGCTAGGGATTATTCCTGGAATCAAAGTGGATACTGGACTAAGGCCTCTTCCTGGAGCAAATCCTATTGAAACTTTTTGCTCCGGATTGGATGGACTTGTAGAAAGAGCCGCTGATTATTACGCCCAAGGAGCCCGTTTTGCAAAGTGGCGAGCAGTCCTTCAAATAACGGATGATGGATGCCCATCAAAGCTATCAATAGCTGAAAATGCTTGGGGATTGGCTCGTTATGCCCGTTCTGTTCAGGAGTCTGGTCTTGTTCCGATTATTGAACCTGAAATTCTTATGGATGGCTCTCATGAAATTAAAAAAACCGCCCTCGTTCAAGAAGAAGTTATCAAGGCAGTTTATGCAGCGTGTCAGTTAAATGGCGTTTTATTAGAAGGAACACTGCTAAAGCCATCAATGACAACTCCTGGAGCAGATTCCTCTCAGAAATCTGAGCCTAAAGCTGTTGCTGAAATGACCATTAGGATCATGGAACGATGTGTTCCAGCAAGCGTTCCTGGCATAGTCTTCCTCTCTGGAGGGTTAAGCGAAGAGGCTGCATCGGTATATCTGAACCTAATGAATGGAATTGATCGAAAAGCAAAATGGAATGTTTCGTTCTCATACGGAAGAGCTTTACAGCATTCCTGCCTTAAAGCCTGGGGAGGAAAAGATATAACCGCTGGGCAAAATGCACTAATTGCTAGGGCGAAGGCAAACTCTGAAGCCTCGAAAGGCTTATATGTAGCAGGCTCTCAGCCTTCTTCCGATGAAGCTTTGTTTGTAGCTGGTTACACTTATTAATCACTCAAGCCACCAAGTAAACATGTGATTAGTGGCTATTTTCTCAATCAAACAAGCACTACTGCGCGTCTGGATGCATCAAGGGTAGGTGACATTTCTTACCTTCATCTTTTACAGTCCTGTGCCCAGGCACCAGGACTCTAATGAGAACATGGGCCTTCTGACAACATAGGAGAAATCGATGGCCCTTGTTCCACTAAGGCTTCTGCTTGATCATGCCGCTGAAAACGGTTATGGGATACCAGCTTTCAATGTAAATAATCTCGAGCAAGTACAAGCCATCATGGAGGCTGCTGCTGAAACCGACAGCCCTGTGATCCTTCAGGCTTCAAGAGGTGCACGTAGCTATGCCGGTGAGATTTTTCTAAGACATCTGATCATTGCTGCTACAGAGACTTATCCAAACATTCCTGTGGTAATGCACCAAGACCATGGCAATGATCCTTCTACCTGCTATTCAGCCGCAATCAATGGTTTTACATCAGTAATGATGGATGGCTCACTAGAGGCTGATGCAAAGACCCCTGCTAGTTACGAATACAACGTAGAAGTAACTAAAACAGTGGTGGACTTTGCACATTCCGTTGGGGTAAGCGTCGAAGGCGAACTAGGGTGCCTAGGATCTCTTGAAACTGGAAAGGGCGAAGCCGAAGATGGTCACGGTTTTGAAGGGGAACTTTCTAAAGACATGCTTCTTACCGACCCAGCAGAAGCGGCAGATTTTGTATCCAAAACTAAAGTCGATGCTTTAGCTATAGCAATCGGTACCAGTCATGGAGCCTACAAATTCACACGAAAACCAACTGGAGAAGTTTTAGCTATTAGTCGTATCGCAGAAATCCATAAAGCCCTACCAAATACACATCTGGTTATGCATGGATCAAGCTCAGTACCTCAAGAGTGGCTTGACATGATCAACAAATTTGGCGGTGCGATTCCAGAAACCTATGGAGTTCCTGTTGAAGAAATTCAAGAAGGTATTCGCAATGGAGTTCGAAAAGTCAACATTGATACTGACAATCGACTCGCATTCACTGCGGCTGTTCGTGAAGCAGCAGCTGCTGATCCAACCAATTTTGACCCAAGACACTTCAATAAGCCTGCCCGTAAATACATGAAACAAGTTTGTCTAGATAGATATCAACAATTCTGGTGTGCCGGACAAGCAAGCAAGATCAAGCAGAAAAGTATTAACTTCTATGCAGATCTTTATTCAGAAGGGAAATTAGACCCACAAAAGAAAGTCGCTGCCTAAAAATAGCTAGATGAAGGGAGATTAAATGTACTAATTGTTTTTAAGTTAGCCAGATCTTTTCTCTGGCTAACTAATTCATTTGTATATTCAATTGAGAATACATTAAGGTAACGTCAACCAATAAGAGCCTCCAAAATCTCCCTCCCATCAAGAGTTCCCGTCAAAGGATCACAAGCTCGTTCCGGGTGGGGCATTAAACCAAGTACATTCCCAGACTTATTAGTAATTCCAGCAATATCACTTATAGAACCATTTGGATTAATCAAATATCTCAATGCAATGGCATCCTCATCCTCAAGTTTATGCAAAGTATCTTTACTGCATTGATAGCGACCTTCCCCATGAGCAATAGGCAAAGTAAGTAAATCTCCAGGGTTTTTATTTTGCAACCAAGAGGTCCGTTGGCTCACAACTTCTAACTCAACATCCTTACAAACAAAATGAAGCCCACTATTTCGAGTTAACGCTCCAGGAAGGAGCCCAAGCTCTGTTAAAACTTGAAAGCCATTACATATTCCAAGAACTTTCCCGCCATTATCAACAAATTCAATTAGTGCTTCCAAAACTGGAGCAAACCGCGCAATTGCTCCACAACGCAGATAATCTCCATAGCTAAATCCACCTGGGAGCACTACAGCTTCCAAACCACTAAGATCACGGCTTTCGTGCCAAAGGAATTTCGTAGAGAATCCCAAACATCCTTCTGTAGCCCAACGAACATCCCTATCACAATTGGAGCCAGGGAAAACAACAATACCAATACTCATAGGACTTCAGGAAATATCGTTTGACGAACAAGAAGATAATTCAAGCGTCCAATCCTCTATTACTGAATTAGCCAATAAACGATCACTAAGAATTTCCAGGCGCTTTCTAGCCTGATCCTCATCAGAAGCATCAATAACAATCTCCACAGCCTTTCCAATACGTAATTTCTCTATTCCTTCTATTCCCAATCTATTTGCAGCAGCTCTAGTTGCTTCACCAGCAGGATCAAGAACAGAAGGCCGAAGGCTTACTAAAACGCGAGCTTGAAATTTTGACACGGTCTAAAAGCTGTGGTTATCAAATCATGAAAGTCCCAAAACGCCAAATAGCTCTTTGACCTTAGAACCTTATCAAGCTTAAAACCTCTTCCTCAAAGAGACAAACTTCAGGCTAAAAGTTGGCAAAGTAAAATACTAAAAGATCTAGCAGGAATCAATATCTTCGTACTTAATCGAGAGGCGATTTAATATGAAAGCCTAAATATAGATAGTTAAAACAACAAAACCCTTACTTCATTTGTCATCAAGTCAAATAACTCGAGTATTACTCACCCAATCAAGAGAAATATTTAACATCTGGTTAGGACAAGAGGACGAGTTGCTTGGCTAGCTATATTTAGGCAACTTAATCACAGCATTCCAAATCAAGCAAAACAACTCCCCTGCCGAGGCAGTCAAGACATGTTTGATAACAATTGGGATTGCTCTTAGTGTATCCATTACCACCACAACTATGACAAATTTCTTTCCCTTCTAAGGAATTTGCTCTGTTCTTTGAAAAACGAGCCTTACTTATCTTATTCAATGACTTCACGGAAGATCTATCCAAAAGTAGTAATGAGACCAATTCGTCTTAAACGAAATGGGGAGGGTGCTTGACGAAACAAATGCACTATTACTAATACATCCGCTCAAGACAACCCCTTTGAATCAATTTTTTACTAGATTTCTAGTAAGAGATTATTAAAAGTCCTTTAGCCTGCAAATCGAGAATCCTTAATAGAATTATCCACTTTAATTACATAGCTAGTTATAAAAAGCTAGACAAATCAACGAGAACTATTATTAAAGTACCTTTGAAGCCTATTTTGAGAGGCCTAATAAACCAATCAAAGACTTCTTTCCGCCAGTTCTATATAAGAACATGAAGCAACGGTTCATCCCTCTATATATCCCTTACACAAAAATCAGCATTGCTGGTTTATCAGGCTTTGCTTCCATGAACTTTAAGCTTAGGAGAGAAGGTTATAAAAGCAGCAAAGCAATTACTCAATCATGCCTAGGAAATATTGCCATATATGCAATCTATCAAACCCTATTGGTGGGATTTAAAACAGAGTTGCTACGCAAAAAAGGATTAATAACTAAGTCAGATCAAGCTACTATTCTTATACAAACAATCAAAGAATCGTTAAAAGATGGAGCGACAATAAGTCTTTCGATTGGGCTCTTAATATTTATCTGCCCATGGCTATACCTGCCTTTTTCTATACTCGGCCTTGTTGGCATAGGTACAACTTCCGTGGATTTATTTAATGTCTTTTGGGATGGACTTGATGAAAAGAATAAAGCCGAGCTCCTTGAAATATCAAAAGAAGCTGGTGTGAACCTTAGATTATTGCTAAATGGAGGCAACAATTATCTGCGCAATATGTACGCCAATTAAATAAATAGTTTAAAATGTATAGTATTAACACTGAAAGATGGCTTAACTTAATACCATCCTAAAGGAGACCATCTTTTAGATCTTGGTTGAAATCTTCACTTATGTTTTCCTGAAGGCTTATTATTACCAACTCAATTCCAGAATCATTTGGCTTCCATACGTTGGTAGGAGCCGACTCGAACCAAGAAGCAAGTCTTGGGCCGACCATCTGTAATTGCAATGGAAGCTCCTTGCCAGACAACCAAATCCTGCCCTTAACCCTTACAAGCTGATAGTCAGAAGCTAGTAATTGCAATAATTCCTCAGTTTTTTTTCTATCAATCGTTACCTCAAGCCTTATGGTCCAAGTTGTAACTTGGACATGACTATGTTCGTGCACATGTTCAATATCATTATGACTAATATCTACTGATTTATCTAGTTCATCTCTAGAGAAATCACGATCCAAGCCTAATACCAATGATGGATCCACTTGACCATGACTAATTGGGATAGCAATAGTCCCCTTTCTCGCCTTATTTAAGAGTTCTGAACTCACCTCATTTAAATCGTTAGGAGATAAAAGATCTGCTCGACTAATCAATAAAAGATCTGCCGCCTGAATCTGATTAGAAAACAATTCATTCAAAGGGGTGAGATGATCAATATTTGGATCATCAACCCGCTGCCTTTCTAAAGCAGAAGGATCTCCGACAGGGCTCCCAGCGGCTAACGCCTCACCATCTACAAGAGTTATTACTCCATTGAGATGGACTCGAGATCTAATGGCAGGCCAATCAAGTGCTTGCAATAAAGGTCGAGGCAATGCCAAACCACTTGTTTCTATAACTATTCCATCCAGTTGCTCAGATCGAGCCAGTAAGGCCTCAATAGAAGGTAAGAATTCTTCCTGAACTGTGCAACAAAGGCATCCATTATTTAATTCAATAAGTCTGTCTTCTATTTCATCTTCTGAACAAAATCCACAACTTTTAACTAAATCCCCATCCAATCCAACACTGCCAAACTCATTCACCATTACACCCAATCTAAGACCGCTACTTGAAAGTAAATAGCGTAAAAGAGTTGTTTTTCCAGTCCCAAGAAAGCCTGTTACGATAGTAATTGGTATACGGCTAGACATAAATTAATTCCATTGCTTAATAATTAGATTAAATATTTAGTTAACATCCAAGGCTATAACTAGTACTCTCTCCCGTGACTTTGTTTGAGCCCTCTGCCATTGAACAAAGTTCTTTCTGTTGAACTCTGTTTAGGACAGCATTCGTAAAATCTGCCCCCTCAATAAGAGCATCAGAGAAAGTACTCTCCATAAGAAGTGCATTAGTGAAATTTACGTCCCTCAAGTCTGCTCCTTCAAATAAACTCGCAAAAGCAACTACATCCTCCAAATCAGCACTATTTAAATTTGCTCCTTGCAGCTGACTATTATTAAAAACAGCTCCCCTAAGGTCTGACCCACTTAAATCAACTCCTCGAAGATCTGTCTTGACAAACTCAAGGCCTTTCAAATCAAGACCATGCATATCTGGGGAAATCACCAGCTCATCTTGATTCCTTATCTCTGGTGGAGTTTTAGCCCAAACAACTGAAGTAGAGAAGAAGAATCCGAAAATCAAAAGTGTTATCAACACAATTGATCGGATTCTCATCCATAAAGCATCACCTAAAAACATTTGAGATCAAGTAGGCCACTAGCCACTAATTTATCTATTCACGTTATGCCAAAAACGCCAACTAACACACCATGGCCATGACATTGAGAGTTGTGGTTCCCCCACATCCACTTATTGGGCATTGGCTAACCATTCTGAGAAATGCTTCAACCCCCTCTCCTCTTTATTCAACAGCCTTGGAAGAGCTTGGCCGATGGCTTACTTATGAAGCATTGAGAGAATGGCTACCTCACCGCAGAGAAGAAGTTGCCACACCAAGTTCCAGAACCGAAGGCATAATTATTGAACCATCTGTTCCTTTAATTGCTATACCAATAATCCCAGTAGGCATCTGGCTGTGGGAAGGAGGTAAACAAGTATTGCCAAATGCCTCTCTTTGCCTTGAAGGAACACCAAAAACAGTCGAAAAGAATGCAGGGATAATTATTTATTTAGATCAAATTGCCAATGGAAACAGGCTAAAAACTTTATTAAACACTCTTCAAGAAAAGAAAGTTGCAGCACAAAGGTTAAGAGTAATAACCGCCTTGGCTTCCAGCCCAGGCCTTACAGAAATTGGAAAAACTTTCCCAGAACTCACTATTTATACTTCTTGTATAGACCCTGAAGTTTCCAAAGAGGGGTTGATTCTTCCTGGAATAGGAAATCCCGTCTTACGGGTTAACACCAGAATCTCAAGCCCGATCTAGGATTAGGGTAATTCAATTGCTCCAATGAGTCAGTATCGTGACCAATCATCTGGCAGCTTGTCTTCTTTGATTAGCGGCGTAGTGCTAGGGGCAGCAGGAGTTGCCTGGTGGCTTATTTCTGAAGCTGAACGAAGACAAAAAAGTCGTAAACAAAAAGCGATGTTGTATGCGCCAAGAATTCAAGATGGCTCTGAAGCCTTTGAGCCATCCACAACAGAAGTTAAAAAAGAAAATAATGAACAGCTCGAACATCGTGTTGAGCAACTAAATGCTGCAATTGCAGATGTAAGGAAACAGCTTGAAGATCTTGGAGCAAGAACCTAAAGAACTAATAAATAGGCACCTTTGACACCTTCTTAAACAAGCTCCCTTTAGAAAAACATGCTCCGATCAGCAGCTATTACGCAAGGAGTTCAGCGATCTCCAAACCGCGCGATGCTACGTGCAGTTGGCTTCAAAGATAAAGACTTTGGCAAGCCAATTATTGGAATAGCCAATGGCTACAGCACAATTACACCATGCAATATTGGCCTAAACGAACTAGCTCTTAGGTCCGAAGAATCAGCTCGAATAGCTGGTGCAATGCCTCAAATGTTTGGAACAATTACAGTCAGCGATGGCATCTCAATGGGAACAGAGGGAATGAAATATTCCCTTGTCTCAAGAGAAGTAATAGCTGATGCCATAGAAACAGCCTGTAATGCACAGAGCATGGATGGCGTACTTGCTATAGGCGGTTGCGACAAAAATATGCCTGGTGCGATTCTGGCTATGGCAAGAATGAATATTCCTGCAATATTTGTTTATGGAGGAACTATCAAACCAGGGAAACTCGCAGGATCAGATTTAACAGTGGTAAGCGCTTTTGAAGCGGTCGGTCAACTTGCGAGTGGGAAGATCGATGAAGAACAACTATTAGCTGTCGAAAAAAATGCATGTCCTGGCGCAGGAAGTTGTGGTGGCATGTTTACTGCAAATACAATGTCGGCTGTAATTGAAACAATGGGGTTAAGCCTTCCATACAGTTCAACAATGGCGGCTGAGGACTCTGAAAAATCTATTAGCGCTAGCAGAAGTGCAGAGGTTCTGGTTGAAGCAATAAAATCAAATATCCGACCATTAGATTTACTAACTAAAGAAGCATTTGAAAACGCTATAAGTGTAATTATGGCTGTAGGTGGTTCGACAAATGCTGTTCTTCATCTACTTGCTATTGCCCGAACTGCAGGCGTCAATTTAGACATCGATGATTTTGAACGTATTCGTCAAAAAGTGCCTGTTATATGTGATCTCAAGCCTAGTGGCAGTTTTGTAACCGTTGACCTTCATAAAGCTGGCGGGATTCCTCAAGTCATGAAGATTTTGCTCGACGGAGGTTTAATTAATGGTTCCTGCAAAAATATTGAAGGGAAAACAATAAATGAACTTCTTAAAGATGTCCCCTCAGACCCCCCAAAGAATCAAAATGTCATTCTTCCACTGTCCTCGCCCCTTTATAAGAAAGGTCATCTAGCAATATTGAAAGGTAATTTAGCGACTGAAGGAAGCGTCGCTAAGATCAGTGGTGTAAAAACACCTGTACTTACTGGTCCAGCAAAAGTCTTTGAAAGCGAGGAAGAATGTCTAGAAGCGATTCTTGCAAGCAAAATCAAAGCAGGAGATGTTGTTGTAATTAGGTATGAAGGACCCGTAGGAGGACCAGGCATGAGAGAAATGCTTGCTCCAACATCAGCAATAGTTGGACAAGGTCTTGGAGATAAGGTCGCTCTTATTACAGATGGTCGTTTCAGCGGCGGCACTTATGGGCTAGTCGTAGGACATGTTGCGCCTGAAGCTGCTGTTGGAGGTGCAATTGGTCTCATAGAAGAAGGTGACAGCATTACTGTTGATGCCAATCGACTCTTAATTCAACTCAACATAGATGGAGCAGAATTAGAGAAAAGAAGAAGCACATGGAAGAAGCCAGCACCTAGATATAAGAAAGGAATCCTGGGTAAATATGCTCGTCTAGTTAGCAGCTCAAGCAGTGGCGCAGTTACAGATCAAGCCTAAAAATTAATTTTCTTCAGTACTAACAAATAAAGCCCGAAGTCTTCTAGCTAAAGCCTCTAAAGGTGCTCCATCATTAGGAGCACTACACCTCTTGCCAGTTTTACCATCCATCCAAACCGGATGCTGTCCTTGCCAAAGGATTGGTCTTTCTGGCTGATCCAACCAACTAAGCAAAAGATTCAGATCTTTCCCACTACTATAAATTTCAAGTTCAAGATCCTTTTCTGGATACCTTGAGCCTTCTTGATCTCGACACTCTATTCTTGCAATCAAATCAGTAGAGATTGCATTAAAGACGTCTAGATCACGTTCCCCATCTTTCTGTAAAAATTCATCTGAGCCTATAACTATGACTGCATGCCTCCAAGGCTTAAAGCAAACATCTGCAGCTGCAGCGACTATGGAAGTCCAATCTTGATTGAAATCAGGAGATTGCACTAATTGAACGTAGTAGTAATTGAATAGGTCCTGATCTAAAACCTGGATTCAACTGACCAGCCTGACCAAACTTTGAATGAAGCAACTGGAATTGAGTAATACTTGAGGGATCGAAGCTAACAGGCAATTTGACAGCCTTAGCACTGATAGTGGCCTCAAGAGAGTCAAAGGGAATTTGAACTTTTGTTGTCCCTATTTCTTTAGTGGGAAATGTAAATATCCAGCGAAGTCCCCCATAGAACATCTCAGTTAAACCAAAAAAACTATTTCGACATCCAACTGCGAATTTAAGGTTTCTACCCTCACCATCGACTTCTAACTGAAAGCTTCTAAATTGAGAAAGGTTTAAAGCTGGCTTAAAAAGTTCTGAACGACAACTAACAAATCCACCTCCCTCCTCAATCAGTTTTCCCTTTAGCAACAATCCTTGTGATAAAAGGGTGCATCCCGCGCTACTTGAACCTCCCATTATTGAGTCATTAAGGGATGTCCAACCAGAAAAACCTTCTCCAGAGAATATCGAAAGTTCTGATTCTGAGTTACATGGATACTCTTTCTTCACATTCAATTTTTAAAAATCAATTTATGAAAGATTGTCTTCCCAATGTCATATTCCATTAGAAGCAGCTTGATCAGCTATTACAAGTATCTCAGAGTCTGGCTGAACCAATCGAGCGGGTGTCCTAGACGAAGACTCATCAGGGTCAAGCAAGCGTTTTAAGGCATCTTGCTTGCTGCTACCACTTACCAAGAAAATCACTTTCCTAGCAGCACTCAAGACTTGGGCGGTAAGAGTTATACGATCAAGTCCTTTACCAGTTCCTACAGTGACCCAACTATCTTGATTCTGAAGTGCTCTAGTACCTGGGAATAAAGAAGCTGTATGCCCATCTTCCCCAAGGCCTAAAACCATCAAATCAAATACAGGAGGTTCACCAATACAAGTCTTCGTCAATACCTTCGCAAAAGCCTCAGCACTAAGAGTAGGTGTCTCCATCTCAACCGTTTGGATTGGGTAGAAGACTGCTTTCGCTCCAGAAGATGATGCAAATAATGTCTTCTGGAGCATATAAGCATTACTGGCTTCGTCATTTAAGTCGACCCATCGCTCATCTCCTAAAAACACATCAACTCGGTCCCAAGGCAAATGCTCCTCTCCAACCAAGCTGTAAGCATTAGCTGGTGTACTCCCACCAGCTAATGCAATCTGGGCACGGTCTTTTTGATCAAGGGCTAAATCTATATATGCAGCCATTGCTTCAGAAGCTCGCCGAGCGAGGTCCTGAAGATCACTAGCAATTACAAGGTTGTATCGCGCAGTAATTCCCATCTCATTCAAGCCATTCAGTATGGAATGATCCATCTTTATCGACACGCTCATAAGTATGTGATCCAAAGCAATCTCTCATTGCCTGTACCAAATTCTGAGGTAATCGAGATGTCCTATAACTATTAATGTAGTCAAGTGTGCTACTAAGGCATGGAACTGGTATTCCAGCTTCTGCAGCCCCCGAAACAATCTTAGCCAATCCAGACATCCTGCTATTAATCTGTCCAGCAAACCATGGATCAAGTAAGAGATTCAAAAGCTTAGGGTCGGCATTAAATGCATCCTGAATTCTCTTTAAAAGGCGAGCTCTAATAATGCAACCACCCTTCCAAATTTGTGCAATGGAATGCATATCTAAATTGTATTTGTACTCATCAGAAGCAATCCTAAGAAGATCCATCCCCTGGGCATAACTAGCCATGGATGCAGCTATAACTGCATCCATAAGAATAGGCATTCCATTCGATGGATCTCCCATATCAAATGTTTTTAATGCTGGACCATTCAAAATAGATTCAGCCTTAACTCTTTGAGTTTTCATAGAGCTAATAACACGAGCGTTCAATGAGGAATAAATTGTTGGGACAGATGCTCCTAATTCCAACGCACTTACTACAGTCCAAAGACCTGTACCTTTCTGACCAGCCTTATCCATAATTTTCTCAACCAAATCGCTCTTATCATCGGGATCTTTTGTCCGTAAACAAACTTCTGTGATCTCAACTAGGTATGAAGAAAGCTCCTCCGTTGAATTCCAACTAGAAAAAACATTAGCCATTTCATTACCATCCATTCCAGCAACTCTCTTCATTAAGTCATAAGCCTCAGCAAGGATCTGTTCAATTGCATACTCAATCCCGTTATGAACAGTCTTAACAAAATGTCCTGAACCACCTGGTCCTATATACGTGACACAAGGCCCATCATCAACCTGGGCAGCCATCTTGCAAACAAGGTTCTCTATAGCTTCATAAGAAGCTTTAGTCCCACCCGGCATCATGCTCGGTCCATCAAAAGCACCTTTTGCTCCCCCTGAAACCCCCATACCTATATATCCAAAGCTTTTACTTTCCAATTTCGCAACGCGCCTCTCTGTATCTCTAAATTCAGAATTACCTCCATCTATCAAAAGATCACCAGCTTGAAGATATGGCGATATCTGGTCGATAACGGCATCAATTGCAGGTCCAGCCTTGATCATCATCAATATCCTCCGAGGCCGATCAAGTTTGTCAACGAAATCCTGAAGATCTACAGCTCCTTCAATTTTCTTATTTGCACCTCTACCATTTAGGAACTCCTGAGTCTTAGAAAATGTACGGTTGTAGACGACACTAGAAAATCCATTCCTCTCAGCATTTAATACGAGGTTCTCTCCCATAACGCCAAGACCAATCAACCCAAAATGTGCCTTGGACATAATCAACAAGATTTTCAACTTGCGTCAGTGTGACCAAGGCATGCTGAATCGTCTGCAATCTGCTCATCAATGTCAGGGTTGACCCATCCTTTGTCAAAAGGCGTTAGTCCACCTTGATCAGAAAAAGCTAGTTTTTATATAACTGTTCCATCTGTAATTGTTGCATTCTTAACCACCACAACTATTCCATTTCGAATATAAAAACCCTGATCGGCCCTATCCGCCTCTTCAACATGGTCCTTGTTGACGATGGTCACGTTATTACCTATCCGAGTATTTTTATCCAAGATTGCTCTTCTAACTGTTGAACCTTGCCCTACCCCTAAAGGTATTCCTCCACCACTTCTCAAAATAGTTCTCTCTTCAGAGGATTCATAGAAATCGGAACCCATAACAAGAGAATCTTGAAGAACAACATCACTTTCGACTCTGCTTCTAACCCCTAAAACGCAATGGTTAATACTGCAAGATTTAAGAATAGATCCCTCACCAATAATTGATTCAGTAATCTGGGCATCTACTAATTTAGTAGGAGGTAAATACCTAGGCCTTGTATAAATAGGGAATTTCTCATCATAGAAACTAAATGGAGGTGATGGTTGCTGAGTAAGCGCCAAATTAGATTCATAAAATGCTCCTATAGTTCCTATATCCTCCCAATAATCGTCAAAAACATAACTTTTTAATTTATCCCCACGCAAAAGTGACTCAGGAATTATCTCCTTTCCAAAATCTTTATATGATGGGTTTTTATTTAAAAGATCAAACAAGGTAGACCTACTAAAGACATAAATACCCATAGAGGCTAGATAAGGTCTTTCTAATGAAGATTCCATAGATAAGCCAAATCTAGACGTATCAAGAGCCATGGCCTTTAGTGAATCACCCTTAGGTTTTTCACGAAACTCCTTAATATCACCATCATCATCTGTACGCATCAATCCAAATCCTTGAGCTTGTTCTGCATTAACAGGAAGTGCCGCTACTGTTAGATCGGCACCTGTAGATCGATGATGTTCAACAAAAAGGCTGTAATCCATTCGATATAATTGATCTCCTGAGAGAATTAAGTATTCATCAACATCCCATTCTTGGAATAGCCATTGATACTTTCTAACTGCATCGGCAGTTCCTTCAAACCAAGAAGGGCTTTCAGGTGTCTGTTGTGCAGCCAATACCTCTACAAAGCCTTGGCCAAATGGCGCACTTAAGTTATAGGTTTGAGTCAAGTGTCTATTTAAAGATGCGCTATTGAACTGAGTCAATACATACATCTTGTTGATACTTGAATTAATGCAGTTACTAATTGGGATATCAATAAGCCGATACTTCCCTGCCAAGGGAACAGCAGGTTTAGCCCTCATCTTTGTAAGCGGATAGAGGCGAGTTCCTGCTCCACCTCCAAGGATTATGGCCAGTACTCTCTTCATGCACACCTCGTAGCTTGGCGTAGCAATGCAAACCTAATAGATTTTTGCAAGTTCCTACATTTAAAAAGTAGATATTCGACAAATCTGTCGAAATACAAAGCAAGAATTCTTTTCGGGGAACTATTTTGCATTTGGTTGAGAGTCATCCAATGAGAAAAGAGCCTCTACAGCTTTCAAAGATTGCTGCCTCTCTGTCCTAGCTTGCGGAGAGCGAAGTTGGGTAACAGGAGTATGAAGGATTTTATTAACGATACCTTTGCTTAGCGCCTCAACCACTTTTCTCTCCCTAGCAGAGAAATCAGATCCCATTCGACTTAAAGCCTTCTGCAATTCTTCTTTGCGAATTGACTCAAGAGCAGCCCTCAATTTATTAATTGTCGGCACTGCCTCAAGACTGTCCCACCATTCCAAAAACAAACGAGTCTCATCCTTTAACAAATTTTCAGCTTCAAGCGCCATTTGTTGACGTGCCTCTTGGTTCCTTGAAACGACTTCTTCAAGATCGTCCACATCATGAGCCTCGACTCCTTCAACTTCCTGCACATCAGAAGAGATGTTCCTAGGAACTCCAATATCAATTAAACGAAGTACTGATTCTCTTTTCAGTTGATTAAGCAGACATGCATCAATAATTGGCTTTTCTGCTGCCGTACTAGTGAAAACCAGTGAACAACTACTTAGGCAATGATTTAAATCTTCTAAGGACCTGCAATCTACAGATAGTTCAGGAAAGCCAGTCGATAAATCCTTAGCTCTCTGAGTTGTCCGATTTAGAAGCATCAATTGTGAACAGCCTTTAGCTTGAAGATGTTGAAGAAGTAATCGACTCATTCTCCCTGCACCAACGACTGCGATATCTTCAGCCTCAAGGCTAACCAATTGATCTTCCCCTCGTGACTGTCCGACCTTGAGTTGAGCGAGCTCAACAGCGGCAGAGCTTATAGAAACTGCACCAGTCCCAAGATTTGTTTCACTACGAACTCTCTTCCCTGTACTAACAGCCTGAGTAAGCAAACGATTAAGTATTGGCCCCATTGAATGATGTTCTTGACCAAGGCGAACCATTTTCTTCACCTGAGCAAGAATCTGACCCTCACCAAGGACCAAACTATCTAAACCACCAGCTACTCTCATCAAATGAGCAATTGCCTCTTCATGATAGAAATCAAAAAGATGTGGAGAAAGATCTTCTTTCGGTAAGCCTGAATATTGACTTAGATAATCGCTAATAGCTGTAATCCCAAGTTGTGGATCCCTAATAAGGGTGTATATCTCAAGTCGATTACAAGTACTAAGAATTGAGACCTCCAGAATCTGTTCCTTCTCCTTCAAAGTCTTCAAAGAACTCTCAATAGTTTGTTCAGGAATACTTAATTTCTCACGGATTTCCACAGGCGCCGTGCGATGACTAAGACCGACTACGGCAATGTGCATAGATACTTTCCTTGTCCTTTTTTTAAGAGTTAAATCAGCTCAGGGCGATGCTCTGAGCACCATCCTTGATATGGACGGTATTGGTAAAACGAGCAGTACTATCCAAAGTACTAATCACAAGACTGCTAGTACGTGTGCAATCTTTTTCAAACTTAACTCCATGGAACAAGAGACCATCAGTAATTCCGCTCCCTGCGAAAACAACATTTTCACCTGAGGCAAGTTCTTCCGCCTCATAGATTTTGTCAACATTATTAATTCCCATTTCGTTCAATCGAGCGATATTGCCCTCTTTTGTGTAATCAGCCCATTCACTTGTCTGAGCAATCGCAGGGTCATATACCAACTGCCCCTGAAAATGACCCCCTAAAGCTCTCATTGCAGCAGCAGAGATAACACCTTCAGGAGCAGCCCCTATACCCATAAGGCAATGAGTACCTGTTCCTGCAAAGCCACACGCAATAGCAGCTTGTACATCTCCATCAGATATTGGCTGTACACGTGCCCCAGTCGAACGAATCTCTGCAATCAAATCTTTATGTCTTGCCCTATCCATAACAACAATTGTGAGCTCATTAACTTGTAGTCCTAAACATTGACTAAGAATTTTTATATTCTTAGTTGCAGAATTACGTATATCGACCTTCCCTTTTGCAGCAGGTGGCGCAGCTAATTTCTTCATATAGAAATCAGGAGCATTAAAAAGCCCCCCACGATCGGAAGCTGCCAAAACAGCCATGGATCCACGTTGGTTATTCGCGCAAAGGTTTGTACCCTCACAAGGGTCTACCGCAAAGTCAACACCAGGTCCAGATCCACTACCGACCTCCTCACCGATATAAAGCATCGGAGCTTCATCTCTTTCTCCCTCTCCAATAACAATCCGACCTTGCATTTGAATCTTTCCCATGCGCTTACGCATGGCCTCTACAGCCGCTGCATCAGCTTCATCCTTCTTACCTAAGCCAGTCAAATGAGCAGAAGCAATGGCTGCCTGCTCTACTACTTCGAGAATTTCTTGTATAAGAGTGCGATCCAATGGTAAGTAGCGGTGGGAATTAAGTGTTGCCGAAAAGATCTTTGCATTAACGGGATCAAACTCACGAAGTAACGATTTAAGTTGCTTCGTAAAACAAAGGACCCTTTAAAGCAGTGTTTCAAGGCTCTTGAGCGGGGTAACTTTATCAGTGCATGCTCCAATAAAAGGACTATTGACGCTGATCAATAGAATCTCATTTCAGACAACCAAGTTCGATGAGCAAAAAACCCCTGGTTATAGCCCCCTCAATCCTCTCTGCTGACTTTGCAAGACTAGGAGAAGAAGTAAAAGCTGTAGATCAAGCCGGAGCGGACTGGATCCATGTCGACGTAATGGATGGTCGCTTCGTCCCAAACATCACTATCGGACCATTGATTGTTGATGCTCTTAGGCCTGTAACCCAAAAGCCCTTGGATGTTCACCTAATGATCATTGAACCTGAGAAATATGTCGGCGATTTCGCGAAAGCCGGCGCAGATCATATTTATGTTCAAGTAGAGGCATGCCCACATCTCCATCGGAACCTCGGCCAAATCAAAGATCTTGGTAAGAAAGCCGGTGCTGTTCTAAATCCCAGCACATCTATTGATTCCCTTGAATACTGCTTAGAGCTTTGTGATCTCATTTTAATAATGAGCGTAAACCCAGGTTTCGGAGGTCAAAGTTTTATAGAAAGCCAGGTAAAGAAAATTAAAGATCTACGACGTATATGCGATGAAAAGGGGCTTGATCCTTGGATAGAAGTTGACGGAGGAATCAAAGCAGAGAATGCTTGGAAAGTTATAGAGGCTGGTGCGAACGCAATTGTCAGTGGATCAGGGGTATTCAATCAACCAAGCTATGCAGATGCAATAAAAGGTATTCGAAATAGCAAAAGGCCAGAAAATTAATTTTAACAGGAAAGCATATGTCTATCATCAGAAACTTTTAACTCTAAGTTTCAAAAAAACCATCCATAACTATGCAAACCTATTCCCAACAAATTAACTCCTATATAACAGACTAAAATAACAGTAGAACCTACAACTGCAACAAATGCTGGTCTACGCCCCTGCCAGCCACGGCTCAATCTAGTGTGAAGATAAGCTGCATATATCAACCAACAAATTAAAGCCCAAGTTTCCTTTGGGTCCCAACTCCACCAGCTACCCCAAGCCTCATTTGCCCATACTGCACCACTTATTATCCCAAGGGTTAGCAGAAGGAACCCCAAGGAAATCGTTCGATAACTAAGACTATCTAATTGCTCACTTCTTTTAATACTTATTAAATCGAGAGGAATACCCTTCTCTTGCTTAGAAAGATTTGCTTGCCTAAATCCACCTATTCCAATTGAATTACTTCTTAGCTCAATACTTTGATCTCTATCAACTATCAGAACTGCACCTGATAACAATGACCCCACTAAAAGCGCTGCATAACTAATCATTATTACGCTTACATGCATCACCAACCAACTTGAACGTAAAGCTGGCACAAGAGGTGCAGCGTCTTGCAAACTCTCTGGCAAAACAAAACTTGCAAAAGCTATTGAAATCAAGCCAATAGGGGTAACCGCTGCAGCGACCAAAGGAGAAGGCCAAGACCTCTCAACTAACAGCTGCACGAGTGTGCAGGCCCAAGCAAGAAAACAAAGAGATTCATATAAATTACTAATTGGGAAATGACCAGCTTGCCACCATCGCAAGATCAGCTGGGATGTAAGTCCTAAATTAGCTATCGCGACAAGTGCCCTTACCGCCGGAGAGGAATGCTCCTCACCGACTTTCCAAAAGGCAATTGGAAGAGCAATTAGGAGCAATAAGAAAGCTCCTTGCCCAAATAACAACACTGGGTCAACCATTTGAGCTGATTGAATTGAAATTAAAGTCAAAGTCAAGTAGAGCCACTAAAACCTATTAGATAGAAGTTGGTCCTGAAACTCAGCGACTTGCTTGTCGCAGTAAAAGACTGCCTCCAAATATAGATATAAATATTGGAGACCAGGCGGCTACAAAGGGACCCAAGGTCCCCTTTACCCCAAGAGAACTAAACCCAAAACTAAGTACGTAATAAATCAAAATCAAAACGACACTTATCCCAAAACCCTGACCTCTACTTGTAGTTGAATTTGGCTTTGCACCAAGACTGCTACCAATTAAGCCGAAAACAAGACACGCCATAGGCAAAGTAAATTTCTCCTGTATTCGCACTTTCATTCGGCGAGATTCTTTACGATTTCCTGCTTCGGCATATAAGCGCTGAGCCCGAATCGCTTGTAAAACATTCATATCATTTGCATCCTTGGGCAACTCTGCAACCTTCTTAGGCCCAGGACCTAAAGGATAAAAATAACGATTAAATTGAACCGATGTCGTACTTCCATTAGGAGAAATGGTCAGAATTCTTCCATCTAAAAATTCCCATTTAGCCTCTCGTTCATTCCAAAATGCTTTATTCGCCATTAACAGTTGTGTGTAACCCGCACGAGAAAAATCAAGCAAAGTAACTTTATTCATTGCACTTTGTCGAAATTCCTTGGCATAAAACAACTGCGTCAAACCTTTCTTTCTAACTGTTTGTTCATCACTATCTATCTGCCCAAAACGCGAATAAATTATGTCTTTGCCCTTTTCTGTAGAGATAGCTTTACCAAGAGATCTACGAAGAGTTACTTCTGCAGCCCTGTTAGCAGGTGGAACAAGAACATCATTGAACAAAAAAGTTAATCCTGTCATCAAAAGGGCCAGGACTAATGCAGGTGCAACCATCCGAGAAGTTGTAACTCCAACACTCCTAAGCGCTTTCAATTCACTATTAGCTGAAAGACGGCTATAGGCCAACAAAGTAGCCATGAGCATTGCCATCGGGAAAGAAATCACCAAAAAGCCAGGCAATCGAAGGAACAAAACCTGAACAGCAACCTGTAAGGGAAGTCCAGCTTCAACAATCTTTCGGACCAACTCAAACATCACGCCCAATGAAAGTGACACCACAGTGAAAGCAGCTATTGCAAAAAGTAGGGGTGGCAACAATTCACCAAATAACCATCTATCTAGAAGAGGTATTTGTCTCCACTTCTTGAAAAACAAGCGGACATATTTGTCAATCAAAGGTATTTGAAGACTCGAAATTAAACTAAGAACGTTACTCAAAGCTTGAACCCCTCTCCTAAATAATGTCGTCTTACCTGGGAATCATTTGCGACTTGCTGAGAAGGACCAGAAGCAAGAATTTTGCCTTCAGCCAGTATGTAAGAGCGATCTGTAATCGCCAAAGTTTCTCTTACATTGTGATCCGTTATCAAAATCCCCATCCCTTTTTTCCTGAGGCTATGAATCAAGCTTTGAAGATCAGCTACCGCTAGTGGGTCTATTCCAGCGAAAGGCTCATCTAACAAAAGATATCTAGGACCATTCATACCAACCGCCAATGCCCTTGCAATTTCACACCTGCGTCGTTCTCCACCAGAGAGCTGAGCCCCCCGTCTATGCATAAATGAATTCAGCTGAAAATCTTCTATCAATTGATTTCTACGATCACGTCTTTGGGAAAGAGATGATTCGCCTTGAGAAATTGCTAATTCCAAATTCTCAAGAACAGTTAGCTGCCTAAAAACACTTGGCTCTTGAGGTAGATATCCAATCCCCAAACAAGCTCTCCCTGGCATAGACAATTCCGCAACTGATTTCCCATCAAGCATTATTTGCCCTGAATCTGGCTGCAACAAACCAATCACTAAGTTAAAAGTGGTAGTTTTGCCTGCTCCATTAGGTCCCAACAGACCAACAACTTCACCAGGATTAAGTCGCATTGAAATACCTTTAACCAGCGGTCTGCCTCCAATGGACAATGCAACCTTTTCTAAGAAGAGACTCATCTCAAGTGGTACCCATATATCTCTTCTTCAGCTTGGGAATACTGCATGCATCCAAGTCAGAATTTATTTGAAGCTTTCTCAACCGATCTTCAACACAAATACAAAGTGCTTCTATATCAATTCCTAAATCTGGGGCCCCTAAAGTTTTAAGTCTTCCAAGACTTTCCCCATAAAGAATAGTTGCTCCTGCCTTATTGCCTCTCTCAAGATGTAACTGAGCAACAGCTATTTGTAGAAAACCTTGAATAGTCTTTCTTTCTGGACCTGTTGTTTCATGCCAAATTTCCTCAAATGCATCATGAGCTGGATACCAGTCTGCGGAATTAAAAAGAAGCAACGCTCTCTTAAAGCGAGGATCATCGTATAGATCATTCTGGTAATCTATTTCCTTACTCATTAACGTTTTACCATTTTTTTAGAAGATAATTTCCTTAATCGAATTGATAGAGGCGTTACCTCTAACATTTCATCTGAACCGATATATTCAAGAGCCCTTTCAAGGGTCATCTGGACAGGGGACTGAAGAGTGTCTAGCTCCTCTGCGCCTGAGGATCTCATATTAGTTAACTGCTTAGTCTTGCAAACATTAATTTCCAAGTCTTGAGGGCGATTATTCTCTCCAACAATCATTCCCTTATAAACTTTAGTCCCTGGTGAAATAAAAAATTGTCCTCGATCTTCAGCATTTTTCAAAGAATAAAAAGTTGCCGTTCCCTCTTCAAAGGCAATAAGTACTCCATTCCTACGAGCATCAAAATCTCCCATCATGGGGCGATACTCAAAAAATGAATGGCTCATAATTCCTTCTCCTCTTGTCGCTCGAACAAATTCTCCACGCAATCCAATTAATCCTCTAGAAGGAACAACAAACTCAATTTGAGTCCTCCCATCTTTGCCAGTTTCCATATTCTTCATCTCTCCTCTACGTATTCCCAGCTTCTCAATACATGCCCCAACAGAGACCCCTGGAACATCCATTACAAGTGTTTCAACTGGCTCACATGAAATCCCATCGATTGTTCGAAAAATAACTTGCGGCTGTGAAACTTGAAATTCATAACCTTCTCGCCTCATCGTCTCTATAAGAATTCCCAAATGTAATTCTCCACGTCCACTAACTGAAAACCGATCAGGAGAATCAGTGTCCTCTACTCTTAAAGCAACATTTGTAAGTAATTCCTTATAGAGCCTATCCCTTAGCTGTCGGCTAGTAACGAATTTGCCTTCCTTTCCTGCAAATGGAGAGTCATTAACTACAAAAGTCATTTGCAGAGTTGGCTCATCTACCTTAATTAAAGGCAGAGCCTTTGGCTCGTCAGGACAAGCGATAGTTTCTCCTATATTTACATCATCGAAACCAGACAAAGCAACAATATCCCCTGCATTAGCACCATCTATTTCAATTCTTTTTAGTCCATCAAATCCAAGTAATGTACTAATTTTTCCCCTCTTGAGGCTGCCATCATCTTTTATTAAATATGCATTTTGACCTTTTTTTATTCTCCCATTATGAACCCTTCCTATAATTATTCGGCCAAGAAAGTCTGAATAGTCAAGTGTAGTCACCTGAAGCTGAAGAGGTTTATTTATATCGCCAACAGGTGGCGGCACATGACGTAATATTGCATCAAATAAAGGCTTCATAGTATCACTTTCAAAACTCATCTCAGGCTTAGCAAATCCACCTAAACCACTTCCAAATAGATAAGGAAAATCACATTGATCATCATCTGCACCAAGCTCAAGAAATAAATCAAGAACCTTATCTACTGCTGTCTCAGGCTCCACTCTGGCTCTATCAATCTTATTTACGAAAACAATTGGTCTCAATCCCTTCTCTAATGCCTTTTTCAAAACAAATCGTGTTTGAGGCATAGGCCCTTCATTTGCATCAACAATAAGCAAGCAGCCATCAACCATCCCTAGAACCCGTTCCACCTCTCCACCAAAGTCAGCATGACCAGGCGTATCAACAATATTAATTCGAGTTTCTTTATAGGTAACAGCAGTGTTCTTAGAAAGGATTGTTATCCCTCTTTCTCTCTCAAGGTCATTGGAATCCATTACGCAAGTTGGTACTGCCTCATTGTCACGAAAAATCCCTGACTGACTCAGTAGGGCGTCTACCAAGGTTGTTTTGCCATGATCGACATGAGCGATAATCGCAATATTGCGGATCGCCAGGGTCGGGGCACTCATAAGGTTTGCTTCTTTACTTAAGAGAAAAAGGCGCTTTATGCGCTGAGGCGCAAGGCTATCTCAGCGTGCGATTGGACACCTAATTTAATCAGCTGGGAGTCCTTAGCTTGATTTAAAGCCAAAGCAATTTCCATAATGCTTTTAGCAGAACTCCTTATAAGAATCTAAAAACTGTTCTTTGCCCTTCTTGCTTCCTCAAATTGCCTTAAAGCATCTGCTGTTCCTTCAAATCGCCAATGCCAAGGCTCATAAGAAACACCCTGTTTATTCTTCGGAGGGAATGAAAGGATGAAATGATATTTAGCAGCATTCTTCTTTAACCATTTAAATGCCCTAGTAGATGCAAACTCGACTGAAAAATCAGTCTCTGGTCTAGCCATATCGCCTAAATCAATTGCATAACCTGTACTGTGCTCAGAATAACCAGGCGGAGCCGAAACCTTTGAGCGCTCAGAAGCAGTCTGATTCCTAACAGATTTGAGATCAAAAAAGATTTCCTTTTGTAGAGAGTGTGATCTATATCCGCTTAAGAAAGTCAAATTTATCCCTTCAGCAGCTGCTGCTGTTCTCATAAGTTTTAATGCCTCAGCTGTATCTACATGGACCTTAAGACCAGGCCTTATTTCAATGAGGTTCTCTTTAGCGGCCTCGGGGTATGGGAAATGTCCTAACAATCGACCATCATTTGATGGCACAGCTTGATATCGCCTTAACGAGCCTTTAAAAGAAAAAAAAGGGAAAAACTGGGAACCAAAAACAAAAAACAATAGAAATATTCCAACTATCACCAAAACTCTGGATCCCAATTTCAAATCAGCCAATCTTTGGGAGCTATCCCTTCGCGCGAAAGGGATCTCATCATTTGTTGAACTTCGAGCTCTATCTGCTCGAGCCACGGACTTGACCCATAGTGATGTTTCGATCGTAACGGTCTAGGTTAAAACAACCCACAATGAAGCATTTGTCAGTGTTAGTTTTCAAATAGCACTTCAGGATTAGGTCTACAAAGATGTTGCGTGTTGCTGTAGTTGGTGGTGGCCCTAGTGGTTCATGTGCCGCAGAAATTCTTGCTAAGGCCAATATAAAAACCTGGATTTTCGAAAGGAAGCTAGACAATGCAAAACCCTGCGGAGGAGCAATACCTCTTTGCATGGTTGAAGAATTCGATCTCCCCGAATCAATAATCGACCGTAAAGTTAGAAATATGAAAATGATCTCTCCCTCAAACCGCGAGGTAGATATTCGTCTAGATAACGTTTATAGCAAAGATGACAAAAGCGAATACATAGGGATGCTTCGTAGAGAAGTTATGGATGCCTTTATGCGTAATCGGGCAGCTGAGCTTGGAGCAAACCTGGTTAATGGTCTAGTTACCAAAATAGAAACTGGTACCAATCGAGAAGGTCCATATACCCTCACCTACTCCGATTATTCAGCTGGAGAAGCTACAGGCGAGATGAAGACCCTTGAGGTTGATATCATCATTGGTGCTGACGGGGCAAATAGCCGTGTAGCAAAAGCAATGGATGCAGGTGATTACAACTACGCAGTTGCTTTCCAGGAACGCATCAAACTACCTCCTGAAGAAATGAAATATTACGAAGATCTTGCTGAGATGTATGTCGGCAGTGATGTTTCACCTGATTTCTATGGCTGGGTATTTCCGAAATATGACCATGTAGCTGTAGGGACTGGAACAATGAGAAAAAACCAATCACTTATTAAAGACTTACAAGAAGGCGTGCGTGATCGAGCCATGAAGAGGCTCGTTCATGGGGAGGTAATTAAAATAGAAGCACACCAAATCCCTGAACATCCCCGTCCAAGAAGAGTTGTAGGCCGAATGGCTCTAGTTGGAGATGCTGCTGGATATGTCACAAAGAGTTCTGGAGAAGGAATCTACTTTGCTGCAAAAAGTGGAAGAATGTGTGCGGAACAAATTGTTGAATCCAGTAAAAGAGGGCAAACAATCCCAACAGAAGGAGATCTCAAAAAATACCTCAAAAAGTGGGATCGCAAATATGGCGCCACATACACAGTTCTATCAATCCTCCAATTCATTTTTTATCGCAGTGATGCGGCCCGAGAGGCCTTCGTTGCAATGTGCGATGACATGGATGTTCAACGTCTAACTTTTGACAGTTACCTTTACAAAAAGGTAGTTGCAATGAATCCATGGCAACAAATCAAACTAACCCTTCTAACTATTGATGCAATTGCAAGAGGTTTAGTTAGGCCACCTTCTTCCTCTTACAAACCCGTACCTAGTGCCGTTCGCAGCGACGAAGAAGTCAATAAGATGCTTGCAATTAAAGGCATTACAGGAGGAATAAAAGTAGGGAACAAAAAGCCCTCTACTGCAAGCAAAAGCTAACCATTGCTCCTTTAACTAACTATTCGGCTGAAATCAGCCAACATACCAGCCTGATTTCGTAGGACTCCAAGCAAATTGAGACGATTTTGTCTTACTGCTAAGTCTTCTGCCATAACTAAAACACTTTCTTCCCCGTCAAAAAAGGCTTCTAAGGCCTTAGAACCTTCAATAAGACGTTGGGTTAAATCCCTATAACGGTTTAGAGATTTCTCCTGCAAAATTGGTTCTATCCCTTTGAGGACTTCAAGCATCCCAAATTCACTTGGCTTCTCAAATAGAGATGTGTCAACCGCTTCTAAAGGGCTAAGCAGATCTTTTGGAAGATTACCTTTTTCAGCTAATCGTGCCGCTCTCGTCACGACCATCTGAACAGCCTGAAGACCTCCTGTCTGACGCATCTCAACCAACAAATTTGCACGCTCTAGCAAATCTTCTGGGTCAGAAAGAATCCGATCTGATGGAATAGTCTCCCCTGCAACTGCTTGAGCAAGGTCTATATCTACGCCTAATTCATCTAATAAAGTAAGGATTCGTTGGCGTAAGAAATCAACTAAATCACCGCAAAGAACCTCTGAATTAACTTCCAAACCGGGAAATATTTTCATCCAATTAATTGAGGCTTTAGAAAACAAATCAATAAGATTTACTTTCCAGCCCTTTGACCAAAGAATTTGCAAAAGACCATTCCCAGCTCGACGCAAAGCATATGGATCGGAAGAGCCACTAGGCCTCTCTCCTTTAGCGAAAATACTCAAAAGCAATTCAAGTCTTTCAACTATCGCAAGAGCCGCCCCCGCATCTGACTCAGGCAGAACAGCCCCAGCTCCTCGAGGTTGATAATGCTCTAAAACAGCAAGTGCAACATCAGAAGACTCACCCTCAGCAATTAAATATTTAGCACCTATAACCCCTTGGAGTTCAGGGAATTCCCCAACCATTTGACTTACTAAATCGTGTTTACAAAGAAGTACAGCTCTCCGCAAATGATTCGCCTTAGCATCGTCGAAATTAAGCTGATCAATTATCAAATCAGCCAGCCATCCCATTCTCTTAACCCTATCGAGCAATGAACCAAGCCCCTCCGCAAAAGTAACTGTCTCCAATTTCTCAACCCTGGATTCGCTTGTTATTCCTCTATCAACTTCAACGAAAAACTTTGCGTCTGAAAGTCTTGCTTTCAGAACCCTTTCATTTCCCTTTTTGATTTCATCTCTTGCTTGCTTAAGCCCATTACTAATGCACAGAAAACGAGGATGAATAGTTTTTCGTGCATCTAGTGCAAGAGGATCTTTTAGAGCCTCTTGCCTATAAAGAGGCACATACCGCTGATGCACACGCATAACTGTGCTGAGTACTTCTGCTGGTAATTCCAAAAAAGATTCTGGGATTTCCCCTTCAACTAGAAGAGGAGCCTCAACTAAATCAGTGAGCTCTTCTAATAGCTCCTCAGGGAGATCTGGAAAAGCGTGAATTGATGAAGCAGCAGAATCAATTGCTTTCCGAATACTCGAGATTCGTTCTTTTCTATCTACAACAACTCCACCTTTTGCAAGAGTCTCTAAATATGCCTCAGCCGAAGTGATGGGGAAAGGCTCTCCATTTCCATAAAGCCTGTGCCCAAAGCTTAGGTTTCCAGAACTTATTAGAGGATCACTCCCTTTCAAGGTGACAGGAACAACTTTTTGGCCTAAGAGAGCCAAAAGCCATCTAACAGGTCTTGGAAAGCGCAAAGAGCCTTCACCCCAGCGCATAAAACGACGGCCTTGAAGATTCCCAATCCATTGAGGAATCAATCCTCCAAGCAACTCAATGGCAGGAACTCCTTCTTTAGTTAATTTTGCAAAGACGAAAGGGCCTTTGGGCGTTTCTCGTATTTCCAAAGCCTCTACTGGTATCCCTATTCGACTAGCAAATCCAATTGCTGCTTGAGTTGGTTTCCCAGCTGTAAATGCATTAGTTGCAGGTGGTCCTTTACGGTCTTCCTCTAAATCCTTTGAAACGCTGGCTATATCCTCAACTAACACAACAATTCGACGCGGGGTACTAGTGCAATGAATACTTCCAAACTCCACATGGTGCTGCTTCAAATCACGGCTAACCATTTGTTCAAGCTGAAGTAGAGCTAAACGTGCAAAATCCGCAGGAAGCTCCTCAGTACCAATCTCAAGCAAGAAGGAAGACACAGATATACCCAATACAAGTAGACACTTTATAAAATTAAAATGCAGAAATGTTTTTTGAGTTCGCTAACGTTTAATTGGAAAGTAATTTCACCTTGATGAATGGTGAGAAGACAACTGTTCAGATGACAGATACTAGCCTCGCTCCCTCTATTGCCACTGGAGCTGAACGTTCTAAGTTCGAGCAGTTCAAGGCTGATAGCAAATATTTATGCGACCCTCTGGCATCTGAACTCGAAAATGATCAGGACCATTTCACTAATGATGCTGTCCAGTTACTGAAGTTTCACGGAAGCTATCAACAAGACAACCGAGAGAACAGGAAGAAAAACGAAGGAAAAGACTGGCAAATGATGCTTAGGCTGAGGAGTCCTGGTGGACAGATCTCATCAGACCTATTTGTTGCATTAGATGATTTATCAAACAACTTAGGAAATGGAACTTTGCGTGCAACAACCAGACAGGCATTCCAAATGCATGGTATCCGCAAAGAAAACCTCAAAGAAGTTATAAGGACAATCATTGTTTCCATGGGATCAACACTTGCTGCCTGCGGAGATATCACACGAAATGTGATGTCTCCGGCCGCACCATATGAAACTGGTTCTTATCCGTTAGCTAGACAACTAGCAAATGAAATTGCTGATCTTTTATCCCCAAAAGCAGCCGAAGATTCCTATCTAGATCTTTGGGTTGATGGGGACCTGAGTTATCGCATATGTCCCTCTAAGACAGTAAAAGAAGTTCGAGCGAAACAAGAACTAGAAGGGATATTTAGTGGAGATCAACGCGAACCTCTATATGGGCCTACGTATATGCCTAGAAAGTTCAAATGTGCAGTTACGGTCCCTGGTGACAATTCCGTCGATCTTCTTACTCATGACATAGGGTTAGTAGTCTTTAAAGGAGCAAACGGCGAGTTAAAAGGGTGTAATGTCTACGTAGGTGGTGGTATGGGTAGAAATCATAATAATGAAGAAACTTTTGCTCGTATAGCTGACCCACTTGGATATGTAGACGCTGATCACATTTTGGACTTAGTGCAATCAATTCTGGCCCTTCAAAGAGACTTCGGGGATCGAAAGATTAGACGTCATGCACGAATGAAATATTTACTAAATGATCAAGGGATTGAATGGTTCAAACATAAGTTAAAAGACTATTATTTTCCATACCCAATAAAAGAATTAAAAGCCGAAGGTATATCCACCCTAATGGACTATCTTGGATGGCACCGTCAATCTAAGAAAAAATGGTTTGTCGGAATCCCCCTAATGTCTGGCCGTTTAAAAGGAGAATTAAAAAGTGGTTTAAGAAATATAGTTGACACCTACAAGCTCGAAATACGGTTAACTCCTAATCAAGATATTCTCCTTTGCAATATTGGTTCCTACCAAAAAATAACAATAAAAAATGCTCTTGATGCCTTAGGAATAGATACCAAGAATGATCCCTCTCCAATTGCAAAGCACGCAATTGCCTGCCCAGCATTGCCATTATGCGGACTTGCAATCACTGAAGCCGAGAGAACTTTACCGGAAGTTCTAAGTAGAATAGAGCGTCAGCTTCATCGACTCAAAATAAACAGGACAATCCTAATTCGGATGACTGGCTGTCCAAATGGATGTGCAAGACCCTATATGGCAGAACTCGCTTTAGTAGGAAGTGGTCCAAACTCTTATCAACTATGGCTAGGAGGAACTCCTAATCTTCAACAATTAGCAAAACCATTCATTCAGAGAATGTCTTTAGATGATCTCGAGTCGTCTATAGAGCCTTTACTCATAAGTTGGCAAAAAACATCAAAGTTCATAAGCTTTGGAGAACACATAACAAATCTTGGAGATCAAGCTGTCACATCTTTACTTTCTTCAAGACCACTACAGGAACCATAAATTGCCATAGATTTTTTTGCTCTCCATGCCCAAAGTTGATCTCCATAGCTGAAGTGCCACCATTCATTTGGATGCTGAACGAAACCAGCCTCTAACATCACCTCTGCAAGGATATTTCTCCTCTCATGAAATAAAGCTTCAGGCGAAGCCGGGTTCCTAATAGCAACATCTAAATAATAATTTGGCTCTGATATAGAGCCAATTGCATCAATATCACCTCCCATATCAATTTGATACCCCGTGCCATCAGCAATAGTTATATCTATAGCACCTCCAGTGCTGTGAGGAGGAGGATTAGAAGGAGCATTGGTTGGTGGAGCCCAGAATTTAGCCACTTCATTAACAATCTCTTGTACCTCAAACGCCTGTTTAGGTTCATTTCGATCAATTCCTCTAGCAATGCATTCCTGATTTATAGAATGTTCGACCATAAATGCTTGTACTTGAACAGGGCGCCAAGCATCAAAAACTGCTAATTGAAAGCCAGGAAGCTTAAGCTTTAACTCATTCTGAGCAATTAATAAACGATTGATGATTCCTCTTCTTAAGCAAAAAGGATCACTCCCTCCATATGGAGCTCCTAATGACTGATAAGGATGAGGTTCCAGACAATAAATTGATGATGGAATCCTTAGCAAAGGTTCCCCGCAATCATTTATCAAAAAAGTGGCCCAAGGTCGCAACATGGCCGAATAGCTCAACAGTTAACTTTCCACAGCTATAGGCGATTTTTCCACAGGAGAAGATTCTTTGCTTTCACCTGAGATTTATACGCATTAATCGATTCCACGAGCAATTGTCGCCGAAAAAACAACGAAGGTAATCATATTTTATTGCTTGTGACAAATCCTTGAAAACTGTTGCAAAGAGACACTTCCTCTACCGGTTCATGCTTTCAAAGGCTCACTCAAAATTGATGTCTCTAATTCTGCAGTTCTCCTACCAATCCATTCAACAGCACAAGAATGAGACCCCAGCTAACAATCACCTCTGAAATTCATAATCAATTATGTGGAAAAGTATTTATATGTTTTTTAATTGAGATGAGCATTTTCACTCCATTTCTGCCAATGCTCATCAATTAATTCCCTCAAAAGTGGATTCTCCCTTAACTCAGGATCATTAGCTAGAAGGTTAAATGCTTCATCTCTAGCTTCTTGAAGTATTTCCCCATCATCAGCCAAACTTGCAAGAACAAAATCAGGAAGGCCAGACTGCCTAGTTCCTAGGACCTGTCCAGGGCCTCGAAAACGAAGGTCAATATCAGCTATTTCGAATCCGTCTTGTGACCTTACAAGAACTTCTAATCGTTCTCTAGCAAGAGGATTATTACTGTCATTAACAAGAAGGCAATGCGCCAATATTGAACCACGGCCTACTCGACCACGTAATTGATGCAATTGAGCCAAACCAAAACGATCTGCGTGTTCAATAACCATCACAGTTGCCTGTGGGACATCAACACCTACCTCAATAACAGTTGTAGATACCAATACCTGACATTCACCATTTTGAAATGCCCTAATAATATTTTGCTTTTCAAAAGAACTCATACGCCCATGTAACAGTCCAACGTCGAGTTCGGAGAAAACGTTCTCAGAGAGATCCTTGTGCACCATTACGGCTGAACGCAAATCAAGCTTCTCCGAGTCCTCTATTAATGGCAAAACCACATAGGCCCTATTACCTCTATGAACCTCATCTCTAATCAGTTGGTAAGCCTGCTCTCGATCAGAACCTGCTATTAAACGAGTTTGAATAGGTATTCGACCAGGAGGCAGCTCATCAATTTGACTTAAATCCAAATCCCCATGCATAGAAAGCGCAAGTGTTCGAGGAATTGGTGTTGCAGTCATTGTCAACAAGTGAGGTTGAAGACCTTTGCTCAGAAGCCTGTTCCTTTGATGTACCCCAAACCGATGTTGTTCATCAACAACAACAAGGCCTAGACGTGCGAAAGTGACAGGATCCTCTATTAGCGCATGAGTTCCAACTAATATCTTTAAAGATCCATTTGCAAGATCATCAAGTGTCTTCCTCCGAAGACGTTTAGGAGTTGAACCAGTCAACAAATCAACTGTGACATTTAACTGGGGCAACCAATTTGAAATTGTTTGATAATGTTGCTCTGCCAATACTTCAGTAGGAGCCATTAATGCTCCTTGCCAACCAGCCTGAACAGCATTTAATAGCGCAGCCAAAGCAACAACAGTCTTACCACTACCAACGTCTCCTTGAACCAAACGAGCCATTGGTTCTGGACGTGTTAGATCTGACTCAATTTCATTTAAGACACGCTCTTGCGCCTTTGTAAGGGTAAATGGCAACAGTTTCAAAAATAGGCCGACCAACCCATCTCTATGACCTACCTTCTCCAAAGGCGGGGCAGCGCTAATCCGAAGTAATGCCCGTCGGCGCAAAAAGCTAAGTTGCAAGAACAAAAACTCATCAAAGACAAGCCTTCTTCTTGCTTTCTTCAAAATCTCCTGACTTTCTGGTCGATGAATAAGGACCAAGGCCTCTCTCTTCTCGAGTAATTGCATTTTTTCTCTTCTCGCTTTCGGTAATGGATCTCTATATTGACTAGCCAAAGGAAGAACATTGTCTACTAAGATACGAAAACGATCAGCAGTAAGTCCTTCTGTTAACGAATAAACTGGTATTAATCGTCCTATATTTCTCGAACGCAATTGAGAATAAGGACTTTCCATCACCTCAATAAGAGGATCTTGAACAGTAATTCCAAATGGACCTTCTTTGACCAGGCCACTAATAGCCACCGTGGCCCCAGGTAAATAATTAGCAGCTTGTTTCTTTAAGTATGCAAAATTACTAAATCTTCGTCCAGCAAGAAAGCGTGTAACCTTTAACCGACCTGTAGGGTCTTCAACCTGGATTTCAAGGATAGACAAATTAGAATTCTTTGGACTCTTAAAAGCATTGCAACGACGCACAGTTGCAACAATCGTGGCTGTTTTACCTACTTCTAAAGACTCAATCCTTTGCATATGAGAGTAATCAACATAATCTCTCGGGTAGTAATTAATAAGATCGCCGACCACAAAAAGTCCAAGCCCAGCAAGACGCTCTGCATAATTTGGACCAATACCCTTTATTTTCGTCAATGGAGAACTCAGGCTGAGTTGACATACTTCCTTAGATATCCCGGAAAGAGGAGACATCTCTATATTTGAAAGTCTCAGCCTTGGAGGTGACATCTTATTTCTAGGCTCAAACTCCTTCCTAAGACGATGCATAAGGTGTCGAGAGTCAACGACCAAACGACATCGCTCTTTCTCTCTAAGGTCTTGATAAATCTTGAATTTCTCCACTAACTGATCTATACGATCCTGCATATCAACGGGAAGTAATTTCGAGGGAGAGTCAACAAGTTTTCTTGACAGAAAAAGACTAAATCTCTCTTCTCTCCCATACAAATCAACAAATCCATTCTCAGCTTCTACCGTTAAAGCCTGCTGTATCAAGCTTATCCAGCCAACAAACTCTTTGTGTTGATCCTTATTCAGTGCTCGCCTACACCTCCCATTTGTTCTGCTGAAGAAGTCTTCCACCACTGTTGATGAGCTTCTTTGGACTTAAAGCGACCCTGCCAGTGCCTATATTGACGAACCATTTTTATTAATTGAGTGTGACGCTGTTTTAGCTGAAGGCGACAACGACGAAGTTGAGGGCAAGCAAACTCCAACTCTGAAGTTCTTAAGAGAACACAAACAACCTCCATCCCACCCTCTAATAATTGATTTTGAACTGGAATATGAAGAGTCAAAAGGTTAGGTGCTACATGCTGAGAATCCAGTCGGCCTTCCAATGCAGTATCTAAAAGGCCTATAGGGAGAAGACTATTTACAATGCCAACTCGCAGCATCTCAACATTAAGAGCATGAGAAAGATTCCTAAGTCTGCGAGAGAGTGCTAACTCAAGTGATTCGACCCAAGCTGCAAGTTCTGAAGGGTTCTCAGGCAAGAATCCTTCATCTACTTCTTTAAGTTCATTCCCAATAGAACTATCACTAATTAAAGGCTTCTGGTCTCTGTTAGAGGAACTCTTCTCACTCCCTATGACATCACCAGCCATCGCAAAAAGAGAACGTAAAACATCAAACCCTTGCCTATCTTCTTCCCTACCTTCTTCCATTTGAATATTTTCTCTTTCAGGTCCATATGATTTCTTCAAATCAATCATTTCTTCTTCTATTGATTGACTGGTCCCTAAAGCATCGTCGGATAAATCAAAATCAAAATTGGATCTTTTACTATTTTCTTTGTCGGAATCAATAAAGCTTCCTTTAAATCTCTCAGGATTCTCAAGAGGTGGGCTAAGACTTAGGTTTACTGAACCTTCAGGCTCTTCTAGAAAACTTGCAGGGGTTTTCATTGATGCCAGAAACTCCCGCCTGGCTTCTTCCTGCTTAAGTTCTTGTTCCTTTTCCATTTGACGAGCCAAATCCATCAATTGCTCTACAGTCAACAAAGCACAGCAACGCCCAACTAATTTCTCAACTTGAGATTGAAAAGAAGCTCTCATTTCAGGAGCAAGTTGCTCTAAAAGGTTTTGACCTCGGTGTGTAATCAAGGAAAAAATTGTCTGCCTTACAACAGCTAGCAACTCTTCTCTTAAAACCTGCAAATAAAGCGCATATTCCTTATAAAGAACCTCCCCTATCACCTGACTCTGATCACAGAGTAATGAAATCTGATCAGCAGGGTCAAACTTTGGCACAGTCTCTTTATGAGAAATCAATGTCAAGAAGCACTAATCGAAGCGACTTCAGTAGCAAAATCAACTTTCTCTTGCTCAATCCCCTCTCCGAGAGTGTATCTAGTAAAGCGACGAACTTTCACGTTCTCCCCAATCTGACCAGCCGCCTGTTTAACACGCTCAGCAACTGAAATTGAGTTATCACGAATAAATGGTTGTTCCATTAAGGCTAGCTCTTTAAGGCGTTTGCCTATTCTTCCTTCCACAATCCTAGTTTTCATTTCATCTGGTTTACCTGCAAGGTCATCTCTTCCCATCTCTATAGATTTCTCTTTTTCTACAACATCAGAGGGGATTTCGTCAGTAGAAACATATTCAACGTTTGGGCAAGCCGCTACCTGCATTGCCACATCCCTTAAAAGCTCTTGGAATAAATCGCCTCGAGCTACAAAATCAGTCTCACAATTAAGCTCTATTAAGACGCCAACCCTGGCGCCTGTATGGATATAACTCCCAACTGCTCCTTCAGCAGCTACTCGACCTGATTTCTTCTCAGCACTTGCTATACCTTTCTGTCGCAACCATTCAACGGCCTTTTCCATTTCACCATTGGTTTCCCCAAGAGCCTTTTTGCAATCCATCATTCCTGCACCAGTTTTATCACGCAGTGACTTGACAAGCTTTGCTGTTATTTCAGCCATTTGAAGTTAGAGAGAGTTGGATTAATAACTAGACAAGAGGCTAGTAAGGAAGGCCCTTTGGGACTTGAAAGTTAGTTAATTCCTAACTTTCTTCAGTTCCTCGCTGATCATTGGATCCATGACGGCCTTCATTAATAGCATCGGCAAGTCGTCCTAAAACAAGTTGAACTGAACGAACTGCATCATCATTACAAGGGATAGGGACTTCACAAAGGTCAGGATCACAGTTGGTATCAAGCATTGAAACAAGGGAAATATCTAGCTTGCGAGCTTCTAGGACTGCGTTAGTTTCTCGGCGTTGATCCACAAGGACA
The DNA here is from genome assembly GCA_003215655.1 of Prochlorococcus sp. AG-409-J16. GTDB lineage: Bacteria > Cyanobacteriota > Cyanobacteriia > PCC-6307 > Cyanobiaceae > AG-409-J16. The sequence continues at coordinate 259,580 of QCKB01000001.1, forward strand.
ACAACATCAGGCAAACGCCTCATCCCCTTAAGCCCCCCAAGATATTTCTGAAGTCTTTCAAGTTCTCGTCGTAATACCGCAGCTTCCTTTTTAGGCCTCATAGCGATCGCACCGCTTGATTCCATCCGTTCAAGATCCTTCAATCGATCAATACGTGCCTTCATAGTTGTCCAATTGGTCAACATTCCGCCCAGCCAGCGTTGATTGACATAAGAGGCACCACATCTGGTTGCCTCTTGAGCAACGACTTCAGAAGCTTGTTTCTTAGTGCCTACAAAAAGAAATCTCTTACCGCTTCGAGCAGCTGTACGAGTCCATTTATATGCATTATTCATGCATACAGCTGTCTTAACAAGATCAATAATGTGGACCCCATTTCGTGCGCAATAGATGTAACGAGACATCTTGGGGTTCCACCTTCGAGTTTGGTGCCCAAAATGGGCACCCGCCTCCATCATCTCAGCGAGAGTTACTACAGCCATTTTTTAGGGTTTCGGGTTCGCCTCCACCTGCCAGGGATGCTGCCAATCAAGCCAGAAGGCATTGACTGAATTAAACATCACCCGAAACGGAACAGGTGTGCGGAATAAAGAACCCTATAAATTTATCAAAACGTGGGCTCAATTCAGTCCTTGTATTGCTGCCTCTCGATAAATCTCCCTGACACCAATGCGATTCAATGGCAGTCTCAAGATCTCAATTGCCAAGCCTGCCAGACCTCTCCTGATCAAGCACGCCAAAAGAGGGCGAAGAGTTCTTTCATTTAGCAAACCTCCAAAAGTTAGTAATTCCCACAAAATTCGATGTCCCCAAGTGAATTGAATCATCAAGCGGACCCTAAAAGTGGGATGTTTCCGATAGAAAATCAAACCCATCCTTGCCCTTTCCCTTTCAACCCTTATCAAATTGGGTATCTGTTCGAGAGTAAATGCAGGGTGCCAATGATAGCCAATTGCTTTAGGACACCGTACAATCTCAACACCCATCAACCTTAACCTCTCGCCTAGCTCTAGATCCTCCCAACCATAAAGGTTGAATCTAGTATCAAAAAGTCCAGAACTCTCTAGTACTTGCCTATCAATTGCAACGTTACCTGTTGCAAAATAAGCGAATGATATATCTCGAACTTTATACCTTTCTAAAGTTGGATTATCGAAATTAGAAGTATTAACAACAGCCCCATAAGTGAAGCAAAGTTTATCTTTACGACTAGTCCAAGTCCTTCTGAGAGACTTCATATGACTAGCTAAGAAAGAATTCGTTACGACCAAGTCACTATCAATAAAAACAATCACATCTCCTCGAGACATCTCAACTCCTTTATTCCTCCCTTCAGCAGGACCTGCATGCTCCTGCTGAACTAAATTCACATGAGGGAACCTTTTTGCCTCATTGCGCAGATTCAGCGTGGTCTGGTCTGTAGAACCATCATCAACAACTACAACTTCATATCCGTCAAATTCAGAATCAAATTCCTGATCTTCAAGTGCTTCTAAACACTTCTCGAGAATTGGCCAACGGTTATAAGTGGGTATTACGACGCTTACAAACATCCTCTTCTAATCACAAAGCTCCTAAAGGGGGGAAAACTTAAAGCACTTAGAGAAATAACTCTTTTCAAAAAGGGAAATTGAATTACAGGACAAATGATCAGTCAGCTGCACCGCCGTTATTAGCAGTCCCAGTAACACCGTTACCTGCTCCCTCACCTCTGCCATCATTACGCAATTTGCGCTTCTTAAATTTCCGTGCATACGCACGATTGCGCTCTTGCTTTTCTTTCTTGAGATTTCTGCGCTTGGCCATGCTTTTAAACTTGTTTGTTTAATTGTCTCAACCAACCTAACCAATTAAGGAATTAAGCACCCATCTTCCATATTTAAAAGTCGATCTGCTACATCAAGAATCCTTGGGTCATGAGTGACGATAAGTACTGAGGAAGCTTGTTCCCGAGCTAATTTTTTTAGCAAATCCACAACTTCACGTCCTGTCACGCTATCAAGAGCAGCTGTTGGTTCATCTGCCAAAAGCAACTTTGGTCTTGCTGCCAAAGCCCTTGCTATTGCAACACGCTGTTTCTGCCCCCCTGATAGATCATGTGGAAGCTTTCTTAGCTCATCTTGTAAACCAACTTCTCTCAACCACTCTCTGGCTTGATCACGTCTAGACCGATAAGAAGTTCCTGGCAATAAGTCAGCACCCATCTGAACATTCTGCTCAGCAGTCAGACATCTCAATAAGTTATGACCTTGAAAAATCATTCCAATATGACGACGTAACTCTTGACGGGTTTTTCGACGTGACCCTCTTAATTGATTTCCAAAAACAAGCAAATCACCTTCTTGAACCTTACGAAGCGCTCCGATCAAAGTCAAAAGTGTTGTTTTTCCACATCCAGAAGGGCCGGTAAGAAGAACCACCTCTCCTGGAGCAATGTCGAAGGAAATAGAATTTAAAACTTTCCTCCGCATAGTTCCCTTGCCGAACCAGTGACTAACACTTTTAATCTGAACAGATGAACTTATAGCCATTTTCTTAAAAACAAACTCCAAAACTCCTTTTCAAAGTAATCACTAAAAAATCTCTGCCGGATCAGCATCTACCAATCTCTTCATAGCAAGTACAGCCGAACCCATACACATAACAAGAATCAAAGTAAAAACTACCATTGCTCTTTCTGCATCCATTGCTACAGGCAACTTTGTCGAACCACGAACTAAAGCATACAGACCCTGAGCCGATAAATATGCTGGCAGATATCCCATTATAGAAAGAAAAATACCCTCACGAGCGACAACTCCTAGCAACGTTTTAAGTCCATATCCCATGGCCATCAATGTCGCATACTCAGGCAAATGATCGCTTACATCACTATATAAAATCTGATATACAATTACACATCCGACCACAAAACCCATCGCCGCACCAAGGCTAAAAATAAAGCCTATAGATGTACTCGTTCGCCAATAATTCTTTTCAAACTCTATAAAAGATTTACGAGTAAAAATCTTTACGTCACTTGGCAAACTAACAGTCAAAGACTTAAGAACATCGTCAGCATTTGCATCATCTCGCAATCTCACTAGTCCAATCTCAATACTTCCAGGTGGCATAGCAGGCATTAAATCAAGGAATGTTTCCCGACTTGTAAGTAAATTCCCGTCTGCACCAAATGAAGGACCAAGGCTCACCAAACCTGCGACCCGTACCCTTTTTCCTGCTAATTCAGTTTCAACAATACGGCCCTCTCGATACCAATTAGCTATTGGGCCAAATTCCGGTCGAGAACGTTCATCAAACAAGACTCTTCCACGACTAGTAAGAGCCTTGGCTTTACTAGCAAGATCAGGGTCAAAGAAAAGTGGATCCCCAGGCTCAAACCCTAATGCAAGTATTGACCTTGTTGTAAGTGTCTTCGGGTTTCTCCAAAGCAAAAAATTCCAATTAACTGGTGTTATCCCAACTACATCAGGATGAGCCATCGCTTGTACAAGTCTCCTTTTAGGGAAGCCACTCATACTGATTGAGCTCATAGATCGTGGGCTCATCAAGACCAAGTCAGCATCAAATAATCGATGAACAGTCACACTTGCATCAAACAATCCATCTCTAAAGCCCAACTGCATAAACATGAGGATCCCAGCAAAGCAAATACCCGCTAAAGCAACCAATAACCTCAAAGGTTGGCGAGTAAGCAACAACCAAGCCAATGGGATTCCTCTTTTTTGCCAGGTCCTTAACCTCACAATGGCTGAAACCTAGCTATTACCTTCATACCAGTGAGATGACTCACCAAAGAAGCTGATGATGGATCCAAGCTCACTCTTACCTCAACAATCCTTGCATCTGCATCACCAGTTGGATCAGTCGACAAAACCTTCCTTTGACGGACCTGAGGACTAATAAGGTCTACTTTCCCCTTTAAGGTTCCTTTAAACCCACCATTCTCACTGGTTAAAGTAACTAACTGTCCCACCTTCACCCTATTGACATCAGACTCATAAACCTCAATTAAGGCTTCCATCGTCTGATTAGCTCCCACCTCCAAAACGCCATCAGCACTTGGACGTTCACCTACACGAGCATGAACACGAAGAACAACCCCATCAATAGGAGCTTTCAACTCGCTATCTGACAAGTCAGCTTCTAGCCCCATCCGCTCAGCAATAGCCTCCTTATATTGGCCTTTAATCTTTATAAGCTCATCTTGTTTCTCCTCTAGGAAAACCAATGAAGTCGCACCCTCACTAGCTGCCTCCTGATAACGCTTAACCTCCCTTTCCTGAATACGAATCTCTATTTCCAAAGTTTGTAAACGTGCCTTCAAAACTTCCAAATCAGCAAGAATTCTTCGTCGGTTATCAAATACAGCTAATACCTGACCCTCCTTAACAACATCTCCCTCTCTAATGCTCAAAGAAGCAACTCTTGGAGTTCCACCAAAACCACTAACAGGTGCAGCCAACCTTCGAACATCTCCAGCGGGCTCAAGTTGACCAAGAGCAGCAACCGCCTCAATTGGCCGAACTACTGGATCACTGAAGACCTGCTCAGATGGAGAGTAAACGCGACGAATAGTCCCACATCCAAGAAGTGATAAAACAACTATCCCTCCAGCCATATTTAAAACCGACTTAACAGTCACTAAGAAAGAGGAGGGCATTCGAACAAAACCTCCTCTATATAACGATCGGCCCATTGAGGAGTGAATGCTTTCTCTAGAACGCTTCTCGTTTTGTCGTTGTTTTTCTGCTGAAGACAATATGAGGTTTGAAAGCTATGTCTTTGGATAGTAGAGGCATCTGTCAAAGAATTAGGGCTACTACAAAACACAGCTTGATGAAGTATCTCAAGGAAGTTATCTACAAGATCCAAGAAGTGTCTCTCTTCCGTAAGATCAACCGGACGTATGAATTGCACATAAGGTGAAAATATTGTTCCCCAAGAAGGCAATTCCCTTACCTGCTTAAAACATGGAATAGATAGTTCCTCAAGTCCTTTTAGGATTTTGGTAGATAAGACTGGAGCAACTGGAGAAAGATCAACTATTGCGGCAGAAATACCAGCTGGACCAACAACAACATCAACTCCAAAAATCGGCAGGTCAAACCTAGGGTCAGGGAAAAAAACACAATGAAGAATTTGCAGCCCTAGACCTATTTGGGCAATCTCCAAATGCAACTTTCGAAATCCCTTGCATCGATAAAGTTCATTCGATATGAATACCTCTCCCTCATCTGCAACGCCTCTGATGGCTTCGATTTTGGGATCAAAAGCAAGCGGACACAATCCAGGGAAGGCATCAATTCGATGCCTTAACAGCCTTGCCAAGGACCCCAAGAAAGGATGGAGTTCAAGTCCGCTAATCAAAGAAAAAAGTAAAAAGTTGATGTTAAGGGACAGAATGGAACTTTGCCATGCCCCTCTGAAAAGCAACACATCAGAGCCAAACCTTCAGCATTGGTCTCTTGAGAATGAGGCCAAATGCGTAATTGCACAAATGCCAGACGTCCAGTTAACTTGTTTGGATTTTTGGTGCAAGGCTGGGAGCTCAAAAGAAAGACATGGGGAAGAAGGCCTGGCTCATTTCCTCGAACACATGGTTTTCAAAGGAAGCAATACTTTGAAGCCAGGTGAATTTGACCTCAAGGTCGAAGCCTTGGGTGGGAGCAGCAATGCAGCGACCGGATTTGACGATGTTCACTTTTATGTATTAGTTCCTTCAAAAGAAGCGATACCAGCTCTTGAACTACTCCTTGAACTTGTATTAAATCCAGCAATTAAAGAGAAAGAATACTTCTTAGAGAAAGAAGTTGTAATAGAAGAAATTGCTCAATTTAAAGATCAGCCCGAAGAAAGAATCTTCCAAAAGCTACTTGAAAACTGCTGGGGCAAACATCAATATGGCAGGCCAATCCTAGGCTTCAAGACATCACTTAACAAAATGTCCTCGCAACAAATGAAGCTTTTCCACAAAAGAAATTACACAGGAGAAAACTGTTGTCTATCAATAGCAGGAAATATCCCTAAAGGCATAGAAGAATTTATCTCAAATAGTCGTCTTTCTAAACTCCCTAAAAAAAGCAATAACGAATCTTCAGAAGGTGGAAGATTTATTCTTAATTTCAATAGAAGAAGAGACATCTATCATATCAAAAGATTAGAGTCTGCTCGTATTTTAATGGCATGGCAAATGCCTGGAGCAAAGCACCAAGAAATACTTATGGGTGCAGATATTGCAACGTCTCTTCTTAGTGAAGGCCGTCGTAGTCGATTGGTACAACATCTCGTTGAAGACTTGCAAATAGTTGAATCAATTGAAATGGATCTAACTACTCTTGAACAAGGAAGTATCGTAATGCTTGAAGCATGCTGCGCAGAAAATAAAGTAGCTTTAGCAGAAAAGCAAATCAAATATATATTGAGAGAAAGCATGAGCAAATTAGCAAGCTCGCAAGAAATATCTCGCGCTCAGCGCCTAGTAAGCAATGGCCTCTGCTTTGGGCTTGAAGCCTCTAGCCAAGTTGCTGGAATGGCTGGAGCACAAGCCCTTTGGAACCGAAAACAAAACCTATTAGCCCCTATTAATTTCATAAACTCTTGGACGGCCAGCCGACTACAAATAGAAATGTTCTCAAAGCTCCAACCCGAGTTAAGTTGCACTCTTATTGCGAAACCTTCTGAGGGCTCAGAATGAGTCCGCTAAATCTCGTATTAGATCCAATTGCATCACCAGGTGTAATTTCCACAAAGCTTTGGATCAAAGAAGGCAGCCGAGCTGATCCAGTAGGTCAAAAAGGAGCACATCAACTATTAGCTTCATTATTAACGAGAGGTTGTGGTCCTTATGACAATGTTTCTCTAGCAGACCTAGTTGAAGGATGCGGCGCAGGACTTCGCTGTGACACGAATGAAGATGGAGTACTAATCAGCCTAAAATGTTCAAGTAATGATGCCGATCAATTAATACCCTTACTTGGGTGGATGATGATTGATCCTCATCTAAATCCAAAACAAATACACCTTGAAAAGGAACTAAGTATCCAAGCCTTACAAAGGCAAAAAGAAAACCCTTTTCATTTGGCATTTGATAGCTGGCGCAAACTCGCATATGGAGAAGGCCCTTATGGCCATGACCCATTAGGTGTAAGTGAAGATTTGAAGGGATTAGAACGCAAAGAGCTCCTCCCTCTAGCCAAAAGTCTTATTCAAAGAGATTCTTTTTTAGTAATCGCAGGAGCTGTAAATCAAGATCTTGAAAAACAACTAAAAGCAGCTAGCCCCTTCAAAGACAAGCCAATTCTTTCAACTAAAGGACCTTCCTCTCACCACACATCAATTCTCAATCACTCAAGTATTGCAGAAGCGAATATCAGCCTCGAATATCAAGAGACTGAACAAGTAGTGATAATCCTTGGGAAACCAACACTCTCTCATTTTCATATAGAAGATATTCATCTACGTCTTCTTAATTCACATCTTGGGATAGGAATGTCAAGCATCTTATTTAGACAATTAAGAGAAGAGCATGGTGTTGCATATGAGGTTGGCGCACATCACCCAGCGAGAGAAGGGGCTTCGCCCTTTTTGCTTCATGCCTCGACAAGTGAAGAGAAAGCCTCTCTGACTCTTCAACTTTTAATGGAAATCTGGAACAGACTTAGCAAAGAACCTATTTCCGAAAAAGACCTTTCATTAGCAAAGGCAAAGTTCCAAGGTCAGGTTGTACTTTGTACTCAAACAAGTAGCCAGAAAGCAGAAAGGAAGGCGCAATTGAAGAGTTTGAATCTGCCAGACAACTATGACAATGAGTGCATAAACAGAATGAAATCAATTACCAGTAAAAGCCTACAAGTCGCAGCTATCAAGCATTTATCAAGTCCCTTACTTAGCTTATGTGGCCCAAAGAGGTGTCTAGAGGCACTCTCTGAACAATGGCAGAAAACCAATGCGACCCTTTCAATTCAGGCCTAAGAAGCACCCTTATATCAAGAAGGTTTAACGTCTAAGCGCTCAGAAGGAATTAAAAAAGTTCCTCTTCTAAAACGAACAGCAACAATTCCCTTAGGTCGAATCTCTACTACCTCTCCACTCTCATCTGGAGAGACAAGATCGGACGGCCTAAGCATAGGCATCGGTTCTGATGTCTTTAAATAGGGAAGTGGGGCCCTTAGGAAAACCTTAGTCCCAATTATTAGATCCATATAACTATCCAACTTAACTGAACTAATGCAGGATGGTATTAGATGAATTCACTTAATTGCGGGCATTGGCTACTTGGAGCGGCGCTCTTACGGGTTTATTCCTGATCCTTATAGGAGGGTTCATCCCTGCTGCACTTGTTTTACCTGATAAAGACTTCTCTATAAGCATTTTGAACCTGCCAAGCACTTGGCAGGTTCCTGCTCTATTGCTATGTGCACTTGTCTGCGGCCCAAGAGCAGGAGTAATTGCTTCAGTCGCTTATATAACTATTGGCTTGTTCCATCTACCAGTTTTCCATGGGGGAGGAAGCATCGAATATCTACTAACTCCAGGCTTTGGATATCTCGCAGGCTTTATTCCCGCCGCATGGCTATGTGGAAGGCTAGCTCAGCAAGAGGGAATGAATAATCTATTAGGGTTATCACTATCTTCTATTTCTGGCTTGGTTTTACTTCAACTATGCGGAATCATAAATTTAATTCTAGGATCAATCTTTTCACGCTGGCCAGATGGATTTCCTGATCTTTTATTCAGCTATACCATTGGTCCATTACCTGCACAACTCATCCTTTGCGCAGGCATTAGCTTAATAGCACTTCCTTTGAGGCTACTTCTATTTATAGAATGAAAAGGCAAAGCATCAATAGAAGAATATTCATAATCAGTTTGTTGATAGTAGTGATTGATCAATTCAGTAAGGAATGGGTCACAGAAAACCTTTATATAGATACAACTGCGCCATTAATCCCTGGAATAATTCAACTTCATCTCGTCAAAAACCATGGGGCTGCTTTTAGTCTTCTAAGCAATACTGGACCTTTACTTGGACTCCTAAGCTTCTTAGCGACAATAGTTATAAGTGCATGGCTATGGAGATCCAAGCCACTAGCAATTTGGCAAGGCTTGGGAGTCGGCTTCCTTTTAGGAGGTACCATTGGCAACGGGCTAGATCGTTGGAGACTTGGATATGTAATTGATTTCCTCGACTTGATTCCTATCGATTTTCCAATTTTCAACGGAGCGGATATAGCAATAAATTTGTCAGTTATCTGTTTCTTTATCGACCTAATCTCTAGAAAATATGGTCATAATTATTCCTAAGTCGCAATCCTCAGTCCATCTGAGCATTGATTCGCCTATCTAAATAGAAAAGGTCTTTCTTAATAATGCCGCATCTGCGTTTACTTCTATGGATAACCGTTGGATTAGCAGGTGTTGTAATTGGTGCAGCAATACTAATAGTCCTATCAGGCCTTTTTTGGATCATTAGTCACTTATTACCTTCATGGTTAATAGGAGGCATTGTCTTTCTATTACTCGTATTAATAAGTGTTCTCTTTATAAAGCATCGGGAGAGTTGGTGGCAAAGCCTTCAACGAAGGTATTACTTAAAAAACAAACAAGCCAAGGCTGGAGAGTCAATCCTGAGTAATCGTCGTCAAGCTGCTGAACAAAGCCTTGCAAGCATTGATCGGTTGATAGAGCGTTTACATGACGATGTAGCACGCAAAGGGATTGCAAGAGAACGAGAACGAGTCGCTCATGAGTTAGCTAGAGGAGACCTAATAATTGCTGTTTTTGGGACAGGTTCTAGTGGGAAAACCTCATTAATCAGAGCACTCCTAAATGAAATCGTTGGAGAAGTTGGTGCTCCAATGGGTTCAACAAGAAAAAGTCAAACCTATCGACTCAGGCTTAAAGAGTTTGATCGAGGTGTTCAACTGACTGACACCCCTGGGATTCTTGAAGCAGGCACTAAAGGTCTAAACAGAGAAAAAGAAGCCAAAGAGCAAGCTAGCTTTGCGGATTTGATCCTAGTTGTTATAGATAATGACCTTAGGGCTGCTGAACTAGAAACTATTCAAAGTCTCTCTAAACTTGGCAAGAAAATAATTTTAGCCTTAAACAAATGTGATTTACGCGGACTGGAAGAAGAAAAAAGACTAATCGCTGTTTTAAGGGCTAGATGCAAAAATCTACTTACACCTGAAGATGTTCTAGCGGTAAGCGCATCTCCTCAATCAATTCCTCGCCCTGGCCTGAATCCTCTTCAACCTCAGCCAGAGATAGGAGCATTGTTGAGACGTTTAGCATCAGTAGTCCATGCTGATGGCGATGAACTACTTGCCGACAACATACTTCTACAATGTCGAAGCCTAGGTGACAAAGGTCGCAAGCTTCTCAATAGGCAAAGACAAAAAGAAGCTCGGCTGTGCATAGACCGATATAGCTGGATAAGTGGTGGGGTTGTAGCTGCAAACCCACTCCCTGCTGTAGATCTATTGGGAACAGCTGCAGTTAATGCGCAAATGGTGATGGAAATTGCTCGGGTTTATGGAGTTCGACTTAACCGAGCACGTGCACAAGAACTTGCTGTTTCTGTAGGGAGAACACTTGCCGGTTTAGGCATTGTCAAAGGAGGTGTTTCATTAATTAGCGTTGCACTTCGTTTAAGCTTGCCTACCTTCTTGCTTAGTCAAGCAGTACAAGGTGTTGCAGCTGCATGGCTAACTAGAGTTGCAGGTGCAAGCTTTATAACTTATTTCCAACAAGATCAAGATTGGGGCGACGGAGGTGTTCAAGAAGTTGTCCAACACCACTATCAACTTAATAAGCGAGAAGAATCTTTAGAGCAATTTCTTACAACTGCATTCCGACGAGTGGTGCAACCTCTTCAGAAGGAAGATCGTTTACGGGAGCTTCCACCTCGCCATAGGCCTCTGGAGGAGGAGGGAGCATGGGACCTCGAGAATCCAAGAAAATAATCAATACCAAATAGATCAAACCTATTGCCACAGAAATCAAACCAGCGATAAAAGCAACCCAACGGCTTCTAGAAGAAGATGAAGGCATAAATCAATTCTTTAAGGTCTTATTCAAAAGGTTTTCAAGCTTATCTAGATGCATCGTTTGAGTATGAGGGTTACCTAAAACAGCCTTGAGATAATGACGCCCCTTATACCTACACCGTGAAAGCATAAATTGCTTATCAAGCAAAGTTTTACGTGCCAATAGTGACCATTCAGCACTTTCATGCTCATCTAAGCACTTAGGCGTAAAAGCAATTAGATGTAATGGACCACTTATTAAATCAAACCTTGAAGTGTCTAACTTATTTTGAAAATAACAACGTCGTTCAATTGCACCTTCAAGTAAATCTAAAATCCCTTTATCTCCAAGCTGGCGAAGACCAAGCCATAACTTAAGTACCTCTGCAGATCGAGTACCTTGCAGTCCCAACTCTCCCCCATGAGCATCCCCCCAAGCCGGTTCCATATAAGGCAGACCAGTTGAGAAAGTAGAGACAAGGTGTGTTCTATCCGCGACTAACAGTAGAGATGATGTTTTAGTAATGCCTAAAACCTTCTGGGGGTTAACTGTGACGGAATTAGCCTTTGATATACCTTCCAAGAGAGGAGCTGTCTTTTGAGGAATTGCAAAAACCCCTCCGATAGCTCCATCGACGTGAAACCAAATCTCCTCACGGGTACAAAGTTCCCCCAAAGCCGCCAACGGGTCAATCGCCCCTCTGACAGTAGTACCGGCTGTAGCGACCAATGCAAAACATTTTTTCCCTACAGACCTAAAAGTTTCCAACTGATCCTTTAACGCCTCTATGGATACCTTTCCTTCCTGATTCGTAGGCAACTTATATAGTGAGTCTCCAGACAATCCCATCACGTTAAGAGCCTTAGCAATTGAGACATGTGCATCTTCACTAGCTAAGACAACACCTGTTTGATCAAACTCCTTCCCTGCTTGTTTTCTCGCGACAACAAGAGCCATAAGGTTACTTAAACTGCCACCACTTGCTGCAACCCCACCAGATTCTTTTGGTAATCCAATACGCTCTGAAAACCATCTGCAAATTTCCCTTTCCAATCTAGAAAGGCTTGGAGAGAGTTCTTCTGCTAAAAGATTATTGTTAAGGCCTGCACAGATCAAATCAGCAGCTATTGAAGCTGTTAAAGGTGGAGGATCAAGGTGGGCCAAAGCCCCAGGATGTGAAGGATGATAAGAACCGTCCATTACCAATTGAAGATCCTCAAGAAGGTTCTCAGCCGAACGACCCTCAAATGATGGGGCCACTTCTGGCAGGACACTTAAAGCAGGTAAAGGGCCACGCTGGGTCGCGCTACCCAACCAATTACAAAGCCGAGAAGTTGCCTCCTCTAAAAATGTCTGCAACTGAGGATCAAGTTGATCAGGCGAGACAAAGGGAGGAAGACACTCAACCTGACAAATTTGAGGAGTGCCAGCCAAAGGAAAATGCAATTCAAGTTACATTCTCCCTCTTAATGGCATGGTTTAGAAAAATGACGCCTTCAGGAGGTGCAATTGAATAAACCCATTGAGCTAAGTGATATTGAGCGCCAAAGGTGGATGGCCAGACTAATTGCTAGGTCCAAACGCTTAGCATCATTAGCCGAGGTCCCTGTGGTTGCAGTAATTCTGGACTCTAGAGGCCGTTGTATAGGACGTGGAAGTAATTGGAGAGAACGGTCTAAAAATCCTCTGGGCCATGCGGAGCTAATGGCACTAAGACAAGCAGCATGGCTCAAAGGGGACTGGCGATTTAATGACTGCACCCTTATTACCAACCTTGAACCCTGTCCAATGTGCGCAGGGGCGCTTACTCAAGCAAGGATGGGACATGTAATTTTTGGGGCTTATGACTATAAGAGAGGTGGACTTGGCGGAAGTATTGATATTGCTAATCACTCAAGTGCCCACCATCGCATGAAGGTTTCAGGAGGGGTAATGGAAGATGAAGCTAAAACTGAATTACAGAATTGGTTTAAGCAGCGCAGACAGTTTTCTCGCGAAAACGAGGCAACTCAGAAGCAAATAGACTGAGAACTCTATCTACGTTCTCAGGAGTGGAATTATGTCCCATTAAGCCAATTCTCCAAACCTTACCAGCCAGACTTCCAAGTCCAACACCTATCTCAATACCAAATTCATTTAACAAATGGAGACTAAAAGCTTTCCCATCTACACCTTCAGGGATTCTTACCGTAGTTAAAGTGGGAAGCCGTAATTCTTCTGCTACATGAAGATCAATACCCATCAATTCTAGGCCTTTCCATAGCTGTTGAGCATTAGAACTGTGACGTTCCCAAGCCTTCTCTAAACCCTCCTCTGCAAGTATTCGCAGTGCTTCTCGCATACCAAAATTCATATTTACTGGTGCAGTGTGATGATATACACGATCACTACCCCAGTATTTATTTAGCAATGAAACATCTAAATACCAATTAGGAACCTTTTCGACTCGCCTTGAGAGCTTTTCCTCTGCTCGCGGACCCATAGTGAATGGTCCCAGCCCTGGTGGGCAACTTAATCCTTTCTGACTACAGCTATAAGCAAGATCAACCTTCCATTCATCTATAAAAAGAGGGACCCCACCTAATGAGGTAACTGTATCCAAGAGAAGCAAGCAATCGTATTTCCTACAGAGATCTCCTATTCCATCCATTGGCTGACAAACTCCAGTAGAAGTTTCAGCATGGACCATCGCCAAAATTGAAGGTTTATATTTTTTCAGAGCATCTTCCAGCTCATCAAGCGTAAAAGCCTCACCCCAATTTTTCTCTATAACCTTCACATCTGCCCTATACCTGCTCGCCATATCTGCGAGACGATTCCCGAAATAACCCTTTATTGCTACAAGTACTTTGTCCCCTGGCTCAACAGTATTTGCAAGTGTTGCCTCCATAGCAGCACTGCCTGTTCCACTCATTGGGAGAGTAAGTCGATTATCCGTCTGCCAGGCATAACGAAGCAATTCCTGCACCTCGCTCATCAAATCCACATAAAAGGGATCTAAATGCCCAACAGGAGGCTGTCCTAAAGCCTTAAGCACTAAAGGATGTGCATTAGAAGGGCCTGGCCCTAATAAAAGTCTTTCTGGTGTTGAAAGAGGCCCGAAAGCCTTTTTGTGATTTTTATCAACAGGGGGAAGGGATTGCGTCTTCGCCAAGGCCCTGAAAAGCTCATTCGATGGGAGCCTAGGCATCCGCCTATAGGTACGCGAAGTTCTTTGAAAGTTTGCAATGGACTTAAAAAGAAGCAATCCGCACTAAATACCTGGCCAATTCCTTGTCGCAACCTTAAAAAACACGCCCCTTTGGCCTTTCATACTTCGTTATACAAATATCTGGAATATTCAAAAAAAAATACAAAAAAAGTCTTTTTTTAGACCTTTTATCCAAAAAAACAAAAAAATCTGACCATTTGAATAATGATTTCGCGCTCTTTCAATTGGTTTCTTAAGGCAAGCCTAAAAGACCTAATGCAAGGAATTGCTCCTCAAAAAGAGACTCCTTCAAGGAAAGATTTCACTCCCTCAAAAAATGACTCAACGTTTTTTGATCAAAAGCAAACAAAAAACAAAACAAAAAAGACACAAAAAAAACCTCTTAAAGGCTAAAAGATTCGAAAACCAGTCAATTCAATCGCTACTGTGTCAAAAAAGTACTTGTTGATACAAAACCAAGGAGAAGGGGTAACTACGTTCAGTTGATTATCAACATTTAGGTCACACCTCCTCTCATGGGCAAATCTCCCCAGGACGTTCTCCGCCAGATCAAGGACGAGAATATCGAACTTATTGACCTTAAATTCACTGACCTACATGGCAAGTGGCAGCACCTCACTGTGACCTCAGACATGGTTGACGAAGAGGCTTTCCTGTCAGGGCTTGCATTTGACGGGTCTTCCATTCGTGGATGGAAAGCTATAAATGAATCTGACATGGCAATGGTTCCAGATTCGGCAACAGCCTGGATAGATCCTTTTTATCGCCATAAGACACTTAGTCTTATCTGTTCAATTCAAGAGCCTAGATCTGGCGAACCTTATGAAAGGTGCCCTAGAGCGTTAGCTCAAAAGGCTCTTGCATATTTATCAAGCACTGGTTTGGCTGACACGGCATTCTTTGGCCCAGAGCCGGAATTCTTCCTTTTTGATGATGTTCGATATGACTCAAGTGAAGGAGGTTGCGCATATAGCGTTGACACAATCGAAGCTCCATGGAATTCAGGCAGAATTGAAGAAGGAGGAAACCTTGCCTACAAAATTCAATTAAAGGAGGGATACTTTCCAGTTTCACCAAATGACACTGCTCAAGATATTCGCTCTGAAATGCTTCTATTGATGGGACAGCTTGGTATCCCTATAGAGAAACACCATCATGAAGTTGCTGGTGCTAGTCAGCATGAGCTTGGGATGAAATTTGCAGAGCTTATTCAAGCTGCTGACAACGTAATGACTTACAAATATGTAGTTAGAAATATCGCCAAGAAATATGGCAAAACTGCTACTTTCATGCCAAAGCCAGTTTTCAATGACAATGGGACTGGAATGCATGTCCACCAAAGTCTTTGGAAAGGAGGTCAACCCCTTTTCTTTGGTGAAGGAACATACGCAAACCTTTCCCAAACAGCTCGTTGGTATATAGGTGGAATCCTTAAACATGCTCCTTCTTTCCTTGCCTTCACAAACCCTTCTACCAACAGTTACAAGCGTCTGGTACCTGGCTTCGAAGCACCAGTAAATCTTGTTTATTCTCAAGGCAACCGTTCTGCAGCTGTTCGGATACCTCTGACAGGCCCAAGCCCAAAAGCAAAGAGACTAGAATTCCGCTCAGGAGATGCCTTAGCAAACCCCTATTTAGCCTTTAGCGCAATGATGATGGCAGGCATTGACGGAATAAAGAACCAAATAGACCCTGGAGAGGGCGTAGATGTGGATTTATTTGAACTTCCAGAAGAGCAATTATCTAAAATCGATACAGTACCTTCATCCTTAAACGGAGCGCTAGAAGCACTAAACTCAGATAAAGGGTATTTAACTGAAGGTGGAGTATTTACTGAAGATTTCATCAACAACTGGATTGAAATCAAATACGAAGAAGTACAGCAACTTAGGCAACGTCCTCATCCTTATGAGTTCAGCATGTATTACGACGCATAATGTCTTAATCAATTCACCACTTAATACTCAACGTTAGTAAGAATTAATTAAAGTAATGAGCTCCAGCTAACTTTAAAGTTAGCTGGAGCTCATTACTTTAAGTTTGCGAAGAAATTGCTAAACAAGCTTTTCTCCTTTACGCTCTTAAGTCAAATCTAGCACCCAAGCAAGCAGCTTATATTACCAACTATTTATCGACTTGGATGTTAACTACATAACTGAGCTTTTATATGTCATGGAAACTTTTAAAGACATCCTTTTCGGCATAAGCGGAGTAAGCATGATCTTCTGGGTAGCAGTAATAGGAATTTGGCATGTTGATATGTTCCCAAGATTTTTTAAGGATGCTGATATAGCCATCACCGATATGCAATCAACCTATAAAAAGGTTGCCTCATCATCAAAAGAAAGTGACCTCTTAGACAAAGGCTCACTACGTCCACATATCAAAGGGACAGGTCTTAAAGACAGAGGGACCTATACACGTAAAAGCTTTGTAATAGCTGATTTCCGGCCTGTCGAAGAAAGCTACCAAACAGACAGGCTCTATACAACAATATTATTAAGTCTTGGGGTAATGTCTTTTATCATGATTTCATATGCATTCCGTGGTGGTCTAACTATGCTGCTCAATGGGTAAGCATTGATGCTTTAATCACCTTTTAACTCCTTATATTTACTAAGAAAAAATACTATTTAGATACTACAAAAAGGATAATAAACAAAAAAAATTCAGAGCTATTCTTGACAAGTAATCTTATTTGCAATCGCATTCAGCATTGCTTGACGCTCAAGTGGTGGTATTGGTAAACATAGCAACTCATCAACCAAATCAATCCGCCACAGAATTTGACTATTAGGGTCATCTGGATCCTCCAATCTGTAATGAACACCTTCATTAAAGTCTCCAGATTGCTGCTCAAGCTCAGATTCTGAAATTCCTAGATATTCCAAAAGTTCCGATGTCGAGAACCATTGATTCGGGGTGCCCATGAAAATCTGACTGGTAGATGCAGTCATAAGCTTGGATTCCCAATCTTGCTTAAAGGATCCCTCTTAAATGGAAAGAAGCAAGGCTTGGAATAGATATTATATTAGCTGCCAACAAGCAAAACAGCCTTGAAAATATTTAAGATTAGATCCCAGAGAATCATTATCCATAACAATAATTGAATCCCCCTATATTGCACATATCCCTAAATTAATTGTATAAAGGTTTAAAAAAATGGCCTAAACATATTCACTTAAGTGGTTTGCAAATACACTTCTTTATAAATAAAGGATAAATTAATCAGTATACATATCTAGAGTAGAATGCCTAAGTAAATAAAAAATTTTCTTCAATATATAATTGGATTTTATTTCCCTCAAATTGGATCGCTCTCACAAATAGAAAGTACACCCAACTTGAACATCGCTCTTTAGAACCAATCCCATGACGCCACCAAACGTCACCAAGCTTGCTTACAAGACCCTTCAACAAGGCAAAAGTCTTGCCGGTTTGGCGCATAAAGGGTTGAGCACGAAATTAATGGAAATAATGGCTCCTGGGGCAATGCCATCTACGAATCCAATACCCCCTGACTTACTTTTGGAGTTAAAAAGGTCAATGACAGCCTTAGAGCAGGTCGACTGGCTGGAAGCTGAGCAAGGACTTTATCCAAAATCGCAATTATTTGAAGCTCCTTGGATCGAATGGGCAATTCGATATCCATTGATTTGGCTTGACCTCCCATCCACCTGGAGACGTCGCCAAGCAAGAAGGTTTCAAGATCTTCCAAAGCAAATCGATCAAGAGATTTACCCCAACTACTACCTTCAGAACTTCCATCACCAAACAGATGGTTACCTTAGTGATCACTCTGCAGAACTATATGACCTTCAAGTAGAGATCCTTTTTAACGGTACAGCAGACAGCATGAGGAGACGCGTGCTCGCTCCACTCAAAAGAGGTCTAAAAAAATTCAAGAGCCGTAGGCCTGGCAATATCAGGGTCCTCGACATTGCTACTGGTACAGGAAGGACACTTCAACAGATCCAAGGAGCAATCCCAAATGTAGAACTTTTGGGGATAGACCTTTCACAATCTTATTTACGTGAAGCCACTCGCTATCTAAATCACAAAAGGAAAGGTTTGGCTCAGCTCATTCGTGCTAATGCTGAAGAACTCCCCTTCGCAAGTAACAGCATGCAAGGTGTTACTTGCGTATTTCTTCTTCATGAACTGCCAAGAGAAGCAAGAAAAAACGTCTTAAATGAGGCCTTTAGGGTCCTTGAGCCAGGCGGAGTAATGATCTTGGCTGACTCAATTCAAATAGCCGATTCTCCTCAGTTCAGCTACTTATTAGAAAATTTTCCCAAGATTTTCCATGAACCTTTCTACCGTGATTATATAAACGATGATATTGAATCCAGGCTAATGTCCAGTGGTTTTCTAGGGGTAACTGCTGAGTCCCATTTCATGACACGAGTATGGAATGCGACGAAACCTCTCGATTAGCAAAAATAAGCTTGTTCCCTGACACGTTGTTTTCTCATTCAAGAATAACCAATAGTGTGGAATAGTAATCCAAAGTCAAGTAAGGGAATAAATGGTAAATCCCTACAGATTACGTTGGTTAAAAGGTTGGAACTTCCAGATTGTATTAATAGGAAGTGAAGTCAAAATTGAAGCATATGGCTTTGGAGTTTGTCTGCAAACAGAGCTTAGACAAGGCGAGAGCCCAAGTTCTGCTGCAGATCGACTAGTCATAGATGAAGATAGGAGAAGGAAATCTCTTCATAAATCCTGGAGCCAGAACAAATTAAATATAAAACCTATCTCCCACCAAGATCAATCTAATAAAGACCATATAAATGTCGAGACGAAGGCCTTTATTTAATCGATATTAAAACAAGAGCAATTCAACAAAGATTCTCCTTTTATTTATCGAAATCAATACATATACACACAATTTGATCAGTATCCTAAAAGAAGAACTTGATATTTAAAACCCTTACAAAAGGCATACTAAAAGTAATTTAAATAATAATGTACTAGGCTTAAAATAAATCTTTAATCTCAATTTTTCAAAAAGAAGCCATTTCCTTCAATAAACAGAATGACTAAAAGAAAAGACTACTGGCCCACTGAAGCAATCAGCCTTTCAAAGGAACTTCACTCTCAGCTAAGTATTAATGACAAAGATTGGCATGCTCTAAAAGGAATTTCTAATCGCAGAGCTGCTGAACTCCTATCAGGAGCATTAACTCAACTGCTTCAAGGAGGGAGCATCTCAGAAGTAAGTGCAATGGTTGAACAAGGAATACTTTGGCTTAATCAGGAAATAAGCGATCCTGGGTGCCCTCACCGACAAGGTAAGTAGACCTTTTACAAGCAAGTTGGAGTCGATTACCTCTACGACTCCAACGCACATCATCAAAGCATTGATATATCAAAAAAAGTCCTCTTCCACTATTAGCATCCAACTCTTCTGGCAGGCATCCAACTCTTGCTTGCTCAGGCAAACCAGAGCCTTCATCCTGTATCTGCCAAATCAACCATTTAGGACTAAGAATTCTCCGAATCCTTAACGACTTACTTGTATCACCATTATTCCCATGGCGAACAGCATTTACAAGGGCTTCCTGAAGTCCTAACTGTAACCTTTTAGAGGCTGTCGTACTCCTAACAGGCTCTAAGAGGACTTCGATAAGTGGATTTAGTTGCAAAGTCGAAGGGACTCTGAAATCCGTCCATCTCAAAATAGAAGCCCGCCTAAAAAGAACAGAACTTATGATCTTTTTGTAAGCGAAATATGGTTTGAAGGGCAGAGAGATCTCCTTAAACCTTTTTTGAACATACCGACTCATTGTTTATAAGCCACCACGAAAGCATGAAGCCTTTACTTATGTGCGCTTAAAAACAGCTGGGTGATTAAGAATTGCATTTATAAGGCGAACACCCCTTAATTGATTAGTTAAAGGCATATGGCCCTCTGGCGCATCAAGAGACCAATTAAAAGCTGAAGGATATCTAGTCCAAACACCTTCCTGCTTCCATCCAATCCTTCCCCACAACCTGTCATAGCGTCCTGCCATAGAGGCCAAGAGACGGCCTTGAACAGAAAAACCAAATTTTCCCTGTGAATAAGCAATCCAAAGGCGGTCCAATGTGGTCAGATCTATTTCAGGAATTGAATTCACTTCTGAGTAATAGATATAACCCCGATTTTGAGCTGTCTCACCAACTAGTTGCCTAAGGACTGAACTAGTAAAGCGATCTGCCTCTTCAAACCTTTCAGCAAGCAAGTCTTCTTGCAAAGGGCCATAATCTATTCCTACTGCTGAAGGTGACTTAAACCATCCATTAGCGGAGAGAGACAGAATATCCGATAAAACCTGAGGTTGATGTCGCTTAAAAACTTGCAAAAGCCATCCAGCCGCCCAATCATCACCTTCAGGATCAAATTGCTGAAGGAATTTCAATGCCAAGTCAGCGATTTCCTCAACTCTTGATTCCACAGAGTCAAGGAGAGCACGACGTTGTCGACTAGAACCCTTCGAAAAGCGCTCTAAAAGCTCTTCTGCTGTCAAATTTGATTCTGGGGTATTACTGGAGAGCACGGATCGGAATCGTCCACGTATTACTCAATCGTTGGCACAATATGTCAGGCATGGCACTAAACCCTCTGGATTCAATAGAAAGATTCCGAAATGCAAGCGGACCATTAGTCGATGTTCGTAGTCCTTCTGAGTACAAAAAAGGACATTGGCCAGGTGCTGTCAACCTCCCATTATTTAATGACGACGAGAGAGCAAAGGTAGGAACTACTTATAAACAAAAAGGAAGAGATAAAGCTATCGAACAAGGGCTTAGATTCACTGGTACCAAGCTTCTTGAGCTGTCTAAAGGATTGAAAAATATAGTTAACAAACAGGCTGCAACAAAATCAAATACCTGCCCAAATAGTCTTCGAATCTATTGTTGGCGTGGAGGGCTGCGCTCATCAAGTGTTGCCTGGCTTGCTGAACTTGTTGATTTAAATCCTTCCCTTCTTGAAGGAGGATATAAGAGCTACAGACGTTGGGTTCTGCAACAATTTGAGAAAAAGCTAGCTCTCCGATTACTCGGAGGGAGAACAGGCACAGGAAAAACCGATCTTCTCAAAGAATTCAAGAAGAAAGGACTCTACGTAGTGGATTTAGAAGGGCTGGCCAATCATAGAGGTAGCAGTTTTGGAGCCCTTGGGCTCTCAGAGCAACCAAGTACCGAACATTTCGAAAATCTACTGGCCGAAGAACTGCAAAACTTCCAAACAATTGCTTCGAAAGAAATCTGGCTTGAAGCTGAAAGTGCAAATTTAGGCCGTTGCAGAATCCCAGAAGCACTTTTCAAACAAATGAAGGAGGCTCCTCTACTTGAGATAAGTCGACCATTAGAGGAACGAGTAAATCAACTAATCAAGGTCTATAGCCAATATGGGGCAGAGGCCTTACATGAAGCGACCGTTCGCATCAGCCGCAGACTCGGACCACAACGCACTAAAGAAGCCCTCAATGCCCTCTCTTTACATAAATGGGACCAAGCCTGCTTAGCGATGCTTGACTACTACGATCGATGTTATGACCATGAATTAACCAGAACACTACACAAAGAAAGCATTGATATATCAACCCTTAGCCCAGTTGAGGCCACAGAAACCCTTATTGAAAAAGGAGTTATATCCAAACATGACTAACGCAATAAACAACTTAGCCCCGTAGAGTTGTTGAAACTTCATTTCGTCGCCAGGATCAATGCCTCAAGCCAACTCCAATGCGACGATCCAGTTTTTCAAAGGAATTGATGAGTCAGTAGTTCCTGAAATTCGTCTCACAAGAAGCAAAGACGGCAGAACTGGTCAAGCTATTTTCATTTTCGAACAACCTGATGCTTTATCCCAAGAAGTCATAGGCGAGATTACCGGGATGTATTTGATCGATGAAGAAGGCGAACTCTCAACAAGAGAGGTAAGCGCACGTTTTGTAAATGGGAACCCAAGCGCTCTCGAGGGTACTTATGTATGGAAATCTGAAACTGATTTTGAACGTTTCATGCGATTTGCACACCGATATGCAAGTAGTCACGGCCTTGGATATTCAGATTCTTCTGTTGAAAACACTTAACCACAGGAATAAAGCAGGTGAGATTCTCCCAATGGCTTGCATTAGCCGCCTTGATGGCCTCAGGGATACTGCTTTGGAACCTTAGAGATGTACTCATTCATATTTTCGCAGGCGTAGTTCTCGCAACAGGCCTTTGTTCCCTTGTGGATCAACTGCGAGCCAAGTTGCCTATGCCAAGACCTCTTGGACTATTCATTTGTTTAGCCAGCTTATTTTTAATCTTCAGCGTGGCATTAGCAGTTTTAGTGCCTCCATTCATAGAAGAGTTTCAGGAATTACTTATGCAATTACCTGAGGCCGCTAAAGAATTATGGAAGCTTCTTATCAAAAGCACTGAGAACATATCAGGCATTGTTTATAGAGACAGCCCAAAAGACATCTTGGATCAACGACTATTCCCAAACAACTTTAATCCAATTCCAGATGGGGCCGCCTTGGCATCAGGTCTTAGCGAAGGAATCCAAAAGATTCTAGGCCTAGCAGGGGATCTAGGCAGCGGATTAGTTCAACTTTTATTCGTACTTGCAGTCACACTGATGGTTGCAATGCAACCAAAGGCTTACAAGGAAGTTGCCATAATCTTATTCCCTTCCTTCTATAGGCGTCGAGCAAATTTCATTTTAAAACAATGCGGCGAATCACTTAGTAATTGGATGGTTGGTGTACTAATTAGCTCGTTTTGTGTTGCCTTGCTGGCAGGGATTGGGCTATCACTTTTAGGGGTAAAACTAGTAATAGCGAATGCTCTTCTTGCAGGATCATTAAACATTATCCCCAATGTTGGACCAACACTAAGCACTGTTTTCCCAATGTCAGTCGCTCTACTTGATGCACCTTGGAAGGCTCTTACTGTAGTTGGCCTATACGTAATAATTCAGAATCTGGAATGCTACTTAATTACGCCATCAATAATGCAGCATCAGGTGAAATTACTTCCTGGCCTTACACTCGCAGCACAATTTATCTTCACTGTAATATTTGGCCCAATAGGGCTACTACTTGCCCTACCACTTGCTGTAGTACTACAGGTATTTATTCGTGAAATTGTAGTGCACGATTTATTAGATCAGTGGAAGAAAAAACGTTTGACAAATGGATAATAAAAACCTCCTATTAATTCTTACACTCCTGTTATTAGGAATATTAACCTGGCAACTTAGATGGGCATTAATGATATTATTTGGAGCAATAGTTATAGCTGTTGCTTTAGATGTATTAATCCAACGCCTCCAAAAGATAGTTCCGCTACCTAGGCCTTTAGCTTTATCTTTTGTAGTATCCTCACTAATACTTATTGGCTTCTTTGTATTTAAACTTTTAGTCCCAGAATTGATTATTCAAATCGACGAACTGGGATCTCTTTTCCCAACTCTAATAAATAAGTTTAACTCATTAATTACAACAGACGAAAGGTTCTCTAATCTATCAATAGCCGAGAAATTTAACTGGGGAGATATACAGCCATTTGGTGCCAAATTATTGGACTTTGCTGGGGGGGCTGCCAATAGTGTTCTTCAGTTAATCCTAATAAGTCTACTTGCGTTATTAATTGCTCTTGATCCTAGTCCGCATCGAAGAATTGTCATCTCAGCTACTCCATTGCGCGCAAGGAAGGGAATGGATGAACTCCTAGATGATTTTCGTTTGGCACTTGGAGGATGGCTGACTGGAATGACAATTTCTGCCTTAAGCATTTTTGTACTTACATGGATAGGCCTCTCTCTCCTAAACGCACCTCTTGCACTCTTAAGTTCTCTTGTATGTGGGCTTTTAACCTTCATTCCAACAATAGGTCCTACAGCAGCAACCCTGCTTCCTTTGGGAGTCGCAATACTTAGTTCACCAACTCTAATGTTTCAAGTTTTAATCCTTAGGGTTGTTTTACAGAATTTTGAAGCTTTTATCCTTACGCCACTACTACTTCGAAGGACTGTCAATCTTTTACCAACTGTTGCACTAATGTCTCAACTAAGTCTAGGCATATTACTAGGCTTACCAGGTGTATTAATTGCCCTACCCCTGGCGGTGGTTTTACAAGTAAGTGCTCAGAAAATCTTAGTCACTCAAATCATGAATGAGTGGAGATAAAAAAAATTGCCTCCGACGAACTAACTATTCACTTCCACTAACTCTTAAAGTTGCCTTATAACGTCTCCAGATTGAAGGGCTAGACAATAAAACAATTACCGCCAATGCGTGTTCACGCAAGGCAAAACCTAAAGCTGTAAAGGTGAAGTGATCTACAAGAAGACTTATCTCGGATTTTAGATCCCAAATAGCTAACACAAGCAATACCTTAGGTAACCATGGCTCTAAAAACTGGCCTATAGATCTGTGGTAGTCATTCATCTGAAGAGTATTGCCCTCCACTGTTAGGGCCGTACGTAGAAGGTCTCTCAAACAGAACTAACAAAGATGGCGCGAGAGCAATACTGGACCAGCTACCAACAACAACACCCAAAGCCAAAGCAACCGCAAACCAATACAGAGTTGCTCCACCAAAGAAAATCAAGGCAATTAATGGCAACAAAGTAGTGCCACTGGTGTAAAGAGTACGCGTCAACGTCGCAGACACAGCTCGGTCAACTTGCTCACGGAGAGTAATAGAAGTGTCAACACGAACGCGCTCCCTAATCCGGTCAAAGACAACTACTGTGTCATTTACTGAATACCCAGCAATAGTAAGTAGTGCTACAGCAAAAAGACTGTCAACTTCCACTTGCAGGCCAAGACCCAACCAAGCGAATATCCCACATACAATGACCACATCATGAGCCAAAGCGATAAGGGCAAGGAAAGCGTATCGTCGGTCGTAGCGAATACTTATATAAACGGCTATCCCAGTGAAGGCAAATAAAAGTGATATAACACTACTTTTCAATAACTGAGCGCCCAAGCTCGGGCCGATGGTTGTTAATGATTGACTACCATCTCTGAAGGGGCCTGCTATAGGCTCCAAGTTCTCAATGACCATTTGCCCTTGACGAGCAGTAAGAAAAGGAAGTCTTATAGCAAGAGACTCTCCACTATCAAGAATCTGAACACGTGCCCTTGAAAGGTTAGGCGCAGAGTTTCCTTTCTCCTGAGTGAAAGCAATCTCTTTAATTGCTTCAACAACAGTAGATGTATTTAGATCATCGCAAGAAGCCGTGCAACTTCTTCCAATTTCAAGCTGGGTACCACCTGTAAAATCCAACCCTGGCCTAAGTGGAGCTCTAATGGAAGGATTCATCCATGAAAGAGTTAGACCAATCAAACTAACTACAATGAATACTGCAGAAAAAGACCAAACCTTTCTTCGGTTTTTGGAAAGTTCTAATTTAAGTGGACGTACCAAAGTACCTGATGAATTTGAAACAGCCATAACTCACACAACTTTCGAAGGCAGCTGCTTTTCAGCTAAAAAATAAGTAGGTCGTCTAAGAGATGAATAACCCATAAGGAAACGAAGTAGAGTACGCGTACCAGTAAGAGCAGTGAACAAGCTAAGCAACACGCCTATCCCAAGTGTCGCTGCAAAACCTTTTACAAATCCTGTACCAAGGAAAAATAAAGCAGAACAGCTAATAAGTGTCGTTAGATGACCGTCAATAATTGAAGAAAATGCCTCAGAGAAACCCGTATCAATCGACCGAATAAGAGTATTGCCTCTTCTCAATTCATCTTTAAACCTCTCAAAGATAAGAACATTCGCGTCTACTGCCATACCAATACTCAAGATGAAACCTGCTATCCCTGGAAGAGTTAGTGTCACAGGGATCAAAACATAAACAGCCATATTAAAAAGCGCATAGAGACTTAAAGCCATAACAGCTACAACACCTGCCAATCGATAGGCAAGAATCATAAAAATCGCGACAAGTCCGAGGCCAGAAAGCGCTGCGATAAGGCTTCTACGAACATTCTCCGAACCAAGAGTAGGGCCAATGGTTCTTATCTCAACGATTTTGACTGGCAAAGGCAAAGCACCTCCCCTTAGCTGGACCTCAAGATCCCTAGCCTCTTCCGCACTGAAATTACCGCTAATAGTTGCTGCTCCACCCGTAATTCCAGCAGTCTTAAATTGTTCGCCAACACTAGCTTCACTAATTGAACGGCCATCCAAAACAATGCCGAGCAAGCGATCTGAACCGGCTATCAATTGAGTGATATTGGCAAATTTTTCACCTCCATCACTATTAAATGTCAAAGTAACCTCCCACCCCGAAACATTCTGTTCTTGTTGCCTACCTGCCGTTACTAAGTCCTTACCAGTTAACTCAGCAGGTTCAAAAAGTCCAACAATCTGATCGTTAACTTTCTTGAGTAATTGTTCAAGCTGCAGGCCAGTATCCCCAGCTTGAACTTTTATCCCAAGAATTTTTTGTGCTGTTGCAAGCTGCTCTCGGTTTAATTGTTCTTCAAGAGAGATGTCTCCTGATTTATTCGATTTAATAATTCCTTGCAGCTGAGAACGTAGTCGCTTCAAATCTCGCATTTGCTGAAAAGTGCCTTGCTTCTGAATACGAAATTCAAGCAAAGCAGTATCCCCTAAAACCTTTGCAGCTCTTGAAGGGTCTTGCTCTCCAGGAAGCTGAAGAACCAACTGATTCTCCCCAATAGTTTGCAGAGTAGATTCAGCCACTCCTAAGCCATTTACTCTTCTATCCAAAACAGTCTTAACAGCATCAAGTTGCTCAGAGTTAACCCTTTTTATTTCCCCAGCAGGAAGCACCTCAAGCGTCAGCTGACTTCCTCCGCTTAAATCTAAACCTAAAAACAAAGAGTTCTTAACCAAGACCACCGCTGCCGCTATAGATAAAGCAAGTAGCAGGGCAAACCAACCCTGATAGCGACCCATTTACTCAAACTCCCTTTGCAATCATCTGCTTAGCAGTCTCAACAATTTGATGAGGCTGAATAATCGTCAAATTTTCTAATTGACCGTTATATGGAGTAGGTATGTCCTGACTAGAAAGTCTTACTGGCGGACAATCAAGCTCATCAAAACACTGCTCAGTAATTAAAGCAATTAACTCTGCACCAATTCCACCTGTTTTCATACATTCTTCGACAATAATCACCCTATGAGTTTTGCGAATAGAAGCTGCGATGGTCTTCATATCGAAAGGCTTCAAACTAATTAAATCAATAAGTTCAACATCAACGCCCTCTGAGTCAAGTTTTTCTACGGCTTTAAGGCAA
Organism: Prochlorococcus sp. AG-409-J16; assembly: GCA_003215655.1. Lineage (GTDB taxonomy): Bacteria > Cyanobacteriota > Cyanobacteriia > PCC-6307 > Cyanobiaceae > AG-409-J16. The sequence continues at coordinate 287,093 of QCKB01000001.1, forward strand.
TGATGCCTCATCCTTGAATAAGTCAGGATTGTCACATCATTACCCTCTCGAACAATATCTGCCTGATCAAGTGCACAAATGTAATCACCACTTGGGAGGTCTTCACTCAAGTTGTAAAGCAATACATGCTCAAAGAACAACACTGGGTTGTCATCCCTTATTGCCGCTTTCATAAGTCCCTTAGCATTCGTTGGAGTACTACAAGCAACAATCTTGATGCCAGGAACAGCATGAAAATAAGCTTCTAATCTCTGGCTGTGCTCTGCCCCAAGTTGACGGCCAACTCCACCTGGACCTCTAACCACAGTAGGAATAGTGAAATTCCCTCCGCTGGTATAACGAAGCATTCCCATGTTGTTCGAGATCTGATTAAAGGCAAGCAACAAAAAGCCCATATTCATACCCTCCACAATCGGGCGTAGTCCCGTCATGGCAGCTCCAACAGCCATCCCTGTAAAGCTATTTTCAGCAATAGGGGTATCCAGAACACGAAGTTCCCCATATTTCTCATAAAGGTCCTTAGTGACCTTGTAGGAGCCCCCGTATTGGCCAACATCCTCCCCCATGACACAAACATTGGAATCTCTTGCCATCTCTTCATCGATGGCTTCTCGAAGTGCGTTAAATAGAAGCGTCCCTGCCACGGCGTCGCTGTAATCCTGTATTAATAAGACAAGCTATATCAGCCTGGGCAGAATTAGCCTCCTGCGGCAAACGTGAAGAGGAGCAGAACAGATAGCAAAATGCCTGGACTCAAAAGCAATATCAACTGACCCAGATCATGCAATGTCATGAACAATTCTCTGAGTAAGGACTCAGCGTCAACATAAAGCGAGACTAAACAGAATCAGGTTCTTTACCAACAAAAAGACTTTGAAGAAAGACAAGAATCAAACCCAGGCCTATAAAAGCGAAAGAGAATGTAGCCAAAAAAGAAATGCCAATTACAAGGGTTTTTAACCCTGAAGCAATACTCTGAGCAATTGGTGAACTGTAATCAGGTGAATGAATAGTGAAATAAACAATTAGTCGTTTACTAAGCCAAAAACTTAATAACGCAAAGAGCAAACTGGTTAAAGCACCTGATATAAAACTCAATGGTCCTTTAACAGGTTCTTTAGCTTCCTTATCTTTCATGCTTGAAATAGAGATTTTTTTATTTGAGTCATCCAAACCTTTTCTTTCATTACTCATCTCTTAACCCTCGCTTCCTCGGTAAGTAAAGAGCAGCACCAGCATTCAAGGCCAGCAGATGAAAACTTAAATCGATTTTTCTCCTTAGCCGCAATAGCAGACTCCAAATCAGCGAAAAGAGCAAAACAGCTTGGTCCTGAGCCACTCATTGCCACTCCACGAACGCCAGGTAAATTCGAGAGTATTTCCAAGGCCTTTCTTATAGAAGGAACCTCAGCAGAGACAACCTTTTGAAGATCATTGCGCAATGGAAGTGGGTGATTCAAATTAATAGGATTTAACCAAGGCTGCTCTCTAAGCCTCTGTCGACGATCTTCAAAGTCATCCTCTGCATGAAGGTAACTATCCCGATTTAAGTCTTTAAACCGTCCATACGCCCAAGGAGTCGAAACACTTACCAAGGGATTCTTGACCAATAAAACAGCTATTGATGAACTCCCTAAAAAAACAGGCTCAAGTCTTTCTCCTCGACCAAAGCACAACTGAGAGCCTCCTGATAAACAAAACGGAACGTCAGATCCCAATTCCGCAGCAAGTTCCTCAAGGGTTTCTTTATGGAGTCCAAGGTTCCATAATGCATTTAGGCCTTTAAGAGCCGCAGCGGCATCACTTGAGCCACCAGCAAGGCCTGCTCCTATAGGAATTTTCTTCTCCAGCTGAATATCTGCGCCTAAATTTTCAACCCCTGACTTCTTACGCAAAAGGTAGGCGGCTCGAACAATCAGATTCTCATCTCCAACACTTAGCCCGTCGATATCACAGCCAAGCCTGATTTGGCCATCCACTCTTTTCTGAAAGTGAAGCCTGTCACAAAGGTCAATGCTTTGCATAAGCATTGCGAGTTCATGAAACTGATCCTTCCTTAAACCAAGTATCTCCAAATGAAAATTGATCTTGGCAGGAGCCACAAGAGTCAAAGAGCAACTTGATGCCTCAGAAGCCTGTCTCAAAATCATGGTCAGCCTCTATATTGATCTGCCTTATTCAAGACCCTAGCGAGAGAGACCCATGCTTCCGGAGGGACTTCCTGAGGCCTTTGCTGAAGACTTATCCCTGCAAGCTTTGCCAGATCATTCATCTCAGCAAAACCTCGCATTCGCCCAATAGTGTTTCTCAACATCTTGCGTCTTTGCAGAAAAGCTTGATTAACAAGGGCTTCAACGCGTCTTGCTAGCACAGGTTCCAAATGCTGCTCAAGTCCTATGGGCTCCAAAACAATTACCTCGGACTGAACCTTAGGAGGAGGTTGAAAGCAACTTGGAGGTACTTCGCAAACTTTCCTACAACTAGTCAGAAGCTGTAACCTCACACTCATTGCGCTAAAGCTGCTATCCCCAGGTTTGGCACGAATACGTTCTGCCAATTCTTTTTGCACAAGCAATACAAGCAGCTTGAAATGGTTTTCCGAGGGTCTCCCTAAACGGCCAATTAACCGCTCCAAAAGAGGACCAGTAATGTTGTAAGGAATATTCGCTACAACCTTTGTCGCAGGTTTCTCACCTGACTGCGACAAAGGTACCGAAAGAACATCACCTTCTTCCAAAGTGAACCTCGGGTTCACCCCAAACCGTAACCGCAACCCTTCCACTAAATCCCTATCCAGTTCTATAGCGTGTACAGATTCAACTTGAGAGTCCAATAAACGTTCCGTCAGAGCTCCTCTCCCTGGTCCAATCTCAAGGACTCGATCTCCTGGCCGAAGATCTGCTGCAAAGAGAATTTTTTCTAACACAGCTCCGTCCTTCAACCAATGTTGCCCAAAGCGCTTGCGAGCAATATGTCCAGAGAAAATCATCCTATTCCCTTATCTCACTGATCAGACGAGAAGAAAGTGCAAGCCTCATAGGAAAAAATTACCTCTCAAATACGTAAAAAATAATTCTACTTTCATCTAAACTCGCTAGAGTTATTGATATTTTTTAAACTTCTCTTTTTTCTTTTAACCAATTCCAAAAATACTATGAGTAACGGGATCTCCCCCGAGTATCAATTCGGTAATAATCATCATTATAAAACCCACCATTGCAGCTCTTCCGTTAACCAACTCTGCATTTTCATTGAATCCAAAAACCTCCTCAACCTCTTCTCCATTATTATCAATCCAATTCATCGGCAATCTATTCTCCTCTTCCGATAGATCATTAATTAATTCACTAGAAGGAACATCAGAATCATTCCCAAAAACTAAATCCTCTATATCCTTATCATCATCCCTATCATTATCATTCATAGAGGAATTCATAGAACAGTCAATCTAAAACAATTTAATTTAATCACACTTTACTCAATCAGCCCAATAAAAATTACCTAATTCAGGAGAAGCAAACATCTATCCCTCAGAAGCTTTATTCTCTGAACATGCAGCCAAGCCATAATCAGCCGAGGGCTGTCTCTTAATATTTGCTGAAGACAAAGGTCTAAATATAGAATTTTTTAAATCACTAAAAATATTGTTATTTCACTCCTCAAGTAATCTGACCTATCAGATATTTTTTTCTCTAGAGTTTATTTTACGAGCCTTCTTCCTCCTTATTCTCTTGACCATTCTCCTTGAGCCATGTTTAAAGTTTAAAAGCTCTGCCTGATTTAAACGGAAGCCAATATAGGAAACGAAAAACACCAATAATATAAGCAAACTATATCCAATCATCTATTTAAATCGGCTAACATTAGCCTATTAGAAATTCTTCTAAAATACAAATATCGAATCGATTTTTAACAACTTGCCTATCTTTAATCATATTTAATAGATAGCACTCAACATAATGTCTCGACCTTCTCAGTTTCAGCTGTCAACAAGCAAAGAATCCGCACCCTCAAGAGTTGAAACTAGCAATCGCCATTCATCCTAAAATGAGCCTCTACCATAAAATATCCCCAAGACGTTTATCAGAGCAACCAAACACTTCCCGGAAAACTGCCAATTATTTACATCATCTTTTTCCAACGTACTTCAAATACAACTAATGTTTCTCTGCCGTAACTCATGCTGATGAATAAATCCCTAATAGCCCTTGCCGCTTCTGTTCTCCTGTTGATACTTGCCCCAATATTGCCAAGCAATGCGACCATAATGAATAACAACTCATTCGATACCAACCAGCTATCAGAATCAGACTTCAACGAACTACCTACCGCTCTTGACGACGAGCTGTTCGACGATCTCCCCTTCGAGCAGAGGCGTCAAGCCCTAAGGGAAGAAGTTGAAAGAGGCCCAAAGAAATCCCCCTCCAAAAATTCTCCTGAGAAATACAACCTACTAATTCGATGACCCTTAACGCACACAATCTCAAACGACTTAAAGAGCTAAGTCTTCGACTCCCCAAAGAGATGGTGCAAAAAAAAGAAGAGCCTCAAACAAAGTCTCCTCGACATCGCATAGAGGTCGAGACTGATCCAAGTATCCTCTTCCATGAATTAATTAATGCAAGTACCGATGGCAATATCCCTCCTCACTTGATAACCCGTTTAAAGGAAGCCGAGATAAACAATCTCTCATCTAAATCTCCAACACTCAACAACCCTAAAAAGCCTGGTCAAAACAACCTAAAACGTTCCGCCTCACCAAGCACAGAAGAAACTCTTTATATGGCTTTCGCGGACCTACTTCTTGAGGAGGAAGATAACCAGGATTCCCAACCTTAAAGCCACTACCTTGCTCAACCCATCCCGATACCGCATTATCGCCATCGGAAAAGTACGAAAAACCTGGGTTCAAAACGGCCTGTCCATCTACCTAAAACGGCTACCCGGCCTGGAAATTACCGAACTGCGAGACAGCACACCTCAACGAGAGGCTGAAGCAATTCGAGCATCGCTTAGAAGCAACGAATCATTAGCTGTCCTAACCGAAGAAGGACAGAACATTGATTCAATCCAATTCACCAAACGACTCCAAGAATTTGGCTCAACTCGCCTCGCCTTCGCCATAGGCGGAGCCAATGGCTTAACTCATGAACTCAAGGCGATTGCCAATTGGGAAATCAGCCTATCTGCAATGACTTTCCCTCATGAAATCGCCCGTCTACTGTTGATCGAACAAATCTATCGGGCTCAGGCGATTCTTCAAAACAGTCCATACCACCGTCGCTAATAAGCCAGCAATCCGCGCATAGGCGCTATAGTATATCTGTACTATCATCTTTCCTCGCGATATCGCTTGCCCTCGCTCAATTCTTCCCTTGGCACCTGCGAAGGTCTCAGCAGGATTCCCTTCACCTGCCGAAGATTTCCTAGAAACTAGGATCGACCTAAACGAACATCTAATCCAACACCCTGCCAGCACCTTCTTCCTGCGCGTAAGTGGTCACTCAATGAAAAGTTCCGGAATCCACAATGGCGACCTCTTAATCGTTGACCGAAGTTTAGACCCAGTACCTGGCCACATCGTAGTGGCAGCACTAGATGATGGCTTTACAGTAAAACGACTTGCGCGCCACCACGAAGTCCTACGCCTAGAAGCCGACAACCCCGATTATCCACCACTTGAATTCCGAAACTACAACAATGTACAAATTTGGGGAGTTGCAATTTATTCAATTCACAGTCTCACTCTCCCTCTCAAAAAACACTACTTACACAAATAAATCCCTAGTCAAATATATACAAATTTTCTCCTCCTGTTTGCCCTGTCCCGATGGTCCAAGCGACAGCTTTAATCGATGGCAATAACTTCTACGCTGCCTGTGAGCAAAGTATCGATCCCAGTCTGGTTGGCAAGCCTCTAGTAGTTCTCTCCAATAATGATGGTTGCATTGTGGCTCGCAGTTCCGAAGCTCGTGCACTCGGCATCTCCATGGGCAAGCCATATTTCAAAATTCGTCACGAGCTAGACCGACTAGGAGTAGTTGTTCGTAGCTCTAATTACGCCCTTTATGGCGACATGAGCCAACGTCTCATGGAAACACTTAAAAGTAATTGTGAACAGTTAGAGATATATTCTATCGACGAAGCATTCGTCCACTTAAGCAGTCCCTTCTCATCTGACCTATGTACCTGGGCCCGTCAACTGCGTGCCAAAGTACATAGAGATCTAGGCTTACCAGTTTCTATTGGGCTCGGAACTAGCAAAGGCCAAGCAAAACTTGCCAACCACCTAGCCAAAGCCATCCCAGCTCATGCTGGTGTATTCAACCTACTAGCAACTAGCAACGCAGACCCGTGGCTTCAATCAATCGCGATCGAGAATGTATGGGGAGTTGGTCGAGAACTAGCCAAGTGGTGTCGCCTGAGAGGTATCAAAACAGCACTCCAGCTACGAGACATGCCAAGCCACGAACTATCCATGAAATGTGGCATCACCGGAATACGCTTACAGCATGAACTACATGGCCAAGCATGCCTACCTTTAGTCCAAGCTCCAGCACCTAAAAAGGAAACCTGTGTAAGCCAAAGTTTTAGATACCCTATCAATAACTTCATCGAACTCCGTCAAGCAATAGCTACTTACGTAGTACGTGCCAGCGAAAAGCTACGCCGCCAACGGCAACATGCTGGATCTATCACGGTATTCACACGTAGCAGCCCCTTCTCACCTTCTTTCTATAAAAAAACCGCTACCGCCTACCTAGACCTTCCCAGCAACAACACAGCCGATCTTTTACAGGCCTCCCTTCCATTGACAAAAGAGATTTTTCATCCACATCGCCGCCTAATCAAAGCAGGAGTAACAATGCGGAACCTACACAGCGCAAATTATTTACAACAACATCTACTGCTTGGCTATAGCGAAGAGATGCAAGAGCGTCGTGAACAACTAATGAAAACAATTGATCACCTGAATCTCCAATATGGAAATGGCACGGTGAACTGGGCAATCTGTGGACTACAGCCAAAGTGGAGAATGCGTCGTGACTTGCTTAGCCATGCCTCTACAACATGTCTCAAGCAAATACCAATAGTGAAGGCCTAAATCTCTTGTAAAAGTTGTACAACTTTCTGTTTAGTACTGAGCAGTAAAACCAAACTTTCACCATGGCAAGCAAGACCCATTTGGCAACGCAATAGCTCCACACTGACCAAGGCAATTCCACAAGTCTCAGACAGCAGGACTGGCAAAGTTCGGTCATCACCATGCATCCTCTGCAAGTCAAGTGCTTGAACTACAGCATATTTCGCTTTTTCCATCCCCAACCTTTCAACAAATTGAGGCCAGAGATGGTTGACATGACTGCACTCTGCAAAATCAACGAAAGAAGAATGGCCCATGAAACATCACTCTCTACCAACAATCAATTTGAATGACATTAAGGGGTAGCGTCTCTAGTACTAATGCGATCATCTAAATCCCATAAGGATCGTCTCAAAAAATTCGACCTTATAAAGGTAGTCATCTAAATAAACATAAAAAAGTTAAAAAGATAAAAATTCTATTTAAGCCGTGATGGGTTGATTCCCATCGAAGCCAGCACAACGTTGCTGATCAAGATGAAGGATATGTTTTCTTTCACTGTAATAAAGCTCCTGAAAACGCAACGCATCACCATTGAGTTCCTCAAACATTTTTTCTATACGCGTTTCCATATCAATTGAATCAACAGGGTTATTACGCTCTTCTTCAATTAAGGCAGCGATACATCGTTCAAGCGTTTCAATTCGCTGGCCACTCCAAGCCTCGATGAGATGTCTACAACGTTTAAGACTCTTTTGACGCTCTAAAACTGCTGCTGTGCCACGAAGCTGAAGCAACGGTTCCTCCATAGACGCTAATTGAACTTCACTAGGCTTAAGCAAGGGAGTCAATCGAGCCAACAAAGAGTTGTTTTCCAATAGCAACTGATCAGTCAACAAACGTGGTAATTCAATCTTCTGAAGCTCCTCTCCTGATTGAGTGCCTCGACTGATTTCCTCAAGCTGTCCAGACCCGAGATTTGTTTCTTCCAAATCAGTAATCGCAGCCCATAACAAACGATGATGCTGAAGAGCAAAATCCTCTAATTCACGTTCACGTAACTCCCTCCGAATAGCAGCTCGATGCTTTGGACAATGAAGATATAGGCAAAGGATCTCAAATTCACTTCTCTCACGTTGATTACTCTCACCTGGTTGCTCATGCCGGCCAGAACGACCATGCCATCGCTGTCCCTTGACCTGTTGACGCAAGTCTTCCTCTAACTGAAGCGATAGTCGACCATGTCCACCACTTAAACGCTCCGCAACCTGTTGCAAATAATGCGTACGGACAGCTGACTGAGGTAATTTCCCTAATAATTCAACCAAGCCAGTAACTGCTTGCTGAAACTGATCAGAAAGGCTCAGGTCACGTCCTTCAAGAATCTGTTCAATCTGCCAATCAAGCCAAAGTGGCGCCTTATCAAGAAGAGCCCTGTACTCACCAGGTCCATGACTTTGAAGATACTCATCAGGATCCTTTCCAGAAGGCAGGTGAAGCACCCTTAACTCCAATTGTCCCTGAAGTGCCAATTGTTCTACTTCTCCTATAGCCCTATTAGCGGCTCGAACACCTGCACCATCTGCATCAAAGTTAAGAACAATTCGCTTCCTATCTGAGCAACGACACAACTGTGTAATTTGCTGACCACTTAAAGCTGTGCCCAACGAAGCCACAGAATTTGTAACTCCTGATGAATGAAGAGCAATAACATCAAAATATCCTTCTACAACTACAGCTCTATCGTCAGAACGAATTGAATTAGCTGCACGATTAAGACCAAATAAATGCTTACCCTTCTCAAAAACTTCTGTCTCAGGGGAATTCAAATACTTAGGTTCAGATCCATCAAGACTGCGTCCACCAAATCCAATAATCCTCCCTTGTCGATCATGAATTGGGACCATTACTCGATTACGGAAGCGATCGTAGAAACCATCCCCTCCCTTCCGAGCAACTAACAATCCGGCAGATGCAAGTAATTCAGGAGCAAGACCTTCCACCTTCTGCAGATGTTTTCCTAAGCCATCCCAGCTCTCAGGCGAATAACCTAACTCAAATGTATCAATGGCGGTTTCGGCCAAGCCCCTCTTCTGAGTTAGGTATTTCAATGCCTCTCTTCCATCTGGAGATCGCAACTGACTTCGGAACCAGCCAGCAGCCAAAGAAAGAGCCCGGTGTAACTTCTCTCTTCTAGAAAGTTGTTGACGTAAACGTTCTTGCTGTGGGCCCTCAATCGTCTCTATTGGGAGCTGATACTTTCGAGCCAGCTCGAGTACAACATCCCCAAAACTTTGACGGTGGAACTCCATAAGGAATTTAATAGAGTTGCCACCAGCTCCACAGGAAAAGCAGTAATAGAACTGTTTTGCAGGTGAAACCGTCATCGACGGTTTACTGTCATCATGAAATGGACAAATCCCAACAAACTCTCGTCCTTTTTTTTTCAATACAACGTGCTCACCGACAACATCGACGATGTCTGCACGTTCCTTAACAGCCTCAATTGTTCGTGGGTGAAGGCGAGGTATTGACATCATTCCATTCTGCGAGAATTCCTAAGATTGGGCTATAAGAAAGTGTCCCTAGCCCAGAACAAAAAAATAAAGTTCATAAATATCCAATCAAACTATTACCTTTGTGAAGCTAAGTGCTGATGCCCTGGCCCATCTGGCTAACTGGCAGGACGAAAACAGGGAAAGGGAGTAGGGCCCTTATTTCAAGCGCCCTAGCTTTCAGCCTAATGACTGTTTGCGTCAAACACTTGAATGGTCGTATCCCTGTGGCAGAGATCGTCCTAGCAAGAGCCTGTATCAGTCTTGGAATAACAAACATAATGCTCCGGAAACTTAAAGTCTCTCCCTGGGGGAAAAACAAACTCTTATTAGTAATAAGAGGCCTACTTGGAACAGTTGCTTTATTTTGCGTTTTTAAGGCTATAGAAGAATTACCTCTTGCATCAGCAACAGTCATTCAATACACTTACCCAACATTTACTGCATTAGCAGCTTGGGCTTTTTTAAAAGAAAAGCTTCGCAAAAGGATAATTACAGCTGTTCTTATAGGCTGGATAGGAATAACACTAGTTGTACAACAAAACTGGCTTGGAAGTGCAGCTACTAATTCCATACCATTATCAGGCACTTCCATTGGCCTTACTGGCTCAATTCTTACGGCATTGGCATATGTTTGCGTAAGAAAGCTTTCAAAGAAAGAGCATCCTATGGTTATTATTTATTACTTTCCTCTCATATCAATACCCATTACCTTACCTTTAATAGCAAATCAGGCAGTTATGCCAATAGGGGCAGAATGGCTTTGGATTTTAGGAATAGGTTTATTTACTCAACTAGGGCAAATCTGGATCACGGAAGGACTCAGGCTGCTACCAGCGGCTCAAGCAAGTGCAATTAATTATGTACAAGTTCTATTCGCAACATTGTGGGGGATACTCATTTTTGGAGAAGCTGTAAATCTTTCAATGATCCTTGGAGCCCTTTGCGTACTAATCGCTACCTTGATCAGCCTCAGCTCCATAGATAGAACTTTACGAATGAGTTAATTGGACAGCCAAGAAAAAAACAACATTCGGCCCGTCTAGTAGGTAGTAACACTTACCAGCATTTTAAAAACCTCTGCATGATGCTGCCATTTTTCGCAGAAGGAATATGCTTGCTTTTAAGACTAAAAGCCTAATCATTCTTCAAGCCAACCCAGATCACATAGGAACCTCGACCATGAAACTAATTCTTCTAGGCCTGCTTGCCTTTTGCCCACTCTCTCCGGCGGTTGCAGGTGAATACCAGGCAGGCTTCTCTACATCAAGAACATGTACAAGAAATGAATACAGAGAAGAATACGTTCCTGGAACAAAAAATTCACCCGGATATGTGAAGTCTTGGAATGAGGTAGTAGAAGTACCCTGCGACTCCTCCTCCCCCAAATCAGTCAATCAAAATACAGATACAAATGATTGCTCCGAAGGCACAGTTGCAGGAGGCCTGCTAGGTGGCGGCCTGGCTACAGCAATCTCTAGAGGGAAAGATCGCTGGTGGGCAATCCCAGCAGGCGCTGTTGGTGGAGCAATGATTGGCTGCCAAGTTGATGGAGGTTAGCCAAATAGAATTAACCCCAAAAAGCAAAATACATTCTCGATAAAATCTTATTAGTAAGATCATCAATATTCTCATCTAAATAATTAACTTAATTATCAATTTATGAGTTAATTAATTCCAGTCTTAATAGAAGGAAAATCATATATCCCGATCTAAAAAACCTTTCCTGACAAAGATAGTAAAAATTAATACCATCTAGCTTTAGGGAGTTGGAACTCTAAAAAAGGTCTTCTGGCTCATATAGGACTGGACAGTACATGCACTATGGAAGAGTTTCAGGGGTATCTATGATTGGCTGGCTAAAGGGGCAAAAAATTGAAAACTGGAGGAATAGCACAAAGCAAGGAATCCTTTTAGCTTGTGGTGGTGTGGGTTATGAAGTTCAAACAACACAACGGCATCTGGTCACACTAGAGAGTCAAGAAATATGTGTGCTATGGATTCACGAAGTACACAAAGACGATGGAATAACCCTTTTTGGATTTCAAAACAAAAATGAAAGAGACCTTTTTAGAGTTCTAATAGGGATAAATGGTGTGGGTCCTCAAACGGCCCTATCACTATTTGAGACCCTTAATCATGGAGATCTCATTCAAGCCATCTCCGAAGGAGACCACATAGCACTATGCAAAGCAGAAGGAGTAGGCAAACGAACTGCTGAAAGAATTTCCCTCGAATTACGAACCAAGCTCAGCTCTTACAATTTCGGCGATCATCCTGTTTCTCTTATAAAAGATGATCCGCTCTCTTCAATACAAATCAATTCCGAAGAGCTACAAGACCTCTTCTTGGCATTAAGAGGCCTTGGATACGAAGACCTGGAAATTCGCCAAGCATTACTTTCCCTCTCAGAGGAAGCTTCTAAAGGCTCTCCGCAAAGCAATAGTGATTCATTAACACAAGGAAATACTGAGAGCTTGATCAAGTCTGTCCTGTTGCGGCTATCACAAGAAGCTGCCTAAAAGGGTAAGCAAGGAGTTAAATTAGGCATCAACAAAACAGATCCAGCCAAACATCAAGCATGTCGTTAGATACCACTCAGAAGCAACAACTAATCAACACTCATCAAACCCATGGAACTGATACGGGTTCAGTCGAGGTACAAGTTGCAATGCTTACTGAGCGAATTAGCAAACTCAGTGGGCACCTTCAGAACAACGATCACGACTTTTCCTCACGTCAAGGCCTTCTTAAAATGATTGGCAAACGCAAGCGGCTACTAACTTATGTACGAGGAAAAAGTGAACAGCGCTATAGCGATTTAATTACAAAACTAGGCATCCGTGGATGATCCTAAAGAAGGATTATTAGCCAACATCCATTCCTAAAAAAATGGCCGAACCTCTCAAAGCTAAAAAATCCTTTCCTAAAAAGGCCAAGAATGGATTAGCTCCTAAGATCAAAAAAAAACAATCCCTCAGTACCTCTACAAAAGCTAAAACCTCTAACAATCAAGCCTCAGGTATTCCTAAACCCGTAGCTAACAGAATGGCTAGAAGAATTGCCATTCTTACTGGAATACCAACAGTTACAGGTATGTGTGTATTCATAGCTAGTTATCTTGCTGTAAGTAAAGGGATTGCAGATATACCACCTGTTTTAACATTAATAACGTCAGCCATATGTTTTTTAATTGGACTTCTTGGCCTTAGTTTTGGAATGCTTTCAGCCAGCTGGGAAGATACTCCTGGGAGCTTGTTAGGACTGGAGAATGTTCAACCAAACATCAAAAGGATGCGAGATGCATTCAAATTAGATCAACAAAATAAAACCTAGAACTATAATCATTAAGCTCAAACTAATAGGTTCTCTGTACAGCTGGCTTTAAAATTATTTTTCTCTAAAGAAGAAAGTGCTGCGTGTGCATCTCTAACACAAAATTGATCTCCAAAACGAACATACGCGACTTCTGATCCATTGCGAATAGAGGCAACTACAGGAACCCTTACTCCGGACTCATCATGAGCAGGCCGATGCTTTTGCAAACACTCTCTTAATCGATGTTGCACTGAAATATCACTAGCCTCGTCTGGCAAAAGATCTACTAGCAAAAGTTGTAAATCATCAATCGCACGACAATCTTCAACTATTAACTGCACTCTGTCATCTCTACAATCTACTGAGGCCCAAACCAATAATCGAGCTTCCTCTAGAAGATGATCTGTCAAACGAGCAAAACTTTTTGGAAAAACCACACCCTCACAGCTACCAGTAAGGTCCTCAAGCCGAAGAATTGCCATCCGATCACCTTTTCTTGTCGTCACATAGCGGATCTCAGTAACTATTGCCACAACACTTACCTTAGATTTATCAAGCTGGTCATCAAGACTTCCTAGTCCAATAGGAGCAAGTAACCTTGCCGGGGGTGCCAGCTGTTTCAATGGGTGATCGGATAAATAGAAACCTACTAATTCCTTCTCTAGACGAAGTCTTTCAGTAGGGGAATAATCACTCACAGGAGAAGCCTTTGGTGCCGAGATAATGTCTGATTTTTCCTCTTCAACGGAACTACCCATCAAATCAAATATATTTCCTTGACCACTAATTCGATCTCGTGAACGAGATGCAGCCCAATCAATAATCAAATCGAGATCTGCTATTAACTGTGCACGATTTGCTGAAGGCTCCATAACATCAAGAGCACCACAATGGATCAAAGACTCCAAACCTCTTCTATTAAGTACATTCAAAGGTAGACGATCGCAAAGGTCAGCTAAAGACTTAAACACCCCATCAGATTCTCTGCTCATAATCAGTTGTCTTATTGCAGAATCACCAAGATTTCTGACAGCAGAGAGACCAAAAAGTATTCTCTCCCCATCAGGTGTAAAGTCAATTCCAGAAGCATTTACATTAGGCGGCGTAACCTCAATTCCCATGGAATTACAATTAGATATATATCTCTGAATCTTTTCGCTACTACTAGCGTTAACTGTTAACAATGCGGCCATATAAGCCACGGGAAAGTGTGCTTTTAGATAAGCAGTTTGATAGGTGACTGCTCCGTAAGCTGTTGAATGGCTTTTATTAAAGCAATATTCTGCGAATAGAACCATCTGGTCAAAAAGCTCATCCGCAACCTTAGAATTCACACCTTGATTAATTGATCCATTAACAAATATCTCGCGGTGTTTCTGCATCTCTTTCACCTTCTTCTTCCCCATCGCACGCCTTAACAGGTCGGCCTCTCCTAATGAGTATCCAGCAAGATCTTGAGCTATCTTCATGATTTGCTCTTGATAAACCATAATCCCATAAGTTTCACTAAGTATTGGTTCAAGCGCTTCGTGGGCAAAATCTATTACCTCTCGTCCATGTTTACGATTGATGAATTTAGGTATTAATCCTGCATCCAAAGGTCCTGGCCTATATAAAGCCAAAATAGAAGAAATATCTTCTAATGATGAAGGCTTAAGATCTTTAACTATCTGTCTCATTCCAGTAGATTCTAGCTGAAATATACCTTCTAAATCTCCTCTAGTGAGAAGATCATATGTTTGATTGTCATTCAAAGGTATTGCATCAGGATCTACTCTTTCTCCTAAGCTTTTTTCTACAAGATCAATTGTTTTTTCTATCATAGTTAAGTTTTTAAGACCAAGAAAATCCATTTTCAAAAGGCCCATCGATTCAACATCTTCCATGAAGTATTGAGTGATAACCTGACCATCATTATTACGCTGCAAAGGAACTAACTCATCTAATGGTTCTGCAGCAATAACAACACCAGCTGCATGTACTCCAAATGTCTTATTTGTACCTTCTATTCGCATTGCCATATCAACCCATTTTTTGACTAATTTTTCCTTTTGATATTTCTCTCTAAATTGAATATTTGGTGAGTCCTCCCCAATCATTTCAGAAAGTTTTGCTGGCTTACCTCGGACAACTGGAATCAATTTTGCAAGTCGGTCTGCCTCTCCATAAGGAATATCTAATACTCTTGCGACATCCTTCAGGACTGCCTTAGAGGTCATCCTATTAAAAGTAATAATTTGAGCAACCTTATCTTCACCATAACGACGAGTTACATAGTCAATAACTTCTCCTCTCCTTTGTATGCAGAAATCGGTATCAATGTCAGGTAAAGACTTTCTCTCAGGATTGAGAAATCTCTCAAACAGAAGTCCATTAATAACTGGGTCTATGTTTGTAATGCATAGCGAAAATGCGACTAAAGATCCAGCTGCGGAACCCCTCCCAGGCCCTACAGCAATACCTTTTTCCCTGGCAAAACGGATATAGTCCCAAACTACCAAGAAATAAGTTGGGAATCCCATTTGTCCCATTACATCTAGCTCATAGGAAAGCCGCTCTCGATAGGCTTCAGGTATTAAATCTGAATCAGAAAGACTCAATCTTTTGCGGAGTCCTTCCTCAGCTACTTCTTTTAGGTAGGAAGCAGGAGAATGGCCTTCTGGAACTGGAAATCGAGGCATTTGATGACCTCCAAAAATGTCATAATCCTCTATCTTCTGAGCAACAACCTCTGTATTAGATACAGCCTTTTCCACAACATCTTTTTCCAGATGGTCTGCGAATAATCTTCTCATTTCCTCTTCAGATTTTATGTATTCTGTCCCGGTATATCTCAATCGTTTTTCATCACTAATTAACTTTCCCGTAAGAACACATAGCAAAGCATCATGTGCTTCTACATCATATTTACTTAGGTAATGAGCATCATTAGTAGCAATAAGTTCTATCCCCAATTCCTTAGCTATCTGAGCTATTTCAGTATTTACAATGCGATCCTCAATTGCCCCATGATCTTGTATCTCAAGGTAAAAATCTCCTCCGAAAACATTTTTGTACCACTTAGCTACCTCCCTTGCAACATCCTTACGCCCTTTAAGTATTGCCTGAGGTATCTCACCTCCTAAGCAAGCAGTAGAAATAATCAATCCTTCACTATGAGCTTTAAGCAAATCCTTATCAATGCAAGCCCTGGAAAATATCCCACGCCCTCTCATCCCTCTAAGGTGGCTAATGCTTGTTAGCTTCACAAGGTTCTTATAACCAGTTACATTTTTCGCTAATACAACTAAGTGATACCTTTTTTCTTTCTTGGGCTGTGGATCATCAATTGACCCATTTATTACATACATCTCATTACCAATAATAGGCTTTATATCGGCGGCCTTGCAAAGCTTGAGCAACTCAACGGCTCCATACATAACCCCATGATCAGTTAGTGCAAGGGCGGGCATTTTGAGCTCCTTTGCACGCCTAACCATCTTCGGGAGCTGACTGGCTCCATCTAAAAGGCTGTAATCACTATGGTTATGTAGAGGGACAAATGCCATAAAGACAGACTAAGCCCATACTCAAGATAAAGTGTAAAAATAATGCTGTGACACTACATATAGTGTTTACAGTTCCTCAGGGAATGAACTTGCCGTCTGGCTTATTAGCCATAACATTCGCCGTCTGCTCATACTGGTAGGCCACCTGAAGCAAGCGTGATTCATCAAGGACGTTAGAAATCAACTGAAGTCCTATTGGCAACCCTGCGCTATCAAATCCACAAGGGAGGCTGATTGCAGGCAAGCCTGCAAGGTTTGCAGGAATAGTAAGCAAATCCGCCAAATACATCGCCAGGGGATCATCTAAATGAGCACCAGTCTGAAATGCAGTAGTAGGAGATGTTGGTGTTAGCAGTACATCCACTTGTTCGAATGCAGAATCAAAATCCCTTCGAATAAGAGTCCTAACTTGTTGAGCCTTCTTGTAATAAGCATCTACATATCCTGCTGACAAGGCATAAGTACCGATAAGAATTCTTCTTTGAACTTCACTCCCAAACCCCTCTGCTCGACTCCGAGACGTCATGGACAGCAAACTCTCTGCACCCTCTGAGCGAAACCCATATTTCACTCCGTCATATCTAGCTAAATTTGCAGAAGCTTCTGATGGTGCAATTACGTAATAAGTCGCGATTCCATCATTGAAGCGGGGACAACCTACTTCAATCAATTCTGCTCCAAGAGATCTCAAAGAGTCAGCTGCGGCAAGAACCGATTCCTTAACTTCAGAATTGAGCCCTTCCTGTTGAAAACATTCTTTGATCAAACCAATCCGTACACCTGCCAAGGGTTCTCTAAGTTTTTCGCAATAATCTGGTACTGGAGCCGTTAAAGAAGTTGAGTCATTTGAATCATGACCAGCTATTACATTCATTAATTCAGCAGCATCTGCTACGCAGCTAGTGAATGGGCCAATCTGATCCAATGAACTCGCGAAGGCCACCAAGCCCCATCGACTAACGCGTCCATAAGTTGGCTTTAACCCAACAACTCCACAAAACGAAGCAGGTTGACGGATAGAGCCTCCTGTATCAGAGCCCATCGCAGCTATGCATTCTCCTGATGCCACTGCCGCTGCACTACCCCCAGAACTGCCACCAGGCACCCTGGTTATGTCCCATGGATTAGAAGTGGGTCCAAAAGCAGAAGTTTCTGTAGAACTCCCCATCGCAAACTCATCAAGATTTGTCTTCCCAAGGAGTACTGCGCCAGCCTTCCAAAGCCTATTAGTTACTGTCGACTCATAAGGAGGCACAAAGTTTTCCAACATCTTGCTAGAGCAAGTCGTTCGAATACCTTTAGTGCATAGGTTGTCCTTTATCCCTAAAGGAACTCCAGCTAATGGAGGCAATTCCTCTCCTGCCATCCTTGCTTTATCTATTCGCTCAGCATCAGCAAGGGCACGCTCAGCCGTTACATCCAAAAAAGCATGCAAAGTGCTATCAACAGCAGCAATCCTGTCCAATTGATCTTGAGTGACTTCTCTAGCAGAGACTTCCCCTCTTATTAATTGCTGCCGCAATTCAGCAATCGCCATACTTTTTTAGTGCTACTAAGAATTGACGCTATCAGTCACCAGTGAATATTTGGACTAAATCGTTAGAGGCTCACCACGTCGGCAACGGATTACTGAATGATCCACGGATGCGCAACCTTCCCTAGCAAGGGTTTCCATAAAGACAGGGAGATGTCCTTTAAGACTCTTACGAGTTAAGAAAGGACCGAACCAATAAACCCCCTCGGGGCTATCGGTCTCAACCCTTGCCCACCAGGCGATTCCAAAGGTATTCCCAAGGCTTCTTAGCGCCCTAGTTAGAGGGCCCATAACAAATAAATATTAATTGTGTATTTATTGTCATTCCTAATGAACCTTTTGGGCAAGTTATTGCCATTTTTAATTGTTATTGGTATCAAAAAACTCTTATCGTCATGAAGAAAAGAGCTCTCGGTCTGCAGACTTAATTAAAATCTCCAGATTTGCAAAAGGATTCTTCTAAGAGAGGTTATTGATTTATGCCTTTCCACTCTGCTTCTTAATCTAAAGCAGACTGCGATTCTCCAAGTGATAGTTGATCTTCCTCATTATCATTTTCTAAAACATGGTTGATTCGATCAGCATTCTGCTCGCTGTTTAAATCAAATTTTCTTGAAAGGCATTTTGCACGCACGAGTCTTGGAGAAGGATCTTGACCTCGTAATTTCTTCATCCAACTGCGGCGAGCAACTTCATACAGAAACATTGCTGTAGCCACTGACGCATTCAAGCTAGGCGTAACTCCCCTTAAAGGTATTCGTACTAAATGATCACAATGTCTTCGAGTCAATAAAGAAAGGCCTTCTCCCTCAGAGCCTGTTACAACAACCAAAGGGCCTTCAAGATCCACCTCAGGGAGAGTTTTGTCTCCTTCATCAGCCAAACCAACAACTTGATATCCAGCTTGCTTGAGAGCTACAAGGGACCTATTCAGATTTACAACTCGTGCAACAGGTAAATGCTCAAGTGCTCCTGCAGCAACCTTTGCCACAGAACCAGTCAACCCTGCACTTCTTCTCTGAGGTAACAACAAACCATGAGCGCCCATAGCCTCTGCAGAACGAACAATCGCTCCTAAGTTCTGGGGATCTGTAAGACCATCTAATGCCAGCAAAAGGGGAGATTCATTAAGTGCTGAGCAACCTTCAATAAGACTTTTCAAATCAAGAGTTTCTGCTGCTGCAATTTGCAAAACAATCCCTTGGTGAACAGCTCCACCTGTTAGTTGCCCTAACCGAGCCCAAGTAACCTCTTCAACCAAGACCCCTCTAGATTTGGCCTCCCTTAGAAGACGTAAGAACCTAGAAGAACTTCTCAACTCAGCGGTACACCAAATCCTATGAATCGGCCTACCTGATTCCAAACTGGCTTGAGTTGTATGTCGGCCCCATAAAAGATCCTTAGGAGGAGATTCTCCAAAAATTTCAGCTTCTGGTGGGGTCTTTTGCTTTATCTCATATTTTCCCTTCTCTGGATTACTTAGGCGGGGATCTGAACGACGGCCACCAGCCCTCTGAGCAAAACGCCTACCTGCTTCTCCCTCAAATAAAACCCTTTTTTGATTATCTTTATTAAACCGGCGCAAGCCTTTGGGGTTATTGAACTTCTGGTCCTTTTTAACAAAACCTTCGTCTGAAGGTGAACCTAACTCCTTTCTATCGGAATCAAAGCGATAACTAGCTTTAGAGCCAGATGAACGTCTTCCTAATGAACTTTTGCGAGAAGAAAAATCCCTACCCCTGCTCCCACCTCGAGCACTACGACCATCACGAGAGGGCCTATTGGAACGTCGTTCAAATCCAGGAGCCATTCCACCAAACCCTATTTGTGAGCATTTTCCGATCCCTCCAATCGATCCAACAATTGCGCAAGTCGCGCAGGATTATTCAAGAAGAGCCAGCCAATCATTGTCTCAAACCCTGTGGACTTGGCATACACAGAAGCTTGAGTTTTCCGAGGTCCACTACCAGACCTATTACGGCCCCTTCGTACAATATCCTTCTCAATCACTGAAAGATGGGGCTCTAATCGCTTAAGAGCATCTGCCTGAGCATCTGCCTTTACCTCAGCCACCACAGAAAGATGAAGTTTCTCTGGCCTTCCAGGTTTGCGGCAATGTCGTAGACGCTGATGCAATTCCCATACTGCATCCCCTAACCAGGCCAATTGCAACGGGCCTAATTCGTCGGAATGACCAGCTGGTTTTTGTACTCGGACCCAATCACTCAAGCCGTTAATTTCTTCAAGGCTGTTGGAAGATCATCCACAAGGTGAAGGAACTCCTCAAGTCGTACAAGCCTAACTGTCTGAACAACCCTTGCATTGCCAACAACAAGAAAAGAGCGCTTTGAATCATTGCACTGCTTTGCAGTTTGGACCAAAGCCCCTAAACCGGAAGAATCGATAAAATCAATCTTGCTGAGGTCAATAACAACTGGAGAGGAATTCGCCAGCAGCACATCATCAACATAATTCTTGAACTGCTTTTCCGAGTAAGCATCTAGCTGCCCAGTGAATTGGAACACAAGACAACCATCTCGACGTTCAAATCCACCTCTAAGTGAAACTGTTAGTCGTTGTAATTCGGTGATGAGATCAGTCCCCCGATATGCCATGGCACGAAGTGTAGTGATCCTGACCGATCCTCACCAGCCTTCATCGACGTTCTGCCATCAGATTGACAAAACGTGCAAAGTGATGGTCCGCATCATGTGGGCCTGGGCTTGCCTCAGGATGATATTGAACTCCAAATACAGGCCTGTCCTTTAATTCCATAGCAGCCACTGTTCTGTCATTAAGGTTTAGATGAGTTACCACAGCTCCTTTGCGGATCAATGACTCTGCATCAAGTGCAAACCCATGATTTTGGCTGGTTATTTCTACACGTCCAACCTTCCCGCAGGGATGATTTAAACCTCTATGCCCATATGAAAGCTTAAAAGTGCTACCTCCCATAGCAAGCCCAAGGATTTGATGCCCTAGACAAATCCCAAACAAAGGCAGGTCTACCTGTCTTAAAAGATTCCTAGCGAGCTCAATCCCAGACAGAACTGCAGCTGGATCACCTGGCCCATTAGAAAGAAAGACCCCTTCAGGCCCTTGGTTAAGAACCGTTTCAAGGTCTGTATTTGCTGGCATTACCAACACCTCACATCCATGTGAAACCAAACGGTCGAGAATTGACCTCTTAATCCCAAAGTCAATTGCTACTACTTTGAAGGGGCTTTCGTTTAAATTCCTCAACCTCTTGTCAAAGCTTACTGAACAAGATGTTGTCCATTTATAAGAAGTCTTAGTAGTTACTTTGTCCACCAAATTAAGCCCCTCCATTTGGGGGATACATTTCAACTTTTCAAGAAGAGATTGGGGATTTTGTCCATCACTGCTAATAAAACCATTCATTGCCCCAAACTCTCTCAAATGCCTAACAAGTGCTCTTGTATCAACTCCACTAATCCCAACTACTTTGTTCCTTTGAAGCCAACTATCTAATGACTCTGTAGACCTCCAACTACTTGAAATTGATGAAAGCTGTCTTGAAATAACTCCCCTTACATGAGGTATGTCTGCTTCTTGATCTCCTTTATTAACTCCTGTATTGCCTAACTCGGGATAAGTAAAAGTAACAAGCTGTCCGTAATAACTGGGATCTGTTATGACTTCTTGATAACCAGTCATTCCAGTATTAAAAACAACCTCGCCACAAATACTTCCTTCATATCCAAACGCAGAACCCTCTATGAAAGTGCCATCAGCTAACACCAAAAAAGCAGGTTTTGAGTTTTTGAAAGTCATCTAAGACAATTTATTTCACAGTTAATCGCTTGTACCACCCAAAGCTTCCCGAAGCACAATCAATTGATCCCAAGGACGCCCCTCCTCTAGAACATTTTTAGCCATTTCCAATCCTTCTTTTAAATCTTCCTTGATCCCAGCAGCCCATAACACTAAAGCTGTATTTAGAGCGACAACATCTCTTTGGGGATTCGTCCCTTTACCCTGCAATACGGATGTAAGAATTCTTTGATTAGCCAAGAGATCTCCCCCCTTAAGCTGCGATAAAGGTGCATTAGCAAGCCCTAAGGAGGATGGATTAATTAAAGATTCTTTAATTAATCCATTTTCCAGAAACCTTATTAAATTTTCACCTTCCAAAGAAGCTTCATCAATACCTCCTGCCCCATGAACAACAACTGCTCGATGCAACCCCAGCTTCTGTAGTGCTTCCGCCATTGGATCTAACAGTTCAGGCTTAGCGACTCCAAGCACTTGAGAATTAGGTGCAAGAGGATTTACAAGTGGTCCCAATAGATTAAAAACAGTTCTTATCCCTAGGTTTTTTCTCAATGGTGCCAAATTAACCAATGCAGGGTGCCATGCAGGTGCAAATAAAAATGTAACCCCTGCTTTAGGCAAAGCTTCAACAACGACTTCGAGTGGTGCTTTGAGGTGAATTCCTAGTCCCTCAAGGACATCTGCCGAGCCAACCTTACCGCTTGCACTTCTATTCCCATGTTTTGCGACATTTGCACCACATGCTGCAGCCGTAAAGGCAACAGCAGTAGAAATATTGAATGTTTCAGCCCCATCACCTCCTGTTCCACAAGTATCGACCATCTCTAAAGAGGGGGGGGGGCAAGGTAATGGACAAAATTCCCTTAGGACCTTCGCCATAGCAGCTAGTTCTTCTCCAATTACACCTTTAGATCTAAGCGCTGATAAGAAAGCGCCAGTTTGCACTGGCGACAATTTTTCTTCAAGCCAGGCCTTCATTAATGACGCCGCTTGAATTTGAGAAAGATTGTGCCCATCAATAATCGACTCAAGCATTTGAGGCCAAGTGTTTTCTGTCAATTCCATATCTCAGAAAAAAACCCGGGTGCTATGCACTCCGGGGAGGTGATGGGGATGTAAATACTATCCCCCAAAACTGCCCTTATGGGTAGAACCCATGAAATATTGCCAGACATTTATTCAAGATGAATCCCCATCAGATGTATCAAATCCAGACCCAACTGAAGTCTCCAAATCACTACCTGGACGATACCCCTGAGCCCAAAGGTGGCGTACGCGTTCATTTAACTCTTCATGGGTTAACCCCCAGGCTCGCAAAACCTTAGTCAAATCCTCTTGGAGGTCACTAGCGCCTGGGAAACCGTCATAACGAAGTATTAATCTTGCAAGCTCAATAAAATCTTTACTCTCTGGTGCATCCTCACCTAAGAGCCTGTCAACGTTATCTCTATCAAGAGAATAAAGTGGATGATTTTGATCCTGAGTGAAATTTGAATCTTCCATCAAAAATCTTGAAGGCGGCAAACCACCTTCGCGCACTTCACCAACTAGGTTTAACACTTAATAGAAAAAGTGATGAGCGCTTTTCGCCTTGATCTAATCAGTCGTTATCTCCGGCCCCACCGCCGCACTGTGCTCCTTGGCGCTTTAGCACTTGTAGTAGTGAATATCCTCAGCGTAACTATTCCAATGGAAGTGCGCCGTGTCATTGATGGTCTTCAAGAAGGATTCTCAATTGATTCTGTTCTCAAACAGGCTGGCTTAATTGTTGCATTGGCGAGCAGTATGGGCTTCATTCGCCTCCTATCTAGGCAACTTGTTTTTGGAGTCGGTCGACAGGTTGAAGTCGAGCTCCGACAAAGACTCTTTGATCAAATGCTTAGGCAAGAGCCAGCATGGGTTCAAGAAATAGGTAGTGGAGAAGTAATTAGCCGAGCAACTAGTGATATTGAAAATATTCGACGATTACTAGGCTTCGCCATTTTGAGTCTTACCAATACTGCACTTGCATATTGTTTTACTCTCCCGGCAATGTTCGCCATAGACCCTTGGCTGACTCTAGCTTCGTTATCTCTTTATCCCTTAATGCTCGGCACGGTTGGCCTCTTTGGAGGGAGAATGGTCCGACAACGAAAGCGCCAGCAAGAAGCTCTATCTCTTCTTAGCGAACTTATTCAAGAAGACCTTTCAGGTATTAGCGCTATAAAGATTTATGGACAAGAACCTGCTGAAGAAAAAGCTTTCGCTGAAAGAAATAATAAATATAGAGATTCTGCAATAAATCTTGCTCGTACTGCCAGCACTTTATTCCCTTTATTACAAGGAATCTCATCTGTTTCTTTATTGCTTCTAATTTCAATTGGAAGCAGCCAACTTCAAAGAGGTGCTCTAAGTATTGGCGGTTTAGTTGCACTTATTCTCTATGTAGAACGTCTTGTTTTCCCCACAGCGCTGCTTGGATTCACTTTAAACACTTTCCAACTTGGCCAGGTAAGTCTCGAACGAGTTGAAGAGCTTCTAAGGCGTATTCCACTAATAAGAGATCAAAACTCCTCTCCCCACATTAAAGAAAGCCTAAAAGGCCGAATAGAAGCAAGAGGGCTGTCAATTCGCTATGAGAATTCAAACCAATGCACTTTAAAAGATTTAAATTTCTCAATCGAACCAGGAGAACTTATAGGAGTCGTAGGACCTGTTGGATGTGGAAAAACAACTTTAGCTAGGGCCCTAGGTAGAACTATTGAGGTCCCAATGGGACAGCTATTTTTAGATGGGAATGATGTAAACAATCTACGCTTAAATGATTTGCGTAAAAATGTCGCTCTTGTTCCGCAGGAAGGATATTTATTTACAACAACCCTTGCAGAAAATCTCAAATATGGAGATCCAAAAGCATCAATGAAAAGGCTTGAAGAATCTGCAACTCAAGCTCGACTTATTGATGATATAAAGAGTTTCCCTGATGGGTTCAATACACTTGTAGGCGAAAGAGGGATAACTCTGAGTGGAGGACAAAGACAAAGGACAGCTCTTGGGAGAGCATTATTAAGCAGCTCCCAAGTATTAGTTCTAGATGATGCCCTGGCAAGCGTTGATAACAAAACAGCTTCAGAAATACTGCACTCAATAAGGAATGAAAACAATCGAACAATCATAATGATTAGCCACCAGCTATCTGCTGTAGCAGCTTGTGATCGTATTCTTGTAATCCAAAATGGCAGGCTAGTCCAAGAAGGTACTCATAACGAACTACTTCTATCTAAAGGCCTTTACAGTCGATTATGGGAAAGGCAGCAAGCTGAAGAAAAGCTTGAAGCTGTATCTTGAATCCTTAAGAAAGGTCTATAAGAATATAAAACTGAAACCTAAAGAACAAAATAAAAACCTGTCATCTATTCATAACAAGCTCTAACCTATCCCCAACAAATCATTATGAGCTCTAACACTCCATACTCACTGCGTTGCAATCTCACTTTTGGCGATATCTATGGCCAGGTACTCGCATGGATGGCTGTAATTTTTGTAAGTCTGGCAGCGGGATTAGGGCTAATGGGTTCTTCTAGACCAATTTTTGCTCTTTTAGGTGTCGGTTTGATATTGGTCCTTAGTCTTCCATTCTTACTTTTTGCCTTTGTCACAACTCTCCTAAACCATATTTACCTAGATCCACAAGAGGCTGACTAATGTACTCAAGCTTGCATGAATGAGATGTTCACCTCCTGGCTAAAACCAAACAAACAAAATTCAAATACACAACAATCCTCAAATATTCAGCATGCAGTTCTAGGAACAATCCTGAACGAAGCACTTAAGCCTGATGAAGATCAAATTCTTTTTGGCTGTGGTTGTTTTTGGGGTGCAGAAAAATGCTTTTGGAAGCTACCAGGCGTAGTAACAACAGCTGTAGGCTTTGCTGGTGGAAAAACAAATAGTCCAAGCTATAACCAGGTCTGTTCAGGTAGAACAGGACATACAGAAGTAGTTCGAGTGGTCTGGAATAAAAAGTGTATTGATTTAAGTGACCTTCTGAAAATGTTCTGGGAATGTCATGACCCCACGCAAGGGAATCGTCAAGGCAATGATCGGGGAACTCAATATAGATCCGCGATTTTTACTTATTCAAGTAAACAATTGGATGTAGTCCTTTCTAGTAGAAATAATTATCAAGAATCTCTATCAGCGAATGGCTTCGGTGCAATCACAACTGAGATCAAAAAAGATCAAACCTTTTACTTTGCCGAAAACTATCATCAACAATACCTAGCAAAACCTGGGAGCAGGCCATATTGCTCAGCAATGCCTACCAAGGTTCTTCTTGGCGAGTTTTCTGGGGCCAATTACAAACTAAACAAAAACATCTGGTCACACTTTGACTGGAACATCAGTCACTGTGTACTGCGTAGTGACAACAAGCCAATAACCGTGACATCCCTATAGACAATTTCTTCATCCAAAAAAGTCAAAGAATGAAAGAACCATTCCCAGATCACATTGTTCTAATCGCTTTATTCCTAGCCTTAATTCTTGTTTTTAGCCTGATTTTCTCGACCAGACCTGCTTCTCACCAACTTCAGCCAACTATTCAGTGGAGGGAGATGCCTGAATCTGATTCAAATGGAATGAGGATCTGATTCTTATTCCAAAATATCGACAATTCTTGGAAATAATACAGACGAAATTTGCTGAGAAGTTCCTCAAACTGCAAAACACAACCTTTTTAGACTGGGCTTAAAGGATGGCTTGTGATAGCTTCTTTTTACGGGGCGTAGCGCAGCTTGGTAGCGCACCACTTTGGGGTAGTGGGGGTCGTGGGTTCAAATCCCGCCGCTCCGATTTCATTAAACGTACCTAATCTCCATAGTGGTACGGCATTAGCGATTCCCCTTAGGGGAATCGCTAATGAATCTTGTAGCAACTGAGTACTTAAGTAGCCATCGATCCACCCTCCACCTCTTAGAGGCAGGGACTTCCTCTAGCAACTGAGACAGCTCGACTGCACCCAACCTTTTCAATTCCCTTTCATCAAGCTGCCAAAAATATTCAGCCTCACGAATCAAACGGGCCCATGTTCTTGCATGCTGCCATTGCCTTAACCGAAATCGCAAAGGATCAGATAAAGAATCTTTAGAAGATGGCCATCCCTTACAAAAACACCGCTGGGAATAAAAAGTTTCCATTCAGCCAGCTTGATCGAGCTAAGTATTAAATAGTGGAAACAACCAAAGAACTTCGGAGTGATAAAGCAAATCTAATTTTTATCCCAAAATCAATTCTCTTGCTTTTTCTCAACTAAAACAACAGGAAAATCTAGTCTTTCTGACTGCCTATCACTTAAACGTCTAGTCCAAGCTCCTTTTATAGGATCATTCCAACGAAAACCTGCTCTCTTTGCTAAATGCCTTTCTTCATAGGAAACTTCTGCCTTCATTAAGCGTCTAGGCTCCATTCCTTCCAAAAGTAATTCATCCAAGTTTGTACATCTTCTTAAAACTTCTGAAAGATAAATACAGTCCGTAAGAGCACGATGGGCTGCCCAAACTGGCACCTCATATGCAAGCGCCAAATCTCTAACTGAAGGTCTTGACGAAATCATACGTTCGGAAGGCCAGGAGATATCTTCCATGGTGCAAAGCCATGGCTTCAAAACCTCTGGCAATGGAGGTTTCCCAAACCATTGCTTATCAAAAGCTGCATTATGAGCAACCAAAACATCAGAAGCAACAATCAACTCTTTCAAGTATTCAAGCCCCATCTCCCAAGGCTGGAAAAGCCTTGTTACATCTGCCGGTATTTGATTAATAGCTTCAGCTTTATTAACTTCTACAGGAACCAAGAAGGATTGTTGTGCAAGTACAACACGGCTAGAAACATGAAAAAGGATTGCCCCAACCTCAAGACAATGATCTTGCTCTGGATCTAGCCCTGTAGTTTCTGTATCTACAATAAGCAGGCGCTCTGGTAAAAGACTCTTATGAGGGTTTGCAGGACTTGAAAGTTCCTTCGCCTTCAATTGCTTTTTATCAACTGCCTTGTTTTGACTAACAGGTGAAGCTGAAAATTCCTGATCACATAAAAGATCCAATTGGCCATGATCAAATCTTGGGAGCTTCTCTTCTGACACGAAATCTTCGAATTACTTGATTACCTTTAAATTGTCCCTTAACTACCAAGAAGATATCTAGGGTACTCCTAAGCCTCTTATAGAAATGATGTCTCTTAAACCTGGTGATAAAGTCCCAGATTTTGTTCTAACAGATCAAAATGGGAACTCTCAACAAAGTAAATCTATAAAAGGTAAAGCCCTTGTTCTCTTTTTCTATCCCAAAGATGATACGCCTGGGTGTACTGCAGAAGCATGTAGTTTCCGAGACAGTTATAAGGAATTCAAAGACCTAGGAGCAATGGTTTGGGGAGTGAGTAGTGATAGTGAAAGTAGTCATAGTGAATTCTCAAATCGATATAGCCTTCCTTTTCCACTACTAAGTGACTCACAAAATTCATTACGAAATGCATTTGGAGTTCCAAAAGTTCTTGGATTCCTCCCTGGGCGGGTAACCTACGTTGTAGATAACACTGGAATAATTATTAGTGTTTTCAGCAACCTTCTTAATGGTCCTGCCCATGTAGAAGAGGCACTTCTGGTATTAAAAAAACTCAGAGATAAAAAATGACTCGATGGAGAAGACATGGACAAGTTTGGTGTCTTTGGCCTTCTAACCCAATAGGATTGATTGAAATGATAGGAGGTAGTTATCTCGCTACTACTCCTCAAATAAGTTATCGACGATTGCTCGAAGAGCTAAGTCTGGAAAACTTAGCTATACATGCCTGGGGTTATCTCCCAGCACTAGATCATCAAAGCCAAGCCAATCAGGCATGGCGAGATCTCAGAAACTGCAGGGAAAAGCTTGTAAGTAGAGTAGGTACATTGCCTTTGTCTTTGCGCCTCGGCCATAGCTTAGGTTGCAAGCTTCATTTATTAGCACCAGATGGTGGGAGGAATAGCACGGGACTAGTTGCAATGAGTTTCAACAATTTTGCCGCTAACAATTCAATACCAGGGTTAAAGAAAATTGCCCCAAAAATGGGATTCCAAAGTGAATTTAGTCCCAGCCCAAAAGAGACACTGCGTTTGATCCAACAACATTACCTCCAGCCTCGCAACCTATTAGTCAGTTTTGGAGAAGACAGCCTCGATCAAAGTCCTAGCCTCCTTCAATGCCTAAATAAGCGATTTACCGATGAATCTAAAACCTTACATCTAGCAGGAGATCATTTGACACCAGCAAGTGCAGGCCTACGAAAAAAACTATTAGGAGGTTGGGCAGATGACTCTTCGAGAAATAACAGCCTCAAACTTTTAAGGAAGGCAATATTGAATTGGTCAGAGTCTTGATCAACTCCTAAGCCTATCTAAAACAGAACGATCCTCCAAAGTACTTGTATCACCGCTGATCTCTTGACCTGAAGCAAGAGATCTAAGTATTCGACGCATAATCTTTCCACTTCGTGTTTTAGGTAATGAGTCTGTACAACGAATCTCATCAGGCTTGGCTATAGGGCCTATTTCATTCCCAACGTGAGAGCGCATCTCATTTATAAGATCATCCGAAACATCCCTCCCACTTTCAAGAGTGACAAAGGCAACGATTGCCTCTCCTTTTAGATCATCTGGACGACCAACAACTGCTGCTTCTGAAACCGCTGGGTGGCTTACTAACGCAGACTCAACTTCCATAGTTCCAAGTCGATGCCCAGAAACATTAATCACGTCATCAACTCGCCCCATTACCCAGAAGTAACCATCTGAGTCTCGACGGGCTCCATCTCCAGCAAAATATATATAGCTATCATCCTTTGGACGTATATATTCCCAATAACTCTCTTTAAATCGTTGAGGGTTCCCGTGCACAGTGCGCATCATTCCAGGCCATGGTCGCCTAACTATTAGATAACCTCCTTCATCTGCACTAACAGTCTCTCCCTCAGTATTAACAACGTCAGCCTCAATTCCAGGCAATGGCAGGGTTGCAGATCCAGGCTTAGTGGGAGTCGCGCCGGGTAAGGGACTAATCATTACTCCCCCTGTTTCTGTTTGCCACCAAGTATCCACCACTGGGCAACGACCGCCGCCAATCACTTCGCGATACCACATCCAAGCCTCCGGGTTGATCGGCTCACCAACTGTGCCAAGTAATCTGAGACTGCTCATGTCATGTTGATCTGGAATCATTCTTCCAGACTTCATAAAAGCTCTTATCGCTGTAGGAGCTGTATAGAAAATTGTAATTCTATGTTTCTCAATTAGTTCCCAAAAAGCACCAGGTTTAGAAGGACGAGGAGCACCTTCATACATGACCGTTGTCGCACCATTTGATAAAGGGCCATAAACGATATAGCTGTGACCAGTTATCCACCCAACATCAGCTGTACACCAGTAGACATCATTATCTCGTATGTCGAAGATCCATTTAAAGGTTAAATGTGCCCACAGGTTATATCCAGCAGTTGTATGGACTACACCTTTGGGTTTACCAGTAGAGCCAGAGGTATACAAAACAAATAATCTATCCTCGCTATCCATCTGTTCCGCTTCACAGTCATCTGATTGAATAGGCACAATTTCATGCCACCACTTATCGCGACCTGAATCCATAGAAACAGGCTCCTTTGTACGCTCCACAACCAACACTGACTGCACGCTTGGGCACGCACCATTCGCCAATGCAGCATCAACCGCGGGCTTTAGTGAAACAGCTTTATCTTTACGGAATCCTCCGTCAGCTGTAATTACTGCTTTAGCCTCACCATCAATTAAACGATCTCTTAGAGCCTCTGCCGAAAAACCGCCAAAAACAACTGAATGTGGAGCCCCAATACGTGCACAAGCCAACATTGCTATAGCGGCCTCAGGGACCATTGGCATGTAGAGAGCAACCAAATCTCCTTTGCCAATTCCTAAGGCCTTTAAAGCATTTGCGGCTCGACAAACTTCAGCATGTAACTCTCTATAAGTAAATCGCCTAACATCTCCAGGCTCACCTTCCCAAATCAAAGCCACCTTCTCTGCTTTGTTGCCTTTTAAATGGCGGTCCAAACAGTTAGTAGACAAATTTGTCTTGCCTCCTTCAAACCATCTGGCGAAGGGGGGGTTCGACCAATCAAGCACCTTATGGAAAGGTTCAAACCAATGAAGCTCTTCTCTAGCCGCATTACCCCAAAAAAGATCAGGATCAGTCTTGGCCGCATCAAACATTGTCCGATAATCAGCAAGGCTGCCAATCCTTGCTTCCCCTGCTAATTCAGGGGAAGGAGGAAAAACCCTCTGCTCCTGCAGGACAGATTCAATAGTGTCAGTAGTTTTTCTTGGCATAAGAAGAAAAGCAAACGTTCATTAGATGCATTCAAGCCACTCATCAAAGGAAGGTCACACTAGGTGAAACTCTTTTTCAAACGAAACGAAACGACTCCTTCATTATTCCTGCCTGAAGCATGCCTTTTTGATTTAGATGGTCTATTGCTTGATACTGAGCCCCTTCATGCACAAGCATGGTCACAAACCGCCTCTTTACTTGGACAAAAGTTAAACGAAAACCAGTTAATTGCATTAAAAGGAAGGAGAAGAATTGAATGTGCCAAACAATTGGATACATGGCTTGAGGCTCCTGTAGGAACAGAAAAAATACTCTCCCTACAACAGCCAATTTCAAAGCGCCTGCTTTCTAACTCGAAAGCAATGCCAGGTGCAAAGTCTCTAGTGGAATGTTGTCTAAAGAACAATATTCCGATTGCTTTAGTCACTAGCAGCAGCTCTGAATCAATCGCTTTCAAAAGCGCCCCACATCCATGGCTCAAGCAAATAAAAACAAGAGTGCTTGGGGATGATAAAGATCTTGATCTTGGCAAACCCGCCCCGGACCCCTTCCTCCTAGCCGCAAAAAAACTTGATGTAAGACCAGATTATTGCTGGGCATTTGAAGACTCACCAGCTGGAACAAAGGCTGCCCTTAAAGCGGGATGTCAGGTATGGGTTCTTGATCCGCTCTATTCAAAAAAAATTAAAAGCCAAATAAATCCAATTCATATAAAGCACCTAAATACAGTTATTGAAATACTTTTAAAACTCTCACAAAGAACTAAATAATTAATCAATACAACCTGCTCAAAACAAAGTCAGGCAAATCAAGCAATGCCCTTCTGCAAGGTGAATCGGGCAACCACTCAATTGCCTCTATAGATTCTCTTGCGAAATTCTCTGCAAGCTTGCGCGCTCTTTTTATAGCCTTGGAATTAAGGACAAGATCAAGCGCCTGTTCGAGATCTCTTTCTTCGCTGAATTCCCTTTCAATCAATCCTGCCAAAGAAGGGTGCTCTTCAAGCGCGAATAATGCAGGGGCAGTTAAATATCCACTTGCGAGATCACTAGCAGCTGGTTTACCCAACTGCTTTTCACTTCCAGTGAAGTCAAGAATGTCATCTACTACCTGGAAAGCAAGGCCAATCTGCCGTCCAAAATAATTTAACGCACTCAAATTTTCAGGGTTTTGCTCACTAAGAACACCTGCGGCCTGAGCACTATTAGCCATAAGAGACGCAGTCTTGCAATAGCTCTTCTCTAAATAATTTTCCAAAGTTTGTCCTGCGTCATAGCGATAAAGCCCTTGCTTAACCTCGCCATCAGCCAAGTCCATAATTACCCGGCTAAGTAGTTTTACAACATCAAGATTATCCAAATTAGCCAAATGCCAACTGGCTTGGGCAAACAGAAAGTCGCCAGCAAGGACAGCTACGCGTGAATTAAATCTGCTATGTACTGTTTCTACACCTCTCCGAGTAGCAGCTTCATCAACCACATCATCATGAACAAGAGAAGCGGTATGAATCATCTCTGTAATCTCGGCAAGCCTTCTATGCCTTGGCGTGAGCTCTCCTTGACCAGAAAGAGCTCTGGATATCAATAAAACTATCCCTGGCCTAAGACGCTTACCGCCTGCACTAAATAGATGCTCTGCTGCTGCCTTGAGAATTGGATGAC
Source organism: Prochlorococcus sp. AG-409-J16 (assembly GCA_003215655.1). Lineage (GTDB taxonomy): Bacteria > Cyanobacteriota > Cyanobacteriia > PCC-6307 > Cyanobiaceae > AG-409-J16. Next base: position 319,962 of record QCKB01000001.1, read on the forward strand.
CAGCTCCTATCAAATCACGCAAATCATTGCGCAAGTTTTCAAGGTCCAACTCAACAGGCTGCAGAATCTCAGTGACAGTGGTCATTTGAAGCCCCAGTGAATCAATATTAAGAGAGACATGTGCTGGTGCGAAGAGAAACCACCTCAACCTGAGGATTATGCCCTAACCAATGTTTTGCCATAGGCGCAAATGCAACAGATCTTGAGGTCACACAAAATCGAGTATCTCCTATCAACACCTTGTCTTGACAAAGATTTTGAGGAGACCCTAGAAATTCATCTAGTTGTCTTGCTAAACCTACAGCCGGATCAATCATTCTCATATCATTTGGCAACAACGTCCTCAAAAGCGGCTCAACAAGGGGGTAATGAGTGCATCCCAAAACTATTTCATCTACCCCAGCTTCCAAAAGAGGTTGTAAATAATCAATAGCAGCAAGACGCAACTCATCGCTTCTAAATTTCCCAGACTCAATCAATGGGACGAAGTCAGGGCAAGCCTGCTCTAAAACTATTGCCTCAGGATAAACCGCCTTTATTTCACGACGGTATGAACCAGAAGCTGCAGTTGCAGGAGTTGCCAACACACCAACTCTTGGTTGAGTTACCATTTCCACTGCAGCCTCTATTAACCCCAAAACAGGAACTTCAGAAACCTTCTTCACCAAGTCAAAGGCAAGAGAATTTGTTGTATTACAAGCCATGACCAAGATCGATATTTCCTGTTGTTGCAACCAATTAACTACTTCTTCTGCAATAAATCGAATCTCACTTTCACATCTATTTCCATAAGGAGCTCTAGCACTGTCAGCAAGATATAAACATGAAACTTCTCCATGCCGCTGAAGGATCCTTCTAAGGACAGTAAAACCGCCCACTCCGCTATCAAAAAAACCTAAACGTGGCTTCAATACAACCCCTGGAGGTACCTAAGAATGCCAAAGGAAATAGCCTGAGCTATCTCCCCCCTATGACTCGAGTCTGAAAGACGACGGGCATCTTTCCTACCTGTCACAAAACCTATCTCTACAAGAACAGCAGGCATTCTAGTTCTTCTAATCACAAAGAATCTCCCTCTCCTCACTCCTCGATCAGGGCTACCAACAGAAACCTTTAATAGCTGTTGCTGGATATTGGCCGCCAACCTCCCTGCTCTAGAGCCAGAAAAGAAAAAAGTTTCAACTCCATTTATTTCTTCTCTTGTGCCCCTAGAAGCATTGGCATGAATACTTACGAATGCATTTGCCCCAATCCGATTTGCAAGAGCAACTCTTGGAGGAAGGTCTAAATCCACTTCTCTTCTTCGAGTCAAATTAACCTTGACACCTTTTGATTTAAGTAGCTTCTCAACCCTAAGAGAAATATCAAGCACAACATCCGTTTCTCGCAGGCCACCTACACCAACCGCTCCAGAATCCGGTCCACCGTGGCCAGGGTCTATAACAACCCTATAGCGCCCTCTTCTAACAGCGGGAAGGGATGAAGAACTTATAGGGGCTCTACTTAATGAGTTGCTTGTCCATCTCAAAGAAGGTCGAGATTCAAGATTCCCTTCTGCAATACTTCGAAGACCTTTTGTAGGAAGTCCAAGCAAATTTAATGTCCACCTATCTGGCGATGTCCCTACAAGCTTTAGCTTTGTAGGGTCCAATACAACTGATGGAACAAATTCAATTACTAATCTTGTAAAACCAGCGCTAGGTTTTCCCAAACGAATCTGTCGAACTGGTCCACTACCTTGCAAAGTACGCGGACGAATTAATTCTCCAGGAAAATCTATCCATACCCTTGCTCCTTTACCTCCTCCAGGGCGCTGAAAAAAAGCCTCAAGGTGAGTATCTCTTGCTGTCCTTAGCTCAAGCACACCATTACTAGACAATGTCCATGCTGCTAAAGCACTAGCTGCATGGGCTGGAAGGGGGAAAACAGCCACCCACGCCTGAAGTAAACCCGCTACCAAAAAGGTAACGCGTCTAGGAATCACAAAGGCCATCATTTAGAACAAAGATGGCTGACGATGCTTAAGGCTTGGCATCTGCTCCCGAATTCGTCCTACATGCGAAGTGTCAATAGGGGCTATTGCAGCACCTTGCAATACACCAGCATCAGCCAAGACAGTTCCCCAAGGGTCAATAACCATTGCATGTCCATGACTCTGCCTACGTCCATAATGCAATCCAGTTTGAGCAGGAGCTAAAACATAAGCAGTGTTCTCAATAGCTCTTGCCTGCAGAAGGACTTGCCAATGGTCTTTACCCGTAAAAGCTGTAAAAGCTGCAGGAATCATTAGTAGCTGGGCCCCTGATCCAACTAGGTGTCGATAAAGCTCAGGAAATCTCACGTCATAACAAATTGACAACCCGACCCGACATAAACCAGGCAAATCAATTACTGGCGGCTTAGCACTTCCAGCTCTAATTGTGGCCGACTCTCTATATGTATTCCCATCTGGAAGATCGACATCAAACAAATGAATCTTGTCGTATCTTCCTAATAACTGTCCGTCTTTTCCGACAAGTTCTGATCTATTAAGAGTTAAATTTCCATCTCCAGAAGGAACAGGGAACCCCCCTCCTAGAAGAACTATTTGATATCTGCGTGCCATTGTCACCAAAAATTTGCTGCATTGTTCTGCCAAATCTGAAGAAAGCTCTAAACGAGTCTTGTCATCACCAATAAAGGCAAAATTCTCAGGCAAACCCACCAACTCAGCACCACGACGCGCTGCTAGTTCAATCTGTTCTTCTGCAGCAGCAAAATTAATCTCCGGTTGTGAGGTGCTCGTAAGTTGAAGAGCCGCCGCCAAGAAATCAGGCACAAGGTTTAAACATAGATCGAAACTTTAGATCGCGACATGCAATCAAGAGACCTTAAGGACACCAGGTTCACTTTGAAAGGGAACGACTGAGAAAGCATCCAGTTCTGAACAACAGGTGAAATCATCATCATGATTACCTAATTTCATCAATCGCTGACCATGACTAGCTCTACGAAGACAAGCCTCTGGATCATGCTTCCAAGTATCCCAAAGAGCCATGGCCGCGACAAGTTCATCATTAACAACAATTGAAGTTGCAGGTGTATGGTTCACAACCAGGTCAGCAAAAGCACCTGCTGCGAAAGAATCCTCTAAGGAATAATCACCTTGCCAACCGCTGCCAACTATCCATATTGCTGTTGGTTGATCTAGCAGAATTTTGTCAAATACTGCTTTTCTATTAGGGAGAGCAAGGGTATATAAGGAATCAACCTCCCTTACTCTTTGCAAAGATCTTGTTCCATTAGTAGTACTCATAAAAAGCCTCTTCCCAGAGACAATTTCAGGGACAACTTCAACAGGTGAATTACCTAAGTCGAACCCTTCGAGTCTCTTCCCACCTCGCTCTCCCAACAAAAGTCGAGAAGGTTTTGGCCATTGAGCCGCAGATTCCTTAAGTTGTTCTATATCTGAAAAAACCTGAACGGCCTCCGCGCCATTTTTAAGTGCACAGGCGATAGTGGTAGTAGCTCTTAGGACATCAATAACAACAGCAACATCAGGCAGAGGGCCTTCTGGGACATGATCTGCTACATGGAAATAAGACAGTTGCATAACCAATCAAATAACAAACTGCGTCAGAGTAACTAGATCAACTTCTCAAACGTTGAGTTTAATTTGGTCAAGATTATTTAACAGAGCAATCAATCAGCAAATCCTAATTCAATGCATATGTCATTCAAAGACTTTTTCCGAAAAGGACTTTCTTCTCAAAACATGAGAGATTTCCTAGCACTACTTGAAGAGAAAGGACAACTCAGACGAATAACAGCTCCTGTCCACCCAGATCTCGAGCTTGCAGCAATTAGTGATCGGGTCTTAAAAATGGGCGGTCCTGCACTTCTTTTCGAAAACGTAATCGGCTCTTCAATTCCTGTGGCCATCAACCTTCTTGGCACAATGGAACGTGTTGTTTGGAGCATGGGTCTGGAAGACCCAAAGGAACTAGAAGACTTAGGCAGACGACTAGCTATCCTTCAACAACCAAAACCTCCTAAAAATCTAAAAGAGACAAAACAATTCGCAAATTTATTTTGGGACTTAGTCAAAGCACAACCAGATCTTGACTTAACCCCACCCTGCCACCAAAAGATTCTGCAGGGTGATGATGTGAACTTAAATAATCTGCCTCTAATTAGGCCCTGGCCAGAAGATGCTGCGCCGGTAATCACCCTAGGGCTGGTAATTACAAAAGATCCTGAAAATGGAACGCCAAATGTCGGTGTTTATCGTCTTCAACTTCAGTCAACGAAAACCATGACGGTGCATTGGCTAAGCGTTCGCGGTGGTGCTGGACACCTCAGAAAAGCAGCAGCAATGGGACGCAAACTTGAAATAGCTGTTGCTATAGGCGTGCACCCACTACTAGTAATGGCCGCTGCAACTCCAATACCTGTTCAATTAAGTGAGTGGCTTTTTGCAGGCCTTTATGCAGGACAAGGTGTTCGGCTTGCTCGTTGCAAAACTATTGACCTAAAAGTACCAAGCCATAGCGAATTGGTTCTTGAAGGAACAATCACGCCTGGAGAAGAATTGAAAGATGGACCATTTGGAGATCACATGGGGTTCTATGGGGGCGTAGAGCTCTCACCACTAATTCGTTTTCACTGCATAACCCATCGTCGAAACCCAATATTCCTATCAACCTTCAGCGGACGTCCACCAAAAGAAGAAGCGATGCTTGCAATTGCTCTTAATAGGATCTATACGCCAATACTTAGACAACAGGTTCCTGAGATAGTCGACTTTTTTCTGCCAATGGAAGCACTTAGCTACAAGCTCGCTGTTATTTCGATCGAAAAGGCATACCCAGGTCAAGCAAGAAGGGCTGCTATGGCGTTCTGGACTGCTCTACCCCAATTCACTTACACGAAGTTTGTTGCCGTCGTTGACGCAAGCATCAACATAAGAGACCCTCGCCAGGTGATTTGGGCCATTGCCAGTCAAGTAGACCCTCAGAGAGACCTTTTCGTACTTGATAACACTCCGTTTGACAGCCTTGATTTTGCTAGCGATCAACTTGGGTTAGGAGGAAGATTAGCTATAGATGCAACTACAAAAGTAGGGCCAGAAAGGAAACATGATTGGAGTCAACCTTTGAGTCGCCCTATTGACCTAGAAGAAAAGCTTGACTCAAGGTGGGAAGAACTAGGTCTTTCAGACTTAAGGGATATAGAACCTGACCCAACTCTTTTTGGATACGTACTCGATAATCTGATTAAAAAAAAGTAGTTACACCAAAAAGGCAACCAAATTAAACCTGATTTGATTAGCCCACATAAAATTGGAATAACCCGAGCCTTAATAATTGAGCGATCTGAACAGCAACAAACCCTCTCTTGAGCTTCATCCAGGAGGATCTCTATCAGGTGTAGTGAAAGTCCCGGGAGATAAATCCATCTCCCATAGAGCTCTTTTGTTTGGAGCCATTGCTCAAGGAGTCACAATTATTGATGGGCTCCTACCAGCAGAGGATCCAATAAGCACGGCCAAATGCTTACGGTCTATGGGAGTCAAAATTAGCTCCATTCAAACCGGTAAAGATGTTGAGATACAGGGAGTTGGACTTGATGGTCTAAAAGAACCCGAAGATGTACTGGACTGTGGGAATTCCGGAACAACAATGCGATTAATGCTGGGACTTTTAGCAGGGAAAGAAGGACGGCACTTTGTTCTTACTGGAGACAAATCCTTACGTCAGCGACCAATGCAAAGAGTAGGAGGGCCTCTTAAGTTAATGGGAGCAAAGGTAGAAGGCAGGTCAGGAGGAGATTTTGCTCCTCTTGCTATTACAGGACAAAAACTTCACGGTGCTGTAGTAGGGACACCAGTAGCTAGTGCTCAGGTCAAATCAGCACTTCTTCTTGCTGCCTTAACAGCAGAAGGTATTACCACTGTGATAGAACCTGCCCGCTCGAGAGATCACAGTGAAAGAATGCTAAAAGCATTTGGAGCAAATCTTGAAGTTGGAGGAGAGATCGGACGCCATATCAAAGTGAGGCCAGGAAGAGAACTCAAGGGGACCAAAGTTGTAGTTCCTGGTGACATAAGTTCCGCCGCCTTTTGGTTAATAGCTGGTTCCCTTGTCCCAGGCTCAGAGATCATCATTGAAAATGTGGGACTAAATCCAACGAGAACGGGCATTCTGGAAGTAATGCAGAATATGGAAGCCCAATTTGAAGTTCTAAATGCTAGAGAAGTCGCAGGGGAACCAGTTGGTGATCTTCGGGTCACCCAAGCGCCCCTAAAAGCATTTACGATTAATGAAGAAATAATCCCTCGATTAGTAGACGAAATTCCAATACTCTCTGTAGCAGCCTGTTTTTGTGATGGAGTAAGCAAAATCTCCGGTGCCAGTGAGCTCCGAGTAAAGGAAACAGATCGCTTATCAGTTATGGCTAGACAACTAAAAGCAATGGGAGCAGAAATTCAAGAACATGAAGATGGTCTAACCATTCATGGGGGAAAGCCACTTAAAGGAACTGTTCTTGATAGTGAAACAGATCACCGTGTAGCCATGAGCCTGGGAATAGCATCTCTATTAGCAGAAGGCTCATCGAGCCTTCTGCAAAGTGAAGCCGCGGCTGTTTCTTACCCTGAATTCTGGGATGACCTTGATCGGCTGCACAACTCCTAAGTCAATCAACCAATCAAAACTTCTTGGAAATCTTTCCGAGATTTCCACTTGTGATGGGAGTTTTAGTTTATACAGCAGCTTCTTTAAAGAGCCATTTCATAGCTTATCCGGGGCATTAACCGAAGCAAGAGTTAAATTCCTAGATCCATCTGAAATTAATCGATTTAAAAATAAAGATAACCTTCGTGTATTAGATGTATGTGTAGGTCTTGGATACAACTCAGCCTTGCTTATAGAAACAATCCAAAATACATCTATTAATTTGGAATGGAGAGGGCTTGAAATAGATCAAAGACCATTAATTATGGCTTTGAAAAATAACAGTTTCCAAAAAAATTGGACTCAGCCAGTGCTAAATATCCTTCAATCTTTATTAAAAAAGAGTTCCTGGGTAGATAAAAACAGCAAGGGGGAAATCCTATGGGGAGATGCCAGACGAAAATTAAAACTCCTCCCAGAAACATTCAAAAACGATCTGATTCTGCTTGATGCTTTTTCTCCAGGTAAATGTCCACAATTGTGGACAGAAGAATTCATCAAATCTTTATCCCAAAGACTTTCTCCCGGAGGCCGTATCGTTACTTATTGTCGAGCTGCTGCAGTAAGAGGAAGTCTTAGAAGGGCAGGCTTAGACTTGTATTCCCTAAAAGAGCCCTTAGGAATGAACCAAGACTGGAGTATTGGGACTATGGCAATCCTCCCAGAAACAAATAAAGCATCATATTTTGATAATTCATCACCTTGGCAATCATTAAGTCAAATGGAAGAAGAGCATTTGCTCACACGTGCAGCTATCCCTTATAGAGACCCTAATGGAATTGAGAGTTCTGCCAAAATTATTCAACGTAGGAAAAAAGAACAAATTAATTGCTCTCTCGAAAGCACCTCCTCCTGGCAAAAACGCTGGAAGCTGGGTAAGAAGAGCTGATAACGGTAGATTCGTCGAATAGGTTCTTTTCTATATGCTTGCCGTCGCAATACTGGCCGCTGGAAAGGGGACTCGCATGAAAAGCTCCCTTCCCAAAGTCCTACAACCACTTGCAGGGATTTCACTGATTGAACGGGTGCTCAAAACATTGAATGATTTGGCCCCTGAAAAGACTCTTCTTGTTGTAGGGCATCAAGCCGAACAAATAAAAGAACATTTAAACCATTTACAAACCTTAGAGTACGTAACACAAGAACCCCAACTTGGCACTGGGCATGCCTTACAGAAATTACTACCTGTCTTAAAAGATTTTCAAGGTGACCTCTTAGTCCTAAATGGTGATGTTCCTCTACTATCTCCCTCAACTATCCAACATCTAGTAAGCAAACATCGGTCTAACAATGCTGATGTAACACTACTAACAGCACGCTTAAGCGATCCAACTGGATATGGAAGAGTATTCACTAATAACGCTGGACAAATAAAAGAAATTATTGAGCACAAAGACTGCAATCCTGAGCAAAAAAACAATAACCTTACCAACTCAGGAATATATTGCTTTAATTGGCATCGCCTATCAGAAGTTCTGCCCAAACTAGAAAGCAATAACAATCAAGGTGAACTTTATTTAACCGATACAGTCGCAATGTTATCATCAGCTGTACAGGTAGAAGTGATGAATCCTAATGAAGTTCAAGGAATTAATGATCATTGTCAATTAGCTCAATGTGAAGCATTAATTCAAGAACGCTTACGCAAAAAAGTTATGCTTGAAGGTGTAACTTTTATTGACCCCTATAGTTGCACCATTAGTGAAAATTGTCTTTTTGGTAGAGATGTAGTTATAGAGCCGCAAACTCATTTACGAGGAGCTTGTGATATCGGCAACAACTGTAGAGTTGGCCCAGGAAGTCTTCTAGAGAATGCCATACTCGATGATGATGTAAACGTCTTTTATTCTGTAATTCGAAATGCAAAAGTTGGGAAAGGAAGTGCCATAGGGCCCTTCTCTCACTTACGTCCAAAAGCTGAAGTTGCCGATATGTGTCGCATCGGCAACTTTGTAGAGATAAAAGGCAGTCATATTGGTACAGGTTCAAAAGTCAATCACCTCAGTTACATTGGAGATGCTGACCTCGGACAAGATGTGAATATTGGAGCAGGCACAATCACTGCTAACTACGACGGCATTAACAAACACCGTACTGTTATCGGAGAAAGAAGTAAGACTGGGGCCAACTCCGTGTTAGTAGCACCAATCGTTCTTGGAAGCAATGTCACCGTAGGAGCTGGATCAACCCTGACCAAGAGTGTGCCAAATAATGCTCTTGCAATTGAACGTACAAAACAAAGCTTGAAACTTAATTGGAAAGTGCGAGGAACTACTCAGAAATAAACTACTGGCAATAAAGGAATTAATCTCTCTAGAGCAACTCCTCGGCTTGCTTTTAGCAACAAAAAATCACCTGGCTGTAGCCATCTCTTGAGCGGCTCTAAAGCTTCTTCAGGCCTCTCAACTACTGCAAGTAAATCTAAAGACTTAGCTGCGACTTCCATAGCTTTTGCTTCATCCCCAGAAGCCACTAAAACCAGACCATCCAATCCCAACTCAATAGCCTTATTAACAATGCCACGATGTAAATCCACACTTTGCTCCCCAAGTTCAAGCATCGTGCCCAAAACGGCAAAATGGCGACCAGGCTTACTTGCCAACAGCTCTAGTGAGGCATGAACTGCTTCAGGGGAAGAATTATACGTTTCATCAAGAACGACTACATCGCCAATTTGTATTTGTCGATTCCGACCATAAGGTAGCTCTACTGAAAGTGATCGCATGGGGTCAACTGTCACGTCCATCTCTCTCGCAACCGCTAATGCTAATAAAAAGTTCTGAGCATTATGTCTACCTTCTAATGGCAACTTATAAAGCATTTCACCCAAATGAAGCAAACTATTCTCACAATCAAAGCGGCCAACTAGATCTGGCCTAGGAAGAAGATCTGGATTTCCCTGCTCCGCCAATTGATCATCTTTAAGGCTGTCATTATCCTTTAGGGCTACGCGAACAACCTTTCCAGACCATCTCTTAGCAAGTGTTTCTTCTAATAAAGGATCGCCTGCTGGTATCACTACCACTCCAGTAGACTTCAAACAAGAAGTGATCTCACACTTTGCTTTGGCAATATTTAGACGGCTACCAAGGCGACCAATATGCGCACTCCCTATGTTTGTTATCACTGCAATGCTTGGATGAGTACAACAAGACAAACGTTCTATCTCTCCAACCCCTCTCATTCCCATCTCTACCAAAACGGCTATATCTTCTGAATCAGCCTGCATCAAAGTAAGCGGTACCCCAACATCATTATTATTATTTTCTTTACTGCAACACACCTCCCCTACAGAAGAAAGGATGGCATGAAGTAATTCTCTAATCGTAGTTTTTCCCGTGGATCCAGTAATTGCTATGACAGGTACCTTCAATTGTTCACGATGTAGCAAGGCCAACTGCTGATAGGCCTCAAGAGTATCTTCAACAACCCAATGAAGGAATCCTTTTGGCACCATATGAACAGAACTACGAGCCACAACAGTCCCTTGGGCGCCCAACTTAAAAGCCTGCCTGAGGAAAGCGTGACCGTCAAATTTATCTCCCTCAAGAGGGAAGAAAAAATCACCGGCAACAATTTTTCGACTATCTGTACATATATTCCCAATCAACTGGTCTAAGGCAGAGGAGTCTGCATAGAAGGGGACACCCCATATTTGATTCAACTGAGAAAGATGAATCTTCATCAACTCGACCCTTTTAAAAAAATGGGCATAAAACAACTAACTTCGAATTCCATTTATAAAGAGTTCACTTCATCATTCAAGTACAAACAAGACACAATTTATAACGACTCAAGTCCTATAGACATTAAAAATGAAGAGGTCTTATATCTAAACCCCAATTAAGTTTCAAGGGGAATTTCTCCCTTAGGCACTTTTTTAAGAGATGGATCTTCTGATTGACTAACAGAGAATTTCTCAACAACAGAAGCGTCTGGAGATGGTTCCTTTATCCCACATACATCTTTGTACATTTTTTCATATTCAAGCGCTGAACGGTCCCAGCTATACGTCTCAGCCATCGCTCTTAACTGCAATTCCCTCCAGCTCTTTCTATGCCGGAATGCCTCCCATGCTCTTACTAAAGCAGTATAAAAATCAATTGGTTCAAATCTGTCAAAACAAAATCCAGTCCCTGTGTTTTCAATTGGATCATGCTGGCTAACTGTATCGACCAAGCCACCTACCTTCCTAACAATGGGAATAGATCCATACCGCATTGCCAAGAGCTGACTGATCCCACATGGCTCAAAGCGACTAGGCATTAAGAATGCATCACTACCTCCGTATATCAAACGAGACAAGTCATCGTCATAGGTAAGAAAGACTGAAAATCTTCCAGGGAACTGAACAGCAAGCTGCCAAAGACTTGACTCCAAGTCTCTATCCCCAGTTCCCAGAACTGCTATTTGTGAATCGGTATAAGCAAGTAAACGACTGGCGACCTGCAACAACAAATCAACACCCTTCTGATCTACGAGACGTCCAACCATACCCAGCAAAAATGTATCAGGTTTTAAATCAAGTCCCATGCGTTTCTGAAGCTCCTGCTTATTAATGGCCCTGCCTGAAAGGTCATCAGAACTAAAATTGGAGGGCAAAGATTTATCAATAGAGGGATCCCACAGATTTAGATCAATTCCATTAAGGATCCCTCTAAGCTTGCCTGAGGTGTAATTAAGCAAGCCATCTAACGACTCTCCATATTCAGGTGTGCAGATTTCCCTTGCATAGGTGGGAGAGACAGCATTAACCCTGTCTGCATATAAAAGTGCAGCAGCCATAGTGTGATCCCCATGCATATACCAAGGGCACCATGTAATCCGATCAAGCTTCCAACGCCATGGTCCTTGATATTTGAGATTATGAATCGTAAATACTGTGCTTATTTCTGGATCTTGATGCATCCATACAGGAATCATTCCTGTATGCCAATCATGGCAATGAAGGACTTGTGGCTTCCATGAATTCCAAGCGAATTCAGAAGTGGCACTAGCAAAAAATGTAAACCTCCAATCTTCATCATCCCCTCCATAAATACCCTCTTTATCAAAGGCCGGGTGACCAACCAAATAAAGAGGGAGGCCATGAATAGGATGTTCTGTCTTATAAACAGCGAATTCTGTTCCCATTGCCTGTGCTCTCCAAATAGGCTCTTCCGGAACATCAAGCAAACTCCATAAGTTGCTGTACCCAGGGATAATCAACCTCACATCATGCCCAAGCTTTGCAAGTGCAGGAGGGAGCGACCCCACTACATCACCCATACCTCCAACCTTTACCATTGGCGCGCACTCTGCAGCGGCAAATAGCACCCTCATCAAAAAACAACCAGCCAGCCACCTGACTCTATAAGCATGCTGAACCTAAAATTAAGGGAACCATCCTGATCCAGAAAAATCAGGATCTCGTTTTTCTAAAAACGCATTACGTCCCTCTTTAGCTTCATCTGTTCTATAAAAAAGATGAGTAGCCTGACCAGCAAGTTCTTGAAGCCCAGCTAAACCATCGGTTTCAGCATTAAAGGCAGCCTTAAGGCAACGTATAGCGGTAGGACTGTGCTGAAGGACTTCCTTTGCCCAACGAACTCCCTCAGCCTCAAGGTCCTCCAGAGAGGTAATTCCATTAACCAAGCCCATTTTCAAGGCCTCTTCAGCGCCATATTGCCTACATAAAAACCATATTTCTCGCGCCTTGCGTTGGCCTACAACTCTCGCTAAATAACCAGAGCCAAAACCTGCATCAAAGCTGCCTACCTTCGGTCCTGTTTGCCCAAAAACAGCATTTTCTGCTGCCAAGCTTAGGTCACACAATAAATGCAGAACTTGTCCTCCCCCTATTGCATAACCTGCTACAAGCGCGATTACAACCTTAGGAATACTCCGAATAATACGTTGCAAATCAAGAACATTTAATCGGGGCATCCCCTCTTCATCCAGATAACCTCCCTCTCCACGTACGCTTTGATCACCTCCCGCACAAAATGCATATCCACCATCAGAAGCAGGGCCAACACCTGTAAAGAGGACTACACCAAGGCCTTCATCATCACGAATCTTTGTAAAAGCATCACAAAGCTCCAAAACCGTTCGTGGCCTAAAAGCATTCCGCTTTGAGGGGCGATTTATCGCAACTCTGGCAATACCTTCAACGCTCCTATCTAAAAAAATATCCTCATAACTACCCCATGCTTCCCAAGCAATAGTTACTTCTCCTGGGAGAACCCTCCGTGAAGGTGAATTAAACCCATTAATAAATTTAGACATTTTGGTCAATCCTCCATAAATCCATTTTTGAAAGTCATTTGTAGATGTTTACTTAACTCATTTCGAAGTTCATTTCGAAGAATTGCATCCTTTTTGCAATCAGTACATACCCTTAGCAAAACTGGTTCATTTTGGGCTAGCGCCCATTCCATCCCTAACTCCAAGTCTTCAAGCGAAGCAATCTGACGATTAGGAATGGAATAGGCATCCGCAAGGGTAAGAGGATCTACCCTTTGAGGCATTGCAAACAAATGTTCAAACTCTCGTAGAGGGGCTGTAACTAGCTTCAATTGACTAAATATCCCACCACCACCATTGTCTATTAGCAATACAACAAGAGGAGGTCGTTGCACATTTGCGATCAGCCAGCCGTTCGTATCGTGAAGCAATGCCAAATCACCTGTAACCAAAACTGTTGTCCCCTGGGCAATAGACAACCCAACAGCGAGTGAGAGTGTGCCATCAATACCTGAAGCTCCTCGAAAACCAAAACAACGAAGTCCAACGCTTAAGTCTGAGAAAGCGAGCCAATCCCTAACAGGACTACTAGCAGCAAGCATTATTGAAGTATTTGTTGGCAGCAAACGTGAAATACAGCGAGCTAGAGAAGCTTCATTAATTGCTCCATGTGAAGGCAACTGGTTATCCAACCACGCAGTTGCCTCTATCTCAATTCTTTTCCATTTATTCAACAATTCCGATTCACCATTTTGAGATGAACCAAAACAGTTTTCTGTAGATCTCTTTCGAATCTCCAACCAATCTGCTAATCCACTACTCCATTGCATTGCAATCCCTAAGGGATCAAGCTTGCGTACATCTCCCTCCGTAATTAGCAATTGATGCTTACCAAGTCTCCTCAACCATTGTTCAAGATTGCGACTGGCTGTCATTGGCCCTAGTCTCATCACCTGCAACCCTTCCTTAGGGATGGGGAGATGTTCTGGAAGTAATAACTCCCAAGATTGAATTAACCCTTTCTGACTTCCGGGGACACAAGCCAATGGATCAGCCAATACAGGCCATCCACTGATATCTTGCCAATTACGCAGAGCCTGCTGAAAAGCAAATAAGTTCTCACTTAATCCACGCCACGGTCCAACAATAATTACACCAGGGGAGCTGGGATCAAGAGAGATGTCACACTCAAAATCTCCTTGCAGGCTCTTGTCAATTCCAAAATCCTTTTTAAAGAGATCATTTTGACAATCCTTCCAAGTTCTCCACAACTCCTCTTGTTCTTCAAAGGTTGTAAATAATGGTTCTTCAAGAGGAATGTTTAACTGAACAGGTCCAGCAAATTGATGCGCTCGATTCCAAGCTTCCAAAACAAAATCATAAATCTCTTCTAATTTGAAAAGATGCAAGCCTGCTTTTGGTCCTTCAGACACCCATCTACAAACAGGTTTCAAAAATTCTTCTTGATTCACAGTTTGATTAGCCCCACATTCTTTAAGTCGAGACGGGCGATCAGCAGTTAGGAATATCAAAGGCTGACAAGAACGATCTGCCTCTATGGCGGCAGGAAGAAGATTGGCAACAGCACTCCCAGAAGTTGTTACTACTGCTGAGGCAATACCTGTCGATGTGCTCAGACCCAATGCTAAAAAAGCTGCAGATCGTTCGTCTATAGCGGTCTTAATGCTTAAGTGTCCTGACCTAGCAAAATAACCAGCCGCAATAGCTATTGGAGCTGATCTGCTTCCTGGACAAAGGACTAAATTTCTAAGTCCTCTGGTCTGTAATGCCCCCAACAAATGGAGACAAGCAACCAAATTGGTACTTGCTAGAGACAGAGCTTGAACCTCAACTAATACGATCCTCGGATAAAGACAACCTGCAAGCGTTCCTAAAAACTCCTTCTATGTCCACCACCCCACAGAATATGCAACCGAAGAAAAGTGCTGGTTGGCGAAGCCTCCTTATCTGGGCAACCATTGCACTCCTTCTACGCTGGCAAGTCATAGAACCCAGATGGATCCCATCAGGTTCAATGCTACCTACCCTTCAATTGCAAGACAGAATCCTGGTTGAAAAACTTAGACCGCGGATTGTTCGATTACAAAAAACAAATTTATCGCGAGGGACCGTGGTTGTATTTCACCCCCCATCAGAGCTTATAAATGCTGGCTATGACCCTAATTCCGCCTTGATCAAAAGGCTAATTGGACTCCCAGGGGATGAAATAGAAGTCCACAATGGTGAAATCTTCGTAAATGGAAAAGTAATAAAAGAAAACTGGAGGGAAGAGCCAATCAATTATGAAATGAGCGCGGTGAAAGTAACAAACGGCCACTTATGGGTTTTAGGAGATAACCATAATTTCAGTCTTGACTCTCATATTTGGGGTGAACTACAAGAAGAAAAGGTAATAGGGACAGCAGTCTTTAGATATTGGCCAATAAAAAGTTTTGGTCTGATTCGGTTCCCACCACCACCACAGTCTTGAGATTGATGACCAGACTGCGATAAAGTTACTGATAACGGAGAACAAACTGGGATGTTTAACCCGGAGTTCCTTACAACAGACAATAACGACAGCCAAGAAGCTAATGGGCTGATCCAATATCTTCAGGACCAACCGCCTGATGTACTTCAACGAGTTGCAAAGTCCGCCAGTACAGATATCCAAGAGATCATTCGTCACAACGTACAAGGGCTTCTTGGAATGTTGCCTGGAGAACAATTTGAAGTCAAAGTAACTTCCAGTCGAGACAATATTGCCAGTCTTCTTGCTTCAGCAATGATGACTGGTTATTTTCTACGTCAAATGGAGCAACGTAAAGAGCTTGAGGAATCTCTTTTTGCAGATGAATCAATGGCTGTTGATCCAGAGGAAGATCTCAATCTCTAAAGGTTTCTAGGGGGTCTTTAGGTACTATTCCTCCTCTTAAAAGAGTACTGTCTAAACCATTCAAGAAACTCCAATTACCAGAACTAATAGCCCAGGGTCTTTTAGAGATACTGTTTTTTAGACGCTTAACTTGACCTGATCCAAAAGGCACTTTTCGGCTGTAATGCGCTGAAACCATCATCCGCATCCCTTTAAGACGACTCAACTCATCTAACCAATCCAAGATTGCTTCCTTTGCTCTTGGAAAAACCAACCTTTCTAGTACTGGAGCTATTTGTAAAAGAGGTCCTTTCCTACCAATAAGCTCTTCAGCCGATTTCTCCCAACCTTTCTTCCAAGAAAAAGGGAAAAGACCGAAATGTGCTTTGGAGTTAATCAAACCAGGCCTAAAGGCATATTTCAAGACATCCAATAAGGGTGGAATATCAAGACACTCTGGTCGAAGGAATGATGAGAAAAGGACTACACGGGCCCAACCCCGCCGACGCAACTCAGGAGAATCCAACAAAGGCTGATCTCCCCTATCTCGCGCATGAAAAAGTAAAGGTGTTGGATCCTTACTAAAAAGCTCAGGTGGCTCTGCCTCTATTCCAATTAAGGAATCAGTAACCAAAAGTGCTCCTGTGGGCCGATGAAAGCAAGATATTTCCTGAAAACGACCTAAACCAATATCCAATGGACCCAAAGAAATCCATGTACAGCTTTCCGAATGAGGCACTCCGTCTTCAATCAAGAGCTTTGTCCGATTAGATGGGATCCCCAACCAAGACAAGGGAAGTCCAAAAGGGAAGCTCCACTGCCCAGGACAAACCCAAAGTGTCGCTTCAGGGAAGGATCTAGCCATAGCAGGCAAAGCAATCTTGTGCTCCAAGCCTGATGCAGTTGGAAGAACAATAGACAAAACTGGTCCGTATACTTTCTCAAGAGCATTCAAAGAGTGAAGCAACTCTTTTGTAGGGGGCAAAGGGTTGACCAACATCAGCCCTCCCTCAACCTTCACAACGGTCAACCTGACAGGAACTGCAACGTAATAAAGCCCCTGAAGCTGCTCAAAACTCCAAATTTTCTTAGGGATTATTTCTTTTACAAAAGTACGGCGGCGACCATATGGATAAAGGGGCAAGAGAGGCCACCAATTCCAAAGTTGTTCTGCAATGCCAAAATTATTATTTTTTAGATCGTATTGATTTGTCACCGAATTGGGTTTGAAAACTGATATTTAAGGATGCCATATCTTGGAGCAAATAAGAAAGCAAGAAGGAAAAAAATAGTCTGAACTAAAACAATCGAGCCTCCTGTTTCTATATCTGACCAATAACTTACATAAACACCAACTAAACTTGCCAAAGCGCTACTTGTAACTGCGATAATAGTCATTCGATCAAAACGGTCAGTCAACAAATATGCTGTTGCTCCTGGAGTAATTAGCATTGCAACAACAAGTATGATTCCTACTGTCTGTAGGCCAGCAACAGCCGCTAGAGAAAGAACAGATAAAAGCATATAATGCAATAAACCTGTATTTATTCCAATAGAGCGTGCATGTGTCGGGTCAAAGCAATAAAGCATAAGATCCCGCCTGAAAATCAACAAAACAGCAACTACTATCGCTGAGATAATAAGGGTCTGATGAATATCTTCTATAGAAATTCCTAATGGACTTCCGAAAAGAATATGCATTAAATCTATATTGCTCTTAATCTTTGATACAAGCACTAAACCCAGCGCAAAAAAGCCTGTAAATACTAGGCCTATTACTGTATCTTCCTTAATTCTTGATTTCTGTTTTACAAAGCCAATTAACGCAACTGAGCCAACCCCAAAGACGAAAGCACCTATGGAGAATGGAAGACCCAGTGCATAAGCAACCACAACGCCAGGCATTACTGAGTGGGAAACCGCATCACCCATCAAAGCCCAACCCTTAAGAGTCATATAACAGGAAAGCAATCCACAAACTCCCCCAACAAGAGCACTTACCAATAAGGCTCTTCTCATGAACTCATGGCTTAAAGGATCAAAAAGCAAAGATGCTGGTTGAAAAGATATAAAAAACTCGTTCATCCATTAAATCCCTCCGAAGGAGTAGGTCCTGAGAGAAGGTTTGGGGGCATTCCACCAAAGGTCATCGTCAAGTTCTCAGGCGTAAAGACCTTAGAAGTTTCTCCATACGCCAAAACAGTCTTATTTATCAAGACAACCAAATCACAAAAATCCCTAACATGACTCAAATCATGAGTAGAGATAAGAATAGTGCGTCCTTCATGGCGAAACTGTAAAAAAAGTTCTGCCATTAACTTCTCTGTTCGAACATCCACTCCTGAGAATGGTTCATCTAGTAGAAGGACAGATGCCCTCTGGGCAATAGCTCGAGCCAAGAAAGCTCGTTTACGTTGCCCCCCTGAAAGAGAACCTATTGGTCTATTGCGTAAATCCAGAAGCTCTACTCGTTCTAATGCATGCCAAACCGCCTTCCTATCAGATTGGCGAGGGATTCGAAGCATATTCATTGATCCATAACGTCCCATCATGACTACATCCCAAACACTTACAGGGAAAGAACAGTCAACTTCCTCATTCTGAGGAACATATGCAACAGCCTGCTCACGCTGTGCTCTAGCTACCTCTAAGCCATTAATTCGAATAGTCCCAGTTGAAGGTCGAACAAACCCCATCAATGCTTTAAAAAAAGTTGACTTCCCTGCACCATTCATTCCAACAAGACCACAAATACATCCCCCCTTCAAATTGAGGCTTGCGTCATATAAAGCGACTGTTCCGTTGTAATCAACACATACACGCTCTGCCTCGATTCTTAGAGACTCCTTATTCAGAGTTGAATTATCAAAAGAATTCACTAACTCTCCTCTCCATTGCTAAGCAAGGCTGATTTTATTAAACGTACATTATGCCTCTGGAGATCTAGCAAAGTAGAAGCAGGCCCATTGATATCAGATAAAGAGTCTACGTAAAAGACACCTCCGAACTTTGCTCCGCTTGCCTTTGCAACTTGGATTTGAGCCTTTGAACTAACAGTGCTTTCACAAAATATTGCTGGGATTTTTCTCGCCTGAATAACCTCAATCAATTTTCGCATCCTCTTTGGCGTCACCTGGCTCTCTGCGTTAACTGGCCATAAATA
Organism: Prochlorococcus sp. AG-409-J16; assembly: GCA_003215655.1. Taxonomy (GTDB): domain Bacteria; phylum Cyanobacteriota; class Cyanobacteriia; order PCC-6307; family Cyanobiaceae; genus AG-409-J16. The sequence goes on from QCKB01000001.1 coordinate 338,938, forward strand.
TGCCTCTTCCATTCCATAATCCTCTGCGAGATAGCTAAAAGCTCCTTCGCATGTAACCAATACCCTTTTCGACAAGGGAATTAAAGACAAAGAATCCCTAAGTTCTTTATCCAACTTGGCAAGCCTAGATTTATATATACGAGCATTTTCTTGAAAGATTATCTCGCCTGATGGATCTAACTTAATAAATGCCTCAACCATGCGATCAACATATTGCATAGCCCTTTGAGGTGACATCCAAGCATGCGGATTGGGCTTGCCTGCATATAAATCACCTTCAATCAAAATTGGCTTCATGCCATCACTCATTACAGCTGTTGGCACATTTCCAGCAGATGCAGTGAATTTCTTTGCCCAAAGTTCCAAACCAAACCCATTTTCCAAGATCAAATCTGCCTTAGAGGCATTGACTAAATCGGTTGGAGTGGGTTGATAACCATGAATTTCAGCCCCATGTTTGGTGATCGACTTAACAACCAACCTTTCTCCAGCAACATTGCTCGCCATATCTGCCAAAACAGTAAATGTCGTAAGGACGAGTGGCTTGTCTAATGATTCTTCCTTTTCAATTTCTCCTAACATCCCCTGACATGAAGACAAAAGGGTCAAACAGGCAGCCCCCAAAGTCAATTGAGTCCAAACACTATTCCAAGCCTCCCTGGAAAATTTTGAAAGCCCTTTTAAGGGAAAGGCTTTCTCCATAAGTTTTTTTTTACGCCATTATCAAATTATTACCTACTGAGCACCTCGGAACACCGGGAAGGGCAAATAGTAATGATGCGCGATATATTCGTATTTACTAAGGAGGTATCGTACATAAAAACAAAAAGAAAACACTAATAATTGATACCCCAACATTGGGAGAATCAAGTCTTCAAATACTTATTAATTAAGTCTCATTGCATTGATTGAGTAGTTTTACAATGCCTCTAACGATGAATGCTTTTTCGGTTGATAAATATGGCTATCACTCAGCCAAGTCCTCGCTTGATTTAAGAATCCAGACCAATCCAAACGTTCTTTCTCTGCTGCTTTTTCTACCAAAGCAGGAGCCTGCAACTTCAATACTTCCAGGTCAGGTTCTGAAACTCCATTATTTAAAGCAAGTAAATCAGCCATAGAGCTTCCTACAACTCGAGTTAAATAAGCAGCACTAACAGCCTGCAAAGCGCCTGCAGCGAGCCAACTGCTTCCGTCAAGCTTTGCCACGCTCAACAAAGCCTGCCCGCTCCATTCGACAACACCCTGAGCAACCGCAACGCTTGCCAGAGACTTTGCAACAGCCTGCAAAGTCTCTGGCTTCCAAGAACACTTCCAAATCTGCCCCATTTCTTGAACCATTAATCCATTAACTACAGCCATTGCTAACAGATCAGTGGAAGCTACCGGTGATGCAAATACAGCCCCAGCAACAAGCCATTGAGTACGTTGCTGAACTCCATGAAACCGGTGTCTACGTAATTTCTCTAAATCCGCCTGCCAATTGCAATGAAGATCAGAAAGCAATCTCTGGCGTGTCCTATTAATGTTTTGCGTCGGGCTTTCTAGTAATCGCCTTATAGGTTCTAAAGACTCAATTACTCCATCTTCCTGATTAGTCAGTCTCAACAAGCGGTCTTCCCAGCGATCTGGCAATTGAGCAATCAATGCGCTCAACTGTTCATCCCAGCTAGAAGGAGTTGTCCAATCAACAACTATCCAAGCAGGCTGCTCCTCAGGAATCTGCTTTAACCAAAGCAGATCAACAGCTTGAAGAGGTAATTTCAAAAAATAAAGAATTAAATCCTTCTGCTTAATCTGTTTTGGCCAAACCCAAGCTTGATCATTTTGAGCAAGAGTCTCTCCAAAGGAAATATTTACTTGATCAACAACTTGAATCGCCGAGTTCAGTATTACTTTTTCTTGTGAGTTAATACCTGAGGTGCTAACAAAACAAATTGATTGAGGGCCACTTCTCTGAATAATCTCTTCAAGAGAATTAATTCGCTTATAACTTATTCCCAAAGATTTAGCTTCTTCCTCAAACTCATCAAACTCTTTTAAAATATTCCTAAGCCTCCTAACCCATCCATTAACCGATATTGGGGCATCAAATCTTGATATGACAGGCCTTGATAACCACCAAACGCCAATGCCAGCAGCCAAGAACCCAATCCCTCCGCCAGGGAAGTGAATGAAATCATTAAGTACCCACTGACCAAGCAATAAAGCCCCCCCTATAAGGAAAAGCCTTCTTAAAAGTGGACTATCAAGAAGAAAATGGCTTGGAGATTGCTCAGGGTTCTTCAATTTATACAAGCGACCTCTTCTTATTAGCTCAGATAATGGGTCAAGCAAATTCCAATTACATCACTTTTTGTATTTTCTCAAAATCCACATATAAGATCCAATCGCTTTAAAATCTTAAATTTTTTAACAGCCCAAATAAAGGACACATATCAATAGGCTCTCAAAAACTACATTAATTTCCAAGCCTCAAGAAAAATTAATAGCAAGATAGCTTTTCAAGCTTTATCTCAGACACGAAATCATTTAGACACAAAAAGAGGCCCTGGTGGGGATCCGAAAAAGGAAAATCCCAAGAAGCCTTATAAAGAGTACAAGCATAAAAGCCAATGCCTCAAAAGGGAAGAGCCCCTACAAGAAAAAGGAAAGAACGGTCTGAATATAGTTTCAGCACTTAAGAATAAATTGAAAATTACTAAATTATCATCCTACAAAAAAACACATAAGGCATATAAAAAAAATAAATATTGATCCAACAATCGAATAAAGCCAAGACCAGTTGAACTATAAGAAAAAATAAAGATATCTCAAGATTTGCGGCCTCAAAAAGTCCTCAACCACTTGGACACAAAAACAAACCCATCGCCAGATAACCCACAATGCGTCACACTTGCGCGATATTGAAGCCAGCGGGCCATGACTGAACCTTATAGCGACCCACAACACGAAAGAGGGCAAAGCGAGGGAAGAAACCAGGGGAGAGGAAACTTTCGTGGAGGGAGAGGAGGCCCTGGGAACAGAGACAACGGAGGCTTCCGCATAAGGCTTAGTGATAACGAGATGAGGTCAGCTCGTTCCCTTCAAGAAGCTTTCAATCTCAGATCAACTGTTGCAGTTCTTGGCTTTGCCATTAGGACCCTCGGCCAGATGCTTGAGGACGGCAAACTAGAGCAACTTGTTGAAGAGCAACGCCAATTACCCAAAGGTGGTGGAAAGCGAGGAGATCGACCTCAAGGAGCAAGAGGTGGACGATTCGACGACCAAAGGAAAGCAGGTATCAGTGGATCAAAGCCAAACCCATTCGCACGCCCACCTAAACCCGAAACGCAAATACAAAAAGAAGAAGATTCTCCAGAAACAATTACAGAAGAGCCTATGAAGGCTTCCAAGACAATTGACCCAGCTCAACCCACTGACTCCACCACGGATAATCTCCCCGAAGGCAGCGAAGGGTCTGAACAGGCATCACCATCCGAACAGGCTGAAGACCTCAAGTCATCCATAGAGGGACCTAGCGAAGCTGGCTAATGGAAAAAAAAAGAATACTTTCAGGCGTCCAACCAACTGGATCGCTTCATTTAGGAAATTGGTTTGGAGCAATACGCAACTGGGTAACTCTTCAGGAAGATTATGAGACTTTTGTCTGCGTAGTTGACTTACATGCAATAACTACTCCTCATAATCCAAAAGCACTTGCACACGAGACTCTATCAACTGCAGCGTTATATATTTCTTGTGGAATGGATCCCCAAAAATGCTCAATATTTATACAAAGTCATATCCAATTCCATAGCGAGCTCTGCTGGCTTTTGAACTGCGTTACACCTTTAAATTGGCTTGAAAGAATGATTCAATTTAAAGAAAAAGCCCTGAAGCAAGGAGACAACGTTTCCGTTGGTCTATTGGATTATCCAATATTAATGGCGGCAGACATACTGCTTTACGATGCAGATTTAGTGCCTGTTGGTGAAGATCAAAAACAACATCTTGAACTAGCTCGAGACATCGCTCAGCAAAGAATAAATGCTCGATTTGGGAAAGAAGGTTCCAGCGTTTTGAAAATACCTAAACCTCTTATTTCTAAAGAAGGTGCGCGAATAATGAGTCTTACTGACGGGAGTAAGAAAATGAGTAAAAGTGATCCCAATGAAAACAGCCGGATATCTCTATTAGATTCACCTGAGTTAATTACAAAGAAGATCAAAAAAGCTAAAACAGATTCATTTATGGGGCTGGAGTTTGACAATTCAGATAGACCTGAAGCAGATAACTTGCTTACTATTTACTCCCTATTATCAGACCAGGGAAAAGAATCAGCATTGGAGGAATGCGCAGGAATGGGCTGGGGAAAGTTCAAACCCCTGCTGATTGATGCGACAGTATCAGCACTTGGGCCTATTCAAGAAAAATATAATGAGCTAATGGATGACCAAACTGAACTAAAAAGCGTCCTTCAAGAAGGTCGAAATAAGGCGGAAAAAGTCTCCCAAAAAACCGTAGAAAGAGTTAGAGAGGCGCTTGGACTCATAAAGATTGACTAATCAATAGCCAAAAAACGAAAACTTTCCCTAATGATTAAGACAATCTTAAAAGCTCTTCCTCGCTCGAGGTCGTAAAAAAGAAAATCAGTGTGCGTAATGGCTTAACTACCAATCAATATGATTCCTTAGTTGAACAAGTAGCAACGCACATAAGCCTTATAACCGTCAAGTCCAGCAGTACAGCCCTCGCCAAATAGCAGGGTTCTTAATCATTTTATAAGGTGATTATTTTATTTTTTATTGGTTTTGCCAGCCAAGTCACTATTCAAGAAAATACAAAGTCTTTGCCGAAGAAAATTTTGGGTTAGATACTCAATATCAGTTTTTGCGTTAGCAGGCGGTATAACCATTGGGGAGATTTCAAAGGCAGCCAAACAAATTGATGAAGACCCAATCTATTCAAATAACCATGGGTCCAGTAGAACAGATTTAAACCCTAAAGAAAAAGGTTTTTATGGAATAACTCTTAAGAGAAGAGCCCTCCTAAACACAATCCGATTTGCTGAGGGTACATGGAAAGAAGGAGAAGCTGTTGGATATAGGACTCTTTATGGTGGTGAAACTTTTAATGACATGTCTAGACACCCAAACCGAACGGTCATAAAAAAGTATTCAAGCGCCGCTGCTGGGGCTTACCAAATCATCCCTTCAACATGGATATCTGTCTCGAATGAGCTCAGACTTCCAAACTTTAAGCCACTTCATCAGGACCAGGCAGCCCTTCATCTCGTTAGCAAAAGAGGTGCTCTTCTTGAAGTCGATACCAGAGGTCTAACTTCTTTAGCGATCTCTAGGCTGGCTAAAGAATGGGCCTCCTTCCCCAATATGTTCGGGGAAAGCGAATACAACCAACCAGTAAAAAGTCACGAAGAACTATTGAAGTTCTATACAAAGAACTTGCAGGATCTAAAAAACGGGATTTCAAGTGCTAATCCGAATGAAAGGGTTTAGCAATAGATCAACCTTCAAGGTGAAAAATCAATCCATGTGAAAACTGTTATATATGCACTAGGGCTTTTCAGAAAGTGGATAGAATGTTTATGTTTAGTAAAAGATGGCTAATGACGTACAAATAGTAAGTTCATATTCACTGACTCAATACACAACAAAATCATTCAGACCATGCCAATAGTTAGTCTTCCAGATGGAAATAAGAAGATTTTTGATCATCCTGTAACTATCAAAGAGGTCGCAGAGAGTATCGGTCCTGGATTAGCAAAAGCAGCACTTGCTGGCAAAGTAAATGGAATATTGCATGATACTTGTATAAAAATAGAAAGAGACTCTGATTTAAGTATTATCACTTCGAAAGACGAAGAAGGAAAAGAAATAATCAGGCACTCTTTTGCACATTTAATAGGTCATGCGATAAAACAATTATATCCAGGAGTAAAAATGGCCATCGGGCCTGTTATTGAAAATGGTTTTTATTATGATATTCAATGTGAGAAGCAGTTAACACCAATTGATTTAGAAGCAATAGAGAAAAGGATGGAGGAATTAATAAAACTTGATTATGATGTTGTAGTAGAAATTGTCTCGAAAGAAAAAGCTCGTAAAGTTTTCTTAGAAAGAGAAGAACCATATAAAGTAGAAATTGTAAACGAAATCCCTAAAGGTGAAGAAATAAAGCTATATCACCATCAAGAATATACAGACATGTGCAGAGGCCCTCACGTACCAAATACTAGGCATCTTCGTGCCTTCAAATTAATGAAGATATCTGGTGCTTATTGGAGAGGAGATTCTAATAATGTAATGCTTCAAAGAATATATGGAACAGCATGGTCAAATTCTAAAGAGCTCAATTCTTATATGAAAATGCTTGAGGAGGCTGAGAAGAGAGATCATAGAAAAATAGCCAAGAAGCTATCACTATTTCACACTCAAGAAGAATCACCTGGAATGGTTTTTTGGCATCCAAAGGGATGGGCCATATACCAAGTACTTGAACAATATATAAGAACAATTCTAAAACTTAATGGGTATCAAGAGATTCGAACTCCAAAAGTTGTAGACAGGAGTTTATGGGAGAAGTCTGGACATTGGGAAAAATTTAAAGATGATATGTTTACAACTACCTCAGAGAATAGAGAATATGCAATCAAACCAATGAATTGTCCTTGTCATGTTCAAGTTTTTAATCAAGGGCTAAAAAGTTACCGTGACTTGCCAATTAGATTGGCTGAGTTTGGCTCATGTCACCGCAATGAGCCGTCTGGCTCATTGCACGGTCTAATGCGTGTAAGAAATTTCGTTCAAGATGATGCTCATATTTTTTGTACTGAAGATCAAGTGCAAGAAGAAGTCTCTAATTTCATCGATTTAGTTTTTAATGTATATAAATCATTTGGTTTTGATTCAATATTAATCAAGCTCTCAACACGACCCGAAAAGCGTGTTGGCTCCAATGAAGTTTGGGATAAATCAGAAAAAGCATTGTCTGATGCATTGAATGCAAAAAAGCTTGACTGGGAATTATTGCCTGGTGAAGGAGCCTTTTACGGACCAAAAATAGAATTTTCATTAAAAGATTGTTTAAATAGAATCTGGCAATGTGGAACAATACAGGTTGATTTTTCTATGCCTGAAAGGCTCTCTGCTACATATATTTCTGAGAACAATGAAAGAAGAGTACCAGTCATGCTTCATAGAGCAATTCTTGGCTCTTTTGAGCGGTTCATTGGAATATTAATTGAGCATTATGAAGGACGTTTTCCAGTTTGGTTGGCACCTGTACAAATAGTTATCATGGGAATTACTGATAGAAACTCTACTACTTGTCAAAAGATTTGTTCCGATTTAAATAACAGTGGATACAGGGCTGAGACTGATTTAAGAAACGAAAAAATAGGCCTTAAAATACGAGAAAGGACTATCGAAAAAATTCCTTTTTTATTAATCGTCGGTGACAAGGAAGAAGAAACAAATCAAGTCTGCATTCGAACAAGAGAAGGGCAAGATCTTGGAAGTATGGATTTAGGAGGTTTCATAAAAATACTAAATGATCAAATTTATTTAAAAGGAAGATCCTCTTTAAATTAAAAGCCAATATCAAAAAAATCATTTTGAACAGAGTCGCTAAATAGTTACAAGAATTATCATCAAAGAATAGGTTAATCTATCAAAATACAAAGAATCGTTATCAGCACAATGTCAAAAGTATTAATTGAATCTCTCTCTGATCTAAATACGCTTCGTACCGCCCCAGAACTTAGTCAATCTCAAACGCAAACTCTTGAGTCCGAACTTACCTCTCAAATGAATAAATCGCAATGGTTTACTGTAGGAATAATGGCTCCTTCAAGTGCTAAAGCAATTAGAGCTATGAGAAATATTGAAGCTTATTTTAAATGGCCAGAAATGAAATTAATGGACAACCCAACTGCCATAGGTCCTGTTTTTCTAAAAGCCAATCAATCCAGTGCAGAAATTCGGGTCCGGGTAGAGCAAGGCCTGGGAGAAGGCATTCTTATAAGTGGTCACGATCAAGACCCAAATGAACCTTCAACAAACTGGGGGCCTCTCCCTTTAGATTTTTTTGACAATTTAATCTCAACAAAAAATAGTTGCTAACCGTCCCTCTATTAAGCAGGCTTAATAGAAGCTGGCTCCGAGAAGTTTGAAGCGTGAGAACCCAATTCAATTTCTAGCAGGAGATCTAGGAGGTACTAAAACCTTTCTAGCTATCTACGAATGGTGTGGTGGAGAGCTAATCGAAATATATCAACAACGTTATCGCTCTTCTGACTGGGACTGTCTCGAGTCGATGTTAAACAACTTCTTTAAAAAATTACCTCCCGAATTAAAAAAGCCAAAAGAGGGTTGTATTGCTGTTGCGGGACCAGTTAACAATGGCGTCGCAAAAATAACCAATCTCTCATGGAACCTAAATGAAGCCTCACTTTGCAAAGCTTGTGGATTGGATCAGCTTGAAATAATTAATGATTTCAGTGTTCTTATTTATGGCCTACCTTTCTTAAAAGATAGTCAGACCGTAAAACTACAGGGCCCCAAGGGGGTGCAAAACATTTCTGGCCAAGTTGCAATTATTGGAGCCGGCACAGGTCTTGGCATTGCGAGAGGTTTTGCTAATGAAGAATGCTTGTTTTCTCTTCCAAGTGAAGGGGGGCACCAAGAGTTTGCACCTAGGAATGAACAAGAGTGGGAACTTGCTCAATGGCTAAAAAGATTTCTTAGACTTAAACGAATATCAATAGAAAGAATTGTTAGTGGAAATGGCCTTGGGCATATTGCCCAATGGCTTCTAGACGATCAATCAGCAAGGCATCATCCTCTAAAGGATGTTGCCGAGATTTGGCATAAGAAGACTCCTGAATCTTCTAATTGGCAAGACCTACCTTCATTAATAAGTAAGGCTGCCAAAGAAGGGGATCCCCTTATGGGAGAAGCCTTGAAAATATGGCTTAGCGCCTATGGGTCTGCAGCTGGCGATCTTGCTGTACAAGAAATGTGTCGAGGTGGATTATGGATTGGAGGAGGTACGGCACACAAACATTTATCTGGTCTGCGTTCAAATTTCTTTCTTGATGCAATGAGAAATAAAGGTCGTTTTAAACCTTTTATAGAGAGTTTGCCAGTCTCAGCCTTAATAGACCCGAAGGCAGGGTTATTCAGTGCTGCTTGCAGAGCTCTTATGATTGCCCTACCAAGTGGGAGACTTAGCTGAATAAGAAGATTGCAGGGATGTCGCAGCCACAAATTGGTAAAAAAGTAATAGTCAATGTCCCCTCAACTTCAGCCAATCTGGGGCCAGGCTTTGACTGTCTAGGCGTGGCACTGGATTTGAACAATCACTTCGCCATGCGCCGAATCGAGGGGAATGGTGAAAAATTTGACCTGATTATTGAAGGATCAGAAGGAAGTCACCTAAGAGGTGGCCCTGAAAACCTTGTTTACAGAGCCGCACAAAGGGTATGGAAAGTCGCTGGTCTTGACCCAGTTGGGCTGGAAGCACGAGTAAAACTTGCGGTACCTCCAGCAAGAGGACTTGGAAGTAGTGCAACAGCAATAGTTGCTGGTCTTGTTGGAGCCAATGCACTAATGAGCGAGCCCCTTAGCAAAGAAAAGCTTTTAGAACTAGCCATCGACATTGAAGGACACCCAGATAACGTTGTTCCTTCATTATTAGGAGGCTTATGCATGACAGCAAAAGCCTTTTCAAAGCGTTGGAGGGTAATCCGATGTGAATGGACTGAATCAATAAAAGCAGTTGTCGCAATCCCTGCCATTCGTCTAAGTACAAGTGAGGCAAGACGATCTATGCCGAAAAATATTCCCATAGAAGACTCTGTAACAAATTTAGGTGCATTAACCCTTCTCCTCCAAGGGCTTAGAACAGGGAATAAAGACCTAATTACCGATGGAATGCATGATCGTCTTCATGAACCGTATAGATGGCGCCTTATAAAAGGTGGTACTGAAGTCCGAACAGCTGCAATAAATGCTGGTGCACTGGGATGCGTAATAAGTGGAGCAGGTCCAAGTTTGCTTGCACTTTGCCCTGAAGAACAAGGTGCATCTGTTAGCAAGGCTATGGTCAGAGCCTGGGAAGTCAATGGAGTAGCAAGCAGAGCTCCTGTGCTAAGCCTTCAAAGCCAAGGAGCGAACTGGCATCCGGCTGCGAGTGAGTAGAATTACCCAAAGCTCTTCCCAGGGCCTGATAAGTTAGGCCCTATCCTCAAGTCCAACATGGACGCCAGTCTGCCGATAAGAGTCGCCTCCCAAGGCTCAGTCCCTTGGCTGTCTCTAATTGTCTTGCTTCCAGCAATTGGAGCATTATTAATGCCCTTGTTACCTAAAGAGGTAAACAGTGGCTCAAACTTGCCTCGCAATCTGGCGCTAGGAATACTTTTAGCGGACTTTGTTCTAATCCTAGGAGTTTTCAGCAATTTATATATTCCACAAAGTCCTGAATTACAGCTTGTAGAACGTATCAACTGGGTCCCATTTATAGGGCTTGAATGGTCTCTTGGAGTAGATGGTATTTCCGCCCCATTAGTTGTACTTAGTGGACTCATTACGCTACTTTCAGCTGCCGCCAGTTGGAAGGTTGAAAGCAGAACTAGACTATATTTTGCACTCTTACTTCTTCAAGCTTCGGCACAAGGAATTGTTTTCCTTTCCCAGGATTTCCTTTTATTTTTTCTAGCCTGGGAACTTGAACTTGTACCTGTCTACCTTCTAATAGCAATTTGGGGAGGAAATAGAAGACTATATGCTGCAACAAAATTCATACTATATACAGCACTTGCATCTTTATTAATTCTAATAAGTGGACTCGCTTTAGCTCTATCTGGAGGTGAGTTCACTCTTAATTTAGGAGAGTTAACAGATAGATCATTCTCAGGAACTATAGGGATACTTTGTTACTTAGGGTTCCTAATTGGATTTGGAGTAAAGCTACCAATCTTCCCTCTTCACACCTGGCTTCCTGATGCACATGGAGAAGCCAATGCTCCTGTATCAATGCTTCTAGCAGGTGTACTTTTAAAGATGGGAGGGTACGCACTTCTGAGATTCAATGTGCAAATGCTCCCTGAAGCCCATCTCCTGCTAGCTCCAGCTTTAATAGTTATAGGAATAGTTAATATCATTTATGGAGCACTAAATGCTTTTGCTCAAGACAATGTAAAGAGAAGAATTGCCTGCAGTTCTGTAAGTCATATGGGCTTCGTTCTACTTGGCATAGGGGCCATTGATGCGCTTGGAATAAGTGGAGCGATGCTTCAAATGATTAGCCATGGCCTTATTGCTGCATCAATGTTCTTTATAACGGGCAGCTTCTACGAACGCACGAACACTCTCTCAATACCAAACATGGGAGGTCTGGCAAAGGTTTTACCAATCACCTTTGCCTTCTTCGTGGCCTCATCACTGGCATCCCTAGCACTTCCAGGGATGAGCGGCTTTATCAGTGAAATCACAGTATTCCTGGGAATTACCAGTCAAGATGCTTTCACCTCTTTATTTAGAGCGATCACCATTTTCATTGCGGCAATAGGCCTAGTACTTACACCTGTTTATCTGCTATCAATGTGTAGACGTGTTTTCTTTGGCCCACGTATACCAGCTTTAGCAATCGTAAATGACATCAACCCAAGAGAGCTTTCTATTGGGTTGAGCCTCTTAGTTCCTACACTGGTAATTGGTTTCTGGCCAAGAGTAGCTATTAATCTATACGAGGCCTCGACAAACTCTCTAGCTGAAGCCCTAATGCGATTTACTACCTAATAATCAAACAAACCATTTCTTCAACCTGAATAATATATGCCTCCTGCTAAGAACAATCCTCGAGAACCACTCCTAAAGGGTGAAGGCCTACCGAACTACAAAGCCATAGGGGCCAACGAGGTGACTGATCAAATACCTATCTTGATAGATACTCTAAATGATCAATTCAGCTTTCTAGAAGACAAACTAAAAGATCAAATAGATAAAAATATTCGACTTGATTGGCAAGAAATAATGACTCCATTAAATAACCTAAATGAACGACTAAGATGGAGCTGGGGATTAGTCTCGCATCTTAATGGAGTATGCAATTCACCAGAACTTCGTGAGGCATACTCTAAGAAACAACCAGAAGTAATACGATTCAACAATCGTGTCGGACAAAGTAAGGTACTTCATAAAGCCTTATGTCAACTTAGAGAGCAAAACTATAGGGTCCTAAATACAACACAAAAGCGAATACTTAAAAGTGAACTGCTCTCAATGAAGCATCGTGGTGTAGGACTTAATGAGGCAAAGCAGAAGTCATTTAACACTTTTAGCGAGCGCTTAGCTGAACTCTCAACAATCTTCAGCAATCACTTACTTGATGCAACGCAAAAATGGAGCATGTTGCTAACTGATGCCTCAGAAATTGAAGGGCTTCCAGAACGAGCCTTAGACACACTTGCAGAAGCTGCCAAAAGAGCAGGTGATCGCCGTGAGAATGGTGGCGAACCCACTGCAAACGAAGGGCCCTGGAGGCTTGGGCTTGATATTCCTAGCTATATCCCATTCATGACCAATGCTACTAATAGAAACCTTAGGGAAAAGGCATATAAAGCATTCGTCAGCAGAGCAAGCGAAGGGACACTGAACAATCAACCTTTAATCAAGGAAATACTCTCTCTAAGGTATAAACAAGCGAGACTTTTGGGATATAAAAACTGGGCTGAGTTAAGCCTGGCCAGCAAAATGGCTGATGACGTACATGCGGTAGAAAAATTACTAGAAGAGTTACGTTCTGCAGCTCTTCCAACCGCAAGACAAGAACTTGAAAAAATGCAAAACTGCGCCAAGAGGTGTCAAGGCGAAGAATCACCAAAACTTGCGCCCTGGGACATAAATTTTTGGGCAGAACGTCTTCGACAAGAAAGCTTCGATTTAAACCAAGAAGAATTACGCCCGTGGTTTCCTCTGCAACAAGTCCTAGATGGCTTATTCAATCTGTGCAAAAGACTGTTTAATATCACAATCGAAGCAGCTGATGGCGAGGCTCCGGTATGGCACAAGGATGTTCGTTTTTTTAACGTAAAAGATAATGATGACTCTATTCTCGCTTCCTTTTATTTAGATCCCTATTGCAGGCCCGCCAACAAAAGAAGTGGCGCTTGGATGGATGAATGCTTAGTTCGACAAAAGACTAGTAAAGGGGAAATAATCAAGCCAGTCGCATACCTAATTTGCAATCAAACCCCCCCAACAGGAGATAAGCCCAGCCTAATGAGCTTCGAAGAAGTAGAAACCCTTTTTCACGAATTCGGGCATGGCTTACAACATATGCTTACAGAAGTCGACTATCCACAAGCAGCTGGCATTAATAATGTTGAATGGGATGCCGTAGAGCTCCCTAGTCAGTTCATGGAGAACTGGTGTATAGATCGTTCGACGTTATTCAATATTGCACGTCACTGGGAAACAGGCGAACCCCTCTCAGAAAAGACGTTCCAAAAACTACTTCGTAGTAGAAATTTCAACTCGGGATTAGCAACTCTAAGACAAGTTCACTTTGCGCTTACCGATATACGACTACATAGCAGGTGGGATCCAGAATCCGGAATAACTCCTGATGAGATAAGAAGGCAACTATCTTCTACAACGACTGTTATTCAACCAATACCCGAAGATCAATTCCTCTGCTCCTTTAGTCATATCTTTGCAGGAGGCTATGCTGCTGGATACTACTCTTATAAATGGGCTGAGGTGCTAAGTGCTGATGCATTTGCAGCATTTGAAGAAGAGGGGCTTCAAAGAGAAGAAAACATAAAAAAAATTGGTGGTCGTTTTCGTAAGACAATTTTAAGTCTAGGAGGTAGTCGATCTCCGTCTGAAGTCTTCAAATCCTTCCGTGGTCGCCCACCCACAACCAATGCTCTTATCCGTCACTCAGGACTAAACGTCGTTAACGCTGAAGAATCACATTAACAAGAGTATCTAAAGCAACTGGATGAGATATTAAGTTTCTATGGCTACGAACACTCAAAGGTCTTTGCTCTCCCATTGGTAACACTGCCTCCCAACCAGGTATAACCATCAAGTCCCAATAAGAAAAAAAACTACTGCAAGTTACATCGCCTATTGATAGCAAATCATTATCTAATTCACTAATAAGTGGGCTCCCGCGTTTCATATCTGCCACCCCCGGAAGAAGCCAAGAAGGAACCAGCTGTGCTGTATATGTACCTCTATGAGGGCATCCCACACTAATAAAACGATGCGTGCGCCTTGAACCACCAAGTTGCTGTAACCAGATTCGGCTAATTAGTCCACCCATCGAGAATCCAAGAATATCTACACAAGTTTCTATCCCCCATCTCTCAATAATCTGAACGTTCAAATTCTGTGCAAGTCTTTTTAAAGGAACACGTCCAAGGCGGTGAGGGAGATGTGGTGTCATAAGAGGCATGTCATATCCCTCAAGCTTTCTTACTAAGTCAGAAAAGACGTTTGGGTTATCCCATAGGCCATGAACCAAAATCAATGGACGTGGAGAGCGGGACATACCATCAGGTAGGAGTTGAGTAGCGATATCTTTCGACAGAAACAGTTCCAGTAAATCCACTCAGAGGAACATTACATTTCTGGACCACAACACGCATCTTCACTTGCCCATACAACTCCTCAAGTACATCAAGAATCCTCTCATTAAAATGTTCAAGTGTGAAACATCTAATTTCCGAGGCTAAATGTTGAAGACTTCGAATTGCCAAACTATAATCTGCTGTTTCGGCCAAGTCATCAGCCTTAGAAGCCTTATCCAGATCAAGCCATAAACTGAAGTCTATAGAGAACCACTGACCTAATTGCCTTTCCTGTTCAAGTACACCTACATGTGACCATATACGAAGGTCCTTTACATGTATAGCTCCTGATGGTAGACAATCAATCACAATGGCAAATCTATATGCGAAAAGGATTTCATTCCAGATGAAAAGTCGGCAGAAATATGACCATTACCACGCAGCAAATATTTATAAGTCACTAGACCTTCTAATCCAACTGGACCTCTGGGGGGCAAAGTTTGAGTACTAATCCCGACCTCAGCGCCAAAGCCATAACGGAAGCCATCAGCAAAGCGTGTTGAACAATTATGATAAACCCCTGCACTATCAACTGATCTTAAGAAAATTTCAGCAGTTTCTTTGTTACTGGTGACAATTGACTCAGTATGCCTCGACCCATAACGTCGAATATGTTCTAACGCAGCACCTAAACTATCAACTACCTTTATAGACAAAGTCAGACCTAGGTATTCTGTAGACCAATCCTCCTCATTCGCGAGCATCTTCACCCCAAAAGACTGGCTTAAGTCATCACCAAGTAATCGAACCCCAAGATTACTCAATTCAGGAACCATTTTATTTAAAAAAGTTTCAGCAACCTTCTCATGGACTAATAAAGTTTCTATAGCATTACAAGCTGCCGGGTACTGAGTTTTGCTATCCACTGTAATTCTCAAAGCCTGATCTATATCCGCATCCGAGTCTATATAAAGATGACATATTCCATCTGCATGGCCAAGTACAGGAATATGCGTATTTTCTTGAATAAAACGTACTAATTCATTACTCCCTCGAGGAATAATCAGGTCAACTAATCCATCCAATCGAAGCAATGCCTGGCTTTCTTGACGAGTAGTAAGAAGCGCCAAAGTTTCTGGAGAGACTGCCGAAGAAGAAAGTCCATGTTTTAGCGCTTTCATGATCACTTCATTGCTACGGCTTGCCTCACTACCGCCCTTAAGGATGGCTCCATTACCAGAGCAAATAGCCAAAGCCGCAATCTGAATCAAAGCATCTGGTCGCGCCTCAAAGATCACACCCAAAACCCCTAGAGGAACTGTTACCCGCTCTAATACCAAATCCTCATCCAACTTCCTATGAAGCTGACGATGGCCCAGAGGATCAGGCAAGCGAGCTAACCTCCTCAGCCCCTCAATCGCACCTTCCAACTTTGATTCATCTAACTTCAACCGAGCCATTAATGCAGAAGTCAATCCATCAGCTTCTGAACGATCAAGATCCTCTTTATTCGCTGCAACAATTTCCCGCGATCTAGTCGAAAGCGACTCAGCTATCTTCATTAAAGAGCTGCGTCTCTGGTCAAGAGTGGTGTGACCAAGCGATAACGCCGCCCGTCGAACATCAAAAGCCAGCTGAAGCAACTCTGCCGAAGGCTCTGGAACTAAGGAATGGTTTTGCATCGCAACTAATTAGTTACTGTTAATCATTACTCCCATAGCGCTCAATGGGAAATACTTACTCATTTGTTCGCAAGCATTGCTGCGCCCAATAAGGCTGCGTCATTGCCCAAGTCACAAGTCCGGACCTTGGGTTGATGAATCTCATTAGAGCGAAGATAGCTAGAGAGTGTCTTATGAAGCAATGATAAAGACCCTTCTGAACAATGAGGTGATTTACCTTCCAAAAGAACCATCTCCGGTCTAACTTCGTTAAGCAATGGAGCGATTGCTGCTCCAAATTCTCTTCCAAAACGCATTACGCTATCAACAAAGGCTTTATCCTGAAAGCAAACCACTTTATTGTTTTTGGTTGTTCCATTAGAGCAAGGAGAAGGAGAATCAAAACTATTTAATTCTTGTTTTAGAAAAACACTTTCATTGTAATTACTACTACTTCCAAAGGAATAATTAGCCTCTAACAAAATTGACACCTTATCAAAAAGATGCGGATCAACAATCAAACTTCCGTCTACCATTACACCACTATAAATCTGACGCCCTAAAGAAAAACAAATAACATTTTGGAGTCCCCTGGCAGAACCAAGTAATGTCTCGCCGAGCAAAGCACAATTAGCATGTCTGCCAAGGGTGACTTTCCTCCTCAATCGAGGCTCTAACCAATCAACAAAAGGGACCGAGTGCCATCCAAACAAATCAACAGAAACTTTATCCAAGGTATTGGATGCTGAAATCGGTTCAGGAAGTCCAACGCCTACAAAGGCAACTTCATGTTTTGGGTCAATTGACTCAATTCCATCACATAAAGTAACTGTAACCGCACCTGGTAGCGGAGGTTGAGGAGTAGATAACTCAATTGTCTCTAGAAGAGTGCCATTAAAATCAAATCTTCCCAATCTGATAGTTGTCTCATCAAAATCAACCCCTATTAACTGTCTAATTTCATCAATCACCTATCAAAATCGGAAAAACATTTGAAGCCGGCTTTGCCATGTCCCTCTATTATCTAAGGAACCAACAAGTCCAACATTAGGAGTAACCTGATAAGAAACAGTTCCCTGGGGAGGTATATCTTGCCGATTAGGAGCAGCCAGGACTGACAAGTTAACGCGGTCAGACAAATCAACGCCAACCTCTGTAACCCATGCCTGCTGCGATGGTGCACCACCCTCAACCTCCTCCTGATTAGCAGGCTGACTATCTCCTGTTTTGTCAGTGACTTCAGGTGTTACATAGGCAGGATAAAAAGCAACTTGCAAACGTTCACTAAAAGCGCCTGTAATTGTTCCCAATAGGGGAGATAAAATTGACTTTCCAAGTACATTGGCTAATTCTTTCTCTCCTCCACCCAGCAGT
Source organism: Prochlorococcus sp. AG-409-J16 (assembly GCA_003215655.1). Classification (GTDB taxonomy): domain Bacteria; phylum Cyanobacteriota; class Cyanobacteriia; order PCC-6307; family Cyanobiaceae; genus AG-409-J16. The sequence continues at coordinate 356,554 of QCKB01000001.1, forward strand.
TCCTTCAAAGAATCTCCTCCAATAAGACCAAACAATTGGTCTCTAGTTAAGGGAGGAAGACTTCGTAATTCAATGTTCTCAGCAAGGCGATCAGCTGGACCAGATGCTTCCAATGTAATTTTAACAAGCCTAAACCCTCCTACACCAACGCCTCCTCCTGATCCATTCCTTGTAAAGATTGTAGAAGAAGCAACATTATTCTGATCTCCAACTTTTTCTGAAACTCTGGTGGTCATTGCTACGTCAATATATGGAATAAATCCAAGCGTGGGTGTAAATACAGCCACATTTGGAGCACGACGCTCCAGATTAAAAGTTGTAGTAAAGAGACTTACACGACCATTTAGTAAACGAACCACACCACTTGCTTTTAATCTCGGATCTAAAGGTCCATTTAACGTAAGTAACCCTGCTGTACGAAAATCAGCTAAAGGTTGTGATGTTATGCGAAGGTTAGGGCCAAGACGTAAACGTAAATTGTCAAAACTCACAAAAGGAATGCTAGGGAAAGCTCCTCTAAGCATCTGACCTGTAGGTGATTCCAAGTCCTGTCCTTGCAACACCAAAGGACTTTGAAAATCCCATTCTTTAAGTAGTGAGGAAATTCCTTTGCGCGAGGTAGCCGTAGAGGCTGAAACACCAACTTCTTCTGAAAGATCTTCATCTTGTTTACTCTTCGCTGACATTTTTCCTAACTTCTTAAAGCCTGAACGTCGAGGAGAGATGGCTCCTTCATTAATGGTTAACTCTCCTCCAAGGCGGGGTTTAAACAATGAATTTTTGACAATCAAATCGCCATCTACTTGGACATCAGCAACCGGCAAATTAAAACGAACCTTCTCCATTCCAAACACAAGTGGCTGACTCTCAATAGTTGAACGGAAGAATGCAATTGCCCCACTTCCTTTCAAACTTCCCTCCGCGCCAAACTGCGCCCGAAGTTGTTGGACCTCAAGGCGGTCAAAGTCAAACACAATGGAAGCATCTAAATCAGTTAGAGGCTGCTCCATAACAATAAATTTCCCGTTCCGTATCACAAAGAAGCCATTCGCCTGAGGAGCATTAAGAGGTCCTCTCAAAAGCAGTCTTAAATCAGATTGCCCTCCTTTCCACACAAGAGTGCCATCTGATAGTCCACCCAGAAAGTGCAACCCATCACCATGACTTTCTATCCTGAGGTCAATAGGCCGTGCTGAAGACAACGGGACTTTTCCCACAATCGTAATGGGCTCAATAGAGCTTTTACTCCTAACAGCCACATCCATTTCAACAAGAAAACGACTTATCGAGATCTTTCCTCGATCAAGTACAAATGATGTCTCCGCCAACTTAGCTTTATCAAGAATCAAATCAGCAGATGCTTCCGCCTCTCCATCTTTAAAACGGTATTTTCCATTCAATCCAAAGCTACCTTGTATGGAAGAAGGGATAGGTGCTACTAACCCCATTAACGTCAAGGGAATTCTCAGAATCGAAAAATTACCTTCGCTTTGCTGCAATGCACCATTAAATGAAATAGCAAATGGCTGGCTCTTCTTAACCTCTTGAACATTTTGACCATCCATCCACAAATATCCTTTTGCATCTAAAACAAGGTTGAGGCTAGATAAATCTGATCCGTTCAAGTCGACATCCGCATCTATCTCCCCACGTAAGTCTTCTGGATCAATAATCTTTCCTATTCTCCTCTTGTTTTCGTCTTTTTCCAAAGAGCTCTTAGCCAAATCTATTGCCTTAAATTTTCCCTCTAAAGAGCCATCAAAGGTATTAACCAATAAAGTTCCAAGGTCGCCAGCATTCCCAGTAGCAGAAAGTCTCTTGTCTTTAAATTGAGGTAGTTGCAAGGCGCTAAAAGCTAGCCATCGAGCACTTACACCTCTCACCTTTGCATTAGCACTCAACTCACCGCCTAGACGCCCCTTTACAGAAAGTATTACCTTTCCAATATCAGGAGGAGCAAGTTCGCTAGTAATTGAATAATTCTTCTCTGAGTATTTCCCATTCAGAGTTGCCTCCCTCAAACCCAAGCCCATGAGGCCAAAGCCCATAAGGCGTGGATAAAGCATTTTGGCCTGTCCTTTTATGGAAAAAGGTTGAAAAGAGAAGTTACCTTCTCCACTGAATTTTCCAAAAATCCCCTTAAATCCTCTAGAAGGTGAAATTGCTACTTGAATTCCATCAACACTAAAGTCATCTGCAAACCAATCAAAGCCAGCAACAGTTTTTCTCAAAGATATTTTTCCACCTGCCCTAGTCATGGCTAAATCAGCTAATGACCAATTGGATTCCAGCCTCCCAAAAAGAGTGGAAGGCACATTCCCTTGAACAGAATCCAGCCTTACCACCCCACCACCGCCAGGAGCACCAATAAAATCGCCTCTCCACTCTTCCTGGAGTCGTAATCCACCTATTTGCGGATTAACTGCCTGAAGAGAAAGAGTAGGCTTCAACTTCGAAAGCTCTCCCTTTACCTGACCATCTATGGCAAGTGTTCCTGCCATAGATCTACCAAATAGAGGGCCAAGGTGTGATAAAGGGAAACTCTCGACGTTCAAATCTGCTTGCAGCTCACCTATATCAAATCCATCCTTCTTAAGTCTCATTGGCAAAGCTGCATTCACCTTGATCTCTGGGCTATCAAATTCCTTTAACCCCAAAGAAGCAGACATAAGCAAATCAATATTGCTTGACTTCTCAATAAACCCTTCACCTTTAAATGATCCAACTAAAGGGCCATAGTTCCACTCACTCAAAGGAAATTTGATCAAATCATTGCGACAACTAAAACTCGTCTTCTTAGAAAACAAAGCATCATTCAGTTTCCCCCCAGTCACCTCCACGCCAAGGGCAGTCATAGTCCCTTTACAGCCAACACGTCCTTTTAAATAACTCAGCCGCATGTCACCACCAAGCTGGCCCTTGACCTGAACAGGCCATAAGCCAGGCAAAAGACTTTGAAGCGACTCAAGTTTTAGCCTTTCCAAATAGGCCCTTGCGTTTAATTCCAACTGATCCAAACGGCCAAACCCCTTTAACAAAAGCTTCCCTTTGTCTGGAAAGGCAAGTTGAAAAATTCCTTTTATTTTTTTTTGGGAAAGGTTTAAATAAGCCCTACTAGTTAAAGTGAAATCAATCTGAGCAGGTTCTATAGAAATTTTTGCTGGTTGTGAAAGTCTTAACTGCAAATCAAAATCAGGTCGATCATTCTCAGCAAATTGAAGCTGCCCTGGAACCCAAAAATCTCCTTTTTCATTAGGTCGCAGAACAACTCTTGCTCCACGTGGTTTGACTATTACAACAGGCTTCAAATGACGCAAGCTTGCAAAAGGGGCCAGACCTATTGTCAGACTTGAAAATTCAGCAGATGATTGATCCTTATAACCAGGCAATAGTTGGGTTTTCCCAATAGCCAGGCCAAATACCCTCAACCCTTTATAAGGTCCTACTTGCAATGGATGGCCAAATGTCTCTGAAAGCTTCTTCTCTAAAGAAGGACGCAAATTATTTAATACCTTTTCTGCAACCTTGTCTGTTACGACCCAGGTCGAGGCTGCTCCTCCTATAAGGAAAAAAGCTCCTAACAACCTAAACCTTATTTTGGTTAAGGATTGAAGCCTTACTCCCATAACTTTTATCGGGCTTTCTAGGGAGTAATCGAACTATAAGAAATCAAACCAATGTTAACCAGCCAATGACCCTACCAGAACTTTTAGAAGAATCCACCAAATGGCTTTTATGGTCCAGTCTTGCCCTTGGCACAATCACATTGATCTCTTTTTTAGTTGGGTGGGAGCAAAAATTCCGTCTATTTGGAGCAGCTGCCTTCACAATTCTGCTAGCAGGAAGCTCTTGGGCTTTCTCTGAAAGCTATACGGCACCTTTGATAGTCGAAGGTGCCGTATATGCCCCTGTGGTTTATGACGATGGAGGGGAACTTCTTGTAGCTCAAGCATCGAAGGATTTCCCAAACGATGCTGTGCAACCAACATTGGAACAACTTGCTGGGAACCTCAAAGGAGGAGGGAGGCATGGTCTAGTACATGTACGACTTCGGGCAGTTCAACCAGAAGGGAAAGGGATTAGCCGTCCAGTCATACTTGGTGAAGTAATCAGAGACTTAAATAAAAACACCACAATCCCTATGGAATTAGGCAAAAATGAAAGCTGAACAAGCTTTAGACAATCTTCCTCAAAATTACCGTAATGAAAGGAAGGAGCTTTTAGACGCAGGTATCAAAACCTGGAAAAAATTAAAGAATCTCTCAGAATCAGAAGTCAATATCTTGGCCCAGAAAGGCCTTTCTACACCAAGCAACCTTAAAAGATTAAAAGGGATCGCATTATTTGTTTGTGATCTGGGCCTAGCTGCAGATGAAGCAGCCTTGCTAATGCATTCAGGCGTAGCAACCATTTCGGCTTTAGCAAGCTCAACGCCTCAAGAGTTATTCCGCAATACAGGGCGCCTAGAACGCCTGCTCAGAAGCAGCCGTAATCCTGTAGTAAACCTTACAAAAGCTTCCGAATTGATCAAAAAAGCTAAAGCCAGGCAACTGCGAAACTGACCCAACAAACCCCACGAATCATCTTCAGAGGATTGAAATAAGAAGGTAACTCCAAAAGAATGGACTATGCGCTACTTATCTGCGCTGATCCTGATGGTTTTTGCTACTGCACCTGGAGCCAAAGCACAATCCAAACTCCTGGAAAGTGTCAAAAGCAATCCTGAAGAAGCCCGTAAACTTTGCAATCACTTCAAGGCACTTAATTCTCAAGGCATATCTGCAAGCTCAAAACAAGCTATTAGTGATGTCGCTAAAAAGCGTGATTTAAATACATTGGATGCCGAAATCCTCTCCACTTACGTTATTGGTCTCAACTGCCCAAATGTCCGCTAAAGGGCTCATTAAAAATCAAGTACCAAAATGGCGAGACGAAGTTCTAACCCTTAAAGATGGGGTAAAACTGTTCTCAAGAATCTGGCTCCCACCAGGGGAAGGACCTTGGCCAGCACTATTAATGCGCCAACCATATGGTCGAGAACTGGCTTCAACGATCACCTATTTACATCCAACTTGGTGGGCAAGTAATGGATACTTAGTAATTGTTCAAGACGTTCGTGGACAAGGTGACTCAGGAGGGGTCTTTACTGGATTTCAACAAGAAGCTTCGGACACAACTAGAACTCATAAATGGGTTCGATCTTTACCTGAATGCAATGGCCGCTTAGGAACATATGGATTTTCATATCAGGGGCTAACGCAGCTCCTAGCTGAACCAGAGAGTCCGCCCCCAGATTGTCTTGCTCCTGCAATGACAGGACTAAGGGAATTTGAGGACTGGAGTTGCGAGGGGGGAGCATTTTGGTGGCACCTTGGAATTGCCTGGGGGCTGCAATTAGCTGCCCTAAAAGCCAAACGAAATGGATCCCAAGAAATCTGGACCGAACTTCATCGAAGTCTTGAAGAAGGCTCTTACCTAAGAGAAGGGACTTCCTTGCTAAAGCGCTACGACCCTACAGGGATGGCAATGCAATGGCTAAAGCAATCAACCGACGCAGCAGCCACCTGGCTATCACACGTTCCACCTAAGGAGTGGTTGAAACAACCAATGCTTCTGATTGGAGGCTGGTGGGATCCACATTTAAAAGGCATTTTAGAAATTTATAACCAGTCAATTTCTGCAGGAGGAAGTCCCGAGCTTTATATCGGTCCTGCGACTCATCTTGATTGGTGGGAAGGAGTCAATCAACACCAACTCGCTTTTTTTGATTGCCATCTAAAAGGCAAGTCCCAGTCAAATAAAAAGGTTCCAACAAATCACTTATGGAATCTAACTACACAAAAATGGCAAACCTCTCAAAACGCAATTGAGACCAACATTGCATCCCCTACCAATAGCTGGGGGCTACTGAGTAAAGGGATGGCATCTATAGATAGCCAAGATGGAATTATGGAAGAAAATTCGAAAGGTAATGGTCTTGTTTACTTAGTACATGATCCCTGGAGGCCAGTACCTTCAATTGGAGGTCATCTAAGTCCCAAGCCTGGTAATGCCGAAAGAAGCTCCGTAGACAATAGAAATGACGTGGCAACCTTTACGACAAAACCTCTAAAAGAATCTTGCAAATTAGAGGGAATCCCAACTCTCGAAATAATTGTCTCTTCAGATCAACAAGGCTTTGATCTCTGTGTCGCGCTCTCAGTAATTAAAGAGTCAAGCTATGAGGTCAATCAACTTTCCACAGGAATACTGCGGGTGTTGGGGAAAGAAGCTCTGACAGCAAAACCAAGGAAAGTTTTGATGCAACCCTTGCTTGCCTCAATCAATAGGGGTGAACAAATAAGGATTTCAATCGCTGGAGCTGCGTGGCCAGCAATAGGAGTCAATCCTGGCAAAGATAATCTACCCATTGGAGCACCATCCTCCAAATGCCTACCTATCACTCTGGCAATAGAGCTCGAAGGGTCAAAACTGATCTTCAAATCTCTACTCTCTAACAAAGAGAAAACCTCTTAAAAGACTTATTTCACTTTTACCAAATACAGCAACATTGTTCAGATCTTCTATACATTCATTTTCAATCACTAACAAAAGGAAACTTTATCAAGTCATATTAGGAAATCCTATCCCACTAAATTGCTTCTCTAATGGTTAAAACTATCTTTCCAAAAGAAATTATCTTAAAGTCAAAAAAATAATTGGGCTCCTACTAAATGACCACCAGTGTTCAATTTGACTGGATGGTAGAGCAAGGGCAAAGACTTGCCGAATGCCGACATGATGACCCTTTTGCTGTCCTGGGGCCACATCTTCATGAAAACAAATGGATAGTGCGCATATGGATGCCAGAGGCAGACGATGTAGCGCTGATTATTGATGGCAAAAAGCTTGCCATGACCAACCCACATCATCCATGGATATTCGAATCTTCTCTTAATCAAAACCCTGGAACAACCTATAAATTATTAGTCAATAGAGGAGGAATAACTCACGAGCAAAACGATCCATGGGCATTCCGAGAAGAATGGATGGGGGAAGTAGACCGCCACCTTTTTTCAGAAGGGAATCATCATCATATTTGGCAACGAATGGGAGCTCACTTGGTCGAGTTCCAAGGCACTAAAGGAGTTATGCACTGTCTCTGGGCTCCAAATGCCAGAAGTGTTTCAGTCATTGGTGACTTGAATTCATGGGATGGTCGCCACCACCCAATGCAAAGACGGATTGGTGGTACTTGGGAGTTGTTTATCCCAGGCATAGGAGCTGGTGCCTTATACAAATATGAAATTCGTACAAATCAAGGTCACTGCTATCAAAAAGCAGATCCATATGGTTTCCAACATGAAGTAAGACCTTCTACTAGTTCAGTAGTAGCTCAGTTAAATAGTCATGAATGGCGCGATTCAACCTGGATCAAAGCACGAGAAAGTACAAATCCTATAAATCAACCAATCTCAGTTTATGAACTGCATTTAGGCAGCTGGATGCATGGATCAGCCGAGGCTCCATTCATAGAACAAAATGGAGATGCTAGGGAGGTTGTCCCAGCTGCGGAAATGAAGCCAGGGGCAAGACTACTTACATATCACGAATTAGCAGATCGGGTAATCCCCTATGTCAAAGAACTAGGCTTTAGCCATATTGAGTTAATGCCAATTTCTGAGCATCCTTTTGATGGCTCATGGGGCTACCAAGTCACAGGATGGTATGCCCCAACAAGTAGGTACGGAACACCAGATGAATTCAGAGAGTTTATTGACCGTTGCCATGAAGAAAATATTGGCGTAATCCTAGATTGGGTTCCTGGTCACTTCCCTAAAGATGGACATGGCTTAGCTTTTTTTGATGGCTCGCATTTATATGAACATTCTGATCCTCGAGTCGGAGAACACAAAGAATGGGGCACTCTGATTTTTAATTACAGTCGAAATGAAGTTCGTAATTTTCTAGTTGCAAATCTGGTGTATTGGTTTGAACAATTTCATATAGATGGAATACGTGTAGATGCAGTTGCATCAATGCTCTATAGAGACTATCTAAGACCAGAAGGAGAGTGGCTTCCAAATGAATCAGGTGGGAGAGAAAATACTGAAGCAGTTCGATTCTTGCAACAAGCAAATCATGTTCTCTTTCAACATTTTCCAGGTGCTCTGTCTATTGCAGAAGAATCAACTACCTGGCCAATGGTGACAAAGCCAACTGATATTGGTGGGCTCGGATTCAATCTGAAATGGAACATGGGATGGATGCATGACATGCTGGATTATTTCGAATTGGATCCTTGGTTTAGACAATTTCATCAAAACAATCTAACTTTTTCAATTTGGTATGCATATACAGAGAATTTCATGCTTGCACTTAGTCATGACGAAGTAGTGCATGGCAAAAGTAATTTACTGCACAAGATGCCTGGAGATGACTGGCAAAAATATGCTAATACTCGTGCCCTACTTGCTTATATGTGGACACATCCTGGGAAGAAAACTATCTTCATGGGAATGGAGTTTGGACAACGCTCAGAGTGGAATGTATGGGGCGATCTTCAATGGGAACTACTTAATTACGAGCCTCATAATGGCATTAAAAAGTTAATTAAAGATTTAAATATTCTCTACAAACAAGAAGCTGCTCTTTGGCGCGATGACTTCGATGAATATGGCTTCCAATGGATCGACTGTGATGACACCCGACATTCTGTAATCAGCTTCATGCGAAGAGAAAGTAAGAATGGAGAATGGCTTGTCATTGTGGCGAATTTCACCCCTCAAACTCACAGCGATTACAGGATCGGAGTTCCAGTACATGGATTCTACGAAGAAATTCTCAACACCAACAGCTCAATTTATGGCGGAACCAATCTAGGCAACTTGGGAGGGAAGACCTCGGACGAATGGGGCATGCATGGATACGAGCAATCACTCTCTCTATGCCTGCCACCACTAAGTGTTTCAGTCTTCAAATACAACCAAGGAAGAAGCCTGAAGGTCCAAATACCACCTCAAAAGGTATGACGAAGATAACTTCTCTACTTAAATAATTGCCTCTAGGGGAACTGCCTCAAGTAAGTTTTCCGATTGATCATCCCTTCCTCTGAATGAGCGACTCCCTGCCTCTATTACTCCGTGCTGCGCGTGGTGAATCGGTGGAACGCCCGCCCGTATGGATGATGCGACAAGCAGGACGCTATATGAAGGTTTACAGAGAGCTGAGAGATCGTTATCCAAGCTTCAGGGAGCGCTCAGAGAACCCTGATCTTTCCTATGAGATCTCGATGCAACCGTTCGAGGCCTTCAAGCCTGATGGAGTAATACTTTTCTCAGATATTCTCACTCCCTTACCAGGAATGGGAATAAATTTCGATATTGTTGAAAGCAAAGGCCCAATCATCCAAGAACCAATTAGGGAAGCAAATCAAATAGATCAATTAATACCTCTTGAACCAAACGAGACCACACCTTTTGTTGGGGAAGTACTTGGTCAACTCCGTAAAAGTGTTGGCAACCAAGCTGCAGTTCTTGGTTTTGTTGGCGCTCCTTGGACCTTGGCTGCCTACGTCGTAGAAGGCAAAAGCAGCAAAAATTATGCTGTTATAAAAGCAATGGCTTTCCAAGCACCTGAGCTCCTACACAGGCTTTTGAGCCATTTCGCCGAGTCCATAGCAACCTATCTTCGTTACCAGATCGACTCAGGAGCTCAGGTTGTGCAAATGTTTGACTCTTGGGCTGGTCAACTTAGTCCTATTGACTACGACACTTTTGCCGCCCCATATCAGAAGAAAGTTGTTGAACTTGTAAAAGAAACACACCCTAATACCCCAATGATTCTCTATATCTCAGGCAGTGCAGGAGTTTTAGAAAGGATGGCCAGTACAGGCGTGGATATTGTTTCGCTCGATTGGACCGTTGATATGTCCGATGGATGTCTTCGCCTTCCTCAAAAGGTAGGTATTCAAGGAAATGTTGATCCAGGAATTTTATTTGGCACTCCAACTGCCATACGAGAACGAATAATCGATACTGTCAAGAAAGCAAAAGGTCGTCGTCATATCCTTAACCTCGGTCATGGAATTCTTCCAGGAACTCCAGAAGACAATGCAAAAGTATTTTTCGAATCAGGTAAAAACATTATTAATCTGATTGATTCATAAGTTTGAAGAAAAAAGGAAAAATTCTTATTACAGGTGCAAGCGGATGCGTTGGTCAATATACATCCGCTTGGCTACTTAAAAACTCTCAGGATGACCTTCTGCTCTGGCTAAGAGATCCTGAGAAGCTAACTGCAATACCGAAAAAACATCCGCGAATTAAATTAATAGTTGGCGACCTTCGCGATCCTGAAAAGCATAGTTTCGAGCTACAAGCTGTTACTCGCGTAATCCATACAGCGACTGCATGGGGAGATCCCAAAAGAGCATACGAAGTAAATGTTTTGGCAATTAAAAAGTTGTTAGACCATCTAAATAAAGACCTTCTTGAACAAATAATTTATTTCTCTACAGCAAGTATTCTAAACAAGAATTTAGAACCATTACCTGAGGCAATATCTTATGGGACTGAATACATACAAACAAAGGCTGAATGCTTAAATCAATTAGAAAAGCATCCATTAGCAGAAAAAATAATTGCTGTTTTCCCAACTCTTGTTTTTGGTGGATCAGTATATGAAAATTCTATTTTCCCAACCAGTTACTTAACCAAAGGACTATTAGAAGCCTGCAATTGGCTATGGCTTGCCAGGTGGCTTCGAATCGACGCCAGTTTCCACTTCATTCATGCAGCAGATATTGCCTTTATTTGTGGATATCTAGCCACAAATAATCACGAGCCCAATAATCAACCAGGGCAAGGTGCCGTACGTAGAATTGTTCTAGGCCAACCTGCAATATCGATAAATCAAGCTGTAAAAATTTTATGCCGATGGAGGGGGGTTAAAAGGACCCTGGGCCTGCCTCTATGGGGATGGCTAATTAAGGCGCTAATTAAGATCCTGCCTATACAAATAAGCTCTTGGGATCGCTTCAGCATTAAGCAACGTCATTTTGTCCATGAGCCAATCACTAACCCAGAAAGTTTTGGAGCGCCAAGCCATGCTTCAACTCTAGAAGCAATCCTAAAAAGCTCAAATCTCCCTGATTTTTAAATAAATCCCGAAAGAGAGTTAATATAGCCAAAGAAAATTAATCTCAAATGAAATCAGTACTGAGATCCCTTGCCGCGACTTGTTTTGCACTGATGCTTCTAGTTGGCATTAGTGTTTCTTCGGCTAATGCAGCAACAGTTGAAGTAAAACTAGGGACAGATGGGGGCATGCTTGCATTCGAGCCAAGCAGCATCACTATCAACGCAGGAGACAAAGTGAAGTTCGTCAATAACAAGCTTGCTCCTCACAATGCTGTATTTGATGGGCACGACGAATTAAGCCACCCCGACCTTGCTTTCGCACCAGGAGAGTCCTGGGAGAAAACATTTGCAACTGCTGGAAGCTACGACTTCTATTGCGAGCCACATAGAGGGGCTGGAATGGTTGGCACCGTGGTAGTCAAGTAGTCCATCTTCAAACCCTTTAAATCAATAAAGGTCCAAGTATTTCAATTTAAAAAGAGGCAAGGGGCATAGGTTCCTTGCCTCTTTTTTTACCCAAATCACAAGAGGAAAATATTAAGAGTCACTTTACTTAGAGATTAAAGCTAGTTAGATCTAAGCAAGAATTGACTCAATCTTTTTATCTCGATGTCACAGGAAGGCTTATCAGACTTTGTAAATGCAGCTGAACATAGTTCATCCCTTAGAAGGAAGATCAGGCATTGTAAAAGCAATAAGTCTCTAATTGAGATTGCCTTAAAGCATGGTTTCCCAGTTAAGGTTACAGACCTAGAAGAAGTCAAAACCTCAGAGAAGATTGCAAGCTGGTTTCGAAGTAATGAAATAGAACCTATAAGAAGAATTATCCCCCCAAGAGATTAACCTTCGTACCTGAATTAGAAAAAGTTTAGTAATTTCCGCACTTGAGAAGAAGACCGAACAAATTTGATCGGATAACCCCATAACCGAAATATATATTTTAAATAGGATTTAATTCAAAATTTCGATCTTAGATGCAACCAACAGCTGAACAATTTACAGAGCAGGCCTGGGCCATGATTGTTTCAGCACAAAAACTAGCTCGTGAAAAAAAACACCAACAATTAGAAACTGAGCATCTTCTTATATCTCTGATCAAACAAGAAGGTTTAACCAAGACCATTCTTGAAAAAGCAAATATTTCTTCTAAAAAAATACTTTATAAGGCCGAAGAATATCTAAAAAAACAACCATTGATGCAATCAACCCCAGAGTCAATATATGTAGGGAAGGCATTAAGCGAATCACTTAAAAGTTCTAATGAATACAAACAATCATTTGGTGATGCTTTTATTTCAGTTGAACATTTAATTCTCGGTCTTGCCGAAGATAATCGATGTTGCCGTGATATTTTCAATCAAGTTAATTTAACAAAGGAAGTTCTTAAAGAGGCTATAACTTCAATTAGAGGAGAGCAAAAAGTAATGACTCAAAACCCAGAGTCAACTTATGAGTCCCTAGAAAAATATGGTCGTGATCTTACAAATGCAGCCAGAGAAGGCAAACTTGATCCAGTCATCGGAAGAGATGACGAGATCAGACGTACAATCCAGATTTTAAGCAGAAGAACAAAGAACAATCCTGTTTTAATTGGAGAACCTGGAGTAGGAAAAACTGCAATCGTTGAAGGCTTAGCCCAGAGGATTGTTAACGGAGACGTACCAAAAGCTCTTCAGGATAGAAAGTTAATCGGTCTTGACATGGGAGCGTTAATTGCAGGAGCCAAATATCGCGGTGAATTCGAGGAACGCCTTAAAGCTGTTCTAAAAGAAGTAACAAGTTCTGAAGGCCAGATTGTCCTTTTCATTGATGAAATTCATACCGTTGTGGGCGCTGGAGCCAATGGTGGAGCGATGGATGCCAGCAATCTTCTTAAGCCAATGCTCGCAAGAGGTGAGCTCCGCTGTATAGGTGCCACAACACTCAAAGAACACAGACTTTATATAGAGAAAGACCCTGCTCTAGAACGAAGATTTCAACAAGTAAAAGTCGACCAACCAAATGTAGAAGACACAATATCAATCTTACGTGGCCTAAAAGAAAGATATGAAGTCCATCATGGCGTACGAATTTCTGACAATGCATTAGTAGCTGCAGCAATGCTTAGTGACAGATATATCTCGGAACGATTTCTCCCTGACAAAGCGATTGACCTTATTGATGAGTCTGCAGCAAGACTAAAAATGGAAATCACATCCAAGCCAGAAGAAATCGACGAAATAGATAGAAAGATCCTGCAAATAGAAATGGAGAAGCTTTCATTGGCTAGAGAATCTGATTTAGCAAGCAAAGAGCGACTTGAAGCTTTAGAAAAAGAGCTAGTTTTATTAGCAGAGCATCAAAACTCACTTAATAAGCAATGGGAGAAAGAAAAACATTCAATCGATGAGGTCTCCTCCATCAAAGAAGAGATCGAGAAAGTTCAAATATATATAGACCAGGCGAAGAGAAACTACGACCTAAACAAAGCAGCAGAACTAGAATATGGGACTTTATGTACATTGCAAACTAAGCTTTCAGCAAAAGAGCTTAACCTTGAAGATGAGACTCATAACAGAGATAAGTCATTACTTAGAGAAGAAGTAACTGAAGAAGATATTGCGGAAGTAATCGCAAAATGGACTGGAATTCCTCTTTCGAGGCTAGTTCAATCCGAACGAGACAAACTTCTTGGACTTGAAAAAGAGCTCCACCAAAGAGTCATAGGGCAACAAAAAGCTGTTCGTGCTGTAGCCGATGCGATCCAAAGATCTCGAGCAGGGATGAGCGACCCTAATCGTCCTATTTCGAGTTTTCTTTTCCTTGGGCCTACAGGTGTCGGAAAAACGGAGCTTTCGAAAGCGCTTGCCGAGAGCCTTTTTGACAGAGAAAACGCCATGGTCAGAATTGACATGTCGGAGTATATGGAAAAGCATTCAGTAAGTCGTCTAATCGGGGCGCCCCCAGGCTATGTAGGGTATGAAGCGGGAGGACAATTAACCGAGGCAGTCAGGAGATGTCCTTATACAGTTATTCTTTTTGATGAAATAGAAAAAGCACACCCTGATGTTTTTAATACCCTCCTACAGATTCTTGACGAAGGACACCTTACTGATGGTCAAGGAAGGGTGGTTGATTTCAAGAATTCGATTGTTATCCTCACAAGTAATATTGGAAGTCAATCAATAATTGAATTAGCCGGAGAGGAGAAAAACCAAGAAAAAATAGAACAAATAGTGGCGGAGTGTTTGAAAAAACATTTTAGGCCAGAGTTCATCAATAGACTTGATGAGTCGATTATCTTCCACAGTCTATGTTTAGATGAGCTCCGTCACATTGTGGGCCTGCAAGTGAATCGAATACGTGAAAGACTTTTAGAGCGGAAGATCCATTTAGATATAAGTAAAGAAGCAGAAGAATGGATTGCAAGTATTGGTTTTGACCCGGTTTATGGTGCCAGACCTCTAAAAAGGGCATTACAACGAGAGTTAGAGACTCCTATTGCCAAGGAGATTCTTTCAGGAAAGTTTTCAGCAGGGTCAACTATCAATGTAATAGTTAAATGTGACCAACTCCAATTTAGCTAAATATTAGACAAATAAAGCCCCATATGTAATTGTAAGTCCTATCAGTGTTAAAGCGATTGTTATCTGCTTCTTATAGGCTAGAAAATTTTTAACAAACACAATTCCACCTGATATCAATAGGCTTTGAATCAAGGTTAATCCTAAAATATATGAAATCAAGGGAGTGGGTTCTGAACCCACAATAACCTCTGCAAGTACAAATCCATGAATAGCTATTAATGGGAGTATCACGACTGGTCTTAGATATCCAGCCACTACAGCCGCAGATGCAACCAAGCTAAGTCCAATACACGCTTCTAATCCAGAAAAAGAAGGCAAAAAGAATGCCATTGTTGAACCAAAAAGTCCAAACAAGATCAGGACCGGTATCCAACGAAGAGAAAAGAATCCGGACAAGCCAATAGAAAATAAAAACAACAGATGATCGATGCCGATAATTGGATGAGCTAAACCACTAAGAAGGCCCTGAAGCATGGAATCAGTCCCAGTCTCGAAGGGATGATGTGCTCTTACAGGTGAAAATAGGAAACCTAAAATTAAAGGTATGGTAACTAAGAAGAAAATATTTCTTCTTAGTAGCTTTTGGTGTTCGCGCATACTGTTTCTGATTGCAGGATAATAATAGTTGGAATCTCTTGTGGGTGATAGGTTTTGCCAGACAAGCTCTAAATCTCAAAGCGAAATAAGCTTTTAATCAAAGTTCTCCTTTGCTTCGAAGGGAATATATCCTCATAAATCTACTTCCCCCTGGGTTCTATCTCCACTCATTTAAGCCAGATTCAAACCAAGTCGGTATTTTTTCAAACCAAGCTGCATTGATGTCATTCTCTCGTGCCTCTACCCTCCAACAACAAGTTCTGCCACAATCCCTATCTAACAAAAAATCATTCGCCCAACCCCATACCAACTCACCACTAGCCTCCATACCTACATTCTCCATTACCCGAAGATCCAAAGCTCCCAAGCCATGTAGTCTCTGCCATTCAGGGAGAAGAGGATCATCTTCATTAACAAGGAATGTGTGGTCAAAATGACCTCTAAGCTTTTCCTCAAAACTACGCAAGCTCGAGAAATCGACGACAAAACCGTATTCATCTCGCTCATGAGCAGTAAACCAAAAAGTAAAGCTTCGGTTATAGCCATGCACAAACTTGCATTTTCCTGGGTGACTCCATTGCCTATGTGTGCAGGGATACCCACCAAAACGCTTGCTACAGGTATAACGAAAGGATGGGATAGACATCAAAAATCCTCTTAACGTATCTAAAGGGAATTCAAAGACCAAGTCTTATTTTTCAAGGGCAAAATGCAACTCCTTAATCAAAACTTCATTGATAACCTCCGCTTTAATAAAGACGGGCTAATACCTGCCATATCACAAGACTGGCTCGATGGTGCCGTACTAATGCTGGCTTGGATGAATCGACTTGCAATTGAAAAGACTATCAAAACTGGAGAAGTTCACTTTTGGAGTCGTTCAAGAAAGGAACTCTGGCATAAAGGAGCTACTAGCGGCCATACTCAAATTCTCAAAGAATTCCGTTATGACTGTGATGCTGATGTAATTCTGCTAAGTGTCCAGCAAACTGGAAACATTGCTTGTCATACAGGCGCAAGAAGTTGTTTCTTTGAACAAATTGATCAAGACAAAAAAGATGATCCTCTGATAAAAGAGCCCCCAACTGATTCCTGTAGCGAACTTTCCAGAATTATCAATATGAGAAAGGAAGTTCCTCAGAAGAATAGTTATACCAACCACTTGTTAGATAATGGGGACAATTTAATACTTAAAAAAATTGGCGAAGAATCAACTGAATTTGTAATGGCCTGCAAAGATAAAGACGCGAATGCAATTGCCAATGAAGCAGCGGATATAATTTTCCATTTGCAAGTTGCTTTAGCCCATAACTCAGTTAACTGGAAAGATGTTCTTAAGATATTAAAAGAACGCCAAAACGCACCTAGGCGATTTAAACCCTAATTTTTCGATTACAAAGTCAAGCAATATTAATTGCATAAAGCTAGCAATCAATTCATGCCGTTGTTATTTAAATTTTAGATAAGTTGTGCTACTACTAACTTCAAAAGCCAATCACGATCCACCGAGACCAATCCCACGTGCCATACAAGTAGCAAGCAGTGGAATTGCGGCAAATCCAGCTATTTCAAAATTAAGAATCCAACCCAAGCGAACAACTAATCCCTTTGGGACTAAAGGTAGTTCCCCCTTTCGTAGTGGTATCACCCAAAGTATGTAAGTAATTGTTGGGTAAAGAGATAATGCACCTACAAATACAAACAGACCTACTTTCAACCAAAACAAGGGATTTGCAGTATAAAAGTCACTACCTTGCCCAAAATACAAGACTCGTAAAATCCCACTTGTTAAAAGAGCTAAGCCAGCAATTCCATAAAAAACGTCAGTAATTACCATTGCTATCGCCTCACCTCTATTTGGATTTTCCCTCAAAAGCCTTCTCTCTAAGACCAGGGCGGCGAAGCAAACCATGAAGCTTAGATAATGAATGTAGCCAACAAAAGCATTGTTAAAAGCCTGAGGCATAAAAAGAGACTCCCAAAATGTATTGGGCAGGATGATTTCCTAAAACAATAGCGACATGACGCACCAAGAATAGGCATCCCAATAAGTCCTAAACAATCATCAACAACAAGGCTTGTCAGTGCTTCCTAAAGAAACTATTCAATAGGGAATAAATAATTAATTCCGAACACTTCCTTACAGAGGAAGAATGTAATGGCTTTGGCCCTAGCTTAAATAAAGAAAGGGTTTCGAAATGATGAGTTCCCTAAGCGCTTATCTAAGCGAGATTGGCCGCCACCAACTCTTAACTCCCGAACAAGAGTTAACCATGGGACGTAAAGTCCAGGCAATGATGGCGATCATTGAGCCCTGTCGACTTGCAGGAGGCAAGGGAAAAGAATGCGAATATACAGATGAACAACTAAGAATTATTCATATAGGTGAAAAAGCTAAGAATCAGATGATCACTGCCAACTTAAGACTTGTTGTAAACCTGGCTAAGAAATATCAAGGGAAAGGTCTAGAACTGCTTGACCTTATTCAGGAAGGGACTTTAGGGCTAAGTAGAGCTGTAGAGAAATATGATCCTGCAAGAGGCCATAGATTTTCGACATATGCATATTGGTGGATTCGCCAAGGCCTCAACCGAGCCCTATCTACCCAAAGCAGAACTATACGCATTCCAGTAAATGTAAATGAGAAGTTAACGAAGCTAAGAGCAGCAAAAGCGCGACTAATGCAAATAAGTGGTTTATCTCCCACTGCTAATCAACTTTCAGAAACGTTAAACCTTCCCTTAGAAGAAGTAGAAGAGCTTCTTGCTTGTGAGCTGCGAAGCATAACTCTTAGTCTGCAGGGAGTTATTAAATCAAAAACAGATCCCTCCGAATTAGGAGATATCCTGCCTAGTGAAGAAATTCCTCCTTTGGAACTTGCTGAATTAGCAGAGCGCAGCGACTGTGCGTGGAAATTACTTAACAAAGCAAATCTCACCCCGAAGGAGACAACTGTTGTCAAACTCCGATTTGGCCTAGATGGAACCCATGAGTGGAGAACACTAGCAGAAGTGGCTAGGCATATGCATTGCAGCAGAGAGTATTGCAGACAAGTCGTTCAAAGAGCTCTCCGAAAACTAAGGAAGGCAAGTGTTCAAAGCGGACTACTAGAAAGCACTTTCTGTAACAACTAACTTTTATACATCACTCAAACAATTTCTGAGGTTTTAGACAAAGCCTAAACCAATTATTTTTATAGAAATCGAAAACTGCGTCATTTCTTTTTAACTGGATACTTCTGACTATCATCAAAAAGATAATAGAAAATTACTTCAAAAAATGTTGCATTCCACTGGCATTAGTCACAGTTAGGTTGTATTTAAAGAAAAGGAGCAAAATTAACCAACAATGAAGGCTGACTCTTTCTCTGAAATCCTAAAAAAGAGTGGGCTCAAAACTTTTACCGAGGTTGCCAATGTCTCCATGGACTAAGGACATGGAAGAAGATCTTGCTGGAATAATCAAAGACTGGCTGAAGCAACAAGGACGAACCCAAGCAGATCTTGGAAAGAGTCTTCAAGCCGTTTCTTCAAGGATGCCCGCATTAATAGAAGTTCTAGAACGTGATTATCAACTTGGAGGGCTACCGAAGATCGCCTCACATCTTTGCTCAGTAGAGAATGAATGGAACAATTCTTTAGAGGGTACACCTCTACCCTCAATCAATACAGACCCATTTGGACAATTAGACCTTCTCTTAGAAGAGATCAAAGAAGACTGTACTAACTGAAATCCATTCAAACAATGCTCTTAACCTTTCCAACAAATGCTAATCTGCTTGAAATTATAAAAAATCTTGCTCCTTAGCGGCTTTAGAGTTGAATTTATCCAGCAATCATCTTCATTGATTTCATCTTTAACTCAAGAAGTTTCTCCCCATCGGCGACCAATTTCGAAGCCCCAAGACTTTGCAAGAGCAACTACCTGCTTGTGGTTAATACAAGAGGCAAGCTCTTCTCTCCTTTCTGGAAAGTGATCAAGAGACTTAACCATTTCATTAAGCTGATCAACCTTGAACAAAAACCTCCTCAAGTCCTCTTCGGCCATAAAAAGTAAGCGGAGCGAAAGGAAAACCGGTTTCCTAATCTATTTATTATGTATCAGTTAAAGGAATGTAGTCAATTCAAAGGGAATTTATTTGCAACCAGCAAATCTTTAAAAACCAAAAGATTCCATCTAATAAGCTGTAGAGTTTAAAAGCTTTCAGAAATCAATTTAAATACCATAAGCAGAAAAGTCCAAAATCATGGCAGGAGAAAATAGACAATGAAAACATAAACAAATATCTAACATATAAAGCAATTCCAGTGCATCTAGTTTAAATTAATTATAATATATATCCCTTATATAATCAATCTAATATGAAACAGGTCTTCAGAAAAGGAATTAAAAAGATCATACTCCAAGCACTCATTCTTATGCTCATTTTATTTTCCCCTCTGCAATGTTATGCCCTAGAGATGACTTCAGGTGAATCACTCTTTAATAAGAACTGTTCAAGTTGTCATTTAAATGGTGGGAACATTATTCGAAGAGGAAAAACACTAAAGCTATCAGCACTCAAGAGCAGAGGATTAGACAACCCTGAAGCCATAGCAAAAATAGCTAGTGACGGTATAGGAATCATGAGTGGCTACAAAGAGGTTCTGGGCAATGGCGGCGATGAACTTGTTGCAGTCTGGATATGGGAACAAGCTCAAAACGCCTGGGTCCAAGAATAAACCTCAAATGAAGTCCAAATCCTCTCTTTTGTGTATATGTCTTGTTCAATTAGGTATTTAACATCTTCAAGATGCTCAGCCTCAAAAATACCAAAAACATATTTATTGCATTTTGTTGGACCAAGCGTGATAAGAGTGCCTTTCTCTTTAAGTGATGCAAGCCTGCTTAGATGCTCTTCGCGAAATGGTTCTCGCTTTTTAATAGCATCATCACAGTATGTGCCCCAAAGAACAAATCGATCCATAAAAATAAATTAAAGAACCTGTGAAAAAAATAACCACTAAATATTGACACGAAAGGGTAGGAAAAAGCTATATTATTTATTAGATCTCTAATCTACTGATCATGCTCACTGGTCGCGACCTTCTAGCAAAAGTAAAAGAACTAGGTGATGTAAGCAAGTCTGATCTGGTTCGTGCCTGTGGATATGTTTCCACCAAAAAAAGTGGTGGCGAGCGTCTTAATTTTACAGCCTTCTATGAATCACTTCTAGAGGCCAAGGGAGTAAGTATTGGTGATACCGGAACAACTGAGGTAGGCAAAGCAGGTCGTAAACTTAACTATATAGCTACAGTTCAAGGTAATGGAAATCTATTAATCGGAAAGGCTTATACAGCATTACTCGATCTCAAACCAGGAGACGAATTTGAAATAAAGCTTGGTAGAAAGCAAATAAGACTGAAGCCTGCTGGATCAGAAGATACCGATGATTAGTTTATCAATATAAAAAAAACTTTTTATAACTAAGCACCTTCAATAAAAAAACTAGAAGCTTATTCAAGGTGTTTAGTTTCTTCCTTCAGAGGAAGATACAAAAAGTTGATTTATAAATCTGCTGCTTTGCGAAGTTCCTCGCAAAAAAGGCCTGCTTGCTCTACCTCAGATCCATTCTCAGCAAGAGCAATATGATTAACAAGTGCACTTCCTACAATCGCACCATCAGCCCCCCAACTACGAACTTGTTGAATTTGCTTTGGTCCTGAAATACCAAATCCAATTGCCACAGGATTATCAGAGGATCTCTTTAAGTCTTTTACTAATGTTTCAACACGTTCTTCCAAAACTGAACGTACACCAGTCACTCCAGTAACACTTACCAAATAAGTAAATCCCCTACTTCTTTCTGAAATTCTTTCCATACGCGTCGGTGTAGTAGTTGGAGCAACTAGTAGAACTAAGTCAATACCTCTTGCTTCAGCAATCGGAGAAAGACGCTCTGCTTCTTCTAGAGGAAGATCAGGAACAACAAGTCCTACAGCTCCGGCCTCTGAAGCTTCATCACAGAAACGCTCCATACCTAAATTAAGTAATGGATTGCTATAAGTGAAAAGAATAATTGGTACCGTTAGTTTCCCTCTCAAACTTTTGAGCATCTCTAATACTCGTGGTGTAGTTGTACCTGAATTTAAAGATCTTGCTGCTGCAGCTTGGATAACAGGGCCATCTGCCAAAGGATCGCTATAAGGTATACCTAACTCAATCATATCTGCACCAGAATCTTGCAGTCTTAGTAAAATCTCTCTAGAGATTTCTATATCTGGATCACCAGCCATAATGAAGGGCATAAGAGCAATACGACCTTCCCCCTTTAGTCTTAAAAACCTACTAGCAATAATGCTCCGGGGGGGTTTGTTTACCTTCAGTAAATCTTCTTTAAGAGTCATTTTGCAGAAATGGAACTAGTAAATATAAATAGATTGATGTATCTGAGCCACCTAAATAGATTCCCTTTCATTCTCAAGACCTTCTAGAAGCTTAATCCTATCTTCTTCGGGCAGAGCATCAAAAGTTGCCTGAAGTTCAGCCTCTGTCATTGCCTCATATGCCTTGCGATAACGCCTTCGTTGTTCCATAAAAGTCATATTACCGTTAACTACTCGAAACAAATATGAAGCAGTCCAAACAACTACCAAGAAGATAAGAATTGCTTCTGAGGCTATCCCAGCAGGAGCCGCATCAAATCCAAAAAGTCTGAAGCCTCCATAGCCCAATCCACCTACAGCTAAAACCAAAAAGCCCAACTGAATAACCTTTGCTCGTGTCAAATGTCTAAGCCTCGTCTTGACCATTCAAGCGGAGATTTAAAAAAGGTGAAAACAAAATCAAGCCAGGAAAAAATAGGAATACAAAACCATAAACCAGTAATCGTTCATATTTGCCCATAATGTGCCATCGTGTACTCATCCAAAAATACAAACCCAAAGGTATGA
The DNA here is from genome assembly GCA_003215655.1 of Prochlorococcus sp. AG-409-J16. Lineage (GTDB taxonomy): Bacteria > Cyanobacteriota > Cyanobacteriia > PCC-6307 > Cyanobiaceae > AG-409-J16. Next base: position 378,769 of record QCKB01000001.1, read on the forward strand.
CAATCAAATAAAGACCTCCCACAACTGCAAACATCGCGGGCACCAACAAAGAGTTGTTTGAAATTTGGCTGTCTATTGCCTGCAAAGTCACAATTAAGAGCAGAATACATCGTGAATCTAGGATGGATTGAGGGCATAGGCCTAACTAATGTCGGGGGCATGGCGGAATTGGTAGACGCAAGCGACTTAAAATCGCTAGTCCTGAAGAGGATGTGGGGGTTCAAGTCCCCCTGCCCCCACTCTTAAAAATCCCATCAAAACCATCTCAAGAATCAAAAAACTTCAGAATCAATATCCTCTAGAAGAAAGTTTCTAATAGGCTTAAAAGTCTCTTAACCAAAATCACTGATCCAACTCAATAGACCAACTCAAGGTCTCCCCTGCATGAAAGGGCAAAATCTTCTCAATAGAGTTGGTTGCATTAACGACCTCGAAAAAAGTAGGTACAACTTGAGTTTTTTTAACAATCGTTAGGGACGAGGTATTCAATGGAAGGCCGTAAAAAGCTGGGCCATGTTCACTTGCGAAAGCCTCAAAATAATCCAAGGCACCTTCCTCTTCAAAAACTTCGATATAACTTTCAAGAGCATTTGGAGCATTAAAAATTCCTGCACATCCGCAAGAGTTCTCTTTCGCAGATCGGGTATGTGGTGCCGAATCAGTACCAAGAAAGAAACAAGCCTTTCCACTAGTTGCTGCACGTCGTAGCGCTAAACGATGGCGCTCTCGTTTGGCTACGGGAAGGCAATAAAAATCACTTCGAAAACCACCAGCAAACATTGCATTGCGATTAATTCTTAAATGATGAGGAGTAATTGTCGCTGCTACGTTCGAGCCACTTCCCTCTACAAATTCAACTGCTTGCTCTGTAGTGATGTGCTCAAGTACAACACGAAGATCTGGATGGCGATTCAATAACGGTGACAAATGATTTTCAATAAAATACGCCTCTCTATCAAAAATATCTATATCCGGATCAACGACTTCACCATGAATTAATAATGGCATCCCAATTCGAGCCATTGTCTCTACCAAGGAGTCAATAACTGTTAAATCACTAACTCCATCTTCTGAATTAGTTGTTGAGTGAGCTGGATAGAGCTTTGCTGCACTAAAAACATCTTCAATGTATCCCCGCTCTAAAACATCTTCAGGAAAATTATCCGTTAGGTAGGCTGTCATCAAAGGTGTAAAAGAAACACCAGTAGGAAGTGATTCAAGAATCCTTTCCCTATAAGCCACCGCAGCATCAATACTCTTTATAGGAGGGTTAAGGTTAGGCATAACAATCGCCCTTCTAAAGACCCTGGCTGTACTCTCAACAACTGCCTTCAAAATCGGACCATCTCTTAGGTGGACATGCCAATCATCTGGTTGTCGAATAGTTAATCGTTCAGAGGAAGAGGTCAAAGTTATAACTCCTTGGTTGAATTTTAAAACTCGATCAACTGGGCAAACTACAAAAAACCCTAATAGTGAAAACAATTAGAGAGTTTCGGCTTGAGAAAAAAAGGAATACGAACCCAACACCCAAATCATATCCTTCTCAGACAATTATTTCGAACACTGATTTTTTTTCGTCTTAGGCGCTTAAGAAAGCTAATGGTATCTATTAAAATTCCTCTTTTGACCTATAAAAGAGCCTCGTGTCAAAGCTTCTAAGTTCCAAAGTATTCATTAACTCATCTGATTCAAAGAACAATCAACATCTGGGGGACAACTCCTATGAGTTTAAATAGCAGTCTCTACAGAACATAGGTATGTAATCTCTTTTAAAAGAGTCCTCTCTTTCAGACTTTAACCTGAGCAAGAAGTCATAGGGTTATTGCCTGACATCAAATCCCCTACTTCTCTAAGAAACTATGTCGCCATTCCTTATTTCAGCAATTGAGGTGCTGATAGGAATAGGCCTACTCTTTTGGGGAGGAGAATTATTTGTGCAAGGGGCTGTATCCCTAGCACTGATCTTTGGAATTCCACAACTAGTAATCGGCCTAACTGTCGTTTCTCTAGGCACAAGTGCTCCTGAATTATTCGTAAGCGTAAGCTCAGTCCTAAATGGATCTGATGCCCTCGCAGTAAGCAATGTCATTGGAAGCAACATCTTCAATGTGATGGTTGTATTAGGAAGCAGTGCGCTTGTCTTGCCTTTAAAAGTAGAAAGTCGTCTTGTACGAAGAGATGTACCAGTCCTTCTTGCAGTTTCTGCAGCTGTTTGGGGCATGGCTTCAGCTGGACAGTTCACATGGCAAGCAGGAACTGCTCTTCTGATAGCACTAGTAATCAACTCGGTTTGGGAGATACGAACCGCTCGCGAAACTCCTGAGGAACTTAAAGAAGCAGAACCAGAAGTAAACGCAACGTCGACGAGCAATACCTGGCCAAAGTCAATTTTGAATCTTATCGGAGGGATATTAGTTCTAACTTTCGGATCAAATATCCTTGTCAAAGGAGCAAGTGCTCTAGCTACATCATTAGGAGTTAGCGAAGCCGTTATCGGACTGACCATTGTCTCGGCTGGAACTTCTATGCCGGAATTAGTAACTTCTTTAGTAGCAGCCTTCAAAGGGCGCACTGACCTTGCTATCGGCAATGTTATTGGAAGCAGCCTGCTTAATCAGCTTCTAGTCCTGGCTGGATCAGCGGTTGTTTCTGGCAGCAGAGGTCTCAACGTAGAGGAATCACTAATACATCGAGATCTTCCAATAATGGTACTTACAACAATCGCTTGTATGCCAATTTTCTGGACAAAAGGGAAGATAAATAGATTAGAAGGAGGCATATTATTAGGTCTATATTTTATTTATCTAATTGATAAAATAATTCCTAGGACATGGCCTGGTTGGCAAGACGAGTTTCGAACAATAATGATATGCCTAGTAATTCCAATAATACTTATCCTAATTGCCGTTCAAAGTATGATCTATTGGAAAGAATTGCAAGATAAAAAACTCGGGCAAAAAACAATTAAATCAAAAGAAAATTAAAAATATTCCACTAAATTTCAGGAGATTTATTTCGAATAAATACCTTTAACTTTAGCTCATTGTTACAAATTCCTCAGCCAAAGTGGGGTGAAGCGCCATTGTCCTATCGAAATCAGACTTTAAAGCTCCCATCCCTATAGATATTGCCGCCATTTGTATTATTTCAGCAGCATGCTCACCTAACATATGGCAGCCAAGTATCCTTCCTGTCTCTTTAAGAACAACTAGTTTTAATACGCACCTTGGTCCTGACTTCTGCAGAGATCTTGACATCGGTCTAAATTTTGAAACATGTGTAACAATGTTTTCTTCACCATAAGCCTCTACTGCCTTTTCCTCAGTTAATCCAACCATAGCCAACTCAGGCTGACTAAAAACAGCACTTGCTATTAACTCGTGGTTTACCTTCCTAAATTTACCTCCAAAAATATTATCAGCGAAAGCTCTCCCCTCATCAATAGCTACAGGAGTCAAGTTGACCCTATCTGTAACATCACCAACTGCAAATATATGAGGTAGATTCGTGGCATGGTTTTCATCTACAGTAATCCGCTCTTTATAAATATCTAACCCAATATTCTCTAGGCCTAATTTCTTTAAAAAAGGTTTTCTTCCTGTTGCAAAAAGCACAGCACCGCATTCGTAAGACTGCCCTCCTTTTGTTACAACATTTAGATCGAAAGGTTTACCTTTTATCGAATCAATAGTCTGATCAAAATTAATCTCAATTCCTCTTTGAACCATGTATTCCTTAAGAGTAGAAGTCAATTCACTATCGAACCCCCTTAACAATGAATCTCCCCTAACAATCTGTGTAACTTTGACCCCCATCCCACTCAAAATACATGCAAATTCACAAGCAATAAACCCTGCCCCTACAACCATTACATGGTCTGGGAAATCTTTCTGGAGGAAGATATCATCGCTCACCCAAGCCATATCAATCCCTGGAATATCAGGTAAAGAAGGCCGCCCTCCAACTGCTATCAAAATTTTCTGACCATAAAGCTCACAAACCTTATGGGACTTATCCCTATCAAATACAGAAATATGATTCGGGCTGGAAAAACAACCCCACCCATCAACCAAGACAACTCCTGCCTTGCTGAGCAAGTCAATATGCAATTTATTTAAACGAGAAACCTCCTCTCTCACATTCTTCAATAAAACTCCGGCATCTATATGAGCATTACTGATATGGACACCATAGCTAGAGGCTGCTTCCAAAAATTCACTATAAAGAGAGCCATAGACCAAGAGCTTTTTAGGAACGCATCCACGAATCACACAAGTCCCCCCAACACGATCACCTTCAACCAACGCAACCCTTGCGCCATACTTGGCAGCTCGTTTGGCAGCCGCAAGACCTCCCGAGCCACCCCCTAAAACAATCAAATCAAAAGAATCTTCCATGGATACCTCTCATAACAAACTCAATTTTCAAGTCCTTGTATTAAATACGCTATATCCAAAGTCAATACTTCGGTTTACCTACATCAAGAAAAAGTTTTTAAGGATTCCTTGAATCCAAACAGTTCGACTCGAAAAAAGTTGATTCTGGCTTATAGAAAGCTAAAACTCTCTTACAAATGAATCATGCTCCTTAAATTTAAGGAGCGACCAAGAAGTTTTTCCCTTAATCAAAAAATGAATAGCAAAGAGTCCTCCTTAAAAGAACTTAGCTGGGAAGATTTGGACAAGATGATCTGTTCTGATGAGAATCTAGTTAATGGGCCAACCAACTCGCAGGCAAAGCTACGTCTTTTCGGACAACCAGAAAAGAATCTAAGAGTAACTCTATATAGGGATCATCATGCCTGGTGTCCATACTGCCAAAAAGTATGGCTATGGCTCGAATGGAAAAAAATTCCTTATCAAGTCAAGAAAGTGACAATGCGATGCTATGGAAAAAAAGAACGTTGGTATCTCAATAAAGTTCCTTCAGGATTACTTCCTGCACTAGAGGTTGATGGTCGACTTTTAACTGAGAGTGACTTAATTCTCCTAACTCTTGAGGAGCATTTTGGACCTCTTGGCAATCCACTGAATAGCCCCAAAACGATTGAATTAAGAGTTCTTGAACGAAAACTATTTCGAGCCTGGTGTCAATGGCTTTGCACTCCTCGATTAAATCCATCTCAAGAAAAGCAAAGGAGAAAAGAGTTTCAAAAAATAGCCAAAGAAGTCGAACTGCGAATGTCTACGGGAACAGGGCCTTGGATGGATTCAAAAATCGATCAGCAAGGCAAAAACAACCCTGGAAGTGGAGACCTGATTTTTATCCCCTATATAGAAAGAATGAATGCTTCTCTTGCTTACTACAAAGGGCTAAGTCTCAGAAAAGAGTTCCCCCTAATAGACAGATGGTTCCAGGCGCTTGAAGGTTTTGAAGAATACCGTGGAACACAAGGAGATTTCCATACCCATGCGCATGATCTACCGCCGCAAATGGGAGGGTGCTGGAAAGATCCAAATCCAGAACAAAAGCGTTATGAGCGACTGATTGATTGCGGAGAAGGTCTTGGTGAACAAGAAACTAGTTGGATAGTCCCAAAAAACATTCAAGCCGAATCAATTGCACTTGGAAGAGTTCTTAAACACCGAGAACGACTATTGGAATTAAATCCACTTGGTCCACAGCGTTTCGACCAACCATTAAGAGCAAGTCTCACATTAATGATGACAAACAAGATTTGTTCCCCAGAATCTGGAAGCGCCCTAGGACTTAGATATCTTAGAGATCGAATTTCTGTTCCAAGGGACATGCCATTAATAGCTGCACGCAAACTAAGGACAGCTCTTGAAATAACAGCACAAATAGATGGGTCTACTGAAGGTCCACCTATCCCATTTCATAATCGTTTTGACCAAGACCCGTATCCATTTCAACCCAGAGAAATAAGCTAAATCACTATTGAAAATATCAATAAATCTCACTTTATTGTTTTAAAAAACTTTCTATTTAGCGTTTTTTTCTTGAATCTATTTGAAGCAAATCTCTAACTTTTTGAACCTGACTAGCCAATTGAGGTTCACTTGACAATTTTTTCTCCACTTGCTCAATTGCATACATAACTGTGGTGTGGTCTTTTCCTCCAAAGGCTTCCCCTATACGTGGCAAGCTCAAATCTGTTCCCTGTCTCATCAAATACATCCCAACCTGACGAGCCTGACTTACAGGCCTCCTCCTGCTACTACTTCGCATTTCATCAGGAGTTACATCAAAAACCTCTGAGACCTTATCTAAAACTTGCTTTGGCGTAACTTCAACACCCTGACCACTTGGATCGATCATTGGTGCAACAGATTCAACTGTCATAGGAAGACCGGTGATCGAAGCAAATGCCACAGCTCTAGTAAGAGCCCCTTCTAATTCACGAATATTTGAAGTAAATCTTCCTGCAATAAAGTGAATCAAGTCACGTGGCAATCTCATCCTTTCTTGCTCAGCTTTTTTCTGAAGAATCGCCATACGAGTCTCTAAATCAGGAGGCTGAATATCTGCGATAAGCCCCATAGAGAATCTGGAAATCAATCTTTCTTGAAGCCTGGGGATCTGACTAGGAGGCCTATCACTTGTTATAACAATTTGCCGACCAGCTTCATGAAGAGCATTAAAAGTATGGAAAAACTCTTCCTGGGTATATTCCTTACCTTCTATGAACTGAATATCATCAACAAGAATAAGGTCCGCAGCTCTATATCTATCTCGAAAAGCCTGCATACCATCCTTTCTAATAGCCAAAATCAAATCATTGGTAAATGTCTCTGTAGACACATAGGCAACCTTCGCCTCAGGATCAATTTCTAACCGGTACTGACCTATTGCCTGCATTAAATGTGTTTTACCAAGTCCAACACCACCACAAATAAAAAGAGGGTTAAATTCCCTCCCAGGAGCTTCTGCTACTGCCAATGCTGCAGCATGCGCCATCCTGCTATTAGGCCCAACTACAAATCTATTAAAGACATATCTTGAATTCAAGTCGGGAATAATTTGTCTTCCCCCACCCAGGAATCCTCCCCTAGATGCGACAGACTGGGGAATAACAGAAGAGGATCCGCCAGAAGAGGATACGGCTGGAGGAGCCGAAGCCATAACCATCTGAGGAGTCTTTCCATCTTCTTGTGCCTTAACTATGACCCTCACTTCTTTGCCATAAATCCCTCGAGCAACCTCTTCGATCGTTTGGGCATAATTCTTGCGAAGCCAATCACTTGAAAAGCTGTTTGGCGCAACAAGAATCAATTCACCATTTCGAAAATCACTACACCTTGCGGGGCGGATCCAAGTCTCAAAGGTTGGCTTACTAAGGTTCTTCTGAAGGGCATGCTGCACCTTGAGCCACAGCTCTTCGCCCATTAAATTCACGTCCTTACTTTCTGGAAGATGAATCTAAGCATTAGTTTGAGATTGGTCAGGCTAGCTTTCTTCAGATCTTGACTTTTCAACAAGCTAGACCCCTTAAAACCCTTGTAAAACGGTGCATATCAGATTCGAAATCATGAATTTCTTCTAAACTCTTCATCCAATCTGCTCTCTGCTTTCTCACATCCAAGTGCGAACCAAAACGATATGAGAAGGCTCTCCCAAAGCTTCAAGCCCATGAAACGCTTTTACTACGAGTTTCAAAAACCATTTCTTTCTCATCCCAAAAAGTAAATTGAAATGGGAAAACCCGTTTTAGTTGTAATGGCTAGATGGCCTGCCATCGGTCGCTGTAAAAAACGTTTATCAGCCAACCTTGGGGCCAAAAAAGCAGCCTGGATACAAGCACAATTAACAAAACATACTATTCAAGTTGCAAAATCCTTTTCGAAAAAAGCCCAAGTAGAAATACACTTTGCTATTAGCGGTCTTGGCCCGAGAGCAATAAAGAGATGGGGCAAGGTCAATGGATTGGAGTCTTTTTCAATGCAAGGGGAAGGAAGCCTTGGCCTACGAATGCGAAGACAAGTATTGCTAGTTCAAAGAAAATATACAAAAAACAGAACAACAATCCTTATAGGTACTGATCTCCCAGAACTTTCGACACTAGACCTTCATCAAGCATTAGAAGCCTTAAATAGAAACGAGATAGTTCTAGGTCCGGCCTCAGATGGAGGATATTGGCTAATAGGTCTTTCAGGTCGCCAAATAGCTCCTGTAGCGACTTGGCCCTTCTGCGGAATCCCTTGGGGGACTAATCAAGTCCTTGCAAAGACACTCCAGAAAGCCAAGCTTTCAGGCGCCGAGTACGCTCTTCTTCGCGAACATAACGATCTAGATCTGCTTACTGATTTTTCTCCTTGGCAAAAATGAAAATGCCAATTCTTAGCGTGATTTTGCCAACACTTAACGAGGCAGAAAGACTGCCCTTACTTGTTGCAGACCTCCACAAATGTAACGAACAAATAGAGATCATCGTTGTAGATGGTGGGAGCACTGACAAATCAGTTGAGATCTCGAGGCTTTCCGGGTGTCAATTAATTAAAAGCACTGAGGCGAACCGTGGAGCTCAAATGCATTTAGGAGCTTGCCACGCAGAGAGCAATTGGTTCCTTTTCCTTCACGCTGATAGTCGGTTAACCGACAACTGGTCAGAAATAGTTTCTAATACCATATTGGCTCGAAATTCAAATAAGAATGCATGGTATTTTGATTTTAAAGTTAAAAGAAATGGTTTAAATATGCGCTTATTAGAAAGCATAGTATTTCTTCGGAGCCAATTTTTACAAAGACCTTATGGAGATCAAGGTCTCCTAATAAATAAAAATCTATATAACTCTGTAGGTGGTTTTGCACCTCTTTATTTAATGGAAGATCTAGATTTTATCGAGCGGGTATCAAAGAGAGCAAAGCTAAATCGATTGAAATCAAATATTTTTACAGATGCAAAAAAGTGGGATGAAAAAGGATTAATCAAGCAAACCTTAATAAACCTAAGACTTAGAATTCTCTGGAAAAAAGGCAAAATAAATTCAGATTTATACAAAGAGTATTACCTCTAAAAGGCAATACTCTTAATGGTCAATTCGCATACCAAAAGGCACATCGACGCCCCTCTGGCTCAAGCTGCCAACCCAAGTGCTCATAGAAAGCGACAACACCTGGATCAGCGAACAAAGTAACTCTCTCCAATCCCATTTCTCTAAGGGCATCAAGTATGTAGTCCATCATTTCCTCCCCCAAGCCGAAGCCCTGATAGATGGGATGAACTACCACATCCCATACAGTCGCCTCAAGAACACCATCACCAGTGCAACGAGCAAAGCCAACTAACCTTGGAAAACGAAGGTCATGCCGCCAAAGCCCTACCTTCAAAAGGCTGTGATCAAGAGCCCTCCGGACTCTTCTTACAGGTCTTCTACTCCAGCCAACCGTTTGCAAGAGCTGCTCAAGCTCAACCAAGTCAAATTCCCTTGATTGACTAAACACCAAGTTTGCTTGAGTGTCTGGCACAGAGCATTCTCGGGCCCCCTTGCCATAGAGCCTTTCTAAAACATCGGCGTTAAGAGAACAGATACTGATCACAGATCTGAATCCTTAGTACATTCATCCTGACTCATATAACCTCAAAAGTTTCAACAAAAACTTATTTCTTGGAAAACCCACGTTCTTGAAGCTCTGCCAATTGCGCATAAAGCCCCCCATTGGAAATTAGTTGGCGGTGGGTCCCCTGTTCCATAAGCTTTCCCTTACTCATAACCAAAATACGGTCTGCAGCTTCAACGGTTGCCAATCGATGAGCAATAACTAAGGCGGTTCTTTTTTCTAAAAGGGTATTTAAATCCTTTTGAAGAGTCGCTTCTGTAGATGGATCCATGAAGGCTGTTGCTTCATCCATCACAAGCACTTTTGGATTCCGAATTGCCACTCGTGCGACTGAAAGCAATTGGCGTTCCCCTGAAGACAAATTGCCCCCTCTCTCTCTTAACTCTGTTTCAAGTCCATTTGGGAGACTTTTCAAAAGAGATGAAAGCCCAAGATCATTACAAATTTGCTTCAGTCGGAAATCTTCGATCTTTGAATCTAAGCGAAGGTTATCTGCGACATTGCCACTAAAAAGGAAAGTGTCTTGAAGCACTACGCCAAGATGCTTTCGCAGTTCTCTAATAGGAATCTCCTTAATATCTTTTCCATCAAGCAAAATTCGACCTTTCTGAGGTTCATAAAGACGGCAGAGCAACCTAATTAAAGTTGTTTTACCTGAACCTGTAGGCCCAACTAAAGCGACATGCTCACCAGGTTCAATATGAAAAGTAAGATCTTCAATAATCTGCTCGTCATCTCTATACGCAAAACTTACATCTTCAAATAAAATCTCCCCTTTAGACGAAATAGAAGAATTTTTTGCTTTAACTTCAATCTGCTTTAAAGGAACCTGATCTGTTATCTCCAAGGGTTCTTCAAGCAGCTCTCCTATCCTCTCAACAGCAGTCAAACCTCCTTGAATCTGAGTGAAGCGTTCAGCAAGTTGTCGTAAGGGTTCAAAAAGTCTCTGAGAATAAAGAATAAAAGTAGTCAAAGTCCCCAGCCCCATAACCCCAGAAGTTACCATTACCCCACCTAAAGCAAGTACTAAAGAAACCGCTGCTAAAGAAACCCATTCAATAAATGCTGAAATGCTGCTGTCATAAAAGATAGTTCCATTGACAGCCTTTCGATAAGCGGATCCTGTCCGTCCAAATTGTTCAGAGTTCAATTTCTCCCTACGGAACATTTGTACAACCTCCAATCCCTGAAGGTTCTCTTGAAAATCTGCATTTAACTGAGACAGCTCTTCCCGAACTCTGTAATTTGATTTCCGATAACGGCTCTGCAACCACAGGACGAAAAGTGTTACAGGGATCTGAGTCGCTAAAAGTAAAAATCCTAGTCTCCATTCAATTAGCACCATGGTGACGGCAATAACCATGAGAGTTACCAAGTCAGCTAAAACGCCAACAGCACCACTACCAAAAACCTCGGCTAAAGCGTCTACATCACTTGTAAGCCGCGTCAACAACTTACCAACTGGCATCTTGTCATGGAACCTCAATGACAGTGACATTGAATGAGAAAAAAGATCTTGACGAATCCTTGCGGTGAGACGTTGACCAACTGCCTGAATGTTGTAGGTCTGAACACCCTGCAGGCATAAACGCAAAATGACTGATACAAGTAAAATGCTTAACAAATACCTCACTGCTAAAGCAGTGGACAAGTCATCAAGCCATGGGAAAACAGATTCACCCCGCAAAACGCTTATAGCTTGACCAACCAAAAGCGGCTGAAGTGCACCTGCTAGCGCAACAGGTATAAGAATTAAAAGGATTAGGAATAAACGCTTTCGATCTTTTCTGAGATAACGTCCAAGTCGACCAAGTCTTCTAAAATCGTCTAGTGCCATTAGCTATAGCTCAACAGAGTTTTTTTCTTGAAGGCGGAAATCCTCCAAAACCGTTCGAAGCTCTCCTCGATCCAACCTCAATGAAAGAGGGTGACCAACCAAGCGAGCAGTCGATTGAAAAAGTTCTTCAATAGCAACCAAACCGTTTTCTCGAAGAGTGCGACCAGTTGCAACCAAATCTACGATCGCTTCCGCGACTCCTGTCATTGGACCAAGTTCAACTGAACCGGTTAGATGCACTAACTCAACAGGAAGGTCTAAATCATCAAAAAACTCTCTGGCACAATGCGTGAATTTACTAGCAACGCGACAATGCGGAGGCAAGTCAGCAGCACGTTTATAGCCACTGCTTTCCTTGACAGCGACAGCCATTCGACAACCTCCAAAGCCAAGATCTATCAGCTGAGCAACAGGCATCTGATGTTCCCTAAGCACGTCATAACCAACAACACCTAATTGGGCTTGACCATATGCGACATAAACTGGAACATCACCATTTCGAACGAGCAAAGCTCGTGCCCGACCACATTTGGATGGCACCATTAACTGACGGTTATCTGGATCAAGAACTGCAGTAAAATCAAGACCAGCATTTGCAAAACTAGTTACAGAATCCTTTAGCAAGGCTCCTTTGGCGAGAGCAACAGTAATCATGAAGTCATTAGTCGACATGGACTTTAACGATGACTAAAACTAGAAAAGCCATGTCCACATCCAATGAACTATACGAAATCAGCCCTATTCCTGTCCTGAAAGACAACATAATTTGGGTATGGGTCTCAGGACAGGAGGCTGTTGTTATAGACCCGTCATTAACAGAGCCTGTTAAACAATGGCTGCAAGATCGCAATCTCAATCTAATTGCAGTCTTACAGACACATCACCATTCAGATCATATTGGAGGAACAGAAGGACTAACAAAAACATGGCCAAAAGCAAAAGTTATCGCCGCTAAATCAGATCGAGAGAGAATCCCTTTCCAAACAATCTCTGTAAGTGATGGAGACAAAATATCACTTATGGAAAGTAAATTAACTGTAATTGACGTCGCAGCACATACAAAAAATCATATTGCTTTTTATCTACCTACAGAAAGAAGAGCGCAAAATCAACCTGCTCTTTTTTGTGGCGATACCCTTTTTGGAGGTGGGTGCGGAAGACTATTTGAGGGGTCACCAGAAGACATGTACAGAGCCCTTAACCGACTTGCATCACTTCCTTCTGAGACAAGAATATATTGTGCACACGAGTACACAGAAGATAATCTAAAATGGGCTTCAGCCCTTTTCCCAAATAATAATCAAATTAAAAATAGACTTCATAAGGTATCCAAACTACGCCAACAAGGGAAATTAAGTTTACCAAGTACACTGTCAGAAGAAAAATCAACTAATTTGTTCCTCCTGGCTAAAACGAGTCAGGAGCTAGGGAAACTTCGTAAGCATAAAGATTCATGGTAAGTATAAAGTTATAATTCTACCGCTCTACATTCTTATTAAAGTCTAATAGATATTCTCCTAGAGGTTAGATCAACTATTAATCACCCCCTAATAACTCCCACCAATGTCTTCCAATCCGATAACACCGATCACAACCGAATCCGCTCCATCCCCCGTTGGGCCATACAACCAAGCAATACTTGTTTCTGATTGGCTTTATTGCTCCGGACAAATTGCCCTAGATCCATCCAATGGGCTAATGGTCGGCGAAGGTAATGTGGAGAACGAAACTCGACAAGTCTTACAAAACCTATTAGCTGTCCTCAAAGCAGCAGGAGCGGAGCCGTCACAGGTAATAAAAACGACAATATATCTAGTAGATCTAAATGATTTCGGGAAAGTAAACACAATCTATGCAGAGGTCTTCGGGAAGGGAATAAGTCCTGCTAGAGCATGTGTACAGGTTGCAGCTTTACCAAAAGGAGGCTTGGTTGAAATAGATTGTGTAGCTTGGCTTGGATAACAAGAACCTATATATGCCAACCATCTTGACCGCCCCAGAAATCACAAATTTCTATCAAACCGCCTAAGGGGCAAGTGGCAACAAACCAACCAAAAGAGCAGCAACCAAGGTAGAAATACTCCCCGCAAAACTACTCATAAAAAGACATCTAGCACCAGGCGGTCCGATGATTGTCTAAATTAGTCTTGCGATGCGACTGACCATGGCAGTAGCCAAGCTAACGATAGGCGAACTAGAGGCTGGCTATCCCCTTTATTGCAAGGCCTTGAGGCGACTGCTCCAAGAAGGTCGGACCGACAAAGAGATTGAACGAACTGTTTGCTGGAGCCACCTAGAGACACTCAATAGGTGTCTTCCTGGGCGTTACAAAGCACCTTCATACCTTCTTGTGCTGATCAAACGTGATCTAGAGCAACCCAAAGACACTGATAGCTAGATATCAACAATCCAGTTCAGTCTATGCATGCAATAAATATTCCGTCCCTTCACCCAAGAGGGCTTTGAGCACCTTCTCTTCCCTCAACTTCTCCAGAGAAGACCCTACTAGCCAAAATATCGTCTTTCTCGATTGTCATAAGCTCTTCACGGGTCAAGGCATCTCCCATTCTTGAAAACAATCGATTTGCCTGTCTCAATCGTGTTCGGTCCAAAGCATTTCGAATTGATCGCGCATTAGCAAAAAAAGGAAGCTGGCTTCTTCTATCTATATAGTCTTCAAAAACCTTGGTTGCATCTTTGCTGAATTTATAACCCTGATTGCCAAGAAATAATTGTGCTATTTCCATTAATTCATTCTTATCATAATCAGGGAAATCAATATGATGAGCAACTCTTGAATACAATCCTGGATTAGACCTATAAAATTCATTCATACGATCTTTATAACCTGCAAAAATAACAACAAATTCATTCCTCCTTTTTTCCATATCTTGAAGAAGAATCTCAATTGCTTCTGCCCCATAATCCCTTTCATTATCTGATTTATATAAATAATAAGCCTCATCTATAAAAAGGACTCCACCTTGGGCTCGCTTGATAATCTCTCGGGTTTTAGGTGCTGTATGACCAACATATTGACCAACTAAATCATCTCTTGTAACCGTAATCAAATGTCCTTTCCTCAAATAACCAAGCCGGTGAAGGACAAGTGAAATCTTTCCCGCTACTGTTGTCTTTCCAGTGCCAGGCCTCCCTGTAAATGACATATGCAAAGAAGGAGTTGTGCTTTGAAGGCCTAAATGCTCTCTCGCTCTTTCAATCAACAACAAAGCAGCTATCTCTTTAATCCTTGTTTTGACTGGTTTCAGCCCTATAAGCTCAAGCTCTAATTCTCCAAGAACTTCAGCAACCCCCGAATCGGCATAAGCTGATGAAATATCAAATGAAGAGCTCATCTATTCCTTCTGCGAACTGATAATCAGCCATACACAAATCCTCCTGAACCTCTGGCCGGAGAGTGATATTCACATATGTCTTACCAAAACTTATATCTGGAAATCGTTCAGACGATTCACTGAAGTCTCCTAAACGATCCAAAAAATCTCTTGTAGCTTCATAGGTCTCAAATTCAAACCTCCTTTCAAGCCTGACAGGACGTTTTCGCTCAACCCATTTATCCATTAAGAGAAAGTCTGATAGGGACTTATTTACCTCAAGTAAAACAAAGAAATAATCACCTGGCCCCCTTAGATATATAACTTAGAAGAGCGGATTCTCCCTTGCTATCGACTAGCTACGCCTTTTAGCCCCAGAAGGCTTCAAAACTGGCTCAACTTCTAAATGAGGCCTAGCAATAATATGCGCCGCAACAAGTCCATCCCCGACACGTTCACAAGCATCAGCACCCGCACGGACAGAGGCATTTACAGCCCCCGTCTCTCCCCGAACCATCACAGTGACATACCCGCCTCCAACATATTCTCTAGAAATCAAACAAACCTCTGCTGCTTTCGTCATAGCATCAGCGGCCTCAATAGCTGGAACCATTCCACGAGTTTCAATCATTCCCAAAGCAATCCCGTGAACTGATTTAAATCCATTCTCAAGTTTTTTACGCCGTAATCCTCCTCCTGAAGAAGTTCCTCCAGCACTAGGAGGTGTCGTTGATTTTCCTCCCTTATCTTTAGAAGAACTAGTATTTTTCTTTGCAGGACTTGATGTTGACCCTTTGCCAGAATCCGAAACCTTACTTGGAGTTACTTCCACTGAAGAGACATCAACAATTTGACTTGATGGAGGAGAGCTTTTTGAGTTAAGAGAAGAGGCGTTACTAAAATCACCTCTATTAGAAGTTGCAGTCATTTGATTTCAAAGAATTAAAACGCAAGAAAATAAAAAGAGTTATCTACCCATCAGGAGACCAATAATCAATAATGCCTCCTATCGTGAGATCAGTTTGAGTACTTGGCTCAGGACAAGCAAAACGAGCAGCTGATCCACTCGCAGTAAAAACCCAGTTACCTTCACGAGCACCCACTGGGTCCACAGCAACGAATTTCTTACCCTTGTTATTTTGGAGGATACGAAGATTCATGTGCCCTAATCCTTCCACTCGTTGAGTGCAAACCAATCGACCCATAACTTGCATAATTTCCATTAACTAGATCCTCCCTGCGAAGGGTTAGCAGCATCAGGATCCCAATGATCAATGATCCCAACTATGGTTAGGTCGCTTGGGTATGACTTACTACCAGCGGCCTCTCTTGCGGCTGAGCTGCCAACACAAATAACCCAATCATCAGGTTTACATCCGACTGCATCAACAGCGACCTTTTTTGAGCTGCCATCTAATACAACCTGAAGATGTTTATGCTCAAAGCCTGGGATTCTATTTGTAGAAACTAGTGGCTTGATAACCTTACAAATCAACATGTCAATGTCCCTCCTGTTGTACAGGATCAAGTGAAGACCCTACAACTTCTGCAGGGACCTTTTGATCTCGATCTCTAATAGTCAGCAAAGTATGCAAAAGTCCATCTTCTACCAATTCTCGATAACGAACTGAAATCGCACTATTTACTCTAAGACAATCAGCAATTGCTCTATCTCTCGCTCCAGGTACTCTTCCTGAGTAATCAAAACGAATAACTACGGGTATAGGTAAATCCCTAGAAACATTTAGGCCTTTGAATATCTTAACCCCAACATCTAAATCGGGTGCTCCTTCTTCAACCGTATCAAGATGAGAAAAATAAGTAAGGTTTCTCAAATGGACCTCTTTAAAACCAATCCCAACTCCAATAAATCTTTCAGCATGACCAGCATCAGGATATAGCCCTCCATAGATATCACGAACATAATCTATTTGAGAAATATTATTCGAAAGTATTCTCGTGATAAAAGCAACCATACCTTGATTAGGTTTACCAGGAGCACTTTCCACAACTCGCTGATTAATTAACTCCAATGCATGTTCCTTAGACATTGATTGTGTCTCTTGGAAAAGATCTAAAGCTGAAACCCACTTATCAAGAAGCATCGTGCTGTCAGAAGAAGGTACATGTACACGTATTGCATCGGTATCAGTATCCAAACCAATCAAAAGGAGATCAACAGAAGCTCCGCAACAAAAACTATTCTCCACTGCTTCGCGAAAATCAAATAAACGCTTCAGTCCTGATGCCGCTGCAACTGAGTCATCACTACCATGCGCTGCACAACCCTGATGAGAAGGATCAACAGAACTAAAATGGTAGGTAACAACTTTTAGATAGCGACTCTTCTCCTGAACTGCATTAGGTATCCCCTCTCTAAAACGTCGGTGCTCTGTTTTTACCCAACGATTAACTGTGCCTTCTATATCGAAAAGAGCCCCAGCATGAGACCGGCGACGAACTGCGCTGAAGGGAATTCGCAGTACATAAGCAATTGAATGAGCCAAACGCCCATCTGCACAAGGCGTTACGTCAAGAAGGTGAAAACCGCAATCGTCAAGAAAAGACTCAAATTCTTTACTAGCCAAACTATCGTCTGCTCCGTTAAGAGGATCAGAATCAAAAAACTGATTACTCATTAACTGATGAGATTGAAAGACACACCAAGCAAATAATGCACGCATATCAAGTGGTCTAACCCAAGCTTTTTCAAGCAGATGGTGTGGCAACGTAAATCCAAGCTCAGCAATTGCCAACTCATCAGCCTGAGAGACAAAATCCTGGTTGTGTTGAAGAGCTGAAACCTTTTTCAGGAAAGGGATTATCCGCTCAAAGCGTCCCTTTACTTCTTCCTCGTAATTCTTCAAATGTTGATTAGCCTTGACATCTGTAAGAGGATGATTCGCATAAGAACTTCTACTATTAAATAAGCCACTCTTTTCAAGAGTTGAATAGTCAGTCTGAAGAGATTCATTATTCACATGTCTCTTTCTAGGCGCCGTAGGCGCCTGGTTCCGTCTATTGTTTTTGGCCAGAGTTCTGTAGGCCATTTAATTCCTTAACCTCTCGCTCCGCCAGAGAAAGTAACCAATTGTCCTTCCCTAGTATTCCCACTGGAACCAGTTATCAAGAAGTCTGGTTGAGCGACCTCATCGTTACGCTTTCCTTTGGAGTCTGGCATAGCATTAACAGGGCCTGGACGGCTAGGGTTTCGGCGTCGTGCTGATGCCCCTTCAGTCCCTGTGACTTTTTCTCCACGCGCCCAATCGTCTCCAGTAATATTTAAACCCGCTGACTGGCCTTCTCCAGTAATCCTAGACATTGGGCGACTGGAAATTTCATTATCAGTGTTAATTGATTCTTCATTAATCAAGCCAGCTTTAAACTGACGTTTCTTGTAGTCGTAGCGGAACTGCTCAGTTCCAGTAATCTTGTCAACCGCCATATCGAAGGGGCCTGTAATTTTAGAACCATCTTCGTAGCTTGTACCTGTCACACCATCATTAATTTCTCTCTGTGCCTGAGCAGCTCTAGCTGGAGATTGAACACTAAATTGTGTCCCGAAAGAGTTTTCTGATGAAGAGTTCTGATACAGAGAACTTCCAGCAGGAGCATTTTTTCCACATGCTTCCACTAGCTGGTCTCCTCCAACATATGGAGTCCCTGTCAAAGGTTCACATGCGCCTTTATTCGCACCAGTCATAGTTCCACCCAGTCCAGGCTGTTGACCTGTCATCCGTGCACCAGGAGTACCCAATCTTTTAGGTGTTCTTTTCTGTATCTCTTCAACCGAACGCCCATCACACAATTGGCCAGCCTGCTCAGCTCCAGCATATGGGGTACCAGTAATTGCCTTACATGTTCCAGGCTCATCTCCTGTAACCAGATCGGAACGACCGGTAAGAGTGCCGCTTACAGCTTGTGATTTATTTGTAAGACTCAAACCAACCTTTGCCGCCTCGGGCTGTGGGGTGCCGCCACAAAATGATTGATATTGCTGGGATCCAACGTATTCATCACCGGTCACCCGCTTACAGCTTCCAGGCTCATTACCTGTAACGAACTCCGAACGCGACACATTTGTTCCAGTTACTCCAGCTCCACGGAGAGTGTTAAAGGAGCCAACCTTTTCTGCAGGTCTACCACTAGGTAGTGGATCAGCACCTAAGTATTGATCTCCAGTAAGTCCTTTATCTGATCCTGCCTCATTACCTGTAACCTTTTCCGAACGACCAACCATAACCCCACTTACTTGACGACCATCAAGAGTAAGACTCTGGCCAACTTTACGGGGCGAGGGCTGAGAACCTCCGCAATAAGAATTTGATTGATTAGCAGAAATATATTCTGTTCCCGTCAAGGTCTTACAAGTTCCTGGTTCATCCCCAGTCACTTTTTCTGAACGACCCACTTCATTCCCTGTAACCCTATTACCATGGGTAGTGTTAGTAACTGCAACTTTTGAAGGTTGGCTTGGGCCTGGACTGGATTGACAGAACGTGTCAAAAGCTTCCGAACCTAAATATTGAGTACCCGTTATCGACCTACATGTACTTGCTTCATTACCAGTTGTTTTAGAAGATCTATTTGCTTGTGTACCAGTAACTACTTGCCCAGAGATTGTCTCACTTTCTCCAACTTTCCAATATGCATCTGCCACAGCGGATTGCTGTTTAGCCCCATTTCGATTCGGGCCACACGGACGAGTAGCACAAGAACGTTTTTTTCCAGTAGAGCCACTTTTGCTTCTCAATTCGCGAACTCTTTGAGCAAGCTCTCTACTAGTCAAATCTGGGTCACCCTGACGAGCAACTGAAGCTGCAGAAGCTGGTTGCTTTGCTGCTGTTTTGCCATGTTTAGATTGTGCTTCACGTCTAGCAAGAACAAGTGCACGACTAGTATTTTGTATGGCGCGACGTTTTGTAGTGGTTCGTCGTTCACTACTCCTTGGTTTTAAGCTTGTAGATCTTCCAAGAGTAGTTACAACGGTTGTAGAAGATTTTTCGTTTTCTAAGGAATCCTTTTTCTCAATAGATTTAGGAGTTGAAACTGCATTAGTAGACGTAGCTTTTTCCACATCTATGCGTGTACGGTCTTTACTTGTTTCAGCAGATTTTCCTCTCCTAGAAAGCGCTTCACGCCTAGCCAAAACCAGGTCACGGCTTGGGCTGCTTACAGGTTTGATGTTTCTTCGCGCAGTAGACGTAACTGAAACAGATCCACTCCCTTGTGAACTGAAAGATGTTTTTTTAGAAACGGAATGAGTATTAGTTGGCTTGACAAAGGATGAATTCGTCCTTGTGACACGTGCATCAGCAGATGTTCTTATCCGAGTAGTGCCTGCAGCACTAACCGAAGTAGATTTCTTCCCTGATTCACTAAGAGCCTTGCGGCGCTCAAGTGCCAGTTCTCGACTTGATTGTTTTGCCATGTCCGCCCAAAAGAAACGTCTAATAAAAGAAGAAATCAATCCCCTCGAAGGAGGAGGGAATAGCCCCGAAAAAGGATCGAGGCTATATATCAAATGTCAAAAGATGACTATCAGCGACCTTCGAAAACAACGAACGCAGTCCCTTGACTTTGGGTATATGCGTCGTAACCAACCATTCGAACATGGTGGTCTGGATAAGCACGATGGCAAGCTTCAAGCTCATTGACAACCACGTTTAGATCCTTCTCTCCAAAGAAAGGCAACTTCCAATAAGACCAATAGGTCTGCATGGAACCGCTTGGATGAACGTGCTCGATAACAGGGCTCCAGCCCTGAGCAATGATGTAAGCGATTTGATCGTAAATTTCGTCCTGGGTCATCGGCGGTAAAAAGCCGAAGGTTTCCAGGGTGGCGACTGTTTGGTAGTCACCAACTGTGCTCTGGAAAGGCATGGTGAACCTGGGATTGCGAGTGGGAATAGGTGCCGATTTAATTACCGGCGGCTTAAATTAAGGGAGTAATTCGAGGAGGCATTTAGCCTCCTCATTCTTACTATTGCTGAACGTCGAGCTTGTCGACTGTGTCAAATTCGAACTTGATTTCCTTCCAGGTCTCAAGCGCGATTGCAAGTTCAGGACTGTGCTTAGCTGCTTCCATAAGGATGTCGCGACTTTCCTTCTCAATCTCACGACCTGCATTACGTGCTTTCACGCAAGCTTCAAGTGCTACACGGTTAGCAGCTGCTCCAGCAGCAGAGCCCCATGGATGTCCATGAGTACCACCACCGAACTGTAGACAAGAATCGTCACCGAAGATTGCCAACAAAGCTGGCATATGCCAAACGTGAATACCACCAGAAGCAACAGCAAATACTCCAGGCATTGAACCCCAATCCTGATCAAAGAAGTTACCGCGAGTGCGATCTTCAGGGACAAAGGATTCACGAAGGTTGTCTATGTAACCAAGAGTGGTCTGACGATCACCTTCGAGCTTTCCTACAACGGTTCCGGTGTGGAGCTGATCTCCACCAGAAAGGCGCAAACACTTAGCAAGCACTCGGAAATGGATGCCATGCTTAGGATGGCGGTCAATCACAGCATGCATTGCACGGTGAATGTGCAGAAGCATTCCGTTTTTGCGACACCAGTTAGCTAAACCAGTATTAGCAGTGAATCCACCAGTGATGTAGTCATGCATGATTATGGGCATGTCAAGTTCTTTGGCGAACTCAGCACGCTCATACATCTCTTCCGGAGTAGTAGCTGTGCAGTTGAGGTAGTGACCTTTAACCTCTCCAGTCTCTTGCTGAGCAAGCTTTACAGCTTCAGCAACAAACTCAAAACGCTCTCTCCAGCGCTGGAAAGGCTGTGAGTTGATGTTTTCATCATCTTTGGTGAGGTCTAGGCCACCACGAAGACACTCATAAACAACACGACCGTAGTTTTTACCAGAAAGGCCAAGTTTTGGCTTAATGGTGCAACCAAGAAGTGGTCGGCCATACTTATTTAAACGGTCTCGCTCTACAACGATTCCATTAGGAGGTCCTCCACAGGTCTTAATAAAGGCCATTGGGAAACGAATATCTTCAAGGCGCAGATGACGTAGTGCCTTGAAACCAAATACGTTACCAACCAAAGAGGTCAATACGTTTGTAATAGAGCCTTCCTCGAAGAGGTCTAAGGGATAGGCAATAAATGCATAAAAGGACTCCTTATCTCCAGGAACGTCCTCAATTCGATAGCAACGACCTTTATAAAACTCAAGGTCAGTTAGCAACTCAGACCAAACTGTGGACCAAGTACCTGTTGAAGATTCCGCAGCAACTGCAGCTGCAACCTCTTCTCTAGGGACTCCTTCCTGACCTGTGCACTTAAAGCAGGCCAAAAGGTCTGTATCTAGGGGGACATAGTCGGGAGTCCAGTAGGTGTCTCTGTACTCCTTTACCCCAGCGTCATACTTCTTGCTCATTAGATAACTCCTTTAGGTCGGTATTGAGATTGATATTGCGAAAGTACTATTTGAGTACTCTCTACAAATGTCAGTCCTTCTGACCTAGAAAGTTGCCATTGCCAAGAGCAGGCTCAACTTCACGATGAGGACGCGCAATGATATGTGCAGCAACAAGACCGTCGCCTACACGCTCACATGCATCAGCTCCTGCACGAACAGCCGCGTTAACAGCACCTGTTTCTCCACGCACTAAAACTGTTACGTAGCCGCCACCGACAAACTCACGACCAATGAGGCGCACTTCTGCTGCCTTGGTCATTGCGTCAGCTGCTTCAATTGCGGGAACAAGGCCGCGGGTCTCGATCATGCCGAGAGCGATGCCCATAGTTTCGTTAGCCATTGGCTGCCTAAGTAAATGGATGGAATGTTCGTGATGGACAATGCTCTGTAAGGACCATTCACGTCAAGAGAAATTCGCAAAAAACCCGATCACTTTCCTTATTGACTCTGATAAGCCCTGCTTATCACCCTGTCCCTGACTGTTTTAAACGACTGTTGGGTTTTGAGTGCGCACCTCAAAACATTCCCTTACAGAACCTTGCAAAAGTTACTAGCTTCTCCATCTGAGACAGACCCCAAGGTTTTGCCAAGGGATGGAATGTTCAGCCAAGTCTGTCTCACAAATCTGATCAAACTTGTCCATATCTCACAATGAGAGTCAGAATCGATAGGTGGTCAATTAATCCGTTTGTCTAAGCCTCTAATTACTATTGCGAGTGGCAATTTAAAGAAAGTTGCTGAAATAGAGCACATGCTTGGGCCATTGCCTATTGAGGTTCAGAGGCAACCAAACGACCTGAATGTTGAAGAGACAGGCGCAACATATCTAGAGAACGCCCTCTTAAAAGCCCAGGCTGCAGCTGAAAGGACCAAAAGCTGGACTATTGCTGATGATTCCGGATTAGAAGTGGATGCACTTGATGGCAAACCTGGTATTTACTCAGCCCGCTTTGCTCCTACCAATAAAGAAAAAATACACAAATTACTAACTACTCTTGCTGAGAACCCTTATCGAAGTGCTCGCTTCTGCAGCGTCATGGTTCTTTGCGATCCAGCAGGGAATTTCATCAAGGAAGCGGAAGGAATTTGCTGGGGAGAACTTCTAAAAGAACCAGCCTATGCAGGTGGAGAGTTCGATTCACTTTTCTGGATACGCGAAACAAAATGTACTTACGGTGAATTAAATCAAGAACAGCTTTCTCGATTTGGGAGCAGAGGGAAAGCGGCCAGAAGCCTCGCCCCTTGTCTAAGGGAACGCCTAGGAATAAAAATTTAAATCCAGAATCAGCTAAAAGATAATCAACGATTAATTTGATCAATCGCTCTCATAGCAGCTGCTGCAGCCTCTTCTACATCACCTTCTTTTCCAGCAAGAGTCAAACGGCCAAATGCACCTACCCCTTTTACATCAACAATAGTGATATTTGAAGCTTTCTCAGCTTCGTTAGCAGCAATAAGTACATATCCAGCGGGCTCTGTCTCGAGAATAAACATGCTCATTCCTGACTCAATCATCGAGCCACGCCTGTTCTGGCGGTTAATTAAAACTGCGTGATCAGGAGTTATCGCCCTTATCACCTCTGTCCAGCTGACCTCACAAGGACTTCTTCGACTGACTTTGCTCCCAATAGCATCAAGAACAACGTCTCCTGAATGAAGGACTGTGCTCTGATCTCGATGATATAGGGCCAAGGAGCCAAAAGCCCTCTCAACCACCATCTGACCAAGGCGAACATTGCTTGCCTTTAAAGCAATGTCAGTAACTCTATGAACTGCCATGCCTGGAGAGACCTCCATCCAAAGACATGCATCTCCAGGGATAGGCAAAAAGCCTTGACTAACAGTGCCCATATAGGCCGCCAGCTGAGGCTGAAGTGAATCAAGAAAAACGTAAGTCCGCAGCTCTATTTGCTGCACATGACTATTTTGACGAGCAACCCTTGTAGTTTCTGAATCAGTTGTAATGACGCAGCTTGCCCCCGATGCCTGAGGATGCACCTCAGTACCTGTAACGAGAGAACTTCCACCTTCTCTCCTCTCCCGTATTTCTAGGCCAGGGAATCGGTTCATGGCGCGGATACTACCGGATGACTTGTAAAACTTCTAAACTTCTTGACCTTGCACCATGGGAAAGAGCCGATAACTTCCAGGTCAGCGACCTCTAGAGACAATGCCAAGCAAACAAGAAAGTACGACTAACTCAACAAGCCTCCCAAGCGACTTAAAGGCCGAACAAGCATTGGGACTCATCGGGATGGGCCTGATGCAAAAAATGACGAATGAAGGGGCTCCAGCTTGGACTTGGCCTGAACCAGAAGATGATAGAAAAGCAGACCTCCACTCATTGCGCCAACGGCTCGAAATAACCTCATTAGCCATAGAGACGGGAGCACCTCTAAGCACCTCGGAAGTTACACAATTACTCGGAGCTCGACCAGGATCAACAAAAACAGTACGAGGAGGTTTAGTTGCAAAAAGGCTCAGTCGGAATATATGGAAACTTAGTCGAGCTGACAAAGATGATTCCTATTGGCGCAATTAACTAAGACAGTGAGGATTTCAAGATAAATGGTCCGTTTTTAAGAGGCGATCAAACGAAGGCTCCTGTTTTTTGTCTCTTGAATCACTTATCAATCTTCATGAGAACTCAGTTGTAATAATCAATCTTAGCGATATCTATTCAAAGACCAATCGAAAAATAAAAAAATATTCTCTCTAGCCATCCTCCTTATCTATCTCACTCGAATTGCTACACAATCGCAACAAAAGGGGCTCAATCCCAAAGAGTTTTAGTGACTAATCAATACTTACTAATAATCCATTCAGCTTATATAAAGATCTGAGAGAAATTCATGGGCGGAGCAACGCTCTTGAAAGAGTCAGGACCAAGAGAGGTCTTTTGTGGCCTGACATCTATTGTTTGGCTGCATCGACGTATGCCTGACGCTTTTTTCCTAGTAGTAGGTTCACGAACTTGTGCCCATCTAATACAAAGCGCCGCAGGGGTGATGATTTTTGCGGAGCCTCGTTTTGGGACCGCCATACTTGAAGAGCGAGACCTTGCGGGCCTCGCCGATGCCCATGACGAGTTGGATCGGGTAGTAAAAGATCTCTTGGCAAGACGTCCAGAAATTCGCACCTTGTTTCTTGTCGGTTCCTGTCCAAGTGAAGTTATCAAGCTAGATCTAGCAAGAGTGGCAGAGCGCCTAAATGGTTCTTTGACAGGAGGAGTCCGAGTAGTTAATTATTCCGGGAGTGGCATTGAAACAACCTTTACGCAAGGTGAAGACGGCGCATTAAAAGCGCTAGTTCCTTTAATGCCAGAAAGCAATGAGGAACAATTGCTTCTTGTTGGGACCCTCGCAAACTCGGTAGAAGACCGATTTATAACCTTATTTAATCGCCTGGGAATAAAAAACGTTGCCAGCTTTCCTCCTAGACAATCTACTGACATCCCTCCAATAGGGCCTCGCACAAAAGTCCTACTAGCACAGCCATACCTTGGTGATACCGCAAGAGCACTTAAAGACAAAGGCGCCGAAATTCTAAAAGCACCTTTCCCATTGGGGGTAGAAGGAAGCAAAGGGTGGATGGAAGCCGCCGCGAAATCTTTCGGAGTTCAAGACTCGCTCTTCACTTCAACAGTAGAGCCACTAATCATCCGTGCCCGCAAGGCTTTAGAGCCCTTCAGAGAAAAATTATCAGGAAAATTACTTTTCTTACTGCCTGAATCACAGCTAGAAATTCCTTTAGCTCGCTTTCTCCACCAAGAATGTGGAATGAAGTTAATTGAAGTGGGGACTCCATACCTCAATAGAGAGATGATGAATGAAGAGCTGGAACTACTTCCAGAAGGAACACGAATAGTTGAGGGGCAACATGTAGAGAAGCAACTTGATCGAATTCGACAAGAGCAGCCAGATTTAGTCGTTTGTGGCATGGGGTTAGCTAACCCTTTAGAAGCTGAAGGAATCTCTACCAAATGGTCTATAGAGCTTGTGTTCAGCCCAATCCACGGTATTGATCAAGCAGCAGATCTTGCTGAACTTTTCTCAAGGCCATTACATCGCCGCAATCTACTTAACCCCAAAGTCCTCTCCCAAGTTTGAATCAATGGAATTAACTCTCTGGACATACGAAGGGCCTCCTCATGTTGGAGCCATGCGAATCGCCTCTTCTATGAAAGACGTGCACTACATATTGCATGCACCGCAAGGTGATACTTATGCTGATCTGCTATTCACCATGATCGAACGTCGAGGTAGCAGACCTCCCGTGACTTATACAACTTTTCAAGCCAGAGATCTTGGCGGTGATACAGCAGAGCTGGTAAAAGGTCACATCAAAGAGGCCGTTGAGCGTTTTAAACCATCTGCCCTCCTAGTAGGAGAAAGTTGCACAGCTGAATTAATTCAAGATCAACCTGGATCCCTTGCTCAAGGGATGGGGTTTGATCTTCCCATTATCAACTTGGAATTACCTGCATATAGTAAAAAAGAAAACTGGGGAGCATCAGAAACCTTCTACCAACTCGTAAGAGGGCTTCTAAAAGATCAACCCAAAGAATCTGAACATATCTCTACAGCCTGGAAAGAAGAAGGCCGTAGGCCTAGGGTTAATCTTCTAGGCCCTTCCTTACTTGGATTTCGGTGCCGTGACGATGTGCTGGAAATACAAAAAATTCTTGGTGCACATGGTATCGACATCAACGTAGTTGCCCCCCTAGGAGCTAAACCAGCCGACGTTTTACGACTTCCAAAAGCAGATATCAATGTTTGCCTTTATCCAGAAATTTCTGAAAGCACATGTAGCTGGCTAGAGCGCAACTTCGGCATGCCTTTCAGCCATATAGTTCCTATCGGGGTAAACGCAACACAAGACTTTTTAAAAGAAGTCCATCAATTATTAGGAATGGACCCACCTACTATTGAGCAAGGGAATCATCAATCAAAACTTACTTGGTATTCGAAATCAGTTGATTCCAATTATTTAACTGGAAAACGAGTCTTTATTTTTGGAGACGGAACTCACGCAATTGCAGCCGCAAGAATAGCTAAAGAAGAACTTGGATTTGAAGTCGTAGGCCTCGGCACATATAGCCGAGAGATGGCACGCCATGTCAGATCCGCAGCCAAAGAGCTTGGAATCGAAGCTCTTATTACTAACAACTATCTTGAAGTAGAAGCAGCCATGGCGGAGGCAGCACCAGAACTAGTGCTTGGCACTCAAATGGAGAGACACAGTGCAAAACGACTAGGAGTACCTTGTGCTGTAATCAGTACCCCAATGCATGTTCAAGATGTACCGGCTCGCTATAGCCCTCAAATGGGCTGGGAAGGAGCGAATGTAATTTTTGACGATTGGGTTCATCCACTAATGATGGGCCTTGAAGAACATTTAATAGGAATGTTCCGTCATGACTTTGAATTCGTTGATGGTCACCAGAGTCACTTGGGCCACCAAGGTGGATTACAAAATGAAAACGACCTTCCTAACGAATCCAATACTGTTTCCAACGAGGAAACACCTATATGGACATCAGACGGTAAAGCAGAACTCGCTAAAATCCCATTCTTTGTAAGAGGCAAAGTTAGAAGAAACACAGAAAAGTATGCAAGGCAAGCAGGGTGTAGAAATATTGACAGCGAAACGCTTTATGACGCCAAAGCTCATTTCCGAGCATAACAACAGAAACGACCAACAAGAAAAGTCTCAGGCCACTAATGCGCATAGGCATTTAGGCCTAATTTGGCAATTCCTATCCCAAGTTTATAAATAAATTCCTAAGCATATGTGTCGAATTTCGCAAACAATCACCACTAATAGATATACAGGCCAAAATAATAATATGCCATATCAAAAAGTTAATTAATGACTACTACTCTGGCACGTCCAGCAGATGGAGAAGGCAGTGTTCAAGTACAACAGGATCCATCTGCGCATATCCAGGAAGGCGCTCTGGTAATTGCTGTATACGGAAAAGGAGGGATAGGAAAATCCACCACATCCTCAAATCTTTCCGCTGCTTTTTCAAAGCTGGGCAAGAAAGTCCTTCAGATAGGTTGTGATCCCAAACATGACAGCACATTCACCCTTACGCACAAAATGGTGCCTACGGTGATTGACATTCTTGAAGAAGTTGATTTCCACAGTGAAGAATTAAGACCAGCCGACTTCATGTTCGAAGGCTTTAACGGTGTTCAATGTGTAGAGAGTGGCGGACCTCCAGCCGGAACTGGTTGTGGTGGTTATGTCACAGGACAAACAGTAAAGCTCCTTAAAGAACATCACTTACTTGAAGATACAGACGTAGTGATATTTGATGTACTTGGTGATGTCGTCTGCGGTGGCTTCGCTGCTCCATTGCAACATGCCAACTATTGCTTGATTGTTACCGCAAATGATTTTGATTCAATTTTTGCAATGAACCGGATTGTTCAGGCAATCAACGCTAAAGCCAAAAACTACAAAGTTCGTCTTGGTGGAGTAATTGCAAATCGTTCAGCAGAACTAGATCAGATAGAAAAGTTTAATGAGAGGACAGGGCTAAAAACAATGGCCCATTTTAAAAATGTAGATGCTATCCGTCGTTCTCGCCTTAAAAAATGCACGATATTTGAGATGGATTCTTCAGAAGAAGGCGTATTAGAAGTCCAAAACGAATACTTATCACTTGCGAAAAAAATGATGGAAAACGTAGAACCTCTAGAGGCAGAGCCTTTAAAAGATAGAGAGATTTTTGATCTTCTTGGTTTTGATTGATTAGTAAAAGGGAATACTTCGCTTTAATCCCTCTTACTCCAAACCAACTAATTGCATAGACAGGTCCCAAACACGTTTAGCGGTAGAAGGATCTGTCACCCTATCCGATAGTTCCTGGGAAAATTGTTGGCGGTTTTTCTTTTGACGATTACCCCAACTCCAATGCACACCTGAAAGTCCAAACTCCGGGTCATTGACTACCTGAGCTACACGCCTACCCGCTAATTGCTGGCTGACATATCCACCTGTAATCAACCTCTGAAACCAAGGAAACAAAAGTTGGAAAATCCTTGGAGTATTTCTGAAAAGCTTTGTGTCTGCAACACAACCTGGATATAGAGAACTGAAAAGTATTGGTGAGTCCTTATAACGTCGATGTAGTTCTTGAGTCGTAATCATGTTGCATAACTTGCTGTCCTTATAAGCCTTGCCAGGCTTAAAACGCTTTCCACTAGCCATTGATATTGGCGCAAGAAATCCTTGCTCAAATCCAGATAGATCTCCTAAGTCAGCGGGGGCTGGTATTGGAATCTTCCCTCCTAACTCCTTAATATTTGCTGTCACAGTTCCAAGGATCACAAGTCTTGGCGCTTCCACTCCCCACGAAGTACCTTTCCAAACAGGCCTTCTAGAGTGACGAAGGTTGTCTAGAAGAAGATGGATCAAAAGAAAGTGACCAAAGTGATTTGTAGCCATCGAAACCTCATATCCCTGAGCAGAGCGATTAGGCCTTTTTAGTCGAGGTAAATAAACCGCTGCATTACAAACCAATGCATCAAGAGGCTGATCAAGCGAACTTAAAAGTGCCTCAGTTCCAGATCGAACGCTCTCAAGATCTCCAAGGTCCATAAATAAATGTTGTAGCTGTCGAGGCCTGCCAGAAGGTAAACCAATTTTTTCAGCTGCAGCCTCAGCCTTTAAAGGAGAACGATTTGCAGTAATTACTCGCCAACCAAGGTCTACGAGTGCCTTGGTTGCATATAACCCAACGCCAGAAGTTGTTCCTGTAATCAGAACGGTGCCAGGAGCAGCTTGAGATGAAGCCATTGAAAAAGCCTGTTAAGCGATTGTTTAAATTGAACTTCAGCGCCAAATAACTCTCAAGCGGTTAGGCGCAATCCATTGATCTTGCTCATCCATAAGACGACGCTCTCCACCAATTGTGAATAAATTATCGAAACGCTTCTGAAGGCCTTTGAGTTTTACTGATTCGACATTCAATAAAGCTGATACTTCACCATGCCTTTCAAGTCGTTGCTGATAGGCGAAGCACAATCTGACTAAACTAACAAGGCCAAGGGAAAGCAATCCCATTTTCATAGCTAGCGCCAAAAAACTACAAAGCATTTCCCTACGCTGTTCTTGCAACTGCAACTTAGAAGCAAGAGTTGCAGTATCCATTTTTTGTGGATTTACTTTTGAAGGCTGCAAATTCTGACTTCGGCGCCTTGGTCGCCTTGGCGTGAACTTGGACCTGGATGTAACCAGGGGGATAGACAAGACTACTTATCAATTACCCGGTTTCTATCGCAGAGATCCATCTCTGCCAAGGCTCAGCTAACACCAATAAGCATTAGGTCCGATAAAGAGTTACACCTAATCGAAGAGCAAGTACTCCAGCATGTACGAGTACCACTAAAAGCAAACCAGCGAGGTCGATAGTGAGGCTGTCCATTAAGCAAACACTAAAAGCAGTTCTATTCTCCATCGAAAACGGCATAAAGGGACAAAATCAGCCAATCCCTGTCACACCTATATATGTATATGTATGGATCTGCCCAATACTCTCGCCTCAGACTCGCCCAATAAGAAAACAGATGGCAAGATAATCACGAACAGAAGGCGAGTTCATCCAAATTCCTTTTTTATCTCTCTAAAAAAGTTAAACAATAATCAATTAAAAGCAATAGTTATAAAATGGATCTCGACAATTTCCACCAAACAAACACCCCCTTAATAGGCAGAATAATCCCTTCACTGGTTTTGCCCGGGCATCAACAAATGGCCATCGATGCAATGCTTTTAGAGGGAACACTAGAAAAAGAGCTTCCTATCCCATCACTTCGTTTCTATAGATGGGAGAAGCCATGTTTATCTATTGGGAGAAACCAACTAAAATGGCCAAAAAGATGGAATGATCTAAGTGCAAAAGGAGAAATAACTTTAGTAAGACGACCAACTGGTGGGAGTGCTGTTCTGCATGGCAGCGGACTTACTTATGCACTTATTTTGCCAAAAGCTCCCAAAGGAAAACAAAAGGCCTATCAATTGGCATGCGAATGGCTTCAAAAAGGTTTCAAAGCAAAAGGTTTCCCATTGCAATTTGGCAATGAACCAATAAGAAATATTGGGAGCAACTGTTTTAGTACGTCTTCAACAGCTGATCTAATAGATAAAAATGGATTTAAACGTATTGGCAATGCACAACTTTGGAAAAAAGGCAGCCTTCTTCAGCATGGCGAGATCCTCTTAAATCCTCCTCAGGACCTATGGGAAATGGTCTTTCATTCTTCCCCTCCAGCCTCAGCCACCATGGAGATCAATACAACGGACTTAGAAGAATCCCTTAAGGATTCTTTGATTAAATCCTGGGATGAAACCACTTGGGAAGAAAAACCCTTAACTAAAAAAGAATTGGATCAAGCCAAGGAAAGTTCCTCCGCATATCAAATATAAAAAGTTCTCTTTCAATCCCTCTTTTTTACTAGACCTGAGGAGACCATGGATTCAACGACATTTGGCAGAGACATTCCCAAAGGGTAAATATTTTGATTTCTCGCAGCTTCAATAAAAGACGGTGGGAGAGTTATGCCTAAACGCTTTAGGACAGCTTCTCCAAGATCTACTCGGTCCAGGGTTCCTGAAGGAAGACCTGCAAGGTTAAAGACCAGAAGCCGCCCATCTTTTGACTTTTCAAGTTCTTCTACTGCCTTCCATAAGGGAGCCTTTTCACCAATAGAGGGCAAATTACTAAGAGGTTGAACAAAGTCACCAATTACTTGCCTGTCCCACTGCTGAACAGGTAATTCTTTAAGAGGCTTATCAGTCACATAACCAATCCATCTCCCCGAACTACAGATCAAAACCCATTCAGGGAGACTCGGATGTTCTTCGCTTTTAGATAAACGCAACTGACTAAGTCTCTTCAGCGTCTGATCATCTTCAAGCACACGAAAACGTCGTGTTGACGCATCACTCACTCTTAATTGAGCCAATGCCTTCTGAAAAGCAAGCATCTGACTCTCAGATCTAGAAGAAGCCAGACCAAACCACCCCAGCATTACCAACCAGAGGCCCCCTAAACCTCCTCCTCTCAAACTGATCCAAATACCAATAACAATTGCAAACAATGAAAGTCCTTTACCAGTAGCACTTGCGACCTGAACCCCCTTACTCTGACTGCCTGTCCAATGCCATACAAGAGCCTTAAGTATCAATCCTCCATCAAGAGGCAAACCTGGTAAAAGGTTAAACAATCCAAGAACCAAATTAAGAACACCTAATTGACCAACAAGGTTTGCTAGTAATGGGCTGAAATCAGACGCAGAGCGAACACTTGTTAACAAGGCGATAGCTAAAAAAAGGCTTACCAAAGGTCCAGCAGCTGCAACCCTTAGTGCGGCCATAGGTGTGGAGCATTCGCGCTCAACTCTTGCAACACCGCCCATCAGGAAAAGAGTGATGCTTCTAACCTTTACCCCCTCATGCTGTGCGACAAAGGAATGACCCAATTCATGCAAAAGAACAGATAGGAATAACAACAAAGCTGTTATTAAACCCAGCCCCCAGCTGGACCAAGCTGCCAATGGGACTCCTGCAGCCCTGGAAATCTGACCCTGCGCCGTCCAAGTAAACAACGTCAAAATCAAAAACCAACTGGGGTGGACCTTTACAGGGATACCCCTTATTCTCATCAGTTCCCAACCTTCCAAGAAATTCTCCTTGATCTGGACTGGTAAAAAACCAGTTACTTAATGATCCTAGAAAGATTTACAGCCTAAAGCCAAAGAAATGAGATTATCTAAGTCACCAGAGATAAAAATCTGTGGGATCACAAAATTAAATCAGGCTAAGGAAATCGCTCTTTTGAATGTGAAGGCGATAGGAGTAATAGGGGTTAAAGACTCAAAACGCTTCGTAAAAGATAAGCAAAGACGTGCGATCTTTTCAGAGCTATCTAATTACGCCAATAGTCTTAAAAGAGTCTGGGTGATAGCAGATCTAAATGACGAAGAAATTGATTTTGCCCTAACCGGACAAGGGCAGCCATCCGTAATCCAATTGCATGGGAATGAGTCTATTGAAAGAGTCAAATATCTTCGTCAGAACCATCCAAAGGTTGAATGGTGGAAGGCAATTCGTCTTAGATCTCCTAAAGATCTCCAATTGGCAAATGAATTTTCCACCCAGGCCGATGCATTACTCCTAGATTCCTGGAGGCCTGACAAATTAGGTGGAACTGGAAACAGAGTTCCATTGGAATGGCTAAAAGACTTTTCAATCAAACCGCCCTGGTGGCTAGCAGGCGGAATCTGTGCTGAATGGATTCCTGAAGTCTTAAGCGCAGTAAAACCTTGGGGAATAGATGCATCAAGCAAATTAGAAGTCTCACCAGGTGTCAAAGATCTAAATCAGGTCGAAGCACTTGTTAATGCAGTTCAAAAACAAGCGAACTATTTTTAAATTTTTAATTAGATTATTTTCATCTTAGAAGTATATTTTTATAGATCATTAAATCAACATGATATTGAATCAAAAGGAAAGTATTTATGCTCCTTAATTCTCTTGTTGTCTCACTAATTCAAAGAACTCTTGCTTTAAACTTGAATCATGTTGGAAGTCATGAATAGTAATTAGAATCTGCCTTTCGCTGGCATAAGGGTCAAATCCTCAATCACTTGGGTTGAGGGTTGTTCGGCTAAATAGAGGAGGGCAGATGCTGCCTGTTCAAGAGTGAGCATGGAATTTCGATCAAAATCACTTTTAACATTTTCACTATCCCAAAGGGATGAATCAACTGCTCCAAGTGTGAGAGTACACGCTCTTATGCGATGGGGACGTTCCTCTTCCGCTAAACACTTAGTAAAGCTCGAGAGAGCAGCCTTAGTTGCGCAATAGCACCCCCATTGAGGGAATGCATTAGTAGCTGCATGACTACTCACATTAATGACTAAACCACCTTTATCTCTCATAGAAGGTACAACTGCTGAGCAAACCTGAAAAACACTCGTCAAATTAAGCTGCAACAATGCTTGCCAATCTTTTAAAGGCATCGAGATGAGATCACCTGTCCAGGCAGAGCCTGCATTATTTATAACTACCGAGGGCTTACTTCCCACCTGAAGTAGCTCATTAATGCCAAGAGAAATTAATTCAGGCTGTTCAAAATCTATAGCCTTATAAACAACACTTCTTCCTGTAACCGAAAGCTCCTTAGCCAGTTGACTTAAGGAACTTTCGGTTCTGGCGACCAAGAGAAGGTCCCATCCCGATTCAACAAACAACTTTGCAGCTGCTTTTCCTATTCCACGAGATGCTCCTGTAATAAGTGCTGTAGGCAAAAGACTTTGAAAATCCTAATAATTCTAAGAACCTATTCCAATTTCTGACGAGTTGGAATCAAGGACCCTTCCCATTGATCTGAATTTCTTATAACGAGCCTCACGAAGTTGGTCTTCGGAGAGCCTCAATAATTGCCCCAAATGTCGTTCTAAAGCCTCCCTAAGGACTTCACCTGCCTTAAGAGGGGCCCAATTATTCCCCCCTGCGGGTTCAGGAAGAACCTCATCAACCACACCAAGACTTAAAAGATCTGGACCAGTGATCTTCAAAGCAGCAGCAGCTTCTGGTGCTTTGCCAGCATCTCTCCAAAGGATGGAGGCGCATGCTTCAGGGCTTGCAACTGTATAAACACTATGTTCAAACATTAAAAGGCGGTCCGCCACTCCAATGCCTAAAGCCCCACCTGACCCACCTTCACCAATGACAGTTGCAATAACGGGAACACGTAAACGGAACATTTCTCTCAAATTAACTGCTATTGCCTCACCTTGACCTTGCTCTTCAGCTAAAAGGCCTGCATATGCTCCTGGAGTATCTATGAAAGTCAAAATAGGAAGATTAAATCTATCAGCGTGATTCATTAACCTAAGAGCCTTTCTGTATCCCCCTGGGGTTGCCATTCCAAAGTTTCTTGCCACATTCTCCTTTGTATCCCTTCCTTTTTGCTGACCGATCAACATTACTGATCTCTCTCCAATAAGTCCGATACCTCCTATAAGGGCCTGGTCATCATTCCCATTGCGATCTCCATGTAATTCAATCCACTCTTCGCAAAACATCTGTATGAAATCAAGAGTGCTAGGTCTATGAGGGTGCCGAGCGACCTGAATCTTTTGAGCAGGAGTAAGTGCCTGGAATATCTCTTCTCGTCTACGTGCTGCAAGAGTTTCCAATTGAAGCAGTTGTTGACTGACATCAACTTCTGAATCTCTAGCGAGCTCTCGTATTTGCTCAATTTGCTTCTCAAGCTCAACTAGAGGCTTTTCAAAATCAAGTAAGTATTTTCTGGCCATAACAAATAAAAGAAGCTTGATCAGGCGATTGCCGCCTGGTAATGGGATTGAAGATTCAAAGTGGAAAAACCATGCCTTATAGAAGCTTCACCAATGAAATCCATTTTTTCAAGGGTGATGTTATTTCGTCCCCAGCTGAAATTTGTATGGCAATTCTCAAATTCCAAAAGCATTGCTTCAGCAAAGCAAGCAAACATCTGCCGCTGTGGCTTTTCCATCTCAGCAAGCTCCATCATGCTCCAACCGATATCACTACAAAATTCAACTATCCCCCCTTTAAGAACATGTACACCAGTCCCAGCAAGCTTCGAATCAAGATTCTTTGGATAGCCACCATCAATCATTAGGCAAGGCGATCGAAGTTTGGTTTTATCAATCTCCAATGTTCTAGGCATACTCGCGACCCAAACGACAATATCCGCCTCAGGCAAAGCTTCTGAAAGGGACAAGATCTTTCCGCCTCCTAGTTGTTCCTGAAGATCCAACAGAGGTTTTTGCTGCCTTGCAACTAAAAACAATTCCGCCACACCTGTTCTATTCGAAAGCCATCTACAAACAGCGCTACCTATATCGCCAGATGCGCCAACAACAGCCACTCGAGCTT
Source organism: Prochlorococcus sp. AG-409-J16 (assembly GCA_003215655.1). Classification (GTDB taxonomy): domain Bacteria; phylum Cyanobacteriota; class Cyanobacteriia; order PCC-6307; family Cyanobiaceae; genus AG-409-J16. The sequence continues at coordinate 414,845 of QCKB01000001.1, forward strand.
TTTTAAGATCAATTCCTAATGCAGGGGCATTGAGTTCCAACTGTCTGCATATAACCCATGCTGTATGTGTATTTCCAGTTGTAAACCTTTCCCATTCAAGAATGGTATTACGAACATGTTGATGCTGAAGCAAATTGAAATTCTCAAAGATGATCGAGGTGAAGCCACCCAAAGCAGTGATATTTATGCCTTTCTTCTGAGCTAACTCCATTGCATTAAGGACTTTTCGACGAGCAGTCTTAAACCGGCTCAACATCTCTGGGACAAAACAAGAGTCGATATATGCCCCTTGAATGGTCTTTCCAGCTGGGCTTACTACCTCAACATGCTCTACAAGCTGAGGGGGTGCACTACACCAAACATCCAAATCACCCTCAGCTATATGGTCATACCCAAGCTCCATTGCCTTGCGCTTAGCATCCTCGAAGCTGGTGGAGTGTCCTATAAGACCAAACATTTCCTACCAAAAAACAGAGGAATAGCTAACGCGAAGCCCTAGACAAGGAGATTAAACCATCACGTGTTTTATGTCGTTGAATTAGGGGTTTAAAAGTTTCTTTAGAGAAAACCATATTAGTAACCACTAAGGAGGTAAAACCCCAATCAAAACAACTTAAACAACTGCTGCGAGAGCCATTCTTGCTATCTCGCGATTATCAAGGCCAATTTCAGTAAGAGAGTCTTGATAAGCAATCATAAATTCCTCCATCAATTCTTCCTTATCCATATGTAATTCTGAAGCGTCCTCGGCAACCTGATCAAGCATTGAGCGAATAAGAGGCAGATTCGCCTTATTAGCCTCCATTAATTCTTGCTTACAGGTTGCAAGATTTGCTTTAAGCCACTCCTGTCCATAGTTGAGATGCAGATACTCATCCTGAACAACACCCTCGGTGATCTTCTTAGCGAATGGGTCTGCTACACGGATATAAACATGGTAGGCAGAAATAGCAAATGCCTCGATCAGAATTGCTTGAATTAAAAAGCAAGTAGTCAGCTTTTTCTCTGAAAAAGCCTTCTGAAAGTTCCCATGAAGTGGAGAGAAAAACTCTTTAGCGAAAGGAAGATCTGCTTCAACCCCTAAGTTTTTCCCACATGCTGTAAATCCTCGCATGTGTTTTAACTCCATTCGAGCAAGCTTATTGAGCTCTTCAGCCTCATCTGGGAGCATCTTGGCAATAGAAACGTAGTTGGAATAGGCCTCTTGCTCACCCTCTATGACAATCGCATTGATCCTGCTATAAGCGTCTTTATAAGCTTCAGCAGTAAAGTCAGGTGTCCCTTCCAAGGGTTTATCTTCCACCTCCAACGTCGGTGATACAAGTGATTGAAGAGCAGGCATGAACCTTCTTAAGAAATAAGCAGTGCCGTCGACTTTAACCACGTATGGCCTAAATAGTTCAATTCTTAGTTGTAACTACTTAATTAATCTAATTAATTTCGATCAATAGGCGGCCAATTGCTGGCCATCAGAACCGTCAAACGATCCACCCAATGATCAACTAAAGCACTTTCGAGCGTTTCTCCTAGCGCAAGATTTGACTCCCGACTATCTCCAATAACCCCAGTCTCACTAAGATCTGAAGTAAGCCATGCACATGGAGCAGGCCCTTCAAGGCTCCATCCCTTAGGTGGAGTTGCAGAATTGTCGTGGCCAGTATGCCTACCATCACAAGGCCTATCAGGCCCTACTAACCCAGGTTCAAGAGAAAGCATCAGACTTGTCTCTGCTAACCCTGCATGAAGACCTTGATCTGCCTCAATTGAAGGAATTAAGTTATTTAGAGCTTCAACACCACTCCAGAGGAAACAAGGCAAAACAGCCATTGAGGGGGACTGCAAACGAAGTTGCCTTGCCGCAGCTTGCAACAAACCGATCTGACCTCCATGGGCGTTAAAGAAAATCAATCTTCTAAGGCCTGTTTTCGCGAGGCGACTTCCGACTTCCATAACTAACTGAAGCATCAACGGAGCCGAGAGGGAAATCGTTCCTGGAAAAGATTCGTGCTCAGGAGAAAACCCCAAAGGCTGAGATGGAAGCATCCAAATAGGAACTTCTGAAGGCAGTCTCGCGAGGACTGAAGTCAATATTCTCTCTGCGAAGAGGCTATCTGTAGCAAGTGGAAGATGGGGGCCATGTTGCTCACAAGCTCCAAAAGGCCAAACCAATGTTGCCCCTTCTCTAGCCAAAGAATCTTCAGCCTTAGGCCAACTTAAATAATCAAATCGTCTTGAATTAGCAGACATAACTTCTCATCTACATAAAGAATCACTCCTTGCCTGTCAGAATGGCCCATCGATGACCCCAAGGCTCCCCATGGCTGGATCAGGCAGTCCGCAGCCGAAGAAACCAAATCCACCTAAACCTGCCGCAGAAGCTCCGAAAAAGCCACTGCAGGTATTACACATCAGCCGTCGTGAGACGCAAAAGGTTGATGAAAAGACTTCGGCAATAGCTTCTTCAGAAGTAACCAATGCAAATATTCCGAATGCAGAAGTTAACAAAAGCTCAGGCACAAATAATGAAGGATTAAAGGGTTCTCCTAAGTCCAATGCTTCAAACAAAATATTTGAAAAGCTGTCAGAAAGAACCGACTTAGACGAAAAAGGAATTGAAGGCCTAACAATGGCTGATCTAATCGGCCCTTCAGATCAAAACAATAATTACCGTTCAAGCCCAGTTAAGAAATCTTTTAGAGATCAAGACCAAGAATTCATTTCAAGAAGCGTAGATGACTTCGACTTTGACGAAGATGCATTTCTTGCTGCACTTGATGAGAATGAGCCAATAGGCAATACAGGTGAAATTGCAAAAGGCAAAGTTATTGCTGCCGAAAGCGATGGTGTTTATGTGGACATCGGTGGCAAGGCTCCAGGCTTTATGCCAAAAAGCGAGTGTGGACTTGGGGTTATAACAAATATCAAGGAGCGTTTCCCAACAGGTCTAGAAGTAGAAGTACTAGTAACTAGAGAACAAAATGCAGATGGAATGGTCACTATCAGCTGCAGGGCCCTAGCACTAAGAAAAAGCTGGGACAAAGTTACAGAACTAGCAAAAGAGGGGAAAGTAGTCCAAATAAAAATCAACGGTTTTAATAGAGGTGGTGTCACATGTGACCTAGAAGGTCTTCGAGGATTTATTCCTAGATCTCAGCTTCAGGATGGTTCGGATCACGAGTCGCAGGTTGGGAAAACAATTGGGGTTGCTTTCCTTGAGGTAAACCCAGATACAAGAAAATTAGTTTTATCAGAGAAGAAAGCTGCAATAGCAGTTCGATTTGCAGAACTTGAAGTAGGCCAACTTGTAGAAGGCCAAGTTGCGGCTATAAAACCTTATGGATACTTCATTGATTTAGGAGGAGTAAGTGGTCTTCTCCACCAATCAGTAGTTACAGGAGGAAGCTTGCGATCGCTAAAAGAAGTATTTGTTCAAGGAGATCTTGTTAAAGCACTTATTACAGAGTTAGACCCTGGGCGAGGTCGGATTGGCCTAAATACAGCGCTACTTGAATCTCAGCCCGGTGAACTCTTGGTTGAAAAAGAAACTGTTATGGCAGAAGCAGCTGAAAGGGCCCAGAAAGCTCGAAACACCTTAAAGAGAGAGGAAGAGAAACAAGAATGATGCCGATCAATCCTGATAGCAATCAACCAATCCAGAAAAAAGCTGACTGGGAACTGGACTTCTATTCAAGGCCAATCATTGAGCCAAATGGCAAAAAGCGGTGGGAATTGCTCATTAGTAGTACTCCTGAAGCAGCAGGACCTGATCCCTTTCGATGGGAAAAACGTTGCCCTGCAGAAGAAGTGAATTCTATCTGGCTATCAAATGCACTCACAGAGGCCTTAAGTGAAGCTTCCAATCAAGGCTGGGCCCCTCCCTCAAAACTCCGCTGCTGGAGGTCAGCAATGCGAACGATGGTAAAGAAGGCAGCCTCCCAATTGGGATTAGAAGTCGTAGCAAGTCGTCGAACCTATGCACTCTTCGAATGGCTTGCTGAACGTGAAACCGATATATATCCAAAAGAAGAGGGCTATATGTCAGGCCCACTGGCCCCTGGACCAACTCCGATTTTAAATCAGCCTACCCCTCTTCCCGAAGCAATCAGGGGTGATGCTTGGACAATTGCTTCCATACCACTAGGGGTGATGCGCGATGCACAAGATTGGCCTATTGAGTTCAGTGGTCTGTTGCCAATAGGGGCTTTCGAAGACGAAAGCATTGCAATACCTGGGTTGCGACTTTTTAGTAAAACACGTTCGTTCGCTCTAGCAGGATGGCTTGGAAGCCTAGAGCCCGTGCGTTTAGTGATAGAAGGTAATCAACTGCTTTTAGAAGCAGGCGAAGATGACCGATGGCTGGTCACTGATATGAATTCTGAAGCAGCGAAATCGACAAGCGTAAATCTTTTAAATTCCAAAAAGAGTGCTGGAGGTCTGCAATTCATTTCTGTACAGGCAACTCCAGAAGAACAGAAATTCTCAGGTTTCTGGATGCTCCGTGACCTAAATGTCTTCTAGAAAAATATATTTTTGGAAGCCTTGAAAACAAAAGATTACTCTCCAGAAATACCTACTTGTTTAAATATACTCACTTCCAAAAGTTCAAGGGAGTGGGAATTAATCCGCAAAGCAGAAGGTTTCTATCTGGAATCCAAAGTTCTTAAGAAAAATGGATTTAAGAATGGGTTCTTCACTCGACATTGGAAGGGGCAATTGCCAACCGAATTAGTAAAACAGCTAAGCAAAAATGCAAGTACCCATTTATTAAAGCAAGTTCATGGAAAAAAAATAATTAAAGCATTGAATTCTTGTGAGAATAATCCACAAGAAGCTGATGGACTAATTAGCAATCATTCCGAACAAAGTCTATGGGTAGCAACAGCAGACTGTGTACCGGTTCTTATTGGTGACGCCCAGCGAGGAACTGCTGCGGCTTGTCACATTGGATGGCGAGGTGTGGCACTAGAAGCAATTAAGGAAATGCTAAAAAAACTAATCCATGAAGGGTCAAATCCTGAAAATCTCATTTTCACATTAGGGCCATCTATTAGCGGCTATAAATATGAAGTAGAGAAAGAGGTGGCTCTATTAATTAAAGGTGAAAAAAAATTAAATAATCTACCAGAAGAAAGAATTTTTAACGGCAATAAATTATCTCAGAGTATTTTCGAAATAAATAGTGAACCCAACAAATTTTACGCAGATCTGCGATCTGAAATATCCAATCAGTTAATAAAATTAGGATTAAACAAGGGACAAATCATTATATGTCCAGTTTGTACATTTTCGGAGCCTGATTACTTTTACTCCCGCAGAAGGGACAAATTCAAAGCAGTGCAATGGAGCGGAATAGTTTCTAAAGCTAAAAGTGTCTTATAAAATCGTTCTGGCAATTGCCTCAGCAGCTTTAATCCCATCAATTCCTGCAGAAAGAATTCCGCCTGCATACCCTGCTCCTTCTCCAGCAGGAATAAGCCCAATTGTATTTACAGATTCCAAGAAAGTATCTCTTAAAATTCTTACTGGAGAAGATGTTCGCGTCTCCACTCCTGTAATCAATGCATCAGGGTTTATATAACCTGGCAACCTTAAATCAAAAGCATGCAAAGCCTCTCTAATAGCCTCTACAGCTACATCAGGCAATGCTTTACTAAGGTCAGCAAGTTTTACTCCAGGCAAATAGGAAGGAGCGACCTCACCCAAAGACAAAGACGGCCTCTGTTCAAGGAAGTCTTGAAGCCGTTGTACAGGTGCACAATAATCACCTCCGCCCATTGTAAAAGCCCTACTTTCAAGATCTCTTTGAAAGGCGATGCCCGCAAGAGGGTCTCCTTCCCAACGCTGAAAGCAGGCCATATCCGTTGGTTCCATGTTCACAACAAGGGCACTATTAGCATTCCGCTCATTTCTTGAATGCTGACTCATTCCATTTGTAACCACACATCCTTTTTCAGAGGTGGAGCCAACTACAAATCCTCCTGGACACATACAAAAGCTATAAACAGAACGGCCATTGCTTGCATGATGAACAAGTTTGTACTCTGCATGGCCTAATTGAGGATGACCAGCCATTGCGCCCCAGCGAGCCTTATCAATAAAACTCTGAGGATGCTCTATTCGCAAACCAACAGCAAATGGCTTTGCCTCAAGTTTTACCCCAGCCATTTCAAGCATATTGAAACTATCCCTAGCAGAATGTCCCAAAGCCAAAACCACCCTTCGAGTATCAACAACACTTCCATCAGAGAGCTTGATCCCTACGACCTCAAAAGGCTTACTCCGCCCTTGCTCCCCAGAATTTGACTCGAGAAGCAATTCATCCATACGTGTCTGAAATCTGATCTCACCACCAAGAGCTTCAATTCGAGCCCTTAAACCTCTAACCACAGTTGCCAACTTAAACGTCCCTATATGGGGCCTGTGCTTAGTAAGAATCTCTTTATTTGCCCCACTTAAAACAAGCTCCTCAAGTACCTTTCGTCCATAGTGCATAGGATCGCTGACTTGGCTATAAAGCTTTCCATCAGAGAAAGTGCCAGCACCACCTTCACCAAATTGGACATTAGATTCAGGATTAAGATCTCTAATTTTCCTCCAAAATCCAAAGGTTTCAATAGTGCGCTCCTTAACATCTTGCCCCCGTTCTATTAATAGAGGGCGAAACCCCATCTGCGCCAAAAGAAGTGTTGCAAAATATCCACAAGGTCCTGCGCCAACGATTACTGGCCTGCCATGAGACTCAATCGAAAAATCCTTTGGAGCCTTAAAATTGCATTTATAACTTGTATCAGGAGTTTTCCTAACTTTTTTGTTTTTAGAATGCCTCTTAAGTAAAGACTGCTCGTCATTCACTAAGACATCTAAGCTATAAACGAAGTGAATATTATCTTTTTTTCTTGCATCAATACTACGCTTAACTAAAACATGACTAATTAAACGAGAAGACTTGATTTGCAAAAGCTTCAAAACTTCTTCTAATAAATCCTCCTTAGAATGGTCAATCGGTAGTTTTAATCCAATCAAGCGCAACATATTAATATCTTAATAATATGGAAATTAACTCAATAAATTATTACGACCCTATTGTCTCTCATAATGCTTTAATTTTGGATACATTCTGTTTTTGCTAAACCAGCGGAAACAAGCCCTTCAGTAAGGTCTTGTTTACTATCAAGAGTTATAACCCTGGCCAACAGGACTCCGTCTTGAGAACCTTCAGGCTTTAGATTAACACGGCTTCGCCTAGGCAATTCTTTCTTTATCCAAGCAATTGCAGCCTCCTCATCTTTAGGGCTTACTTCCAGACAAGAAAGTTGCACTGTATAAGTTCGATTATTATCACCAATCTGCAATAAAGATGAGCTCCTAACCTGAAGGACTTCAGCCGAAAAAGAGGGTAATGGAGTGATCAAGAAAAGAATGAGAAAAGTAAAAATGAATTCAATAAATCTTACCTTCAAAGAGATACTCCACATTCAGGACAAAAACGATGCTCATAGGCTGTATTTGCTCCACAAGAACTACATTTTCTTGTGACCCCCATTGCAAGCTCAGGATGGCTAGGCAAGCCAACCATTTGTGCATTGCTTTTGCCAGGTGGAACCATTGGATAACAATTTTCCCCACGACGTACATGTACATCTATAAGCATTGGGTCTGGCGACTCAAGAGCCAGCTTTAATTGAGGAATAAGATCTTTTCTCTCATTAATTAATACTCCACCAATCCCAAAGGCCTTTGCTAGCTCAACAAAGTTAGGCATACCCGAACACATATCGGAAGCTGAGTACCTTTCTTCATAAAAACTTTCTTGCCATTGACGGACCATACCTTGCCATTGATTGTTCACTATTACGACCTTCACTGGCAATTGATATTGCGCCATCGTTCCCAGCTCCTGAATATTCATAAGGATGCTTGCATCCCCAGCAATACAAACAACCTTCTCATCAGGGAAGGCAATCTGAACTCCTAATGCGGCTGGCATTCCATAACCCATAGTTCCAAGGCCAGCACTACTAATCCATTGACGGGGCCCATTCCTTAAATATTGGGCAGCCCACATTTGGTGCTGCCCAACATCAGTTGTTATATATGCCCTATTAGCTAAATCTTTCAATGATAAAAGCACCTCCTGAGGATATATCTCACCCTTTTCAGGAGGTGTCATAAGGGGGTAACGAGACTTCCATTCCTGAATACATGAAAGCCAAGCTGAGGTTTTTGGCTCAACCTTTCTTTTTTTACTTAGCTCAAGCAATTTTGTAAGACTTAGCCCAACATCTCCAAGCACTGCCACTTCTGCCTTCCTGTTCTTACAAACTTCTGCAGGATCAATCTCAAAGTGAACGACACGGGCACGAGGTGCAAATGTATCCAATTTCCCAGTTACCCTGTCATCAAAACGAGCACCAATAGCAATTAGCAAGTCGCATTCGGTAACGGCAAAGTTGGCATACGCAGTGCCATGCATCCCTAGCATCCCTACTGAAAGAGTATGGTTCTCATCGAATGCACCCTTCCCCATCAAAGTTGTTGTTACTGGGATTTGATGACGTTTAGCTAATTCAGAAAGAGTTTCATGAGCCCCTGCAGAGATAACTCCTCCTCCTACATACAGAAGAGGACGCTGAGCGTTCTCAATTAGATCTAAGGCTGAAGCAATAGAAGAAGTATCTGGTTTTAAGGGAAGTTTTAAACCAGGTGGAATAACACTTCCTGGCTCAAGAGGTACATAATCAAACTCTTGCTGGCCAACATCTTTTGGGATATCGATAAGAACAGGTCCTGGGCGACCCGACGAAGCAATTAAAAAAGCCTGAGCAACAACAGATGCCAAGTCTCTCGGGTCACGTACAACCCATGAATGCTTAACAATTGGGAGAGTAATTCCAAAAATATCTGTTTCTTGAAAGGCATCTGTTCCAATGGATGGTCTTGGAACCTGACCTGTAATTACTACCAATGGTACTGAATCCATTTGAGCGGTAGCAATCCCTGTAACCAAGTTGGTCGCGCCTGGTCCTGAAGTCCCGAAACAAACACCGACCTTGCCCGTCGCTCTAGCAAAACCATCTGCAGCATGAGTTCCGCCTTGCTCATGGCGAACCAAAAAATGCTTTACCCAACCCTGAGCCTCTGCCTTATGGACCGCGTCATAAATCGGCAGTATTGCCCCACCTGGATAGCCAAAAATCGTATCTACCCCATGACGGCGCAAAGCATCCATAAGAGCATCTGCTCCAGTAACCCTGGAATGCTCCTGATTTTTCGCATTATCTAAAGCCGTTGTTGAGGAAGTGATTGTCACGGCAAGGACAAAATAAATCGTGGATTAACCCTAAACATTAGAGGCCCAGAGCAATTATGCCCACTAATTCATAGACATTAAACAAACAGTCGGTCTTCAATCGAACGATCAAGCAAGAATAGCTGCCTCTAAAAAAAGAGGAATTACTCCTAACTAATCAAAAAATCTTTAATTTACTTAGGGATCCTAGGAAATAACTAAGAGGATTCAACAAGAGCAGTTCCTATACCTATAAATCAAATAAGGCAAAGAAAATTCTATAACAATCCAATTGAATGCAAAGGACCTTTCCCAACAATTAATTCCAACAAAAAGCCTAGAAAACCAAACATTGCTATACGACCATTCCATGCTTCAGCACTATTGTTCCAGCCCCATTGCCATTTTTCTTGTGGATAAAGCTTTAACTTTGCTGGTAATTTAGCCGCCTCGTCAAGATTAATTTCAGGTCCTTCTAAACTCGAAGCAACTAAATCTGCAAGCCCACTTATAAAAGTTGGATAAGTATCTAATGCACGAACTCTTCGAAAATTGACCACTCCTGAGGAAATCGCAAGTTCCCTGTATTCAATGTCCATTTCCTGAAGTGTTTCGATATGTTCACTCACAAAACTAATTGGAACAATGACCAAATCACGGGTTCCTGCACTACCAAGTTCTTGAAGGATTTCATCCGTATAGGGCTTCAGCCACTCCTCAGGCCCTACACGACTCTGATAAGCAAGTGTGAAGGGATTTTCATGGCCTATGAGATTCTTAAGCTCGGACATGATCAAATCAACCCCGCCTTCTATCTCCTTTTGATAAGGGTCTCCAGCCTCCTCGACATAACTTGTTGGGACACCATGAGCACTAAAGAACACATGGGCATCACGAGGTAATTCACATAAACGAACCTGTTCAGCAATAAGCTCCGCCATCGCCCGAACATAACCAGGATGGTCATACCAACTACGAATACACCTAATAGGAAGCTTCAAAAAATCAGGATCAGCTTCTCTCAACCTCTTAAGTTCTCGAAAACTAGAGCCGCTCGTACTTAGAGAAAAGTGAGGATATAAGGGAAGGACTACAACCTGATTAACACCATCGGCCTTAAGGTCTGCAACTGCAGACTCTGTAAAAGGATGCCAATACCTCATTGCAACATAACTAGTTGCATCAATACCTCTTTGCCTTAATTCACTCTGCAATTCCCTTGCTTGCTGCTCAGTAATACGACGTAAGGGTGATCCCCCTCCAATAGACAAATAGGCCTGCTGAGACTTCCCACTTCGCAAAGTGCTAATAAACCAAGCCATTGGTTTTTGAAGGGCCGGGATCGGCAATCGGATAATTTCCGGATCTACAAAGAGGTTATACAGAAACGCTTTTACATCCTGAATTCGCTCAGGTCCTCCAAGATTCATTAAGAGGACACCGACCCTCGCCATATAAAAAAAAGATTATTTAGGGGTTGAGCGTAACCCCCATCAACGTCAAGGTGATTACATCTCTTCAATACCATGGATATCAATAGCAAGCTAATACAAATAAATCAAGGCCTTCTTGAGAGAGGGGTATCACTTCGTATTGAGCAGAGAGGAGGGCGACTGAATCTCCGAGGTCCATTGCCCGACAAAGAAACTGGAGACTCAATGAAAGTCCAACGAATCAGCCTGCATCTCCCTGCAAATCAAAAAAGTATTGATGAATCAGAAAAAATCTTAGAGATGGTTCTCTTACAAATAAAACACAATCAATTTTCCTGGTCTCATTGGGGCGGGAAACAAAAAAGCAAAAAAGCAAAAGAACTTCCAGATGAATTAGATCACTCAATTCAAAGATTTAAAGAGGCTTTTTTCTTGGACCCTCATCGTCGTAAATCCATTTCAGGGATGAAAACTACATGGCATTCTGCTTACCTGCCATATATAAGGCGCCTCTCCGCATTGGCGAGAAGTCAAAAAAAATTTATAGATAGCCAGCTCCTTCTGGATGCCTTGAAAAGCTATGGGGAAAGCACCCGTAGTAGACAGCAATGTGCAACTGCCTTGGGCGCACTAGCCAAATACTTAGAAATACAACTACCTAATGACTGGAGAGCAGAAGCAAGCGGCTATGGGCTCCATCAGGCACATTTCCGTGAACTTCCTAATGACAAAACCATCCTCGAAGGCTTCTTGAAGATCCCAAATCCCAGATGGAGGCTTGTTTATGGATTGATGGCAACCTATGGCCTTCGTAATCACGAGGTCTTCTTCTGTGACCTTTCGGCTCTTGGTATTAATGGGGACAAAGTCCTAAGAGTTCTCCCTACTACCAAAACAGGCGAACATCAGGTCTGGCCTTTCCACCCAGAATGGATAGAAATCTTTGGTCTAGAGCAGCTAGGCAATAGCAAAGGACTACTACCGGCTGTAAAAACAAACCTAAGGGAAACTACCTTGCAACAAGTTGGAAGAAGAGTTTCTGAGCAATTCCGCCGCTATGAACTGCCAATCTCTCCCTACGACCTTCGTCATGCCTGGGCAGTACGCACAATACATATAGGACTTCCAGATACTGTTTCTGCTCGAATGATGGGTCATTCGGTCGCTATACACACTCGTACATATCATCACTGGATAACCCGCCGAGACCAGCAACAAGCCGTTGATACAGCTCTTTCTAGGAAAGCCAGTTAGTTTCTAACTTCAATCTGCTTGGCAAATTCACAATCAAATTCCATCATGAACAATGAAGTATCAGGGAAAGAACTCGACCAAGAAGCACAACGACTTGGGCAAGGAGGGGATTTTGCGCCAGAAAAAACTGAAGAAAGTTATAAAATTAGAATGAGCAGAAGAAAAGAAATTCAACAAAAGAGGGTAGCCGAAAGGAGCAAAGAAAAAGGTTTAATAATTGTCTTCACTGGGCAAGGAAAAGGAAAAACAACAGCAGCACTTGGGCTAGCTCTAAGGACACTTGGTCATGGTGCAAATGTCGCAATTATTCAGTTCATAAAAGGTGGCTGGGAGCCAGGAGAAGCAAAGGCATTAAGATCCTTTGGCAAGGCATTGAGTTGGCATGCTCTAGGAGAAGGGTTTACTTGGGAAACTCAAGACAGAGTTAGGGACAAAGCCTTAGTAGAAAAAGCCTGGGACAAGTCATTAACTTATCTGAAAAGTAATCAAAACAAGTTAGTAATACTTGATGAAATAAATGTAGCAATAAAGCTTGGCTACCTATCAATTGACCAAGTTTTAAATGGACTTTTAATGCGACCAGCTTTGACGCATGTTGTCTTAACAGGAAGAGGAGCCTCTAAAGAACTTATTGAACGTGCAGACCTAGTTACTGAAATGACCTTGATTCACCATCCATTCAAGGAACAAGGCGTCAAAGCTCAACCTGGAATAGAGTTCTGATTAAGTCTAAAACTGGCTAAGCCAATACAATTGCAAATCTGTTTTAGGAAAGCTTGCTACTCTCATCAAGATCTGGATTGTGAATGGCCTACGAGAGAGCCTTGTTAAAACTGAGCGGTGAGGCGCTTATGGGAGATAAGCCTTACGGCATAGATCCCGCAATAGTTCAATCAATCTCTGAAGATGTTGCCAGAGTGGTCTCAAACGGGACACAACTGGCAATAGTGGTTGGTGGAGGCAACATTTTTCGAGGGCTCAAAGGCTCTGCTGCAGGCATGGACCGAGCAACCGCAGATTATGTAGGGATGCTAGCCACAGTAATGAACGCTATTAGTCTGCAAGATGGCTTAGAGCGTGCTGGAGTGCCCACTAGAGTTCAAACAGCGATAGAAATGAAAGAAGTTGCAGAACCATATATTCGTCGCAAAGCAATTCGCCATTTGGAGAAAGGGAGGGTCGTAGTTTTTGGTGGTGGATGTGGCAATCCTTTCTTTACTACTGATACCACTGCTGCCCTAAGAGCAGCTGAAATAAATGCCAATGTAGTTTTTAAAGCCACAAAAGTAGATGGGGTCTATGACCAAGACCCTAAGGAATTCCCTAATGCCATTCGCTATGAGGACCTAACCTTTCAAGAGGTACTCAGCAGCGAATTAGGCGTAATGGACAGCACTTCCATTGCTCTTTGCAAAGATAACAACATCCCAATCGTGGTATTTAACCTTTTCGAACCAGGCAATATTGCAAAAGCTATTGCAGGGGAAAAGGTTGGTACCCGCATAGGAAATGCCAATTGCAAATAAAATTCACCAAGTCTCCCCATCCAAACTCTTTTTGATCTTCTGAGACATGTCGAACCAAGAACTTGAAGCAAACATGCGCAAATCGATTGAAGCAGCGCAACGCACCTTTAATACCATTCGAACAGGCCGTGCGAACCCATCCCTTTTAGACCGTCTTAGCATCGAATATTACGGTGCGGAAACTCCTTTAAAGTCTCTCGCAACAATTTCCACACCAGACTCACAAACGATCTCTATTCAACCATTTGATATTGGATCGCTAAGCCTTATAGAGAAGGCAATTGCAACAAGCGATTTAGGATTCACTCCAAATAATGATGGCAAAGTGATAAGAATCAATGTCCCTCCATTAACCGAAGAACGTCGCAAGGAGTTCTGTAAATTGGCATCTAAATATTCAGAAGAGGGGAAAATAGCACTACGAAATCTTCGTCGTGATGCAATCGAAAAAGTAAAAAAACAGGAAAAAGATGGAGATCTTTCAGAAGATCAAAGTCGCGACCAGCAAGAAGTAGTTCAAAAACTCACTGACAAGTTCATCGCTGAACTTGAAAAACATTTAGCAGAAAAAGAAGCCGATATTCTTAAAGTTTGAGTATTAAGGATGTGCTGGTTATAGGAGGAGGCGCTTCAGGTTCTGCAGCAGCTTTCCACCTTGCCCAAGCTGGTCACCAAGTAACACTTTTAGAGAAAGAAGCAAAAGGCACGATTAAGCCTTGTGGGGGTGGGATGTCAGCAGCCGTACAAGAATGGTTTCCATTTGATCTCCAACCTGTAGTTGATGAAGTAATCAAAAAAGTTGAATTCACATGGTGTCTTCAAGATCAAGTAGTAGCGGAATTACCAGGATCAGCTCCTTTCTGGATAGTTCGTCGAGAAAAGTTGGATGCTTACCTTGCTAACCACGCTGTAAATGCTGGAGCAGAAATACTCAGCCCATTTACTGTCGTCAAAGTAAAAAAACAAAAGTCATGTTGGCAGGTCACTTCCCAAGAAGGGGAGGAATTAGAAGGAAGAGCCATTGTTGTAGCAGATGGCTCTTCATCACCGTGGGCTCAAGCATTTGACTTAGGTCCAAAGAACCTGCATAAAGCATCCACCACATCAGTTCGAATTAAAGGAGAAGGTCTCCTAACAAAAAATACGGCTAGATTTGAATTTGGACTCGTTCATCATGGCTTTGCATGGGCCTTCCCTATCGCAGGAGGAGTCAATGTAGGAGTTGGTACTTTCATAGGTAAGAATTCTGCTGATACACATGACATTCTGAAAAAGCTATTACCAAACCTTGGCTTTGATTCATCCGCTGGCAAACGACAACATGCATCATTAAATGTATGGAATGGGCATTATCCACTTCACGGAGAAGGAATAGTTGCAGTAGGTGACGCCGCTTCCCTATGTGATCCATTCCTTGCAGAGGGACTACGGCCAGCTCTGTTGAGCGGATGTGAAGCAGCCACAAACCTCGACAGATGGCTTCGGAGGGAAACCAGTGATCTTCAAGGTTACAGTCAAGCAATTAGAGCTCGATGGGGTAATTCAATGTCTTGGGGGAGAAGAATCGCTCAAGTTTTCTATAGGTTCCCAAAGGTGGGATATCAGCTTGGGATAAAAAGGCCAACGGCTCCACAAAGAATTGCGGAAATCCTGTCAGGTCGAATGGGCTATGGAGATATAGCCAATAGAGTTATTAAACGACTACTTTTTAATCGTTGATAGGGCCATGAGATAGTAAGAACAAATCCAAATCAATTAATCTCACACTCCTACTCAATTAATGGTAATGAATAAAGAAAAAGCTTGGGTTTGGTTCAAAGGGAATCTTGGAGATGGATATTGGATGGGTGGATTTATTGCTACATCATCTCCAGAAGGAGGAATATTTATAGAAAAACAAGACTTTGTAAATTGTAGAGTCCCTGAATGGAGAGTTAGCCTTTCAGAACCAATCGACAAAAAAGCTGGTCCTGAAATACCTGAAGGAGCTATTTGGAAGCATACATAGAAATTGTTCTTGAGTAGATTAGATCATCTAATTAACAACTAAAGGGGTTTGACTGATATATAAAACAAATGACGATTAAACTGTACTTAAAGATAAAGCCGCACCCAGCCCACTACATACGTCATCTTGAAGAAGTCGGCCATCATGATCATGATCTAACGCGTCAAAAACAGCATCACTGCCTAACCATTCCTCACGAGTGATACATCCATCACCATCAAGATCGTTTAACAGAAAGATTTCTTGTACGGCATGACTAAATGCTGCTCCACCTTCTAGTACTGCAAGCCGATGAGCCAATTGCAATTCAAGAGTTTCTATAGCCTTACTAAATCCTCTTATCCCTTCATCCAACTTCTCACTAGCCATCCGGTCCAAAGCCATCATCGAGTCAAACTTATTTTTATCAACATGAATTTCCTCCTCTGCTAAAGAAGGGTTCTCTTTATTCAACTTACGCAAAAGAGGTTCTTTTGTATTGCGAAGTTGTTCTAATAATTTTGGAGAAATAGTTAAGAGATCACATCCTGCAAGCTCAATGATCTCTTCAATATTGCGAAAACTTGCTCCCATGACTTCTGTTTTATATCCAAATTTCTTAAAGTAATTAAAAATCTTAGTAACAGAAATAACGCCAGGATCCTCTGGCCCAGGATAAGAATCACGACCAGTCTCTGCTTTAAACCAATCAAGTATTCGGCCGACAAATGGAGAGATCAAGGTGACCCCAGCTTCTGCACAGGCAACTGCCTGACAAAAACCAAATAAAAGTGTCAGATTGCAATTTATACCTTCTTTTTCAAGAGTTTCTGCGGCCTTGATGCCTTCCCATGTAGACGCAATCTTTATCAAAACACGATCTTTTGTTACCCCAAGCTCTTCATAAAGACGAATTAACTTCCTCGCCTTTTCAATCGTGGCCTCAGTGTCAAAACTCAACCTTGCATCAACTTCAGTAGAGACGCGACCTGGAACTATCCTCAGAATCTCCTTACCAAAAATCACACAAATCTCATCAAGCGCCTCATTCACGACATCTTCCACTGGAGCACCACTCCCAATATGCTCTCTTGAAGACTTAAGCGCCTCATCAATTAATGCTTGATAAGCAGGTTTTTGAGCAGCCGCCAGAATCAAAGAAGGATTAGTAGTTGCATCCCTGGGTTCAAAAGTCCGAATTGCATCTAGTTCACCTGTATCCGCGACCACAACAGTCATGGCAGATAGCTGATCAAGGAGTGAGGCCATGAAGGTTTAGAGCTCGCATGAGTCGTAAGGTAGCGATGTTTTTCTATTAACACCCATTTTTAAAAATTAAATATGTGACTTCCCTGCTATTAGATTTTTGCAGCGTTAAATTTTGCTTGATAATTGCTTGGCGGAATTTTCTCCAAAACCAATAAGGCATCAATGATTTGCTTCGCTACAGGGACTGCAACTGTAGAACCAAATGCATTATTCCCCTTCGGTTCATCCACAACCACCAAAACGACATAGCGAGGCCTGTCAGCAGGCAAACTGGCAATAAAGCTACATACCTTTAGATCAGGCTGATAAATACCGTTACGTGCTTTCTGAGCAGTACCTGTCTTCCCTCCAATTCGATAACCAGGTGTCTTCACCCCCATTCCACTCCCTTTCTCTACAACTGACTCCATCCAATTCCTAACTGTTCTGGTGACATCTGGCCGTAAAAGGACATTCTTTCTCACCGATCCTCTTGGAGCTAAAGAATTACCAGCCCTCAAACCTCTTGTTATATGAGGGCTGACCAAGTGTCCTCCATTTGCAATCAGAGCATGTAGCTGAGCCAACTTCAAAGGAGTCAAGGAAAAGCCTTGACCAAATGCCGCAGTAGCAGGCTCAATAGGGTGGTGAACGAATTCATCTTTATTCTTCAACTGTCCAGCGACAGCACCAGGCAAATCAGTATCAGGTCTTTCATCTAGTCCTAACTTTTGCAGCCAATCCCAATAAATGGACGCCTCAAGATGACGCATTGTTTTAACCATCCCAATATTGCTTGAGACCTGTAGCAACTTTGGAAAATCAATTAATCCATGAACCTGTCTGTCATTGTTATAAATAGGCCACCCTCCTATGTTTAACTTTCCATTGTCATACACTTTCCCCTCAGGATTAATCACTCCTTCTTGAAGTGCTAAAGCAAGGTTTATCGGCTTAAAAGTAGATCCAGGCTCAAAAAGATCTTGAACAGACCATTCACGAAAGAGGCTTGGCTGGAATTCCCAGTATTTATTAGGGTCATAAGTAGGCGTAGACGCCAAAACAAGCAGTTCCCCATTCACCACATCCATCACAATTGCAGCGCCTTTCTTGGCCTTCCACTTAGCAACTTGTCTTGTCAGAACTTTTGAGGCAAGCTCCTGAAGCCGTGCATCTAAAGTCAACTGAAGGCTGAGGTTGTCCTCATAGAAAACTCCGGGGGCAAGATCATCAGGTAGTGGGGTCCCATCTTTACCTAGTCGCATACTCCGAGGTTGCTCAAAACGCAATAGCTCCTCGTGGCGACTTTGTTCTAATCCCGCCTGTGGAACTCGGTCTTGATTTAAAAAGCCAACAACATTCGCAAAAATCTGCCCCTGAGGATAAACACGCTGCGGATAAGGCTCCAAATCCAACCCACTAATACCTAAACCACGTATCTCTGCCGCGGTCTCGGAATTTAACCCCTCAACAAGTTTTACACCTGAAGCCCTATCTCCAAACCTATCTACCAATTGCCCCATAGAGATCGGCAATATACCTGAGAGTTTTCGGGCAACCTCTATTGGCTTTCGAAGTAAGTCAGGGTCATCTCCAGGAAAATTAAAATAACGTGGATGTGCCCAAAGTCGATACCTTTGCTCATCAAGAGCAACTAAGCGACCATTACGATCAACAATTGATCTACGTGTCCCAAGTGGTTGTGTGCGCTTCGTCTGGACTGCTCTTGCACGTGCTTCTAACTCTGAAGACTTAAGCACCTGCAACCAAGCCATTCGACCTGAAAGACCCACAAGGCCCAAACAAAGAACTGCAAAAACAGCTCTAACCCTATTTGCAGGAACCAACTGAAATGGAACAACAGGTTGACGTTTCCGCCTGGGTCTTCTACTACTACGAGCCTTACGTACAGGCATCAATATCCTTGATTGATTGGTTGATCTACAAGCTCTCTCAATATTGGAATTTCGATCGAATTTTTCTCAACGTTAGGTCGTTTCAAATAAAGCAAATGAGAAGCTTTTGTTGGAACCATAGATCTAGGCGAACTATTTTTCTGCAATAAATATCTCTCAAGCATTGCCGTTGATTCTGTAAGCCTATGAGCCAATGCACGAGTTTTTTCAAGTCTCGTAAAGGCAACTGTCCAACGATGTTGCCAATGCAGAGTGAAAGAGGCTACAAAAGCCACTGCGATCAAAACTCCAACCAACGTCCCATCAACAGTCCTATGTATCCCTGCAAGCAATGGTGATTGACGTGCGACTTTTTTTGAAGACAAAGACGCTTGTATTAAATTTAAAGTTCCCACAGAACGAGTGCTTAAAGTTGCACGTTCTAAAGATTCATTATGTGATTGAACTACAGCAACCACTCTAAAAACCACTTAATTTAATCAGTCAAACACCCTTGAAAGGCCTTGGCAAGGCTGCATGAAAGTAAGTCTTACACGTTGCTAATCAACCTCCAAGTAAAACAAGATTCAAAAATGTCACTCCATTCCAGAGTGCATGCATTAGAACACAAGGCAATAAACGGCCAGAACTTAATCTTAAGATCCCAAGGCCTAACCCTAATACAACCAAGGGGGGCAGCTCTCCTACACTCAAGTGAGCTATGCCAAAAATAACGGCACTAAAAACAACACCCAGCAATGGACCAAAGGATTTCGCTAATACTGGTAAAAGGACTCCTCGGAACACCACTTCTTCAAACAACGGTGCCAAGAAAACTGTTGTTGCAATAAGGAGAGCCAATGCTAATGGGTCTCTGCTATTCAAAACCAATCCAAGCAAAGGATTACTACCACCCTGATCTCCTACTAGCCGAGTCATAAGCCAACCAGTAAACAAAACTGCCGGCAGAACCATTAACCACCCTCTTACCGCACTAAAGATTGCTTTGCTGAATGGTTGCACTCGCCATTGCAACCATCCATCTACTGGACGCTGAGTACTATCAAGGCTTCTCATCTGACTACGCAAAATCAACAACGGTGGCAACGTCATTACGCTATATCCAATAACAACTTTTAATGAATCACTTAATGGACTAGCTAAACCCTTAGTCAAAAGACCACTTAAAGGCAAAGAGAAAACTGGAGAAACCACTTCGCCTAAAACAACAAAGCCACCAGCCACAAGCAAGCCCATATCGGCTAAAGACAAAGGCATTGCTAAAACTTCTGGCCATGGGGCAGCAACCTTTCTAAACAAAAGCCAAACTTGCCTAATCAATAAACCACTTCCTAATAGCAAGCCAATCGCAGGTAGCCCCTGACTAATCGCCAACCTCAGAGCCATGGCTCTTGATATAGAGGTATCTACGCAACTTTTTACATCTCCACCTAGGGCTAAACAACTTAATTGATTCAGCAAAGGATCCCTATTTAGAGGAGCTAGATCCTCAGAGAAACCATATAAAGCCCCTTCCGGACGTGGGGACTCAAGAAGAGCCTTTTGAATAGGCACCAAAGAAGGTGCCATCAAGGGCTTTGATAGGACCTCCAAACGTTTATCAATAGAAGGCTCCAAAGCTGCACGCAAAACTCTCTGACGATCATCTAACTCTTCTAAGGAGATCTGATCCAAAGCATCCCTCAAAAGAATCTCAGGATCAGGTCCAATCAACAACGGCCTGACAGAAGGGTGTACTGAAGGCTCTGCCAATAAGGCTATTTCCTTCTGCTGTAAAGCCAGCTCAGGAACGACTGAAGGACGACTGAAACTATCTTCAAGCCCCTTTTTCCAAATCGCTGCTGCAAGAACTAGGCACAGTACAGAAAGTAGTACTTTCCAGGCAGGTGTTGTTCGTCTCATAGGGGAATGACTGTATATGTAAACATCAGAAGAAGCTGATTCTCTATACGAAAGAAAGAGTTAAAGGACCGGCGCCCCATACGATGGGCTCATGAAAGCTTTTTAAATGTGACGCTGCGTCTTCTTTTAATTCGACATGGCCTCAGCAGCTTTAACTGCGAACGTAGGATTCAAGGTCGCAATGATCTTTCTATCCTCACCGATAAAGGGCAAGAACAGGCTACTCAAACTGGCAGGGTTTTAGGGAGCCTACCTATAAATGCCATTTACAGTTCTCCATTGCAACGGGCCGCCGAAACCACTTCCAAAATCATAAAAGCTGGTGGAATTGATCTAAACCCAGTTTTTGATGAAGGATTGCTTGAAATAGACCTATCCTCGTGGAGTGGATTAAAGCTAAATGAAGTTGGCGAAAAGTTCCCGCAGGAGTATGAAACATGGAAGAATGATCCGAGCAACCTAGTCCTTAAAAGAGAAAATGGACAAGAATACAAACCAGTCGAGGAACTTTTATCTCAAGCAAGAATTTTCTTAAGTCAACTATTAAAAAACCACTTAAAAGGCGACAACCAAACAGTTCTTGTTGTAGGGCATAACGCAATACTTCGCTGCCTCATACTTATTCTTCTAAATGATCCCAATAAAGGTTTTAAGAGGCTAAAGCTAGACAATTCATCATTGTCTGTTTTCAACATAACCAAAACAGATACGGAGAAATATAATGCTCAAATTGAATGCCTAAATAGCACCGCTCATCTAGATAAGCCTTTGCCTAAAAGGAATGGTAAAGCTCGTCTAATACTTGTTAGACATGGAGAAACCAATTGGAATAGCGAAGGTCGTTTCCAAGGGCAAATCGACATCCCTCTAAATAGCAATGGAAAGACTCAAGCATTAGCAGCAGGAAATTTCCTAAAAGCTTTTCAACTTGACAAGGCCTACAGCAGTTCAATGACAAGGCCTAAAGAAACGGCCGAAGAGATCCTTAAATTCCATAAAGGAATACCCCTCTACTTAATTGATGAACTTATTGAAATCAATCATGGTCTATGGGAAGGAAAACTTGAGTCTGAAATTGATACTGACTGGCCAGAATTACTACAAATGTGGAAGGACTCACCCGAAAAAGTTCATATGCCCGAAGGAGAAAGTATTCATGACGTATGGAGCCGCTCAATAAAAAGCTGGAATAGAATTTGCAACGACCTTGGTGAAGGTGAAACCGCCCTCGTTGTTGCTCATGATGCGGTGAACAAAACAATCCTTTGCCATCTCCTAGGGCTATGTGCATCCGACATATGGAAAGTAAAACAAGGCAATGGAGGAGTAACAATTATCGATATAAATCAAGACCCCCTTCAACCTGACATAGTGACATGCCTAAACCTAACGGCTCACTTAGGAGGGGTCCTTGACAGCACCGCAGCAGGAGCACTTTAGGCAATGACTAAAGCAAAGCTATTTGAGAACATAAAAATTCTTTATGGGTCCGAACACTCAGCAGTAGAAGACAGCGTCCTAATTAGCAATAACGAACTAATCGCATTTGGAGAACAGGCCCTTATGCAGAGTAAAGAGTTAAATGTTACTCCTACTAAAGGGGACGGAAAGCTTTTAGCACCGTGTCTTGTAGACCCTTACTCCGTCCTAGAGGAACCTATAAAAGGGCATAGTGAAAGCTTGGCATCTTTAAGGAGTGTTGCCTCAAGCTCTGGGTATGGACAAATCGCTCTATTACCTCGCAGTCCATCATGGAGAGACTCTCCTGAAAAGCTCCATGGGTTTAACAATAAAGAAAATGACGTATTAATTCATCTCTGGGGCGCCCTCAGCAAGGGTGGGGAAGGAACTGAACTCACACCCCACTCGGCCCTTTTAAAGCATGGCGCGATTGGATTAGCTGAAGATGATTCGATTCCTACACTCAACCTCCTTCAAAAGGCTCTGTCAATTGGCGCAATGGGATCATCACCATTGCTATTAGCACCCCGAGACACATCAATTCAAGGCAATGGAATTGTTCGAGAAGGAGTAGAAACACTTCGCGCTGGTTGGCACCCAGATCCTGAGACGAGTGAAACATTGCCCTTAGGTCAAATACTCGAGCTCCAGCGTAATTATCCTGAAAAAGCGATTCGAATAATGAATGTCTCCACATCGGCAGGCGTTTCAATGCTCATAGCGACTTCTCTAAAGCCAATGGCAAGTGTGTGCTGGTGGCACTTAGTCTCTGATAGAGCTTCCTTAAACCTTACAGATATCGGCTGGCGAGTTTCTCCATCTCTTGGAGGGCCTAAAGACAGAGAGTCACTCGTCAATGCAACTATTAATGGAGAAATCACAGCAATTGCCGTTAATTCAATTCCTCTAGATGAAGAAGATAGCTTGATACCTCTTGAACAACGTATACCCGGGATATCAGGGCACCAACTTGTACTACCTGCTCTATGGCAAGAGCTTGTTGTCAAAGGCAATTGCTCTATTGAACGATTATGGGAAGCTATTAGCTTTGGACCTTCGAAATTTTTAGGCCTTCCTGAAGAACGCCTAACCTGCGGGAGTCGACGTTGGCTTCTCTTTGATCCAAATGAAGTTTGGAATCAAAATCGCATGGGAAAGATCGCACCAAAAGCAGCTAACCAACCCTGGGAAAATCAACAAATAAAAGGGAAAGTGATTGACTGTGGTCTCAGAGGATAAGGGAACCTATGCGATTTAATGGCCAAAACCTCCAGAAAGCTCTTCCAATAATCTCTGACTCAGGAACAAATGCAGTCCCTGGCCAATAACGTCCATCCCAACTATTACTTCTATTATCTCCGAGAACCAATACATGAGAAGAAGGGACCCTTCCTTTTAGTGATCTACAAGTAGTCTTTTGAGAACCATCTTGATCACAATATTTACTAATATATGTCTCAAGAGTTCTTTCCCCATTCAATATCATTTGGCCCCTAGTATTTACAAAAAACTCATCTCCTGCAATAGCTACAACCCTTTTTATATATGCATCACAGGCGGCATGCCTAATAGAAGGTACATACGTTAAAAATGGCAGATTTACTAATCCACACCGAAAGGGAGAAGGCCTATTTGATGAACCAAGAAGAGGGTCAAAGGCATGTGGGGAGTTAAAGACTACAATTTCACCTCTTCGGGGTGACCTTTTCTTCAGAGTTAACTTTTCGACAAGGAGTCGATCTTGGATCTGTAGTCCAGGAAGCATTGATCCGGAAGGGATATACCTAGCCTCAGCTATGTAATGACGGATTCCAAAATAAAGACCTAAAGTGAAAAAAATCGGGGCCCAAAAATCCCAAAAAGGACTTGGCCTCATACCTGAAGCGCCTTTTCTCTTGAAATCTTTTTCTTCCTTATGAGAATCAGTCACCTTAAAAAAGTAGGAATTTTATGCATGTCAATAGTAGGGCTTTCAACCACATAGAAATAAAGCTAATAGGTTATTCCAAAGATTTATTAGTTATGGGCTTTAAGCCAGCAATGCCTCAGACCAAGCATTTTCATTAAATCCAATAAGGAATTGTTCATTATTGAAAATCAAGAATGGACGTTTAATCAATTTACCATCAGAAGCTAATGCATTAAAAGCATCTTCATCCGACATTTCCTTAACCTTAGCAGCACCTAAAGCTCTATAACTTAGACCACTAGTATTGAACAAAGCTCTTCTATTCCCAATGCAATTAAATGCCTTGACTAAAATTTCTCTCGAAGGAGGCCTAGTGACAATATCAATAACTTGATAAGAAATCTTGTTAGCCTCAAGCCATGACAAAGCCCTCCTGCAAGTCGAGCATTTTGAATAGCTATATACAGTAATTTCGCTAGCCATAATTTAATTAGAATAGAAAACAATCTAAGAGAATTAAGCAAAGGCCTGAGGACATCCTTATGTCTTGATCCTTGCAGCTTCAATACAAGTTTGAAGCAAAGGTCCAACTGCTTCAGAATCACGCCATCCACCGATAACAACTACACGACCCTCAAGGCTTTTGTAAGTCCTAAAAAATTCAGCAACATCCTCTAATTGATTTGGAGCGATTTGACGAATACTAGAAATCGCCCGCTGGCGAGGGTCGGCTACGGGAACACATAAAAGTTTGCCATCATAAGCACCAGAATCATGCATATCTAAAACCCCTATTGGGCGAGCTTTGATTAAACACCCAGCAAATGTTGGCTCCTCCATTATCACCATTGCGTCTAAAGGAGCCCCATCTTCAGCAAGCGTATTAGGTATAAAACCGTAATCAAAGGGATATCTAACAGAAGAATGTAGAACGCGATCAAGCGCCATAACTCCTGCTTCGGCAAAATATTCGTACTTGTTTCTGCTACCTGCTGGGATCTCTACCAAAAGATTCACCAGGCCTTGTGATGGTGATGGTGCGAGAGGTTTTAGGTCCATCAAGTTCCAATGCTGTGGGAACCATGCTTGCCCCTCCCATAGGACGATCAGTAAATACCGCCAAAAGGGGAACTCCAATAGTGACTAATCCAATAGTCAGACCCAGGATCGCTATCGAAGTTCCATTCAAACTGAAAGGGTCTTCAGGATCGCGCCCAGAAGTCTCATCTAGCTTAGAAGGCACCTCGGCGATGGGAGAGTAGCGAGATGCAGCCGACGGTTCAGAGTCCATGCAGTGGTGGTTTGGAACTGCCCAAATGAGATAAGTGCAATTGCACTAAATCAATAGGGCGACTCAGAAGAATGGCTTAGGCCATTCAAATAAGAGCTATATCTATTCTGTCACTTGCAAGGTATTTATGCTGCTGATATGTCTTTTTGATCTCTTCGTGACGATATGTCTGCAGGAGACTCTTTAGTCCTTTCTATATAAGAACGGATCAATTTAAGCTCTTCAAGAATGGAATTAAGTGTCTGTTGAGTTGCGCTAGAAGGAGAGTTTAAAACTTCTACAGTTACCTCTTTTATCCTAAGGACATCTTTTGCAAACCTTGCAACTTCATTGGGGTGAAAGAGAAGTGGATCTTTCTGATCACTTCTATATTCAGGGTTAAGTCTTCTTGGGTTAAAAGGTGGATTTAGATTACGTGCGTCTGTATTTGTATATCTATATACAGATGCTCTAGAGCGATTTAAAGACTTTTGAACTTCATCAATACCTACAAGTGTTTCTGAGCTGGCCATTACCGCATATATATCTCTTCCTAATTCCAAACCCGCCTTTGTCTCAGAAGAGGCTGCTTTTTCCGAACCAGAGAACATAAGCTCAAATCAACTCAGAATCTTTTTTGGGTGACGGGAACATAGCAGATGAGACTCATTTCCAGAAGGCCCTTCTTCAGCTCACCCTAGTTTTGTAATCAACCTCATCACGTTTAGTATTATCTTCCCAGATGTTCTTCTCCTAATGCCATGCGCGTCTCCCGCCTAATGCTGGTGACGTTGCGTGATGTTCCCGCGGACGCCGAAATAATCTCTCACCAATTACTGCTCAGAGGAGGGTACATCCGGAGAGTGGCCTCAGGCATATATGCCTATCTGCCCCTTATGTGGCGAGTTCTTAAGAAGATCAAAAATATTGTCAGAGAAGAGATGGACTCGGCCAACGCTCTAGAAACCCTGCTACCACAGCTTCAACCTTCAGAACCATGGAAAAGTACTGGTAGGTGGCAAGCCTATACCTCTGGGGAAGGAATTATGTTCCACCTCAAAGATAGGCAAGGTAGAGAACTAGGACTTGGACCAACCCATGAAGAAATAATCACAACCCTTGCCAAGGAGCTCTTACGTTCATACCGACAATTACCCATAAC
This sequence comes from Prochlorococcus sp. AG-409-J16, assembly GCA_003215655.1. Taxonomy (GTDB): domain Bacteria; phylum Cyanobacteriota; class Cyanobacteriia; order PCC-6307; family Cyanobiaceae; genus AG-409-J16. The sequence continues at coordinate 441,202 of QCKB01000001.1, forward strand.
CCTCTATCAAATACAAAGCAAATTTCGAGATGAGATTCGACCCAGATTTGGCCTGATGCGAAGCAGAGAATTCATTATGAAAGATGCTTATTCGTTTCACGGAAATGAATCAAGCCTTAAAGCGACCTATTCATCTATGGATAGGACCTATAAAAGGATTTTCAATCGTTGTGGCCTGACTACAGTTGCAGTAGATGCAGACAGCGGGTCAATAGGAGGGGCCGCCTCTCAAGAGTTCATGGTAACCGCTAAAACAGGAGAAGACTTTATATTGACAAGCTCAGATGGAAAGTATTCCGCAAATCAGGAAAAAGCCGTATCGCATCCATCGCCCCCTATCCCATTAAAAGAAGGGAAAACATCCTTAATTGAAACCAAAGGCCAAAACACAATCAAAGATTTATGCCAACAAAATGATATTGAAGCATCTCAAATTGTAAAAGTTATTCTACTTGTCGCAAGGCTACAAAGTCTCAAAAAACAACCAGTTCTCATAAGCATAAGGGGGGACCAAGAGCTTAATGAAATAAAGCTAATAAACACCTTAGCCGCTCAAATTGACGAAGATATAATAGATATATCATATGTTAATCCTGAAAAACTTTCTTCTGAGGGATTAGAGAGTTTGCCTTTTGGCTCAATAGGACCTGATCTGAACGATTCTGTTTTAAGTAATGCCAAAAGTTGGGAAAAGAACTTCCTCCGATTAACTGATGAAACAGCCTCCTCTCTCAAAAGTTTTATATGTGGCGCCAACAAAATCGGCAAACATCATATACATATAACCTGGGAAAAGCTTGGAGTTATTCCAACCGTTGCAGACCTTCGAAAGGCAAAATCAGGAGACAGGTGCTTGCATGATAAAGATCAAATCCTTAAAGAATGTAGGGGGATTGAAGTAGGACATATTTTCCAATTAGGGCGAAAATATTCCCAGAGCCTTAATGCAACATTTACCAATGAAAATGGTAAAGAAGAACCCTATTGGATGGGTTGTTATGGGATTGGAATCTCTAGACTTGCCCAGGCAGCAGTTGAACAAAATCATGATAATGAAGGTATAAATTGGCCATTAGCTATTGCCCCTTTCGAAGTAATTGTTGTAATAGCAAACCAAAAAGATCCACAACAAAAAAAGATGGGGGAGGAGATCTATCAAAGGCTGATCAAAGGGAATATCGACGCTCTCATCGATGACAGAGTCGAACGCGCGGGAGTGAAGTTTAAAGATGCTGACCTTATAGGTATCCCCTTCAGAATTGTTGTAGGAAGAGACGCTGAAGCTGGAAAAGTAGAACTTATAAAGCGTTCGAACAGAGAGTCGAAGATCCTGCTTATTGAAGAGGCCTTAGATAAAGTGATATCTGAGGTCTCTTCTAAGCGACCCTAATTTCCTTACTTCTCCTTCTAAAGTTGGCTTTAATCGCAATTACGAGCATGAATTCTGCATTCCATCGCCTATTTAAGAAGGTGATGGGGGCAGCTGTAGCAATATGCCTGAGCATATGCTTAATGCTTTCATCATTCTCAGGCCAAGTTGATGCTCGGAAGTCTCTGCTTTCAGGGGACTATGAAGCTGACACGGTTTCTGTCTCACAAAGCCTTCAAGAAATCATTACCTCTTCTGACACTACGCAAGACGACCAATCCATCGAGGAGAATGCTGTTCCCCTTATATATGAATACATTTCAAGATACAGACCAAGGGGGGATGTCAACGGACGGAATTCCTACACAACGATGCAGACAGCTCTAAATTCTTTAGCTGGACACTACAAAACCTTTCCAAATCGTCCCCTTCCAGAAAAGCTTGTAGATCGAGTCCAACAGGAGCTTTCCAAAGCAGAAAGAAGCTTAGCTTCAGGAGACTAATAAATAGACTTTTATCATCCCTTTGACTAAGTGACGGTATATCTGCAATGTTATTGGATTGTGCATAGCGCGGCTTCGGGCCGCATTCTCCTTGGCCAACGTTGTCGTCATCGGCGCTCAATGGGGTGACGAAGGTAAAGGCAAGATCACTGATCTGCTAAGTCGTTCAGCGGATGTAGTTGTCCGTTATCAAGGGGGTGTAAATGCTGGACATACCATCGTTGTCGACGAAAAGGTCCTCAAGCTTCATCTCATCCCTTCTGGAATCCTTTATCCAGACACCATTTGCCTTATTGGTTCTGGAACTGTCATAGACCCAAAAGTCATGCTCAGTGAGCTTGAAATGCTCCATGAGAATGACATTGACATTTCAGGGCTTCAGCTCGCATCCACTGCTCATGTGACGATGCCTTATCACCGTCTGCTCGATCAAGCAATGGAGCAGCAGAGAGGGGAAAAACTAATAGGGACTACAGGAAGAGGCATTGGTCCTACTTATTCAGATAAAGCCCAGAGGAATGGAATTCGAGTAATAGACCTACTTGAAGAAAAAAGATTAAGGGAGCGTATTAAAGGCCCTCTTGATGAAAAGAATCATCTGCTCCAAAAGGTTTATCAACTTCCACCTCTTGATCCAGAAGATGTAGTAAAGGAATACCTCGAATATGGGGAAAAGCTCTCATCTCATGTAGTGGATTGTTCTAGAACTATTCATAAAGCGGCTAGAGCAAAGAAAAATATTCTCTTTGAAGGAGCTCAAGGAACCTTGCTAGATCTCGACCATGGCACATATCCATATGTAACCTCTTCAAACCCAGTTTCAGGTGGTGCTTGTATAGGCGCTGGGGTTGGGCCTACTCTTATTGATCGTGTAATTGGTGTTGCAAAAGCCTATACAACACGTGTTGGAGAAGGACCATTCCCAACGGAATTACAAGGCAGTCTCAATGATCAACTCTGCGATAGAGGAGGTGAGTTCGGAACCACCACAGGGCGCAGAAGGCGCTGCGGATGGTTCGATGGAGTTATCGGTAAATATGCAGTAGAGGTAAATGGCCTTGATTGCTTAGCAATTACCAAACTTGATGTTCTCGATGAACTAGACGAAATAAAAATCTGTGTCGCTTATGACTTAAAAGGTAAAAGAGTTGAGTCTTTCCCAAGCAGTTCAGAGGATTTCTCAAGCTGTACGCCAATTTTCGAGACCCTACCAGGATGGCAATGTTCAACTGAAAACTGTAGAAAGCTTGAGGATCTTCCTTCTAAAGCAATGGATTACCTCAGATTCCTTGCTGACCTCATGGAAGTCCCTATAGCAATTGTTTCTCTCGGGGCCAGTAGAGATCAAACAATTGTGGTAGAAGACCCAATTCACGGTCCCAAAAGAGCACTTCTTAGTGCTTAAAGAGTTTCTGAAATTTACAAAGCCTGCAAAAAAATCAATTAAAAAGCTTCCCAAAAAACCATTCAATGTCATCAATGAAGCAATCAAATAACAAAACGCTTGATGTCGTGGGAATAGGCAATGCAATTGTGGACGTCTTAGTAAAAGTCGAAGATTCTTTTTTGGAAACTCATAATCTTCAAAAAGGCAGCATGGTCCTTATTGATCAAGAACATGCCAAAAAGCTTTATTCAGAAACAGGGGTTGGATTAAAGACCTCAGGAGGCTCTGCTGCAAATACCCTCGCTGGACTTGCCCAACTAGGAGGCAAGGCAGGCTTCATTGGCCGAATCAATAATGACGACCTTGGGGAGATTTTTCGTCATGATATTCGTTCAGTTGGTGCAGAATTTAATACCCCACCAACAAACAAAGGCCCCTCAACGGCAAGGTGCCTCATTCTCGTCACAGCAGATGCTCAAAGGACCATGTGTACCTATCTGGGAGCATCTATCCAACTTGAGCCTAAAGATATTGACCTTTCAATGGTCAACAAAACTAAAGTTCTATATCTCGAAGGTTATTTATGGGACAGTCCCGCAGCTAAACAAGCATTTATAGAAGCGGCAGAAACCGCTAGGAAGGCTGGCGGGCAAGTTGCCCTAACACTTTCAGACTCCTTCTGTGTCGATCGTCATCGCGAAAGCTTTCTTGAACTTGTTAATGGTCATATAGATATTCTTTTTGCCAATGAAGATGAAATCACTGCTTTACACAAAAGTTCTTGTTTCGAAAGCGCAGCAAAAGAGATTAAAGGACTATGCCAAATAGTGGCTCTTACAAGAAGCGAAAAAGGCTCAATGATTCTTACTGAAGAGAATCAATGGGAAATCCCTGCATTCAAATTAGGGCCAGTAATTGATACCACCGGAGCAGGTGACCTATATGCTGGAGGGTTCTTGTATGGATATACACAGGGGGCCAACCTAATAAACTGCGGAATGATTGGTTCCTTATGTGCGGGTCAAGTAGTCACCCAACTAGGACCTCGCCCTCAGGTCTCTTTAAAGGAATTAATCGCAACACATCTTGAATAGAAATAACTTTTACCCTTAGCCCTTATATTCCCTTTGAAGACATAACACCCTTTACCCACTCTCCATAAGAGGCTCCTGCTACAGCGGACCAATAAATCCACTCAGGAGTTTCATAGCTATGTAATTCCTCAATTGCATAGTTAAGCATTTCCAATTGGTCTTCTGTTGTCTTAATTAGCAACTGAACCTCTTCTTCTTTTTGTAATTCATCCTGCCACCAATATTGAGATTGCACCTTTTGGAGGGTTATGCAAACTGCAAGTTTTCTCTGAAGGAGTTTTTGCGCAAGTCTTTCAGCAAGGCTTTGATTTGCCTCTGTAGTCAAAACCAAAAAGAGCTGATTGCCAATTCGTTTCTTATTCATTGAAAAACCAGTTAAAAACTAAATAAAGCATTTTTTATAAGGAATTTAAAACTCTATTTAATAACCGATCAAGGCTATTAAATGTCTCAAAAGATGAGGAGGAGGAGGAAGAGGATCTTGCAATCATCCATAGGTACAAATTATCTTTTTGGCAAATGTCTTGCCATAACTTCTGGGTGATTCCGCCTGATTGTCTACATATCACATCAGTAATAGCCCACCTCCGGCAAAGAGCTGCCTCCAGATCTCCTGATACTTGACCATGAAAAGGTCGTGAAATGGCTAAATGCTCTTGATCAATTCCACTAAACAATGCCTCTCGAATACTTTCTTGAGTAGGAATAACTCTGGCAAAAACATTCGCGCCTGCATAAGAAATCACATCAACTGCTTCTCTCAAGTGTCTAGAACCAATAGCCAAAAGAAAATTCCTGCCATTTAGTCTCTTAGAAGAAAGCTGTACAACAGAATTCAACAGAATTGCTCCATAAGGATTTTCAATAGGTCTCTCAAAACGAATCAAAGATTGACCAGCTTCACTACATGCTCTCTTTAAATCTTCTGAGATCACAAAAGCAAATGGATGGGTTGCATCTAAGACCCAACAAAATCCACTATGGATTTCTCTAGCTTTCCTTAAAAACGCTTTAATTCCTTGGACCCCAGAGATCGGACCAATAATAATTTCTTCCAAATGAAGCTTTGAATAAGACAAAGCAGCATTAGGAGTAACTACACTGACAGTAACTTTCCACCCCTGACTTATTAACGCCTTGGCTAAAGGGGGGCCTTCTCCAGTCCCTGAAAGGAGCCAGACATGCCTCTGGTCATTCCTTCGATGATGCTTCAAGATACCTTTCGCTCCAAGAAAAGAAAATGAACCACTGCATGCTTGAAGTCGAAGTGATCCAAGCTCCAACAGTTCGTTATACCCAAGACAACAAAACCCCGATAGCAGAAATGGAGGTTCTCTTTGAAGGCCTTCGTATGGACGACGAGCCAGGCAAACTCAAAGTAATTGGATGGGGAAACCTTGCCCAAGATCTTCAAAATCGTGTAACAGCTGGACAAAGACTTGTTTTAGAAGGTCGATTAAGGATGAACTCAGTTCCTCGTCAAGACGGAACCAAGGAAAAGCGAGCAGAATTCACTCTCGCCAAACTCCATACCACCTCCGCGAACATAACCAATTCCAACCGATCATCATCTAACAATCCCGCGTCCCCTTCTTCTAACTTAAATAGTGCAACTCCAGTCCCTGATGAAGGATTTTCTGAAGACACTCAAGAAACCAGTTGGAATAGCTCTCCTTTGATTCCAGAAACCGATGATATTCCATTCTAATTTCATTTATTACTCTCATTATTCCCTTCTTCCAGATCTTCTGCCGCCCTAATCAAAAGTTGTCCCAGCTCTCTCTCTAGAGCAGCCAAATCCAACCGCAACTCAGGCCACCGCCCTTGATCAATTTGCAAAAGAAGCCAAGCCCGATCAGCATCAATCTGTGCAATCAGCTCAGACAACTCATCAGGTTGAAGGTCTTTGGAAGGCATATCTAGGAATACGGAAACCTCATCCTGTAACCAAAGGACGCCAGAATGGCACTCATGAATTATCTATTAGCTCCAGCCAACCTGATTACGATAGTCGGTGGAGTGTTGACCGTTATAGGAGTGATCTCCTACTTAACTGGTGCGGCCAATTTAAGTGTTCCGACACTTTTTTATGGCTTTCCAATTTTCCTTGGAGGCCTAGCTTTAAAAACATCAGAGCTTCCTCCAGCAAAACTAATCAATGCCCCTGAAGCCCTTAAAAAAGCCAAAGAAGAAGGCCCTACTGAATTAGTCAAGTTAGTTGGTGATGTGACTCGTTGGCGATACGGTCAAAAGGTCCATCTTGAATCTTCTCTACAAGCATTAAAACTATGGAACGAAGATGCTCCTCCTGCCTTAAGCGAAATCGAACTTCTAGAGACCAAGGAAGGCTATGGGGTTCGCTTGAGGTTTGATCTCGCTGGTGTTCCTCTAGCAAATTGGGAAGAGAAGCAGGAACGTCTTGGTAGATTTTTTGCAAAAGGTTTGCAAGCAGAATTGAAATCTCTCTCCAAAGGAAAGCTTGATCTCATCTTGCTTCCAAATACAGCCGATAAGTAGAACAACAGTGTGCATGGAATCAACTAAATCTTCAGAAGAGGTGGTTTTTAGACCCCCTTCAAATAAATCCAACTCACAACTTTCAGGAGATGACTCTCTTCGAGTATCTGTATTAAGCGAAGCTCTTCCTTACATACAACGTTTTGCTGGTCGACGAATTGTTATTAAATACGGCGGAGCTGCAATGGCTCACGAAAATCTGAGGGAGGCGGTTTTTCGTGACATCGCTTTACTTTCAAGCGTAGGAGTTCAACCTGTCGTTGTTCATGGCGGGGGGCCTGAAATCAACCATTGGCTCGGAAAACTTGATATCCCAGCAAAGTTTCTTGAAGGATTACGAGTAACTGACTCAGCCACAATGGATGTGGTTGAGATGGTTCTTGTAGGCAGAGTTAATAAGCAAATTGTCAATGGTCTCAATAATCTTGGTGCACTTGCAGTGGGACTAAGCGGAAGTGACGGGAAACTCATTGAAGCCCGGACATGGGGAGATGGAAGACATGGACTAGTAGGAGATGTCGCCAGAATCAATCGAGATGTCTTAGAGCCACTGCTTGCTAAGAACTATGTTCCTGTAATCTCAAGTGTTGCACCTACCCCTAAAGGCCAATCTCATAACATCAATGCAGATACTGTTTCAGGTGAACTAGCTGCTGCCTTAGAAGCAGAAAAACTTATCTTGTTAACAGATACACCTGGCGTACTTAGAGATCAAAATGATGCTTCATCACTTATTCCACATTTACGGCTTTCAGAAGCAAGGGACTTAATCGCAAAAGGAATTGTGAATGGTGGAATGACCCCTAAAACCGAATGCTGCATAAGAGCTTTGTCTCAAGGGGTAAATGCTGCCCACATTATTGATGGCAGAGTCCCTCACGCGCTCCTCCTCGAAGTATTTACCAATGCCGGGATAGGCACAATGTTTACAGGAAGAGGCTGAAGGCAGTGACTCCCGACCACCGAGCAAAAGCTGAGATTGCTCTTGCTCGAGGAGACTATGGACAATGCTTAACGCTATTAGAACCTCTAGCTAGAAAACTTCCTTCAACCACCAAAGAAGGAGGAGAAATAAGAATGCTGATAGTAACTGCATTAATGGGGAAAGGCGAAGAGCAAGCTGCTATAAAAACTTGCAAGCTAATTACTCAATGCAGAAACAACGAGCTTCGCCAACGCGCCAAGCAATTACTAACTGTTTTAGAGGCTCCAAGTCTTCAGAGACCTGAAAATTGGTCCGTTCAACTCCCAAGTATGCAATTGCTAAGCCTTACAGGGAAACGTTTAAGTTCTATCAGTCAAAGGAAAAATAAACCAGCATTAGCCCCTCCTCCACCTACAGGTCCCACTCAGTTCCTAGGACGCGGATTCTCCTTATTCGTACTTGCAGTACTAATCGGATTAACTTATCTACTAAGTGATATGTCCGGTTAATTATAAACATCCATATTTTCTTAGCTTTGAAGGAAAATCCTCATAAGCCCTCGATTAGCCTTGGGTCAAGGAATCATTAATTTGAATATATAAATCAATTCAAAAAAGTTTCAAAGATTAATTGGATCTGGGTCCACCGAAAGAACTACTCCTTTAGGCAATCCATTCCAAAGCTTGGAACCTGAAGGCAAAGGAAGCTGACTAGCCTTTGGTCCATGTAATAGCAATTGCCATCTATGCTTACCTGCAACTCTGGCAATAGTTGCAGGCGCAGGTCCAATCAAGCTCCATCCCTGTGACTTACATTTTGTTTTTAATTGCTCGGCTATTACAGATGCCGCCGTAGCCGTAATAGAAGCAGAAGATCCAGACAATCTCAAGAGACAAGCTCGACTAAAAGGCATTAGCCCTGCTTCCTTTCTAAGGATGGCTTCCTTCTCAAGAAACTCCTCGTAATGACCATCCACTAGATGAGCAATGACCGGGTGATCAGGGCAATAAGTTTGAACAAAGACTCTCCCAGGGCGCTCTCCTCTACCGGCTCGACCAGCTAATTGCATGAGCAACTGCAAAGATTGTTCGGCCGCTTGGAGGTCCGGACGATGCAATAAACCATCAGCCGCAAGGACAGCCGCCAATGTCACACTAGGCAAATCCATCCCTTTACATATCATTTGCGTTCCGACAAGAACATCTGCCTCTCCATCTGCGAACTGATTCAGAAGACGTCGATGGCCATCTCTCCCTCCAGTCGAATCCCGGTCGAAGCGCAATAATCTCAATCCTTCGAGTTCATGTACAAGGTGGTCCATAACTCTTTGAGTGCCTGCACCGAAGGGTTTAAATGCTTTGGAACCACAACTACTACAAGAGTCTTTAAGTTGCTCACGATGATCGCACCAATGACAACGTAGCCATTCGCTACCACTAGGTCCTCTATGTACAGTCAAAGCGACATCACAATGCGGACACTCCACTACATCTCCACAACTTCGACAACTCAAAAAACTGCTATAGCCTCGGCGAGGGACCAAAATTACCGCCTGCTCTCCATCCTTAGGCAACCTCTGTAGACGTTCCATTAGAGGACGACTAATAAGTCGGCGATGCCCATCAAAGAGTTCATTCCGCATATCAACTACATGTACCGGCGGGAGTGCCTGATCTGTAATTCGTCTGGTCAATCGTGCCAAACGCAATTGGCCTTTAGGTTCAATACACGCCCATGTCGCCAGTGACGGAGTAGCACTTCCAAGTACTACCCGCGCTCCAGTCCATTTAGCGCGATCCAATGCCAAATCTCTTGCGTGATAACACGGCATGGGGGACTCCTGCTTATAAGAGCTGTCATGTTCCTCATCGAGGACTATCAGACCTAAAGGAGTAAGTGGGAGGAAAACAGCTGATCGAGTTCCAATGATCACCAATGGCTCTGAAGTCTTAAGTCCATGAAGCCAAGTCCTTACCCGTTCACGATCGCTACAGCCACTGTGATATTCCAAAACCTGAGAACCAAAACGACAACGGAAACGATCCACTAACTGAGGGATCAACCCAATCTCAGGCGTGAGAATCAAACAATTCCGCCCCGCGGCCAGTTCTTTAGCCGCAAGCTGCAAATAAACCTCTGTTTTCCCTGAACCAGTTACTCCCCAAAGCAACAAACTTGAGCCAGGTTTCAATGACTGAAAGACCTCCATGGCCTTCGTCTGTTGGGAGGTAAGTGATCGAGCTACGCTCAAGGGCTTGTCCTTAAGATCCAAACCCTCGAGTTTCGAGACTGAATTTTCACAAGAAGAAAAACGTTTCCGCCTAGAAGCGAAACCCTTATCAATAAGAGTCTTAATTAGAGATTGAGAGAATCCTTCATGCTGAAGCTCTCTTTGCCAAGCCCCGCCACCTCGAGCCACCAGAGCCTGTCGTAATTCAGACTGTCTTGAAGGAAGTTCTATTGAATTATCACTTAAAGGAGTTAACTCAACCCAAACAAACTTGCGTGGTTCTAAATCCTTCCCCTGACCAAGCCAACCTGGTGGCAAGGCAGCTTTAAGCATTTTGAAAGGGCTTGTATAGCAACGGATAGCAGTCGCATCTAGCCACTCTTTCCATACTGGATCCACTGCAGCAGGCTGAACAATCCGCTCAATAGCCTTTAAAGGGCGTAGAAAAGGTATTTTTTCTTTCTTAAAAGACTTTTGGAAGTGGTTTTTTGAGTCCCTCCTATCTACGACAAGGCCCTGCATCCTTCTTCCACGCAAACTAACTAAAACCAAGTCACCAAGAGCAACCCCTAGATTCTTACTATCTACATAAGTAAAAAAACGACCTTCCCGCCCTGCTGCCAACCAAACATCCACCTCAATTGAAGGCTCAGAATGAGAAGTATTAGAAAAAGTACTTGCAGAGGTCACCAGTTTTTTTTAGACTATGAATGTTGGACAGTCAAAAGACTGTTGTCGGAACCAAGCAGACTTCCTTCCAGAGGGAAGACACGAAGCTCGATCCATTTGGGAACACCCAAAAAGTATCGACCGGTCTGAGAAAGCCCCTGACAGCACTGCCAAGAACCACTAATGACCCTCGTTACTCCAGGCAAGTTCAGCAAAGTTAAAAATTGGATAGTAGTAGCCACAGACTCCACTAAGGGCCCGAGGTTTATCAACTAATCCATTTTCACTGACTATGCCTTGCTTTCTTGCGAGCAATGGCATCTTTCGCTTAGCAGAAAGCATTACTTGTTTAGTTAATTCCTTGTCAACATCGCGTTTATTGCCATGAGTCCTGCCGCAACTAAAGCAGCAGCCAAAAAGGCCCCGCCAAAAGCGACTGCAAAAACCACTGCCCTCCCCGTTACAAGTAACAAAGGGCAAACAAATTCAAAGAAAGCTAAGGCCACCTCCGCAAAAGCAAAATCTTCAAAAAAAGCTATAGGTACAGCTTCAAAAGCTACTAAAACAAAAAAAGCGAAAACCAAAAGCAAAGCCTCTAAGCCTTCTAGCAAGGCCCTTGATGTTGCTGCAGATCAACTAATTGCTAATGCCGAAGATAATTCCACTAATCCAGCCCTAACTAGCAACGATCTAGCTACGACCTCAATTAGTGAAGAGGCTAAAGCAAGAGCTCTCGCAAGCATCAAAATTGGTCCAAAAGGAGTTTATACAGAAGATTCTATAAGGGTTTACCTACAAGAAATTGGACGCATACGTCTATTGCGTCCAGACGAAGAGATAGAACTGGCCCGAAAGATCGCTGATCTTTTGCATCTTGAAGAACTGGCAATCCAGTTTGAAACTGATAACGGTCACTATCCGACAAATAAGGAATGGGGCGCTCTAGTTGAGATGCCTCAAATCAAATTCCGCAGACGTCTAATGCTAGGTCGGAGGGCGAAAGAAAAGATGGTGCAATCAAATCTCAGACTAGTTGTATCTATCGCCAAAAAGTATATGAATAGAGGCTTGTCTTTTCAAGATCTAATACAAGAAGGCAGCCTTGGACTTATCAGAGCAGCCGAAAAATTTGACCATGAAAAAGGCTATAAGTTCTCTACCTATGCAACCTGGTGGATCCGTCAAGCAATCACAAGAGCCATTGCTGATCAAAGTCGAACAATTCGACTCCCAGTTCATCTTTATGAAACCATTTCACGCATCAAAAAAACCACAAAAGTCTTAAGCCAAGAGTTTGGTAGAAAACCAACAGAAGAAGAAATTGCAGAAAGCATGGAAATGACCATTGAGAAACTTAGATTCATAGCAAAAAGTGCTCAATTACCAATATCACTAGAAACACCTATAGGCAAAGAAGAGGACTCGAGACTTGGGGATTTCATTGAAGCTGATATAGAGAATCCCGAACAAGATGTTGCTAAAAACCTTTTAAGAGAAGACCTAGAAGGTGTTCTTGCAACATTAAGTCCAAGAGAAAGGGATGTTCTCAGACTTCGCTATGGACTTGATGATGGGAGAATGAAAACGCTTGAAGAAATAGGCCAGATATTTGATGTAACCAGAGAGCGAATAAGACAAATCGAGGCAAAAGCATTGCGAAAACTACGTCATCCAAATCGCAATGGTGTATTAAAGGAGTACATCAAATAAGGGATATATCTAGATAATTTTCCATAAACCAACCTTGATCTTAAAAATAAATTCAATTAAAGCTTTTGGAACCTCAACAAAAGTCAAGCCTTTATTGGAAAGCTTGAAAATAGTGATCTCAAAAGGCGGATCAGTTACCTCTTATTGAAAAAATGCAAAACTCAACGCTCAATCCCAAGAGGCATTTACCAGTAGTTAAATGCCTACAAGTCTTTATGCAAAGCATTCCTTGCTCCAATTGAAAGCAAGTTCTTATGCGATTCAAGACCTTTTAAGCATCAGTGGTATAAAAGTTTTCAACTTGAGCACAAGATAGTTAGGTCGACTGTTTAGGCTGAGTTGCTTTTGATCCCTGCCAATGGCACTTGAGCAACTGCGCATCGCTTCACGTCGAAGCCAGCTGGCCATGGTCCAGACCAACTGGGTCAAAAAGGAGCTGGAAGAATCTCATCCAAACATTGCCATTTCTGTAGAAGCTATGGCAACACAAGGAGACAAGATCCTAGATGTAGCCCTGGCAAAAATTGGAGATAAGGGCCTTTTTACCAAAGAGCTTGAGGCTCAAATGCTAATCGGGCAAGCAGAGATTGCTGTTCACTCTCTCAAAGATTTGCCAACGAACCTTCCAGAAGGGCTAATGCTTGGCTGCATTACAAAGAGAGAAGATCCTGCTGATGCTCTAGTTGTAAATAAAAAGAATGCTCACCACCAACTAGAAACTCTCCCTGAAGGAGCTGTTGTAGGGACAAGCTCATTACGAAGACTTGCCCAGTTAAGACATCACTATCCCCATCTTGTTTTCAAAGATATTCGGGGGAATGTAATAACCCGTTTAGAGAAACTTGATTCAGGACAATTCGACTGCCTAATACTTGCAGCCGCTGGTTTAAAAAGACTAGGCTTTGGGGAGCGAATACATCAACTAATTCCAAGTGAGATTTCTCTCCATGCGGTAGGGCAAGGAGCTCTTGGTATTGAATGCGTAGAAAATCGTCCAGAAATAATTGAAATCATAAAAACGCTCGAGGATCCCGCCACCTCGCATCGCTGCCTTGCCGAAAGAGCATTCCTTAGAGAACTTGAAGGTGGGTGCCAAGTGCCCATAGGAGTAAACACAAGTATCGAAGAGGGCGAATTAATTCTCACAGGCATGGTTGCAAGCCTTGATGGGAAGAGACTCATTAGGGACGTCCGTCGCGGGCCTGCCGTAAACCCTGAATCAATTGGACTTGAACTTGCAAAAGTTTTGAAATCAAAAGGAGCTGGAGAAATTCTCGAGGAAATCTTTGCCTCTGTAAGACCAGAAGCTTGAAGTGATTTCATAAATAAACATTTTAAAATCTACTAATTAGCCTCCCAGGATCTCAACCAAAATTAAATAAAATAGGGCCGAGGACATCAGAACACAGAATCCAAAACAGCTCCATTGTTAATAGTTATTCAACTAATTTTGGTTGAATTTCAGAAAGATAACGTGCCTCACAAGCCTTAATGATTTCAATAGCTTTCTCGACTCCAAAGAACCCATTTACACTGCAAGATCCAGGCTTCTTTAAATCCTTGTAATGCTCCCAATAGTACTGAGTTTCTTTTAACCAATGTTCTCCAAGCATCTTATAACTAGTTATATGGTCTACACGCTTATCATCTGCCAGAACTCCAATTACCTTGTCATCAACTTCTCCTCCATCATCAAAAGTCATAATGCCAATTATCCTGGCCTCCACTATTGAGCCAGGGACCAATGGCTCTGTAACATTTACGATCTCAATATCCAAAGGGTCTCCATCTTCATCCCAAGTTCTTGGAATACATCCATAGGCAAAAGGATAGGCAAGGGAAGAATAGCCAACACGATCAAGCTTGAGATGCCCAGTCTCTGTAATCAACTCGTACTTATTGATGGTATTGGAATTAAGTTCCACAATTGTATTTAGTCTCAATTGAGCTTCATCAGCGAAAGCAGGCAGAACATGGAGCAAATTTGGCATCCTGCGACTTGGGGCTTGATCGATGTTTGCCATACTTTTCAAAAGGACATAAAGACGATCCTACGAGGCGCTACCCAACTGCTCAATTTTTGTACCAAGGTAATTAAGAAAAGGCTCTGCCGACAATGGCCTACCCGTTACATCCAGAACTAAATCCTCAGCATTTTTTTTACGACCATGTTGATGAACATTCTCTCTAAGCCAAGTCAGTAACTTGGATTCATTACCACATCGTATGCAGTCTTCCAAAGGGTCTGCGCCCTCTTCTCCAAGTTTTCGGAGCCCATCAGCCATCGCCTCAGAAAGTTGAGCACTAATTAAATGGCCTAACAAATAGGAAGGAAAGTATCCAAACTGGCCTTCACTCCAATGAACATCCTGTAAGCAACCTTCACTATCGTTCTGCGGAATCACTCCAAGCAAGTCGCCATATCGCTTATTCCATTCCCCTGGTAAATCTTCTACTGGCAATCCATTCTCAAGCAAGTCAACTTCAATATCCAATCGAATCAAAATGTGCAATCCATATGTCAGTTCATCTGCCTCTACTCGATTAAGGCCTGGTGATAATGGGTTCATTTCAGACCAAAAGGCAAGAGAGGAATCAAAAGGGGCTCCAGATTTCACAAAATGAGGCCAGAAACGTTCAGCAAAAGCCTTACTGCGAGCGACTCTGTTCTCCCAAAAAAGAGATTGGCTTTCATGAACTGCCATTGAAGAAGCCTGCCCTAATGGCCAAGCGAACCAACTATTTGCTTGAGAAGGTAATCCTTGCTCATATAAGGAGTGTCCCCACTCATGTGCTGTTGCGAGAAAACAAGACAAAGGCTGCCCTGGTACCACACGGTTACTTATACGAAAATCTTTCGGGCCAAGAGTTATTGAGAATGGATGAGGTGATCTAGCAACACAAGTCATACTTTGATCTTGCCCCCATTCTTGAAGAAGAAGCTCACAAAGGGACTGCTGCGTCAACTCATCGAAGTCCCATTTGCTTTTTGATGGTCTAGGGAAAGACCCCACACTTTCCAAGAGGACAGGCAATCTTTGACGTAGAGGGGCGAAAAGTTCTTGAAGCCTTTTGAGACTGAGTTCCGGCTCAAAAGGCTGTGCAAGGGTTTCCCAGCAAGTTCTAGGTTCATCAAGCTGCCGAGCTTGCTCTTGCCTCAATGAAATCAGGTGCCTAAGTGCTCCTGCAAAACAACTGAAATCAGAACTTAACTTGGCCTTCTGCCATCGCTCGTAACCAATCGCTTTAGCACTTGCTAGAGAAGCAACCAGCTCAGGATCCAAATGTTTTTGCCTTATTAGATCCTGTTCAAGAAGCTCAAGATTCCTTGCTTTCTCAGAAACTTGTTGCTCATCCAGCTCACCTGAGCGAGAGTCAACTTCAAATTCATTTCTCGCATCATTCAAAAGCCCCTCAAAGTGACTACTACTTTGACGCGCATGGATATTCCTTGCCAAAAGGCTAAGTTGTTCACCCCTCCAGACCGCTCCTGCAGAAGGCATCCTTGTATTTTGGTCCCAATAAAGAGTGTTCTGAATCGAGACCAATAACTGGGTCTCTCGTAAATACTCCCCCAGTAGCCACCAGGCACTTGAAGGCAATGGTTAGACCAACAACTATCTAAACCTTAATCAAGCAAGCAACAAAGGAGTAGGAAAAAGCTAGAACGGAGTTGAAAACCTCACTAAGTCAATAAAAACGTTTAGGCAAGGCTGCAAATCTAGCCTCAAATGTATGGATCAAAGGGATTTCAAACCTGCTTGAAACTCTCGTGATAAGAATCAAAATTAAAGGAAGCGTCTTTTAATGCCATATGTCCCTACATCAATCGATGGAACAACTGGATATAAAAACACATGGGGAAGGCTTCATAAATCTCACCCCCACAATTAATTCTTGGTTAGCCCAAAACGAAATAACAAATGGGGTTCTACATATAACTGCTCTCCACACTAGTTGCAGCCTAACTATCAATGAAAATGCCGATCCAAAGGTTTTAGAAGATTTGTCGTCTTATATGAAAGCATTAGTCCCAGAAGAAGGGTTCAAATCAATTAGTGGAAATGGCTCCTCTTTTAATTACAAGCACTCAGATGAAGGGCCTGACGACATGCCTGCGCACATTCGAACAGCACTAACTTGCAGCAACCTTAGTTTAAGTATTAATTCAGGCAGACTTCTTCTAGGAACTTGGCAAGCTGTATATCTTTGGGAGCATCGCTCAAGAAGACAATTCAGGAAAATCAATCTACATGCAATTGGTGAAATGTAAGCACTCACATCTTATGGAAATAAGGCTTAACCTCTATTAAATCAAAGAATTAAATCTAACTCTAAGCTCATGAAAGCACGACTCCTATCATCTGAAGAGCTCAATCAATCACTAAAAAAGCTTCCTAGATGGTCCCTTAAAGAAGGAAAGCTATATCTGGAATTAGTTTTTGAAAATTTCGGAGAGGCTTTTGGTTTTATAGCAAAGGTAGCCCTTCTTGCTGAGAAGAAGAATCATCACCCAGAATGGAGCAATGTCTATGCAAAGGTAACTATAAAATTAACGACTCATGACTTAGGAGGCATAAGCAACATGGATATAGATTTCGCTAATGAAATAAACATGATGCAACCAATAAAATAGTTTTTCCGAGAACAAGCCCTAGTTTTTGAGGGAGAGGTTGCAAACATTAATCAATTTTTTATTCATTCAAATTCATGGTTAAAAACAATTCTTTTTCAAAAGAGAGTCCATCAAAAGTGCAAACAGCTCAAACTGAAACATCTCCAGTTCCAGTAACTATTATTACGGGATTCCTAGGTTCTGGTAAAACAACTCTCCTTAATTACATTTTAAACAATCAAACTGGAGTCAGGACTGCTGTACTCGTAAATGAATTTGGCGAGATAGGAATAGATAACGATCTGATTTTGACAACGAGCGAAAGCATGATCGAACTTAGTAATGGTTGTATCTGCTGCTCTATTAATGGCGAATTACTAGAAGCAGTAGATCGAATCCTCGACCAACCTAATTCAATCGATTACCTAGTTGTAGAGACGACAGGCTTAGCAGACCCGCTACCGGTAGCAATGACATTTTTAGGAAGCGAGCTAAGAGACCTAACACGTCTAGATTCAATTATCACTGTTATTGATGCAGAAAACTTTGATACCGAACTTCTTTCTAGCCAAGTAGGACGTTCCCAAATTCTTTACGGTGACATCCTCCTATTGAATAAATGCGATCTTGTTGATGAGCAGAGGCTCTTAGAAGTCGAAACAACCTTGAGCGAGGTCAAAAAAGAAGCAAGGCTTTTACGAGCCACAAAAGGTGAAGTCCCATTACCACTTTTGATGAGCGTTGGCCTCTTTGAAACCGATCGGGTTGCTATCAAGCAAGAACCGCAAGACCATAGTGAATGTGACCACGATCATGGCAAATGTAACCATAAGCACCAAAAAGGATCTTCAAGCAATATCCATACAAAAAGCAATGCGGAACAAGTTGGTATAGAAGGTTTTACTTCACTTTCCTTTAGCAGTTATAACCAATTTGCCCTAAGGAAGTTTCAAAATTTTCTAGATAACCAATTACCAGCTGAAGTATTTCGGGCTAAAGGCATTCTCTGGTTCAAAGAAAGTGAAAGGAGACATATTTTCCATTTAGCGGGGAAGCGGTTCTCTATAGATGACACTGATTGGGATGGCGAAAGAAAGAACAAGCTCGTATTAATAGGTCGCAATCTCAACCATCAGAAAATCAAGAGCCAATTACAAGCCTGTGTAGCCAAAGACACTGAAGAAGGCCTCTCTTGAAAAAAACATGAAGAATTTCTCTTCTTAGAGAAACAGTGTCAACAGCCTGAAGTGCTAACAGGGTGAGCAATCTCGAGGAGATCAACTCATCCAAGCAATTTAACAATCACCTTTTTTATACAGTCACTTCGCCACAACTTGTCTAATGTGGCTTTCCTTGGAGCTAGTCATGATTGGATTGCAATTTGCTATCACCTGTCTTGTCCTTGGAATACTGGCCTTCTGGTTATTAGCAAACTCAGATGATGACAACAGTGGAGGAGGGCTTATGGAGCCTTCTCTTAGCCCAATAAAAATAAGGGATTCGCAGAACTAACCCATAATCTCCAAAACTTTAGAAAAAAGATTCAAAAAAATTTCTATATTTAGCCAGCCCAGTAACTTAACTTGGCTTCCTCTTCTCTACTAAAAAAGCTTTCATTATCTAAAAGCTGAAATCTATAAACTAATGTCGATAAGCGTAAACAGTGCAAAGCATTCGAACTTCTCTCCACTAAGAAAACGATTAGAGCCAGGTCGCTTAATACTTGGCTTGCTCGCAATATCCCTTGCATCCTTAGCCATATTCCCGCTAATTGGACTAGTCGCAGAAGGTCTTAAAGGCCTAAGGGATGGTTCATCCAACTTAGGAATTGATGGACCTGCACAAATCAAAGGAACATTTGAGCTGGTTATTGGTACAGCCCTGCTTGGTGGATTCCTAGGGACAGCCAATGGATGGTTACTTGCCAATTGCCGCTTTCCTGGAAGACGGTTCCTAAGAATTGCTCAACTAATTCCTCTAGCTACGCCAGCTTATTTACTTTCAGCGACACTAATTGATCTTGGCAGCATTAATGCCATCAGGATCCATGGGATGAGCTGGGGAATATTAATAATGGGGCTAACAACATATCCCTATGTTTTCTTATTAAGCACAGAAAGCTTTGCTATTTGCGGAAGAGGTCAACTAGAAGCTTGTAGAAGCCTTGGAGTAGGACCTTGGGAAAGCTTTCGCAGAGTTGCGCTACCAATGGCAATGCCTGCAATTGGCGCCGGAATTGCCCTAATGGGCATGGAGGTAATCAACGAGCTTGGAGCAGTTCAATTACTAAATATTCCAAGTATTTCTGCAGGGATCGTTGAAAACTGGGTTGCAGAAGGAAACCCAGCAGGAGCAATTGGGCTGGCAATTATTGCATTAGCAATAGTGATTACACTCTTGGCATATGAACGAACTCTAAGAAGACGTAGTAAACGGTGGAGCGAAGGTATAAACAATGGAGAGACTCATACATGGCGCATAAAGGGTTATCGGGCACTATTAGCCCAGTCACTAGCAGCAATTCCTCCAACCTTCACTCTAGGAACTCCTATTCTTTGGGCTGTTTTAAACATCGATCAACTTAGTAAAGGTTTCGATATTGAACTGTTTGCACTTACAGCAAGAAGTCTTGGGCTAGGCATTTCGGCAGCCTTTATAACAACTTTAATTGCATTGATTTTAGCAATCGCCAAAAGATGGCGGTCGGAAAAGTGGCTAAAAAATATCACCTTCTTAGCAGGAATTGGATATGCAATACCAGGAGCTGTAATGGCGCTAGGTATACAATCTTTTGGGATATCTAAATTATCCCTTGCACCTATTGTATTACTCCTATGGGGGTACAGTGCTCGCTTTCTAACAATAGCAAAAGGTGGCTTAGATGCAGGTCTAGAAAGGCTTTCTCCCAGTTTAGATGAAGCCGCCACTGGGCTAGGCTACCGCTGGCCAGGGGTTCTGAAACATATTCATCTTCCTCTCTTAAAAGGACCAATTGCAGTAGGGTCTCTATTAGTATTTGTTGATACCTTAAAAGAACTCCCACTTACATTTGTTTTAAGGCCATTTGATTTTGACACCCTTTCAGTACGCGTATTTCAATATGCAAGTGATGAGAGAATGGCCGAATCTCTTTTACCAGCGATGATAATTCTAGTACTAGGCTTAATCGCATCACTTGCTCTAATACCCGGACTGGATAATTCCAAAGAGAGACATTCAAGAGAAAATGTCGCCAGGCCAGCAGCCTCTAATTAATCAATAATCACAGAAAGAATAAAGTATTTTTAAGCAAAGGAAAAGCCCCTAAAGCTAGGGGCAGAAAGAAAGAAACAAAACAACTACTTAATGTAAGTAGCACCTCGATAAGTTAAAACAACTTCCTGATGCAAAGCTGAATCTTGTCTTCTTTTCAAGTAAGTTTGCCTTCGATATGTCAATTTAAGCAAGTCCTGAGGATGCGACTGAGAAAGTGATTGATGAAGCCTTAAATAAGACTTGCCCCTATAAATAAGAGTAGAGGATTGCATTAATTAGTCCAACAGTGTCCAGGTCCCCGTTCCATGGCCTGGAGCGAACTGCGCCTTGGCAATAATCCAAGGTGAACGCTTTGTAGCTATTGCTACAAAGCCATACTGCCAAAGAATAAGTCCACAGGTCGTTCAGAGTGATACAAAACTAACTCTGAGAACTATTGTTTTCAGTTCAAGAAGGACTTCCTAAAAAAGCTATAAGACTCAGCCAAGAGTGCTGCAAATAAATCAGACATCGTTGATATGACCCTATAGCTAAGGACAGCTCCTAAAAGAGAGACCTCAGGGACAAGATGAGAAACCTTTAGGAAGACGCTCGCTTCAAAAACCCCAACACCTCCAGGGGCCGCTGGGATAACAAATCCAACAGTCCATGCAAAAGCAAAGGCAGACAACCATTCGCCCCAAGAAAGATTAACGCCCAAAGAGAACGCTTCTAAACAACAGTAAAAACCGCCAAACCGGCACCCTAGAAAAAGCATCTCCACGAACAAAGGTTTGAAGGGATACCCCAGCCTTCTTGTCCCACCATCTTCAATAGGAATAGAGCAAACAAGTTCTGAATCAAGCTTCTTTAATTGTTTAACCTTATTCAATTGCAAGCTTTTTAAAAGAGGCTCGCGGAAAAATGGAAGCAAGGACAAAACAGGCACGCAACAAATCAAAGAAAAACCAGATTGCCATCCACCAAAAGGGACAAATAGAAGCGCTGCAACAACCATCAATATTGGTTCTAAGAAAACAGAAGCCAATGCATTTCTAGTATCCATATACTTTCTAAGAGCCCTTATTCTCTCTACAAAATGCCAGACTCCTCCTGGAAGATACTTGAGTAAATTAGTCTTTAAATAAAGACTCAATACAGGCAATCCTTTAGGACTATGTCCTAGCCAAGCCAAAAGCAATGACCAAGCATATGCATTAATAAACAAGCTCAAACAGCTAGTTAATAATCCGGCAATCAACCAACCAATAGACAATCTACTCAGTGAGAATTGACTGAATTGCCCTCCATGACCAAGCAAAACAGAAAAAACAAACCCCAGGCTTACAAGCGTGACCCAAAGCCTTATCCCACCTGGGATAGATATGCTTAAAGGAGGAAATATTCTACGGTAAATATCTCTTAAGGCTTTTACAGTCACCATGACCAATCCTCTTTTGGGACAAAGTCTTCCAAAGCAAGAAACACTTCCCTACGCAGCTCTTCTACAGTCTTTCCAGACTCTTTGCTCACTCTGAGAATATCTTCATACTCAGGCTTATACGTAAAGCGGCCATCTGGCCTTAAGACTTGCTTGACTGCTATCTCTCCAACTCTCGTAGAACAATATCCAAGCCTTCTAGGCAGAGACCACCGATCTTCTTTTCTCTCTCTCAAGCCGAGAGTTGATCCATAAGAAAGCCATATCTTTCGTAATTGCCTGACCTTATCAATTTCAACCAAGGCAGTTAAAGAAACCCCTGAACGTCCCTTCTTCATA
This sequence comes from Prochlorococcus sp. AG-409-J16, assembly GCA_003215655.1. Classification (GTDB taxonomy): domain Bacteria; phylum Cyanobacteriota; class Cyanobacteriia; order PCC-6307; family Cyanobiaceae; genus AG-409-J16. The sequence goes on from QCKB01000001.1 coordinate 463,235, forward strand.
ATTACTTGGCTGCACGCAACATCCAAAGCGCCCGCAGAACGCAATTGCTCAACAAGGCCTGCCACATCTTCAGGAGAAGCATCATCTATCCAAGATTCTTGAATAATCAAATGCTGCAAGTTCAAATCATTAGACACTTGACCTGTGGGGACATCATCTAATGACTCAATTTCAAACACCCTTAATAAGTTAGCCCTATCAATATTGCGTTGACCAAATCCAATGCCAACTCTTCTAATAGATAAAGAAGATGGCTGTCCAAAGCTACTTGAATTAACAGCCATCAACGCAAATCCAGTTGGCGTTGTGAGTTCGCCAGGGGGTAACGCCTCACAACCCATCAAGCTGACACGATGAGTTTTAGCCATCTCAACAACAGCTGGAACAGGCAATGGCAAAACCCCATGAGAAGTTTTAACTGTTCCTCTTCCAGCTGGAGGAATCCCACAAACAATTCGACTAGGCCTCAAATAATTGAACGCTGCGCAAACGCCAACAACATCAACTAGTGAATCAATTGCTCCCAATTCATGAAAATGAACTTGCTCAATTTCTTCTCCATGAACAAAAGCCTCCGCTTCCGCAAGAGCCTTAAAAACTGCTAAGACGCTTTTTTTAAGAGAGTCATCTATCAAGGAGGTCCTATTAATAAGCTCTCTAATTTCTCTCCAATGTCGACTAGGAGGGTCTTCTTCAAGAGCACTAACTAAAACTCTTGTGCCTCTAAGACCAAAACTTCGATCTTCTTTTACCTTCAGTTCATAAGAGTTCTCTAGGCCTATTGCCGCTAAAGGAGCATCCACAACCTCCCTTGGGACCCCTAAATCAAGCAAAGCAGCAAGAAGCATATCCCCAGCGAGACCATTGGGACAATCAACAAAAATATCGGTCATGAACTTTCCAATGCGTCTTGGTAAGAGATGGAGACCTAACAAGTGTGATCCATCTAATTTGAAAAGGCTTCTTTGAAAAAGTAATTTCTAGTCAAATATCTGAGAACAAGTATCTCAGCTGAAAAACTTACAGCAAAATCTCCATATTTAAGAAATAGATCACCTCCTAAAATTGCCTGATTTATCTCGATGTCTTTTACCAGCTCGAGTAGGCATTGGGCCAATAACTTCAAAACTCTCTAGATGGAGCTCCTGACCTTTGCGTCTTACTTCAAGGCACAAGAAATGCCGCAATTTCTCCAGAGTCAGCTCTCCCTTAATCTGAAGTTTAAAAGGGACTGGCCTAGTCCTATCGGATCTTTGTTTTTGACGGACTTTGATAATAAAGTCATTATTTTCTGGCTTGGTAAAAACCAATTCACCCCTAACTGAAAAATAATCATCTCCTTCAGGGAGCTGATCTTTTGAATCCAATGATTCTGTTGCATTATTTGATTCAGCATTAGAACCGCTGCTCTTATCAAGAGTGCTTGGCTCCCAAATTCCTGCAATCTGAAGATGAAGTGCCCCTGCTTCACGTGACCGGGGATAAACCACCCAAAGGTGAGGTTTATCCATAGCTAAATGTCTTTGCATCAAAGTCATAACCCGTCCCAAAACCACTGCCTGTATCTCAGCACCATCCAAAGTTAGTAGTATCCCTCGAGTTATTTGATCAGGTTTCTCAGGCTTATAAATCCCTCTAACAACACCAATGGCTCGGTATTGCAAGGCTTCTGTAACTGTAGGGATTGGGTGGTCTCGCATCGAAATTAAAGGGCATAAACTCGCCCCCTACAAATCTAGCCAGCTTTCAAGAACCGTCTCAAAATATACCCAATGAATATCCACTAGCTTTGACTCTCAAAATCGACAGGATCATTCAATCACGTTTGGTAGTTGTTTTAGCTGCTGGGCTCTTAAATCTCGGTGTAATCCTCCTAATAGTCAACTACATATTTTCAAACAAGCCAAAGGAAGACAATATTCAAAACGTTCTTCCAAATAAAGTTACAAGTAGGTTCAGAAAGAAAAGCAATGAAGCAGAAGCAGAAATACAAGCAATCAACAAAAGATTAACACTCGCAAATACACAAGGCGCAATAGATTCATTAGATAAGTTAATTTTGAAAGAGCCAAAGAACTGGATCTGGAAAACTATCAGAGTAGAAATCGCAAGAAGAGCAGGATTAATTAATTTCGCAAGCTCCGAAATCAACCAACTAGTATCACTTCATCCTAAGAATATACATATAATAAAGTTAAAAGTTCTTATAGATTTAGACCTGGGGGAAGAAGACTCCGCTATTGCTTTTTTAAAAGCAAAGTTAAATTCAGGCTCAAAAGATACCCGCATCCCTATTAGCCTCCTCTTGGCCGATTTATACCAGGAGATTGGCAACAAGAAGGCGGCAAAGAACATATATCAATCTCTAGCCAAAGAAGAACCTAATAATCCAACACCATTACTAGCTCTAGCGATAATTAATGGTCAGCAGGAGAACTATACAAGAGCGAAACAGCTTCTAGAAAAAGCAAGAATCCTTACCCTAGAAGATAAATCTGATGATCAATTAATTGACCGTTTATCAATTTATTGGAGTTTAAAGTCTAAACAAATAATGTATTAGCAGGACTTAATTTCCCTATTGCTTTATTCGATTAATCTTAGTGACTTGTTCGTCTAAAGCCTCTAAGGCTTGATCAATCGCATCAGAAGGGCTTGTAGCATTTTTCATTGCTGATGCTCGCTGTAAGCGGTTCATTAATTCCATAGGGTTTGTGGCATCAAGAATCGAAGTCCTTTTATCTCCGCCTGGGAGCGTGTCATAAAATTCATTCTCATTAATTGATGGTTCATAATTCGCAGATGGCTGTGACTGTGAACTATTAATTGGCAAAGTCACACCAAGACCAAAGCTTGCCGCAATCGTTAAAAGAATCCGAGAGAGATCCAAACCCTTTATCTTTAATGGACTTTTCATTTATAAAGCTCCCAAACCTCAAGAGTTACCCAGGACATGTTAATCCTATTTGACCTAAGACCAAGCCTATGAGAATTGCTACCTGGAACGTCAACTCGATTCGATCAAGGCTTGATCAAGTTCTTGACTGGCTAAAGGCTATACAGCCAGATCTTCTTTGCTTGCAAGAAACAAAAGTAGATGATCCACTATTCCCTAAGCAAGCATTTGAGACACTTGGCTATCAAGTAATTTTCCATGGTCAAAAGTCATATAACGGGGTGGCTTTTATAAGCCGACTACCTTTTGAAGACGTACGACTTGGTTTCCTGGGCGAATTACCAGATAGCAAAAAGGCTGAAGAACTAGGAGGCCAAAAAAGAGTTTTAAGTGCTCTTATTAATGACATTCGTATTGTTAACCTTTACGTTCCCAATGGATCAGACCTTAAGTCAGAAAAATATATCTACAAGCTTGAATGGTTAAGATGCCTTAAAAGCTATTTAGAAGTTCCTGCAGAAAGGGGTGAAGCTCTTTGCGTTCTTGGGGACTTCAACATTGCGCTCGAAGGAAGAGATATTCATAATCCCAAACAGCTAACTGGAAAGATTATGGCCAGCGAGCCAGAAAGAAAAGCCCTTAAAAGTGCGCTAGGTGATGACTTAGAAGATGTTTTTCGTATTTTTGAATCTGATACGAACCACTGGAGTTGGTGGGACTACAGAAGCGGTGCCTGGGATCGAGATAGAGGCTGGAGAATAGATCATATTTACTTAAGCAAAGAACTCCTTTCTAGAGCTAATTGTTGCTACATAAACAAGGAGGTCAGAGGCAATGAAAAGCCCAGTGATCATGCGCCTGTAATAGTTGATTTAAATTGGCCCCCTAATGAAGAAGAAGAAGAAGAAAATGATGAAGCCATGAATTCCTTAAATTTTCTATGAAAATATCATTATTGAGAACAGAAGCTAATTACCTATTGCAAATCAAAAAGCTTCAATATCTAAGGGTTCATCTTTCTCTTTTGTTGTAAGTATTACTTTTCTCCGAGAAGCCTCTGCACAACTTATTGGTGTAGGGAATATCTTCCCAGGATTAGCTAAGCCCTTTGGATCAAAAGCACTTCTCAACAGTCTCATTGTATCCAGATCATCTGGATTGAACATCCATTCCAAATAACACCTTTTATCCGCGCCAACGCCATGTTCGCCAGTAATACTTCCACCGACAGCCAGACATTCTCTTAAGATTTCGGCCCCAAGTTCTCGGACTTTTGCTTCAATATTAGGGGCATCCGCTTGATAAAGAATCAAAGGATGCAAATTACCATCACCTGCATGGAAAACATTAGCCACAGGTAATCCATATTTCTTACTTAAGCTTTCAATTGCTGAAAGTACCTTTGGGAGAGTACTTCTTGGTACCACTCCATCCTGAACGTAATAAGAAGATGATATTTGTCCAACTGCAGCAAAAGCAGATTTACGCCCTTTCCAAAGCCTTGCGCGATCCTTCGCATCCTCCGCACTCCTAATCGACCTAGCACCAGCTCTTATACAAATTTCACTTGTCTGCTCAGCAGTTTCCTTTACCTCAGATTTCTGACCATCAAGTTCTATAAGTAAAATCGCAGCTGCATCTCTTGGGTATTCATCAAAACCAAAAAGATCATTAACTGCATTAATCATAAACTTATCCATAATTTCCATCCCAGCAGGAAGTATTCCTTTAGAAGTAATATTCGAAACAGCCAAGCCAGCTGACTCCATATTACTGAAATCTGCCAACAAAACTGTTACGGACTCTGGAACTTTTAGAAGCCTTAGTGTTATTGAAGTTGCTATACCAAGAGTTCCTTCACTGCCTATAAAAGCCCCTCTTAAATCTAACTCTGCATATTCTGAAAGCTCACCCCCAAAATTAGTTATTGTTCCATCGGGTAAAGCCACTTCTAAACCGAGAACATGATTACTTGTGACTCCATATTTTAGGCAATGTACTCCCCCTGAATTCTCAGCAATATTCCCACCAATACTGCAAACAATTTGGCTAGATGGATCAGGTGCATAATAAAACCCTTCACCTTCAACAGCTCTGGTTACCCAACTATTGATCACACCTGGCTGAACTTTTACTATCTGATTAGATAAATCAACTTTCAGAATCTTTCTCATTCGACTTGTTACTACTAATAATGCGTCTTCCTCTACCAATGAGCCTCCCGAAAGTCCTGTTCCACTACCCCTCGCAACAAAAGGAATGCCCAACCTATGACAACAAGCTAAGACCTTGGACACTTCTAAAGTCGTCTCTGGTAATACTGCCAAAGGCGGACAATTTCGATCAATTGTCAGCCCATCACAGTCATATACAAGTAATTCTTGGCGCTTAGAAACTACAGCCTTTTTAGGGAGGAATTTCCTCAGTTCCCTTTCCAGGACTGCCCAGTTAGGCTTCAATGTCCAAGTTCATCTGATAAACAACATAGACAATTGAATCTGTCAGGAAACCAACAGCTAGAGAAAATTGATACGCATATAGGATTTTTGCGCCAATATGGCAGATGGTTTACATCAGCCAATTGGCATCAGTCCCCGTGACAGCATCCGCCTTGAACACTTCTCGTTCCCAGGCCATTTTTGGCGCTGCTCAAACACTCATGCCTGGTGGAGTCAGTTCACCAGTAAGAGCATTCCGCTCCGTAGATGGTCAGCCAATCGTCTTTGATCGAGTCAAAGGTCCCTACGCATGGGACGTAGATGGCAATCGATACATTGACTATGTAGGGAGCTGGGGGCCCGCCATATGTGGCCATGCCCACCCAGAGGTAATTGCCGCGCTTAATGAAGCTTTAGAAAACGGCACCAGCTTCGGCGCTCCTTGTGAGCTGGAGAACCAACTAGCTGAAATGGTCATTGCCGCCGTTCCCAGCGTAGAAATGGTTCGCTTTGTTAACAGTGGCACAGAAGCATGTATGGCCGTGCTGCGACTAATGAGGGCATTCACAGGTCGCGACAAAGTAATTAAGTTCGAAGGCTGCTACCACGGACATGCCGACATGTTTTTGGTTAAGGCCGGCTCAGGTGTGGCAACCCTTGGGCTTCCTGACTCACCTGGAGTACCACGCAGTACAACCGCCAACACCCTCACTGCTCCATACAATGACCTTGAAGCTGTCAAAGAGCTTTTTGCCGAAAATCCAGACGCAATCTCTGGTGTAATCCTTGAGCCTGTGGTTGGGAATGCAGGTTTTATTACACCTGAGCCAGGCTTCCTAGAAGGGCTAAGAGAACTAACAAAAGAAAACGGAGCCCTCCTTGTCTTTGATGAGGTAATGACTGGCTTCAGGATTAGCTACGGAGGGGCTCAAGCGAAGTATGGAGTAACCCCAGATCTGACAACTATGGGGAAAGTCATTGGCGGAGGTCTTCCGGTAGGTGCCTATGGAGGCAGAAGCGACATTATGGGAATGGTTGCGCCTGCAGGTCCCATGTATCAAGCAGGAACTCTCAGCGGAAATCCACTTGCAATGACAGCTGGAATCAAAACTCTTGAACTACTTAGCCAAGAGGGAGCGTATGGGAAATTGGAAACAACTACTACTCGGCTGATATCAGGAATATTAGAAATAGCAAAAGAGGCAGGTTGGCCCATTACAGGAAGCAGCATTAGCGGAATGTTTGGCTTCTATTTATGTAATGGCCCTGTAAGAAACTTTGAAGAAGCAAAATCTGCAGATACATCCAGATTTGGAAAACTCCACCGCGCCATGCTCGAGAGAGGTGTATACCTTGCTCCAAGTGCTTTTGAAGCAGGCTTCACCTCTCTAGCGCATTCAGAAACCGATATAGACGCAACATTGCAAGCCTTCCGCGAAAGTGTTGCAAGCCTTAGTTGATTTTTAAATGACCTAATATACAGCCAAAAGCTATATCAAACTCATAACTAAAGCATAGCCTCAAAAGACAGGTAACACCGAATAGTTCGCTTGATCCATGAAATCTATAACTCTTCTTTCATATTTTTCTACTAACATTAAAAACCGCCTTAAGGTTTTATTATCAAGGCCAAATAGTTACAACCTAACTCTCGTAAAAGCCGAAGAAAGCAATTATAGCAATGGGCTAGAAAGAGAATTGATTCAACAATTGGAGAAGATTGATGCGCAGATAAAGGCAACAAACCAGGAGCTTTTAAAGGCACAGAGTGTTAACTTGCGCTCTTATGTAAGCAGCAGGGAAAGCCTATGGGGCAACCTCCAAAGGAATATGCACCGAAATGCCGCACAAGAGTCAATCACTTGGCACTGGAAGCAGCTAAAAAAACTAATAAGAGTACGCCTTTATACCCAAGAAAAGCTCGATCGAATAACTGGCAAGTACTGGCCTAAAAAGATAAGACTTTACGTAAACCTTATCTGCTTAGCAATGCTTATTTTTTTTCTGATTGGAATTATTCTAATGGGAATAATGACAGCTATTTACCTATTGCCTATATGGGGTTCACTAGCATTGATCTATTTTTTAAGTAAGAAGAAAAGGTTCTAAAGAGTAATTTCCAAACAACGTGATCAATCCAATCCCATTTAAAAAATAAGGTAAAATTATACCTTTAAACTCTATCTAAGGTCCTATACTTTTTCTCGAAATAAACAAGGAAGCTCCTAATTTTTAAATAATTTCTCATCAGATTCTTTCTAAACAGTCACTAATAAATGGCATAGGGCTGCTGAAGGTGCTATGAAATATCATCTGCTATTAAAAGAAATGGACGCCCCTACCAATCAGGAAAAGAACATGATGGATGGACCTGACCCTCAGGCTCCCCTAGAAGACGAGGCTGTGAAATGGGACTACACAAATAGAGAGCAGACCCTTTATACAGGAGCCGCTGTAGTAGGACTAAACCTACTAGTAATAGTCCTAGTAGTACTTGATCGAACAATTCCAGCAGTTCATTCATTTATCACAGGTAAGCCTATGTAAGAGATCAACTCTGCTGAAGCCTTAGGACAGTAAGAACACTACTTAAAGCACAACTATCTTCATCATCCCAACCAGTCCGACTGATGCCATCACCTATAGAAATAGCTTGGTTAATTCCATTAATGCCCTTAGCTGGTGCAATCCTAATTGGACTACTTTTAATCAGTTTTAATAAAACCATGAACAGGCTGAGTAAGCCTGTATCAACATTTTCAGCCAGCTGCCAGGGGGTTTCTGCAGTACTAAGTTATGCGTTGATGCGTCAAGAGTTTTCAAATCCAACAGTAAAGGAAATTATTTTCAACTTGGGAGACAAGATCAGAGTTTTGAATATTCAATTAGGAATAATTCTAGACAAGCCAGGGGCAACAATACTTGCTTTTATAAGTACTATAAGCCTTCTATTAATTATCCTATCTCATCAATTAATGTATAGAAAGAAAAAATATGTATTATTCTTCATTTTCCTTGGCCTATTTAATAGCTCCCTCCTATACCTATCAGTAAGTCCAATGCTTCATTCATTCACGGGAAAGTTATCCTTCTTAGGGTAAACAATCTATTTCCTTCCTCCTACAATCACTGGTGGTGAGCCTGTTTTACTCCCTGGCAAAGCAGGAACCACCTGAGTTTCACCATTCCATTTATCTAGGAAAAGCTTAAACAGAACTTGGTCGTCAAGACTTTTAGTAAGTGTTTCATAACGCTTAGCCTCTTGTTCTGCAATTTTCACTTCAGTCTGTGCCCTAAGCAACTGTTGCTCAGCAATCTGTTTTTGCTCAATTGCAGCCCTATATTCTTCTGCGATCTCTAAGCCTGTCAAATCTAAGCCTTTAACATCTACATAATCAAACTTGTCTAGTTCTTCAGCAACAGTTCGCTCAACCAATTCGGATATATCACTCCATTTACTAGCGATTGTTACCAATTCATATTGAGAAAAAACCGACTTAAGAGCTTTCAATAAAGACGGTTGAATAATCCTTGGATAAACTTCTCTGTCGCTATAAGCAATAGTGCTATAAACACGCCCAGCCTCTGTTGGCCTAACAGCATATTTAACTGTTGCAGTAGCCTCTATAACCTGAAGGTCTTTTGTAAGGGTGGCAAACTTCTCTGGCCTTACTTGTGTACGAACATCAAATGGGAAAACAGACTGCACGAAAGGAATTTTCAGATTCAATCCTGGACGCCTTGAACCTCCACTTACCTTGCCAAGAGTTGTGACTACAGCCACTTGACCAGCAGGAACAACAAATAATGCCTGGGTCAGAAGGACAAATCCAGTAAAAGAAAGCGCCACAAGAAGGGTGGTTGCCCCTCCAGGACCATTGGGGGTTACGTTTCTGAAAGAGGTGCTCATAACATGTCTGTTGTATTTCAATACTATTCAGATTTAGTTGTTTCTGTGAGATCAAGGCATTTCTCTCAAAATATAAATTCACTTGCTAGAGGTGGGGAAACGATTGAGAACCCTCAAAGAGTTTGAAAATATTTTGAAACCCCTGCAAAAAATAGTCGAGATAGCGGATTATTTTGTTCTTATTGTTATATAATCAAGAACGAATGGTTATCTGCCTGGCAATAAATTGATTAGACTATTAAATTAAACAGAATCAAGCCTTTCTTTTGTCCTGGAAAGAACTGAAAGATATAATTGCTCATCTATTTCCCTAATATCATACTCAGATGGAAGCACACCATGACGGTATTCATGAACAGCCATCCAACAGCAACGTTCAATCTCTGAAGAAGATTCACCCGCTATCTCAATAGAACGGTTTGAGATAACTTCAATTCGAACTTTCAAGTCTTCTTTCACTATTTATTTAGCGAGGCGAACGAAAGGTAATTATAAGTCATTTTAATTAGTTATTTAAATCCAATCTTATTTTCACTACTTTTAAATAGCCTAAATTGATAAATCTAAACCTGTTAAACTTATTTTTCCCTAACACTATCTATAATTCTCAAACTGCAAAGGTACATCCAAATCTTCCTCTTTAACTCTAAGTAATTCTATTGCTTTCTGAAGGTCATCTTTACTCTTTCCAGTAACTCTAAGGCTCTCTCCCTGAATCGAAACATTGACCTTCTTAAGTCCCTCTCTAATAGACTTGCTTAATTTCTTAGCAATCTCCTGACTCAATCCCTTCCTGAAAAGAATAGTTTGTTTCACCCTATTCCCCCCTGAACTTTCAGAAGGTTGGACATCAAAAATCTTTAATGATAAATTCCTTTTTGAAGCCTTTTGGCGAAGGACATCGCCAATTGCTTGCAGAGTCAAATCACTGGCTGTAATAATCATCATGGAACTCTCTTCTAGTTCAATTTCAGTATTGGAATCCTTCAGGTCATAGCGCTGTCCAACTTCTCTTCTTAACTGATCTACGGCATTTACTAATTCCTGCCGATCAAAATCAGAGACAACATCAAAAGAGTAGGTGTCTGCCATTGAATAACTAAATCCTTTACGTCAGCCTAGAAAGACTAAGCATAGAAAACCACTATTAACTCAAATAAAGTTTTTGCAACCCATTATCTATCAAAAGGCATATTCCCATAATTAATCAAAAAAAAGAAGACTTACTACTTTCCCCATATCCTCAGCACTGCGACAACTAGTCAAAAGTGTCTCACTGTCGTGAAAAGCGAAACAAATCAATTGATCGCACCTACTAATAATCTCCTGATTACAAAGGCTGCTAGCTATAGGCAAAGGGAGATCATCATGATCTGGCTTTTCTATCAAGTGCAACACTCTTTCCAGTTGATCTTGGATCTCCTGAACTTGGCGATGAAGGCTCTGTGGTAACAAAACAGTCAACAAAGAAGCATCTATGTCCAAAACTCCTCGAATAACTGCAGCATTAACCCCTTGGGAGCCAGAAGTTATTAATGAATGACCTTCTTGAGCCAAAGAACGTGCGATCAACTCAACCAAGTGAATTGCCACTACTGGAACGTGTCGACTCCCAAGGAAGGCAATGCGTCTTTTCCCCTTGTCCTGCAACAATGCCAATTCCTGGGCGAGGGTATCAACTCGATCTAAAGATGGGAGATCCAGGGACCTACTCAAGGACATCCCCATAAAGCTTCTTCGAAACTAGCAGTGTCAAGCAATTCTGCCTTCGATTCCTAAGGCAACAAATAAACGCTCTAGCTTGCAATGTTCTTCTACAAGCTTAAATGCATAAGTAGCCTTTACTTTCTCATGCAATCTGACATGGCCAAAAGCCTGCTCAATAACTTCAACGGTTGAGAGCGTGTCATGCTCAACTTTAAGCAAGGGAACTTCAAGTTCCTCAGCCCTATTAATGAGTTGAGGTAATGGTTCCCCTGCACCTGTAAGGATCAAGCACTGAGTAGAAGCTTCTAACGCAGCAAGTTGAATATCGGTTCTATCAGCGCCAGTAACGACAGCCATATTTCTCCTGCGACGAAAAAATTCCATTGCAGAATTCACATTCATGGCACCAATACTTAATGTTTCGACCATTAATTCAAGACGCTCTGAGCAACAGATCACTCTTGCGCCTAGCCGCCTTACAAGCTCTTCAACTGCCACACTGCGTAGCAAAGGCGAGCGCGGCATAACACCAAATACAACAAGTCCTAACTCCTCCAGAGCTGGGACAACTGATTCCTCTAATTGAAAGACTTCATCTGGTGTAACTGCATTCAGGACAATCCCAATCAAATGGTCTCCCAACTGCTCCTTAGCCGCAAGCAAAGCATCCAAACTGCGACTGTCCTGCCATAAATGAACAAGCAGAACATTCGCATCAAGACCTTCTGCTAATTGACAAAGGCTTAATCCATACAGAAGTCCTTCATGCAAGCTCCCAGCCGCCTCTAGAAGAGTTAATCCCTCACAGGGAGTATTGAGCTGCGCCTTCAAATCCTCAAAACCCTTACCTGCTAATAAATTCCCATTTAAAAGACGCTTCTCTGCCGAAGTGGGGTCGATCAAATTAAGAGAGGGAATCAACTTGTCCTCTGAAAGCCCAAGAGTTTCCCCGACGAAACGAACATCATCATCAATTAATGGGCTTGGAAGCTCATCAGGCTTCCTATCCCACTCCAAACTTGTCGCTAGAGGTTTCCCAAAACGAATCGGGTAATCGGCAGCCATTATTTGCCTGGCAATCCCAAGTACCACTGCAGATTTGCCGCTAAAAGGCTCGCAAGATCCGACCAGTAAGGTATTTCCCATGCCAGGAATCACATTGGCTTTATCTTTTCAATGTAAGCCTCAAACCTTCAGAAAAACCTAATTAAGAAAAGCCATCACGAACCAAAAACATCTAAATCAACTTAAAGAATGATCTAAAGCTCCAAAAAGGCTTTAAATACAAGGAATCAAAAACCATTGATCGAGCAATAGGACCCAACTCCAAAGGGAAAAATCCTCGACTTCATTGAAATGGGACGAACCAAAGCTTCTAACGAAAAATGGACGAACTGCAGGATTGGAATCACTGGGGCCAATGGCAGTCTTGGAAGAGCCCTGACTAAAAAACTTAGGAGCAAAGGAGCATTTGTTGTTGGAATAACTCATAGCCCAATATCAAATAATCAATCTTCAAAAGAAGAACCTCAGCAATGGATCAAGTGGACAAGTGGGAAAGAATCGTCACTGAAGAAAGTTTTTAAAGATCTAGATATACTGATTATTAATCACGGAATCAACCCACAAGCGAAACAAGATCGGAAGGATTTAGATAAGGCATTAGAAATAAATGCTCTGAGTAGCTGGAAACTAATTGAACAATTTGAATCAGTTACAATTAATCCATCAAATATCTCCACTAAAAGAGAAATTTGGGTCAATACGTCCGAAGCAGAAATCCAACCTGCGCTTAGTCCCGCTTATGAGATAAGCAAAAGATTATTAGGCGAGCTTGTAAGCCTTCGCTCAAATAATCTAACGGCTGAACAACGTAAATTACTCACAATAAGAAAACTTATTTTAGGACCTTTCCGATCAAGCCTTAATCCAATAGGGATAATGTCGGCTGAATTTGTTGCAAGCTTAATAATCAAGGGAGCAGAGTTAGGCTTGAATCTAATAATCGTTACTCCAAATCCATTAACTTATTTATTAATGCCCCTTACTGAGGGAACCCGAGCTATTTATTCAAAACTTCTTCGCAAGGTAAACATAAGCTCCTGAAAAGTAAAATTTTAAATTATAATTTTACCCTCTATCAGTAAGGATTTCGTAACCATCAGAAGTAACAACAATCGTATGCTCCCATTGCGCAGATAGACCTCCATCTTGAGTCACAACAGTCCAGCCATCCTTCAAAGTTCGGCAAGATTTACTCCCTGCATTAAGGATTGGCTCAATCGCTAAAGTCATCCCTTCGCGCAAAGTGACATTAGGCAAAGCTTGTGTACGAAAATTAAAAACCGAGGGTTCCTCATGAAGATTTCGCCCAACTCCGTGTCCGGTGTAATCCTCAACAACACTGAAGCCATTTGCCTTGACATGATCTTCTATAGCCCCAGCTATATCTAAAAGTGTATTTTTTGGCTTGACCTGATCAATCCCAAGCATCAAGGCCTCTTGTGCTACTCGACTAAGGGTTCTGGCCAACTCTGGAGCGTCATCTCCCACACAAATACTTATACAGCTATCACCGTGGTAGCCCTCGTAATAAGCACCGGTATCAACTTTTAGTAAATCCCCAGAGCGTATAACCTTCTTAGTGCCTGGAATGCCATGAACCACTTCGTTATTGATGCTTGAGCAAATGCTTGCGGGAAAACCGTGATAACCCTTAAAACTAGGTTGAGCTCCCATTTCACGAATTCTCTTCTCCGCATAAGCATCCAAATCAGCAGTCGTTTGCCCTGGAGCAACCATCTGATCAATCTCTCGCAAAACAGTTGCAACTATTCCGCTTGCCTTTCTCATTATTTCTATCTCTCTTGCAGATTTAATCTCAATCCCCCTCCGCTGTTGAATGCGAGGTCCCGTCTGAGTTTGTTTCCCTACAGAGCCTGATGCCAAAAGATCAGCAAAGAGTTTCATAGTGAATCGGAAGAGAAATCAAGTTTTCCTTGCTAAACAAGGCATAGCTATAGATAGTTATATTTTCATCCTCTCAAACTTCAAGTTATCAACATCTTGGGCAACAAGATCAAAAATGCGTTGGGATCAAATCTCTCCAGCACTCCAGTGATGAAATAAGAGCTGTAATCAATGCCCCCTCAGGCAAGTTCCAGACACCTAAGGGCTTTCAAAGTATTGGGGAGGGTAGTCAAGTCAGATCAGGGTGAATAATGAGACGTTACAATTAGGAATTGGCCATTAATTTGGAGCTGAGATGTCAGCCGATTCGAAAGAAGCCTCAACAAGTGAGGACGCAAACCAAGAAACAACTGATAAGTCTCCTGAGATGAAGGAGGCTTCAAAGGAGGCTTCAAAGGAGGCTTCAAAGGAGGCTTCAGAAAAGGTTTCCAAAGGTTCTAAGAAAGTTCCCACTCATAAGAAACTGAGACCTTCAGAGCTCATTCAAGAATTTGAGTCCTCACAACAGAAGAAAAACCTCCCGGAAGTATATGTAGGGGATACAGTCCGCGTAGGTGTTCGTATAAGTGAAGGAAATAAGGAACGGGTTCAGCCCTATGAAGGTGTGGTCATATCAAAACGTCATGGGGGGATCAATGAGACCATTACTGTTCGGCGCATATTCCAAGGAATCGGCGTTGAACGTGTGTTCATGCTGCATAGTCCTCAAGTGGCAGCAATAAAGGTTGAACGTCGCGGTAAAGTACGTAGAGCGAAGCTTTTTTATCTGCGGGAGCGGGTCGGCAAAGCCACCCGCGTAAAGCAGCGCTTCGACCGCTGAGGTCTCGGCCTCGTTCAATCCAAATACCGTCGTCTCTGGCGATAGTCCTAGGGTAGTCGCAATGCGCCGTTAGTTCAGTTGGTAGAACGCAGGTCTCCAAAACCTGATGTCGGGGGTTCGAGTCCTCCACGGCGCGTCCGATGCCCCTTCCTGCAGTTTCCTAGTTTTGAGAATGGAGTTGGATCTTCAACCTGGTGATGTTGTAAAAGTTCTCGAGTCAGCCGCTCTTGGTTGGGTTCGAGCACGCGTCATACGTGTCAAATCTGGTGGTCGAGTGGTCGTCCAAAGTGATCAAGGCCGCGAATTTACTGCCCGTGGCAATCAGGTACGACTGATTGAACCAGCAGGATTCAGGCCTTAAAAGCTCCATAAAAGGCCTTTAAGACTATCTTCCTACAATTCAGACCCTTAGTTCATTTGAGCAAGGTCTAATAAGTAATGCTGTTTTTTCTGACATGATGAGCAAATATCAGCAGGAGCATCCATAAAGCTTTCTGATCAATAGTCCCTGTTAAATACATATCCTTAAATCTTCGAGCAACAAAGGCTTCATCAACAAACCTCCTAAATACAACCTTTCAACTTCAATAAATCCTCAGCGGTCGAGTTGACGAGTGGCAGGGTAGAGGTTGATACTTCAATTGTCGCTTTAGCGATACTGGTCTGTCTCCAGAAGGAGAGAAACCAACTGGACCTGAACAGATTCAGGGACCGTAGTTCAACTGGTTAGAGCACCGCCCTGTCACGGCGGAAGTTGCGGGTTCGAATCCCGTCGGTCCCGTTTCCCAATATTCAGAACAATTTTGGAAGTGCGTGTAAGACTGGCCCCTAGTCCTACGGGGACCCTTCATATAGGCACAGCTAGAACTGCTCTTTTTAATTGGTTGTTTACAAGACACGAAGGGGGGAAATTCCTTATTCGCATTGAAGATACTGATAAAGAAAGATCCAAACCTGAATTCACAGAAAATATCCTTGAAGGGCTCAATTGGCTAGGGCTCAACTGGGACGAGAGCCCAGTTCTTCAAAGCGCGCGAATATCTGAACATCGCCAAGCAATTAAAGGATTACTAGACGCGGGGCATGCCTATCGGTGCTATGCCTCTGAAGATGAGTTGGCATCTATGCGTGAAAGTCAAAAGGCACTAGGGAAATCACCGAAATATGACAACAGGCATAGGAGCCTCACTCCTGAACAAGAAGAGGCTTTTAAAGCTGAAGGCAGGACAGCTGTTGTGCGTTTCAAGATCAATCCTTCCTCAGAAATCGTATGGAACGACCTGGTTCGTGGCCAGATGTTTTGGAGAGGCGAAGACCTCGGAGGAGATATGGTTATAGCGCGAAGAGCTAAAGCGGAAGATATCGGAGATCCTCTTTATAACCTTGTAGTCGTATTAGATGACATATTTATGGGAATTACCCATGTGATTCGTGGTGAAGACCATATAGCAAACACTGCTAAACAAATTCTTCTTTATAAAGCACTTGGAGCGGATATCCCGGAATTTGCGCATACTCCTCTAATTCTTAACTCTGAAGGTAAAAAACTATCAAAAAGAGACGGAGTTACATCAATAAATGAATTCAAGAAAATGGGCTATACACCAGAAGCAATGGCAAATTATATGACCCTACTTGGATGGTCAGTGCCTGAAGGAATGGAAGAACGGTTTAACATTAAAGAAGCGTCTAAAGTCTTTACATTTAACAGAATAAATAAAGCAGGGGCAAAATTTGACTGGGACAAATTGAATTGGCTAAATGCTCAAGTTTTGCATGAATGGTCACCCAAAAAACTACTAGAAGAACTAGAGCCACTCTGGCTTCAGGCTGGCTGGAAGCAGCATGATCAATCTTGGGCACTAGACCTGGTTGAGCTGATCGGGCCATCAATGACATTGCTAAAAGATGGCGTCGAGCAAGCTCGTCCTTTTTTTGAAGAACCTCCCTTAGAAGAGAGTGCAATAACTCAACTTTCTATAGATGGAGCCAAAGCTGCATTAAGAGAGCTTGCTCAACAACTTTCGGAAACTCCTTGGGATGGGATAGAGACCGATCAAGCTCAAAAGCTCATTAGTTCAACTGCAAATTCTTCGGGAGTTAAGAAAGGAATAATCATGAAAAGCTTAAGAGCTGCTCTCTTGGGGAGCATGCAAGGTCCTGACCTTTTAACTAGCTGGAGCCTACTGGCGAGGGTCGGACAAGATTGTGACCGACTGAGCAGAGTCCTCTGACTCTTTCTCTTCAGGAGGAACAAGCAACCCTAATGCTTTAGCTAAAGGTTGTGCAGTAAGCCCCTGAATTCCAACAGTCATAAGGATCGTCAAAAAAACTAAACCCTGGAGCCGACCTGCACCCAGAACACCAGCCTGCTCAAGCCGAATAGAGAACAAAGACGCTACAGCAGCGGTAACAATTCCCCTAGGAGCCAACCAACCCAAAAACAACTTTTGGCTTATATCAAGAGGGAGACCAACTGTTGCCAAACTCACCGCAACAGGACGAACTACCAACATCAAAGTCAACACACAAGTAATGCCTCCCCAACCCAATGGACTTAATTCCCCCCAAGAGACATCAGCAGCAAGCAATGGAAACAACATTGTGATAGCAAGTCTCGCTAACTCTCTAATCAGCTGATCCAATTGATTGGCCTCTGTAGCAGGTCTCCTTCCAACGACAAAACCTGCTGCAACCGAAGCAGGTAAGCCCGATTCAGGCAAAAGCCATTCACAAAAACCATATAAAAGGAAAAGGACACCAAGGGTGAGCTGCAAACGCAGGCCAACAGAAGGATCAGGTTTTACACGCCTTAAGGCCTCTGAAAGAATCCAACCAGCGCATAAACCCATTACCACCCCACCCCCTAAACGAGACAGAAGCCCGACTAGCACCTCTCTCCAACCATGCAAATCTCCTAAAGTAAGCTCTAATAACAGCAAAGCCAATACAGCTCCTATAGGTTCCAAAACCAACCCTTCTGCCTCTAATACATCTGCCAAAGGAGAGGCAAGTCTTATCTGCTGAACAAGTGGGGTAACAACTGTTGGGCCAGTTGCTAAAACAATTGCGCTATAAACAGCGGCAATCGACCATCCCAAGCCTGCAAGCCAATGAGCAGCAAGAAGCCCGGCCGCTAAAGACACTACAAGTCTTATAAGAGATATTCGAAGAACAGTAGACTTAATCGTCTCCCCAGGGAGCCGCAAATTGAGCCCCCCATCAAACAAGACAAGGCTTACCAACAACCCAACAATAGTTTCAAGTCCTTGGCCAAGATCAAGCGGCTCTACTAATCCCAAGCCTGATCGGCCTATAAGCAGGCCTGAAAGCAATAAAAGGACGACACCTGGCAACCCAGAAAAAGAAGCCAAAAGCCTTGCCCCTGCTCCCGCAAAGACAGTTACCCCCCAAAGCAATCCCAATCGCTCAGGTGTCATTAAGGTCTAAATAATGAGGAGCAAACCGAAAAAAAATCAGAGAGTAATGCTGCCTTAAAAGGTACTCACGCTTTAACCCTCTGAACGGCAATTTAATAATCCCCGAAGACCGAAGGAGTTAACTACTCCCTTTTATAACTGCATAAGTGTTTTAAAGGAAGCAAATAACAATCTTCGGTCTTAAAAACAACAGATCCGATCTCCAGGATTCCATATATCAAATCAAGTTTGCCTAAGCTTAAATCTGAAAAAGCTATTTAGGAAGATTCACCATCAATGATGGAAGAAAGGGCTTTAAAACCTCACTCCCAGAGATATAGAGAGGATGACGAGGATTTCCATGCCGTGTCAAACCCACCACTAAAGGGCCAAAAGATCTCTCTCTTAAAGAGTGTCGCCTCTTAAAAAATGGTTGCAGTAAATTCAAGACTTCAATATTTCTATTAAACAAACTTCCCCCTTCTCCCCAACCAAACCAAAGATCCCAATCACTTCTTATAGCCCACTCACAAACCCAAGAAGAAAGAACATCGTCATTCAAATTACCAACAGGGTCAACACAATGTTTTAAGAGAGTGGGCGATTTACTAATCCTTCCAAACAAATTAACCACAAGGATCCTTCCATAACTCCACTTTCGGCAAAATCCCTCAAGTCTGCGCAATGTCGGATCATTCTCTTTAGTTGAAGCCTTTGAAGGATTTAGCCCAATAAAAAGCAAAGTTTTCTTATTCAAACTAACTTCTCTACTCAACCACCAACGATATTTACCACATTCACTAAAAGAAGCCTCAGCGTACAAATCTCTTCAGGAGATCAAAAAATGAACAACGGTTAGAAAAGTAAAGCCAATCAGCAAGCCAAGCATAGCCATTCGACCATTCCAAATTTCAGCCTGAGGGGTAAATCCTCTACGCCATGAATTGATTTCACCTCTACTAACAGAAGTGGAAATTTGACTTGGATCAAATGAAGTGTTTGATGCCATGATTTGATCTCAAAAAGAAAGAATGTATTTGCTATATCTTCAAAACGGCTCTTGTGGTTGATATAAAGCCTCCGCTTGTTCAAGTGGCCAACGGGCTGAAACGCCTAGCTGGAGTGAACTGTTGTAACCTCCCAATTCTAATCGGTTTAAAGCCGCCGCGCCCACCATTGCTGCATTATCTGTACAGAATTCGATAGGTGCAAAATGAACCCCTACTGAAAACTCAAGGCCCCGACTATGCATAAGCCCTCTGAGTCTCTTGTTAGCAGCCACTCCACCAACTACCACCAAATCAGCAAGTTCCTCATTTAGAGCACATCTCATGCTTCTTTCAACAAGGACCTCTGCAACCACCTGCTCAAAACTTGCTGCCAAATCTTCCACAGGAAGAGGCTTTTCTAATTCTGATAATGCTTGTACCTCTCTAAGAACTGCTGTTTTTAAACCACTAAAAGAAAAGTCGTATGGATAGAACCCTCCACCAGGCTTAGAGACACGCCCCTTGGGGAAAGAAAACCTTTTATGATCTCCATTCTTCGCTACTTTCTGAATCGCTGGCCCCCCTGGATAGGACAACCCCAAAAGGCGCGCGACCTTATCAAAAGCCTCCCCAGCAGCATCATCATGACTTCGGCCAAGACGGATAAATTTTGTATATTCAGCCACCCTTATCAACTCAGTGTGACCGCCACTAACTAATAAAACCAAATATGGAGGTATTGGAGGATCCTTTAATAATCGAACAGATGCCAGGTGTCCCTCTAAATGATGAACACCTAAAAAAGGAAGAGAGTGCAGCGCGGAAATTGTCCTTGCTGTAATCGAGCCAACCAAAAGAGAGCCACATAAACCAGGTGCAACAGTCGCAGCAACCGCATCAACGCCTTCCAGAGAAATACTTGCATCCTGTAAAGCAGCTCCCAAGAGAGAAGGCAAAGCCTCAACATGACGCCTAGATGCAATCTCTGGGACCACTCCTCCCCATTGAGCATGTTCCTCTGCCTGAGAGGCTATTCGACTAGAAATAACCTCCATCTTGCCTTGCTCAAGGCTGACTACAGCAACTGCTGACTCGTCACAACTTGTTTCGAGGGCTAGGACTGTTGCCCTAGTTGGGTTGTATCTCATTTAACTTTGTGTAGTGACATCCTTTCCCTAAGGGATAAGGGCCAAACAGGAATCGAACTAATGCGTCGCCTATTTGCCATTCTGCTATCAGCCTTCCTTGTTTTGGGATTAGCCCCAATTGCAAATGCTGCAGGAGGAGCAGAATTTAATGCGGACAGAGGAGACACCTCTTTCACAGCATCCGCACTTGCTCCATGCTCTGAAAATTCTCGGTTTAACGAGAGAGCAAGTGCTGCCTCTACACCACAAGACATAGCAAGATTTGAACGCTACAGCCACGCATCATGCGGAGATGATGGCCTACCTCATTTGATCATCGGGCCCACCCTTGAGCCATTTGGTGCGCTGTTCATGCGCGGCCACGAAGGAGAGGTTTTGATACCTGCTCATATTTTCATATATGTAGCTGGAATCATCGGTTGGTCTGGCAGGCACTATCTCATCGAGAGCCGTAAGACAAAGAACCCAGCTGAAAATGAAATCAACCTAGATTTCGACCTTGTTCGCGCAGCCGTTATCAAAGGTGCAGCTTGGCCCCTTGAGGCTCATAAGGAGGGTGTAAGTGGGAATCTTCGTGAGCCTGAACGCAACCAAGACATTGCTAAGTCGATTCCAAAATTCTTCGACTGAAGAATTAGACTTTCCCAAAACAAGTCTTAACTCTCTACCACTACTCAATTAACTCATGGCGAATAAGACACCACTAATCAAATTCCATCACTCAGTGCACATTGTTGGTTCACTTTGGGTGCTAATAACAGCAGGTATCATCGTTGAATTCCAACGTTTCTTCCCTGACCTGTTGTTCCATCCAATGTACTGGTAACAACATGCCACTAAAAAGCCCCCCTTTCGGGGGGCTTTTTAGTGGCATGTTGAAACTTCTAAGAAAAAATCAATTCCTCTAGTTCTTTCAAAGCCTCTTCTAAAACATCATTTATAACAACTGCGTCAAACTCATCCTTTGCCACTAACTCCTCTCTCGCTCTGACTAACCTTTTCCGAATAGACTCTTCAGAGTCAGAGGCTCGTCCTCTTATACGTCTCTCTAACTCTTCTAAACTCGGAGGTGCCAAAAAAACCATTAAGGCATCAGGAAAACTCTTGCGCACTTGTCTTGCACCTTCCAACTCAATTTCAAGCAAAACCTTTTGATTATCGTCTAACTTTTGCTGGACAGGTTCACAAGGAGTCCCATATTTATTCCCAGCAAATTCTGCCCATTCAATAAAACCCCCCTTATTAATAAGTTCTTCAAAAATATCTTCTTGCATAAAGAAATAATCCTTGCCGTCTATTTCACCTAATCTTGGAAGTCTTGTGGTTGCAGAAATTGAAAGCCATATCTCTGGATGGCGATCTAAGAGTTTCTTTACAAGAGAACCCTTGCCTACCCCACTAGGGCCAGTAATAACAGTAAAGCTGCTTGAAGCCGAAGAAGAAGCCATGCATTTCATCGAAATACACACGCAGACTAGTAAGAAAACTTGCGATCGCAGGTTTCACTAACCAATGACCTACGTCCCTCTACAAACAATGGACGTAACCAGCCTAAAGGCGGTTATCACTGAATTGCAAGAGACTCTTTTACCCAGTCGTTTCGAACAAGCCCAGCAAACAGACTCCCATACCATTCAAATTGGAGTTAGGACCTTAAAAGGTCTCAAATGGCTAGAGCTGAGCTGGAGAGCAGATGCTGCTCGATTAGTAATAGTTGAACCTTCAAAACGAGTTGGCAGCCAAAGCACACTGGCAAGACAAATTCAACATGGACTTCGTCAAATGGCCCTAGTTGAAATACGCCAAAAGGGCTTTGAAAGAGTCGTGCAATTTGGCCTATCGCCGAGACCAGGCGAAGCAATACAAAGAACCCTTGTATTGGAATTAATGGGCAGACATAGCAATTTCTTTCTATTAAATAATCAACATCGAATAATTGCCATTGGGAGGCAAGTCAAAGATCATCAGTCTCGCATCAGGCCAATTGGCAATGGTGATGCCTATATAGATCCGCCTCTCTTAAGGGGCTATAAACCAACTCTTACTGAATCAATAAATAGCTGGAAAAAAAATCTTTGTTTAATACCCAGTCAGAAACTATTGAATGCCCTGCAACAAAGCTATCAGGGGATAAGCCCAGCCCTAGCGCTCCAAATCGCTGATGAAGAAGAGGAAACAGCAAGAACGCTTATCAACTCGAAAGTCCTAGAAATTACCAATAAGCAATGGGAAGATCTTTACTGTCGATGGTGTTTATGGCTAAAAAGAGTTGAGGAAAAAAACTTCTCATTAAGGTTTGACGGACCGACACCATTCAGAGTATGGGGTGAGATAAAGACAAACACAAAAATGAGTAAAGAATTATGCTTGAAATTGGGAAGTTATTACACAGAAATTCTTGAAAGCAAACAGATTCTTGACATAACTAATGAAATAAGGGAATCACTAATTAAAGCCAAAAAGAATCAAAATAATCATCTTGAAGAACAAGAATGCCTCCTAGATAAGAGTAATAAAAATAAAGACCTCCAGGAAAAGGCAGATAATTTACTCTGCGAGAAAGAGCCTGGCAAGAAAATTCTTGAAGAAGCACAGAAGTTATATATTCAAGCCAAAAAGCTTCGTCGTTCTATCCCTGCAATAAAACAAAGGATTCTTCATCACCAACAAAAGCTTCAGTTCATCCAAGAGACTGAAGCATTCCTTGAAGAATTTGTATCCAACAAATGGGAAACGCAAGATCAAAAAATAAAAGGACTTCTAGAGCTTCAAGAAGAAACGAAGTCATTGATTAGATCGAATGAAAAGATCAAAAAGAGGAGAATTCAAAGCAATCGAAGAACGCAACAACTCAATACTCCAAAACCGCTTCAATTAACTAGTCCTAATGGTCTAGTAATACAGGTTGGCCGGAATCATCGACAAAACGAATGGATCAGCCTGCGACAATCTCGTAATGGCGACATCTGGTTCCACGCACAAGAATGTCCTGGGAGCCACGTAGTCTTAAAAGCATCTAGCAAAGTTGCTGAGGAATCAGATCTGCAAATTGCAATTGACCTGGCGGCCTACTTCAGCAAGGCAAAAGGCAACAAAAGTGTTCCAGTGATTATGGCTTCTACCAATGATCTCAAAAGAATCTCCGGGGGAGATCCTGGAACGGTTAGCCACAGAAACTCGAAAATACTATGGGGTGAACCCTCTAGAGGTATTAAATACTTAGAGACATCAAGCCATGGTGAAATCAATAGCGGTTCGTAAAGAATGGCCTAACTAGAAGAGCTGTCTCATTTCAAGCAAAAATGTGATATTGGCTAGTTGCTCTATAAAAAAACATCCAACAGAGTTTCGATGTCGTATCATCACACTCAAACGAATGTGACTTTAAATGTTTGAATTCCTGCTTGGTACACATGAATTTCTTGGCAATCATACCTTTCCTGAGTTTTTAATTGGCTATATTTTTGGAGCCGCTCTCATAATCGGTGCGCCCACTGTCTTTCTGTTACTTGCATTCACAAGTGCACTAATGAAGACAAATGGAAAGATGGGAGGATACAAAGAGTTTGAGAATTATGGAAAATCATCCCTCAACAATTGTCCTCCATTCATACTTCCTGATCCAACCAACCCTAATTAATATCAAGAAGGAAAGCTATAAAGTTTTTTATTACCAAGGATGTGTCCAAGCATATATCTTTTATAAATAGGCCTGGATTTAAAAGCATTATTCAAAAGTTAACCTGCCTTATTACCTGAATGGAATTCTAGATAATTCTTGATAAATAAATCTATAGAATCATCCTTAAACACATCTACAAGAAATTTACTACCACAAATTGCCTATGCAATCAGGCAAATAAATTCCCATATTTCCTTAAAGCACTAATTAGATTTAGCCTGGATACAGCAAATTGGCATTTCATCTGAACAGTCCTCAGGAAAACAAACCCTCGCTTAAGCCTCTGCCACCAATTGATATTGGTAGTAAAGCCAATGCAAACAAACTGCCTAACGGCAAGGAGATGCCTTTTGTTGATCACCTTGAAGAATTACGGCAAAGATTGCTACGTAGCCTTCTAGCAGTTGTTTTAGCGGCACTTGGATGCCTTGTATTTGTCAAACCATTAGTTCGCTTTTTAGAAACTCCAGCAGGGTCGATCCGTTTCCTACAAGTTGCACCAGGTGAATTTTTATTTGTCTCTATAAAAGTTGCAGGCTATGCAGGCCTTGCCACTGCATTGCCTTACATCCTCTATCAAGGGCTTGCTTTTGTTCTACCTGGATTAACCCTTAAGGAAAGGCGCTTAATTGCTCCTGCCGTTGCTGGATCAGCCATCTTATTTTTAGGAGGACTTTTTTTTGCATGGTGGGCTCTAGTTCCTGCGGCGCTCAATTTTCTTCTTAGTTATGGCGCTGATGTTGTTGAACCACTTTGGTCAATTGAACGCTACTTAGATTTTGTCCTCTTATTAATGCTTGCTACAGGGCTTGCCTTCCAGTTGCCTGTCCTCCAAATGCTTTTAGGTTTTTTCGGACTAGTGAAGTGGCAAAAGATGCTTGCTTCTTGGAGATGGGTCTTAATGACAGCGGCTTTAGCAGGAGCTGTTCTTACTCCTTCGACTGATCCCATCACAATGCTTCTTCTGGCAAGTGCAATCTCAGTTCTTTTTCTAATTGGTGTAGGGCTTGTTGCACTCACGGATCAATTCAAAGAACAAATTCCCCCAAAAGATCATCAGACTTCAAATGCAGAGTGACCGCATAGCCTAAACGAGGCTTTTGGGTCGTCGTGTTCAACCACTCTCTCACCACCCCAGCAAGACCTAAACGATTCACAACCTCAAGCAATTCATTTAAATGAACCCTGTAGGCCTCTTCATCCAAAGGGAAAGACTGCTGTTCTAAGTAGGCCCACATCAATTGGAGATAGAGTTTTTGCCCCTTGACCAAAAGTCGCAAATCATAGGTAGCTCCCCACCTCTCTCGAAGGCAAGCAATCACCTCATCAACCCCTAAACAATCTGGGCGTTTTGAGCTTTCGGGACAGGTATTAAACACAGGCTCAAAATCAAAATCAATCAAAAAGTCATTTGGCTTAAAAGCTAAGAAGGCCCCTCACAGTCCATAATGGTCTTTATTGAGAGCTGAGTGAACATCTGTCATGACACAAATGACCTCTAATGATGTGCCCTCAATGGGTAGGAGGCAGTTCATGAACCTTCTTACCTTCGGGACTGTTACAGGGGTCGCATTAGGAGCCCTATACCCAGTTGCGAGCTATTTCACACCATTAAGAGCTGGTGGAAGCGGTGGAGGTACTGCAGCCAAGGATGAGTTAGGCAATCCTGTTACATCAACTGGCTGGCTTTCAAAACATCCAGCAGGAGACAGAAGTCTTGTCCAGGGATTAAAAGGTGACCCTACATATCTGATCGTCGAAGGCTCAGATGCAATTGGCAGTTATGGAATAAACGCTATTTGCACCCACCTCGGTTGCGTTGTCCCATGGAACAACGGTTCAAACAAGTTCATATGCCCATGCCATGGCAGTCAATACGACGACACTGGCAAGGTAGTAAGAGGACCAGCGCCTCTTTCTCTAGCATTAACTCATGTTTCTGTTGAGGATGACAACGTACTTGTAAGCCAATGGACAGAAACCGACTTTCGAACTGGTGATAAGCCTTGGTGGGCCTAATTCTTCCCTTATAGATGTTGTTCTACATTCCCTCACTCATCCATTCATCATGCGTCGCTTCATAAACCTCCTTCTCTCTTCAATATTCTTAGGGCTATCCCTTGTGATTATGCCTTCAGCAAGCTGGGCATATCCTTTCTGGGCTCAACAAAATTATGAGAACCCTCGGGAAGCAACAGGAAAGATTGTTTGTGCAAACTGTCATCTCGCAAAGATGACAACACAAGCAGAGGTCCCTCAGTCAGTTGCTGCTGACAGTGTATTCAAAGCGGTAGTCAAAATACCCTATAAAAACGATACAAAAGAGATAGGTGCTGATGGCAGCGATGTCCCCCTTCAAGTAGGGGCCTTAGTCATGCTCCCTGATGGCTTTAAGCTTGCGCCACAGGAGAGATGGACTGACTCAATTAAAGAAGAAACCAAGGGGGTCTATTTCACTGAATACAGCGAGGAAAAGGACAATATTATTCTTGTCGGACCATTGCCAGGCGATCAAAACAGAGAAATTGTTTTCCCAATTCTTTCTCCCAACCCTGCAACCGATAGCAACATTCACTTTGGAAAATATTCCATTCATGTTGGAGGCAATAGAGGCAGAGGTCAGGTTTATCCAACTGGGGAAAAAAGTAATAACGCCATCTTTACAGCAACAAAACCAGGAACAGTTACATCAATTGAATCAGGAGAGAATGGTTCAAGAATTATTAATCTACAAACTGAAGACGGTGAAACAATTACTGAGAATATTCCTATAGGACCAAATCTATTAATAAAAGAAGGTGACACCGTAAAAGCTGGGGCTCCTTTAACTAATGATCCCAACAAGGGAGGCTTTGGGCAAATAGATACCGAAGTAGTACTTCAAAGTCCTTTTAGAATATATGGTTTACTCGCATTCTTTTTAGGAGTCTCTCTAGCCCAAATACTACTAGTACTCAAGAAAAAACAAGTAGAAAAAGTGCAAGCTGCTGAAGGCATTTAATCAGAGCGTTGAATCCAATCTGTAGCAATGGAAGCTTTTATAGCAAGCTTTACTTCACCAGGGCCTGAGTTATTTAGACTTGGGCCTTTTGTATTGCGATGGTATGGACTCCTAATTGCAATCGCTGTTCTTATTGGACTAAACCTATCTAGCTATCTTGCTAAACAAAACGGTCTTAAAAAAAATCTAATTAATGATCTTCTACCTTTTCTAGTCCTAAGTTCATTAATAGGGGCACGCATCTATTACGTTACGTTTGAATGGCGCCAATATAAAGACAATTGGCTTGATGTACTAGCAATCTACAAAGGTGGGATTGCTATTCATGGAGCTCTAATCGGCGGGTCAATTGCAGTCTTCCTTTTTTGTCGCTTCAACAAACAACCCTTCTGGGATGTTTTGGACACGCTTCTTCCTTCTGTTGCACTAGGCCAAGCAATAGGACGATGGGGTAATTTCTTCAACCACGAGGCTTTTGGGCTACCAACAGATCTCCCATGGAAACTATCCATTCCATTAGGATATCGCCCAGAAGCATTTATAAATGAACAATATTTTCATCCAACATTTTTATATGAATCTATTTGGAATATAGGGTTATTTATTTTATTAATTATTTTATACATTAGACGTCTAAAAGGGCTTATAAACATTCCAACTGGGGGAATTAGCTGCATCTACTTAATCACATATAGCCTTGGAAGATTTTTAATAGAGAGTCTCAGGGTTGACCCATTATGCTTTGGCGGCAACCCTCCCTTCTGCGATGGAGGGTTGCGAGTCGCTCAATTAATGAGTCTTTTACTTTTGAGCGCAGGGGTTGGAGTACTTTGTAGGCTTTACTCAAAACAAAAAACTCTTTCGGCCTCCAACACTCATTCATCTGATATTTTATGAACCCTATATATATCGTTGGAGCGGGCCCAGGGGCTCCGGATTTAATAACCATTCGCGCCAAATCACTTTTAGAAGAAGCTGAAGTATTGGTTTGGACTGATTCACTTATCTCTCCTGAAATCGCGAAATTAGCACCAGATTCTTGTGAGCGCATCAAGACCAGCTCTCTAACCCTTGAGGAAATCCTCGAAATTCTCATTAGCAGGTCAAGTAATGGCAAAAAAGTAGTGCGACTACATGATGGAGACCCTTGTTTTTATGGAGCACTTTCTGAACAGATCTGCGGGCTAGCCGACGCTGGGATCGGTGTAGAGGTTGTACCTGGAATAAGTGCTTATCAAGCGACAGCAGCAGCACTAAAAAAAGAGCTCACTATCCCTGGTATTGTTCAAACTATTGTCCTTAGCAGAGCAGCTGGCAGAACTGGAGTCCCAGAAAATGAGAGCCTCGAAAGATTGGCATCTTTAAAAGCATCCCTATGCCTTTATCTAAGCGCAAGACATGTAGAGGAGGTTCAAAAAATACTGCTTGATTATTACCACGAAGATACACCTGTTGCGATAGGGCATCGTGTCAGCTGGACTGACGAGTGGCTAGCAATAGTTCCTTTAAAACTAATGGCAAAAACCTCTAAGGAAAAGGGATTTTTTCGTACAACCCTTTACCTGGTAAGCCCAGCACTTAAGCAAAGCAAGGCAAAATCTAAGCTATACAGCAAAGGGCATAGTCATCTATTCAGGGCATAGAGAACATTGATTTCCTTAAACCAAAGAAAAATAAGCATTAGCTTAATTTGAAAATAATTTTGCTAGGAAAGAAATTTCAAAAGCTTTATTTAACCAAGAGTTAGCTATAAAACATATTTAAGTACTTTTTCTCACTTCTCATTTCTCATTTCTCCAACAAGAAACTGACAACAATGACCTGATTGTTTAAAGTATAGGTAATTCTTCTCATGCAAGCCCTTGGAGATAAAGAACCTTGACGATCAATCATGCAGCAGTCAGGGCATCGAAAGCACTCGCGTAGATCCTCTCAAGGAAATTGGAGACACACTTAAGCGGGCCCGCAAGGAAAAGAGGCTAAGCAAATCACAATTAGCAGATAGTCTTCGTATTGGAGAGGAACAGCTCATAGCTTTAGAGAATGGAGAGCAGCAATTATTGCCAGAGAGAGTTTTCATAAAAGCAATGATTCGAAGAGTTGCGGAAAAGCTAGGGCTAGATTCGGAGGTCCTTATCAGTCAAATCAGCGAAACTAAACAAGAATTAGAACAAGAAGAGGGCGGAAAGAGAGAAGTACTTATCAATAGACTAAATTTATTTAATACTCTTTCAATAGCCTTTATATTCATAGGAATAGTAGCAGTGGGAATAACTAGCAAAATAGTATCTAAATCTAATTCAGAGAAGAATTCTTTCCCTAAAGAAAACAATATTTACGAGACTCCTTCAAAACCAGATATCACTAAAAAAGAATCGCTGATGATCAGAAAAAATCCAAAAATCAAACGAATCGTCAATTCTCGAGAAAGATCTCGAGAAAGAAAACTCTATACAAATTTTAATTAATCAAATAGAGAGGTTCTTTTAGATTAGTTATCAAACTCTATTCATACATCTATATAGAAACGCTTAATCAATAAGTTCTATCTTTGAATTAAAACTTGCAAATCATAACCACTAGCCTCCCTAACAACCAAGGCGCAATCCAACAGGCTCCACCTTTCCAAGACAAGATCATGAGCTTTGGTCTTAGGAGATAAAACCAAAGTAATTTCTCCTTCTCCCCTTTGAACACCTATTGAATCAACAGCTGGCTTTGGACGACGGTCAATTGCAACAGCAAGTCTTAGAAGCAAAGACATTTCTAAAACAACTTGTCGATCACCCTTGCTAATCAAACTTTGCCAAGCTTCATGTCTCTTCTTAGGCAAGCTTCTTCTGTGATACCTGGCAATGGCCGCTACCATCAAATGCTCGGATTGTGAATACCCCAAAAGATCTCCGTGCCGAATCAAATACCACGAATGCTTGTGATATGAAGATCGATTGATGTGTTGACCACAGGCATGCAACATTCCCGCAGCCCAGAGAAGATCCCTTCCTTCTCCAGTGTCCTGATGCAACAAACCCCGAGTCTGGTCATAAAGGCTTAATGCATGAGTCGCAACACTTTCAGCACGGTCATTATTAACAGCAAAGCGCTTCGCCTGGTGGACGACAGTTCGTTTTCGAATGCTGCTCTGGAAGCTCAAACGATCCTCCAACAAACCTTGTCGGAGCATCCAGTCAATTATCAACCCTTCTCTCAATGCTCGCTCGCTGAGAACCATCTCCTCAACATCAAGCATTTGCATAGCAGTTTGCAAAATCAACGCACCAGGGACAATGATTTCTGCACGACGATCATTCATTGAGGGCAACGCTTTTCTCTCGCCTGGAGTCATCTCCAAAAGCTTGTCGACCAAAAAGTTCAATTTCTTTCGTGAAACCTTGTGACCATGAAATTTAAGGAGAGGGCGATCCTCATCATTTGCTGAAAGAGCACCAATTGCCATGGCAGTTCCACTTGTGGCAACCATTACAGGCTTCTCCCCAACTGCCATACGATCAAGGACCTTTACTACAGCCGGCTCCAAAGAGCCCTGAATGAAAGTCTGGAGAAAGGTTCGCCTAGAAGGAGATATAGGTTCTTCTTTTATAAAATCCCGCTGAAGACGCACAGCTCCAACTCTTGTACTAGTAAGTGCCCTTGCATCGACACCATCAGCAAGAATTAACTCTGTAGAGCCTCCTCCAATATCCAGTACAAAATGAGGTCGCTCGCCAAAGTTCATCCCTGAAAGAACACCCAGGTAAATCAGCCGTGCCTCCTCTGCCCCGCTAACAAGATCAACATCAACTCGAATATCTTCCTTAATTCGACGCAAAAAAGCTTCCCCATTTGGAGCTTCCCTAACTGCACTTGTTGCTGCGAGGATCAAAGTTTCGACCTGATAACTATCCGCCAATTCCTTAAACCGGCTCAAGGTTTCTATTACTCTCTGCATAGCAAAATCTGTAAGTTCTCCTGAATCGGAATCCTTTTCCCCTAAACGAGTAGTCGATTTCTCTGCATGCTCAACACTAAAAGTATTCAGTGAAGTATCTACCAGTGCAATAAGGAGATGAGTTGAGTTAGTACCAATATCAATTGCAGCAATATGTCTAAATTGTTTTTCTGAATCAGGTTTGTCCGCATCAAAAGATCTTTTCCCTTTAGTGGACTCATCAACTGAATACGTTCGAGATGAGCTAACGCCTGACATATGGCTGAGCCTTTAATAAAACCACTCTCGCACTGGTTAGTGAAACTTGCTTCAAGTTACCTAAGGTTTATATACCCCGAAAAAAAAACTTGAATAAATTGACCTATATCAATAAGTTGATTATTTGGGTAAATCTACTTCGTTGGAATAAGCCAAGCGGGCGACTAATCCTTCTAATCCCTGCAGGGTGGAGTCTTTGGCTAACCCCAAACGCTCCTCCTGATCCAGCTCTTGCGACATTGATGCTTCTGGGGGGAATAAGCGTCAGTGGAGCTGGATGCATCGCCAATGATCTATGGGATATGCACATAGATCGGAAAGTGCGACGCACAATGCAAAGGCCTCTTGCTAAAGGCTCTATAAGACCACTTACAGCTTTAGCTCTGCTTTTCATAATGCTGGGCTTTAGCCTTTTTGTTGTTAGTCAGCTCCCAACTGCAAATAGGAGTCTTTGTCTTGGACTCGCCTTCCTTGTACTACCAGTAATCCTTATTTATCCCTCAGCGAAACGGTGGTTCAGTTTTCCACAAGCGATTCTTGCGGTTTGCTGGGGCTTTGCCGTCCTTATCCCATGGGCAGCTAGCCAGGGCAACCTAAATGGAGGGTGGCCTCTTTTAACATGCTGGAGCGCAACTCTGATATGGACATTTGGATTCGACACCGTTTATGCGATGGCCGATCGCGATGATGATAAAAAGCTAGGGATCAAAAGCAGTGCTCTAACACTTGGCACGAAAGCTCTGCAGACAGTAAGTTTCAGCTATGCCCTTACAAGCTTTCTATTAGCCGTTGCGAGCTTTACTGCCGATGTGGGTTGGTCTTTTTGGCCCTGCTGGATTATTGCAAGCTTTGGGATGCAACGCGAAACATTCGCCCTACGAGGAGCAAAGTCTGGCAGTCCCCTCTTTGGCAAGCACTTCCAGCATCAAGTTTTGCTAGGCAGTTTGGTTATGTTCGGACTAATTGCTAGCCGCCTTGGATGAAAGGTAATGAGAATCCAATCTGAAACCTTTGTAAAGGCACTTCAAAAAGGTGATGATTTTATTGCAATTGCTTCAAGCTTTGCAATTGAAAGGAGAGAGCGCATCCTCAATGGAATAAAGGTTCTAGAAAAATGGGGTTTAAAAAGTCGCCCTAGTACATTTTTGGAACGCAGGTGGGGATATTTAGCAGGGGATGACACCACCCGTCACAATGAACTCTATCCTCAACTTCCACCGAAATTAATAGCTTGCGCAAGAGGAGGATGGGGAGCCGCTCGATTATTAGAAAAACCTCAAAGCTGGAAAAAAGGTTGGTTCCTTGGTTATTCAGATGCGACAGCACTACTTTGGGCCCGCCTAGCAGCTGGTTTCGATGGAGGGATACATGGTCCTCTCTTAAACAGCCTCAGTAAAGAGCCAGAATGGAGCCAGGAGCGACTTAAATCTATTCTTTTTGGAGAAACTGTCGAAGACCTTAAAGGTGAGGGCTGGCGAAAAGGAATTGCTATAGGTCCTTTAATAGCAGGCAACTTAAGTGTGATCACACACCTACTTGGCAGCAGCTATATCCCTGAACTTAGTGGTGCAATATTAATACTTGAAGATATTGATGAAGAGCCATACAAAGTTGACCGCATGCTTACACATTTAAGACTTACAGGTCTTCTAAGTTATATAGGAGGACTTGGGTTTGGTGATTTCCAAAAATGTGAGGCACCTAAAGAGATCCCTATTAATGAAACTTTTCAGCTTGAAGAAGTTCTTAAAGATCGTAGCCTTGACCTTCAAATCCCTGTCGTAGGGAAGCTCTCTATAGGGCATTGTTGTGGCAATGCAGCCTTGCCATTGGGAAGAAATGCAATCTTAAATGGGAACACTGGATTGCTTAGCCTTTATCCCTAAGTGAAAGGACAGCTTCAGCAACCTTTAAATCAAAAGGGGTCGTCACTTTTATATTCCCTGGACCAGCATCCAGGACTTTTACGGGCCATCCAAGACGTTCATAAAGAGACGCATCATCAGTTACTGACCAACCCAGGGTCTTAGCTTGATCATGTCCATGAATTAACTCTGCAACTGAAAAACCTTGTGGTGTCTGGGCAGCCCAAAGTTCCTCCCTTGCAGGCGTTTCTTTAATTACTCTTTCCTCATCTACACGCTTAATGGTATCTGTAACAGGCGTTGCTGCTATTACGGCATCACCACCCAAAACAGCAGCTGAACACTGGTCAAACAAAGATGCTTCTACTAAACATCTTGCACCATCATGGATAAGCACATGCTCGGCACCTGATGGTAAGGAAGCAAGACCTAATTGGACAGATTCCTGTCTAGTGCTACCACCATTAACCCACTTCACCGTTTTGAAATCCGAATAAATGAGTCCCATAATTTCTTCTCTATCGCCTGGTTGACCAACAATCCCTATCCAGTCAATAGACTTGGCTTTCAAAGCAGCTTCAAGGGTCCAAGACAAAAGAGGGCGACCAGCTAAAGGCAACAACAACTTGTTGCGATCTGCTCCCATTCGTCTTCCGCTACCAGCGGCTGCTATTAATAAATGCACAATTAATACTGCCTTGGGCAGTTTGAAAGGTCCTCAATACAATCAGCTTGCACTATTCGAGCTCTTAAAACAAAAAGCTCTAAAGAAACTGCTCCTAATTTTTCCTAACATCTATCTACTCATACCAACTTTATGAATTACTCCCCCCTTGTTGGTCAAACTGCTCTTGTAACTGGTGCCAGTCGGGGCATCGGTAGAGCAGTGGCAATATCTTTAGGCAAAGCCGGAGCTGAAGTCGCTGTTAACTACTCCAGCTCACTTGAGAAAGCAGAAGAAGTAGTAGAAGCGATTATTTCTTCAGGAGGTAAGGCTTATCCATTGCAAGCCAATGTTGCAGATGAATCAGCTGTAGATGAACTAGTAAAAAACGTTATTACTCGCAGTCAGAGCCTAGACATCCTTGTAAACAATGCAGGAATAACAAGTGATGGCCTCCTCATGAGGATGAAAACTATGGAATGGCAAAAAGTAATCGACCTCAATCTCTCAGGAGTATTCCTTTGCACGAGAGCAGTAGCAAGAACAATGCTCAAACAAAGAAGGGGCAGAATTATCAATATCACTTCCGTCGTGGGACTAACAGGAAATGCCGGGCAAGCTAATTACGCCGCAGCAAAAGCGGGAGTGGTCGGATTTACTAGAAGCACTGCTAAAGAGTTTGCTAGTCGAGGCATAACCGTTAATGCTGTTGCTCCAGGGTTCATCAATACTGATATGACCAAAGACCTAGATACAGCAGGAATCCTTGCCGCAATCCCAATGGGAACATTAGGCACCCCTGAACAGGTCGCTGGGGCAGTTAATTTCCTAGCTTCTGATCCAGCAGCTGCATATATAACCGGACAAGTTTTACAAGTCGATGGTGGAATGGTTATGGCCTAAAGCTTAAAAAAGGGCTGGCTTTTAATCACTTGAAGTTTCGTCCAATGGTTGACCTAACTCATACCGCAACTTTCGAATCCTTTGCAAAAGCTGCAATCGCCTGCTTCTGGCCGTTGCGGTCAGGAAGAAGCGTAATGGAACATAAACGAGTGTCATCATGCCAGCTAAGCCAGCTATGAGAACAAAAAATAACGCCCCAGAGTCATTCATAAGTGGAAAATAACTAGCTAAAGGCCGATCAGCACAAAAAGTTCCCAAACAATTCGGCTTTCCCCACATCCAGCCCCTCCCCTTTAGTGAACTTGTTGTGGGAAATTGACGATGGGTATAAGTAGACCATGGCAAAACTCCTGAGCTTTTCCGATGATTCTCGTAATGCACTTGAGCGAGGGGTGAATTCCTTAGCTGATGCAGTCCGAGTAACAATTGGTCCTAGAGGGCGAAATGTAGTACTCGAAAAAAAATTCGGAGCACCTGACATTGTCAATGACGGTGTAACAATCGCTCGAGAAATAGAGCTTGAGGATCCCTTTGAAAACCTTGGAGCAAAGCTAATTGAGCAAGTAGCTTCCAAAACCAAAGAAGAAGCTGGGGATGGAACAACCACAGCAACTGTTCTTGCCCAAGAAATGGTTCATGAAGGGCTTCGCAACGCGGCCGCAGGAGCTAGCCCTATTGAGCTGCGTAAAGGAATGGAAAAAGCATTAATCAAAACCGTTGAAGGCTTAAGCAACCTCAGTCAAAAAGTCAGCGGCGATGGGATCCGCCAAGTGGCAACAGTAAGTGCAGGGGGGGATGAAGAGATCGGGCAAATGGTCAAAGAAGCGATGGATAAAGTAAGTGTTGATGGCGTGATCAGCGTAGAAGAGTCCAAATCCCTTGCGACCGAATTAGAGGTTACTGAAGGAATGGCCTTTGACAGGGGATATAGCTCTCCTTACTTCGTTACAGAAGAAGATAGACAAATCTGTGACTTTGAGAATGCCCTTCTTTTATTAACTGATCAAAAAATCAGCTCCGTAACTGACGTAGTACCAATCTTGGAACAAGTCCAAAAGGGTGGGTCCCCTCTTGTAATCATTGCTGAAGAAGTTGAGGGAGAAGCTCTTGCAACGTTGGTTGTCAACAAAAGTAGAGGCACTTTGCAAGTCGCCGCAGTACGGGCACCTTCCTTTGGCGAACGTCGCAAAGCGGCCCTTGCAGACATAGCTGTCCTTACAGGAGGGACCTTAATCAGTGAAGATCAAGCAATGACGCTAGACAAAGTAGAACTTGCCGATCTAGGTAAAGCACGTCGAATCACAATCAGTAAAGACAGCACGACAATCGTTGCCAATGATGACCAAAAAGCTTTAGTAGATGCTCGAGTTGCATCAATCAAAAGAGAATTGGATGCAACAGACTCTCAATATGACCGTGAAAAATTGAATGAGAGGATTGCGAAGCTTGCCGGAGGGGTTGCCGTCATCAAAGTTGGAGCCGCGACAGAAACAGAGCTCAAGAATCGTAAGTTACGCATTGAAGATGCCCTTAATGCAACTCGTGCCGCTGTTGAAGAAGGTATCGTTGCAGGAGGAGGTACTACTCTTTTAAAGCTAAGTGAGGAATTAACTGATCTTACAAAAAGCCTAGAAGGAGACCAACGAACAGGTGTAGAGATTGTTCAGAGGGCTCTATCTGCACCAGTCAAGCAAATAGCTATCAATGCTGGAGAGAATGGAGACGTTGTCGTATCGGAAATCAAACGTCTTGAGAAAGGGTTCAATGCTTTAAATAATACCTACGAAAATCTTCTAGATGCAGGAATCCTTGACGCAGCAAAAGTTGTTCGTCTTGCCTTGCAGGATGCCGTCTCTATCGCCGCTTTATTAATTACAACAGAGGTAGTAATAGCTGACAAACCAGAACCGCCAGCACCAGCAGGTGGCGAAGGTGGGGGAGATCCTATGGGAGGTATGGGAGGTATGGGAGGTATGGGAGGTATGGGAGGTATGGGAGGTATGGGAATGCCTGGAATGATGTAACTTTTCCTAAGGAGGAAAGCTACATGCAGTAGGCATTAAATTAAATCCCGACCAAAACGAGCAATAATCTATGTCTAATCTAAATCAGTCACTCTAGTAACTGATTTAGATTTCAAAACTAGGTGCATATAAGTTCTTTAAATATTCAAAATCAAATTCTTTTAGGGCTATAACACAAAGGTATTTAAAGAAATGCATTCATAATTTCACTTAACTATTCAAAGTAATTTTCCAATATAAATAATTTTTTTAGTGACTTTTCTGGGAGGCAACATCTCCACAACAAGTTTTAACCAACTGTTCAAAACCAATTATTGAATCGCCTATAACAACATTATCTGCACCATGGGAGAATGCCTGCAAGACAACCTTTGGAGATGTTATTCCTCCCTCACAAAAAAACCTAATATCACTTGGGGCATTCTCTCTCAAAGACTCAAGTAAGTGAAAACAAGGAGGAGTCTTTGCAGAAGTCTGCTCTGTATAGCCATATAAAGTAGTAGATATCCAAGTGAATCCAAGATCTATAGCACGTAGGCCATTCGGAAGATCATCTATACCTGCTATCAAAAAAGCACCCAACTCCTCCCGAGCACGACTTACTAAATCTTGAAGCATCTGCCCTCCGGGTCTAGCACGTGCTGTCGCATCAAGGACAATACAATCTGCTCCGGCCGCCCAAATGGTTTTCACCTCCTTCCATCCGGGAGTAAGGGAAATAACGCTGTCAGGGTAAATTCGCTTCCAAAGTCCAATAATGAAAGCATGTGGGCATCGACGCCTAACTGCACCTACTTGCTCCGGTCCCTCAACAAGCACACCTATTGCACCATTAATCAAGCTCGCTTCAGCCATAGCCGCAATCACATAAGGATCATTCATTGGGGACCTTTTGGAGGCCACCAATGAAACAATTAAACCTTTATGAAGTTTCTCAAGTGACGGAACCGCCATACCTCAAGACGCATTCCTTTCCCTTTCGTTAAGAGAAGGTAACCAACGACGAAAATGATTAAGAGCAACTGGAGGTGGCGTTGCTTCCAAAGTAGCGCTAGCAGTCTTCTCATCATCAACCTCTTCTGCTACTTCCGAGTAGTCATTAGCTAGAGGGACTCCAATTTCCTCCAAACCATAGGATTCGGAAATATCTTCTTTTTGAAACTCACCTATTTCAGCTTTTGATTGGCCAAGTTCAGCATCTTGTTGTGAATCATCCTCAAGACTAAACGATATCAACTCTTCAGAACATTCATTATCAGAAATCAGGTCGCTCTCATTTTGATAATGAATGCTCTCTGTCTGCTGAAAATCAGGCAAAGTTTCAAACCCATAACGATGAACCCACAAAGACTGCAAAAGGGAAAAGCTTCTTCCCTCACTGCGATCTAATGCTTCTGCGATCTGGCTTTGCAGCTGACTTTGACGTTGATCATGGTCAAGCAAGCAAGAAGTGTTAGTCATTTGATCAAGCAAGTTTGCGATTCATTAGTGGTCGAATCAAAAAGAAAAGACCAATAGTCAAACCCATTAAAACGCTCAAACATCCATAGCCATTCACATCCCCATAAGGAGCATGTAGCACGGTAATGCCTAGATCAAGCGGGCCACCATAAGCAGCACGAATAGGTTCTATAGCAAAGGTAAGGGGATTAATGGCCGCAAGCCAGCCCAACCAAGTTGGCATAAATGAAATTGGTGCCAAAGCAGTACTAGCAAAAAGCAACGGCAAGTTAGCCACAAAGATGACTGCTATCAATTCGATGTGTCCTGGCAAGGCAAAGGCTAATCCCAAACTCAAGGCTGTTACTGCAAAAACCAATATCAAAAGTATGAGGAGCACTACCAAAAGTCCAGATACTCCAGGCCATCCGTATCCCAGCAAGGAGGCGGTACCCATAATTACAAGACTTTGCAATAAACTTATAGAGGTTATGTAAATAACAGAAGCAAACACAATCGAGCTTCTACTTCGAAGAGGAGCAACTAGAAGTCGATTCAAAAATCCAAATTCCCGATCAAACATTACGGGCAATCCAGCATTGAGGGCCCCACTAAAGGCAGTAAAAACGATGACACCTGCACCCAAGAACCTTCCATAGGTCATTCCGCCTGGCAAAAGTCCCTCAGGAGCCTTTGAAAACAATGCTCCAAAAAGGACCAACCAAATCAAAGGCTGAATAATCCCAGCGACAAGAGTTGATGGTCGTCGTAAAAGCTGTAAGTAAAGTCTCCTCGTTAGCGCCAATGTCTCTTGGAGAACCTCAAGAATAAACCCTTGCTCGTCAATTCCTTGAGCGTAAACATCTACGGTGTTTTCCATAAGTCGAGAGTTAAGTAATAAGAGACAAAGAGAAAAGATTTAACAACGTTAGGAGGAACGAAGCTACGAAGGAGCTAACGCATAGCTTTCTTACTCTCAAGTTTCAAATCCCTTTGGGAAGCCACTTCCAATTCAGCATCCATGAGTGTTTTACCAGTGGCTTGCAAATAAACATCGTCCAAGCTCGCCCGGCTTTGAGTCAAAGAAAAGATTGGAAACTGAGCCTTATTCAATTCTTCCTGAATTCGTGGTAGGACTTGTTCACTATCAACCACTAAATTCAAAGAAAATCCCTGCGCTTGATTAATAACAACTTGTGTAATTCCTTCAATTCTGTTCAATAACGTTCTAACCATTTCGGATTCCTTCTCATCACTAAATTCGCGAACCCGAAGAGTCACACGGTCGCCACCAAGTTGTTGCTTTAATTGCTCGGCCGTCCCTTCAGCGATAACTCGACCCTTATCGATAATTGCCATGCGTTGAGCGAGAGCCTCTATCTCTTCAAGATAATGACTACTAAGAAGGATCGTTGTCCCATTTGAAATTAGCTCCTTCAATAACTGCCAAATAACTGACCGACTTTCAATATCCAATCCAACAGTGGGTTCGTCCAACACAAGCAGCTCTGGCCGGTGAAGCAAACCAGATGCCAGATCGAGACGTCGCCTCATCCCACCAGAGTAGGAACCACAACGACGATCAATCCAAGTTTGCATACCCAACCTCTCAACCAACTCTCTAATACGTAAAGATGTTTGCGAAGTGGCGAGGTGATAAAGATCACCCTGCAATTGCAATAACTCCCTACCCGTAAGGATTTTGTCAATCGCAATTTCCTGCGCCACATAACCTAATGACCGCCTAACTACCCGAGGATGACTTAAAGCATCTACCCCCCCCACTATGACCTTCCCGGAATCAGGCGAAAGCAAGGTGCATATGATCCTTATTGCGGTTGTTTTTCCTGCTCCATTGGGTCCCAGCAGTCCATAGAGACATCCTTTGGGGACCTGTAAGTTGAGCCCTTGAAGAGCTTTTACCGAGCCATAAGACTTCTCTAGCTCATGAAGTTCAATCACAGGCATTAAGAAGTTTCCTCAGGAGATGATGGAGAATCTAGAAAGAATGATTAGCTAAGTGCTAAACAACAAAGTAAGATTACTTACTTTTCTTGTTTAATAGATCTTTCTATTAAACAACTTTCAAGTCAGTGGCAATCTGTTGGAGCAATGCAAATCCCTGAGTGTCAAATTGAACTGCTAAGGGCGTGCGGCTCAAAATCAATAAGAGACAAATCCCAAACAAATAAAAAATCGACCAACGAAACAAATCCTTGGCACAGTCCTTGCTCATAGGCATCAATCGCAGCCTATGTCCAATTTGCAGCAGACGTGCATTAAAGGGCAAAAGAAGCACTCCATAAAGCAAACCTCCTTCAGGTAAAGCTAAAATCCCAAACCCACTAACAAAAGCTGTAGCCCAACTGTAATGAGAAATAGCTTTAGCTGTAACCACTTCTCCTTTAACAACAGGAAGCATAGGAATACCTACTGATCGATAGTCATCTTTTAGCAATAGAGCTAAAGCCCAAAAATGAGCAGGAGTCCAAACCATGACCAAACTAAATAGCCACCAACCACTAAGTCCTACATGCCCTGTAGCCGCTGCTGCACCAACTAAAGGTGGAATCGCCCCAGCGACTCCACCTATAACAATATTTTGGGATGTCCTAGGTTTAAGGAGGGCTGTATAAAGTAAGACATAACTACAAAGGCCAAGAAGAGCTAATCCTGCGGCAAGACAGTTAACTCCACTCACCAGTAATGCTGCTGCGACCAGAGTGCAGGAAATAGCCCCTGTGAATGCCGCCTTAGGAGACAACCGTCCTGATGGCAAAGCCCTACCACTAGTTCGTTGCATTCGACTATCCAGGTCCTGCTCCCACAAGCAATTAAGAACACCTGCAGCCGCTGCGGCCAATGCACCACCACCCAATGTACAAACGAGACGAGGAGAAGATAGTGGCCATCCTTCGGTCAGGGCCATCCCCCCAAGAGTCGTGGCAAGCAACAGTGGGATCAGTCGGGGCTTTGCAACCTCTAACCATGGTGGAAGCTTGATTAACTTCCGTGAGGGAACAATTTTCTCTCTTGAAAGTTCTCCCTGGATCAATGCAGAAGTGGAACTAACCATGACAAGTCTCTAAAGAAGAAAAATCTTGAATTAAAGGCAAATAAGAAGATGGACTCCCAGGGCTTCTAAAGGTAAGAGCAGAAAGGAATGCAACTAATAAAGCTGCTACAAGCTGATGTGCCACTGTCACGAAGGGAATAGCTAATCCCAAATGCATTACTAGAAGCCCAAGGCTGATTTGAGCTAATACGAGCAAGAAGACCACCAGCAAGAAAGGCCATTGTCGTCTCGACCAACCTCCTGCCAAGAAAGAAATAACGATAAACATAATGACAAAAGAGGCTACTGGAATAGCCGAGAAGCGATGCCAGTGCAGCCATTCGCAAACTTGTCCCTGAGCGATGCACCTCTGAGCTGCCCACTCAGTGGCCATACGACCTCCTAAAACAGACTGCGCCATGACAAGCAGGAGGGAGGCCCCACTCATAAACCTCCACCACAATGGAGAGGAGGAGTCTCTAGAGGATGAAAGCAAGCACTGAGTCAACCCACTAACAGCAGCTACAAGTGTTAGGGCTAAACCCAAATGAGCTGTAACCACTCCAGAAGGCAAAAGTTGAACCACAGTTAAAGCTCCCAATCCTCCTTGAACAGAAACAAGAATTACAAGAAAAGCTGAGGCTAATGGCAACCAACCTGGCAAGGCAAGCCGCCAAATCCAAACCACCCCTAGCTGAACACAAAGAGCAATCCCAACTACAAAGGCATCTAAACGATGAAACCATTCAAGAAAAACTTGTATGTTCATCTGATGACCTGGGAAAAAAGTCCCATAACATAAAGGCCAGTCAGGACAAGCCAGACCGGCTTCCATAACTCTTGTTGCACCCCCTATCACCACAAGAGCGATCAGGGCAACAACAAGATGGGACGCGAGCTGAGCAAGCCGCCAACGGATTAAAGGAGAAGGGGTGAAAGCCACCTAATCAATCCAGTTCAGGAAAAGAGCTGTTATCAGCGAAACGTAGCGGTCAAACACACGACGTCACGTTGTATGGACGTCTGCAACATCACATCACGCATTCAAATCATCCATTCCTGACAAAGCAACTTAAGGGTGAAAGCATTCTATCCCCTATAAGTCATTGCGCTGCAAGGGATAAGCATGAATGCATGATTACATGCTTAACAATCACTGAACATTGACAGAGTTGGTTCTCAATAACCTTATATACATGGCAGGAGAGGTTAAATGCCTGTTCCAAAAACCATCCTTGCGATTTTTTCAGGAGCAATCGCTGTAGCTGCAGGAATTTGGATAGGCCAAAACGTCAATCTTCTTCCTATTGAAGCCAGTGAAAATGCGCCGGTATACGACGAACTTTTTCGAGTACTTTTCAGTATTGGGACCGTTCTTTTTGTAGGAATTCTTGGCCTAGTCGTTTTCAGCCTTATCAAATTTCGACGAAAGTCAGGGGACTCAGAAGACGGAATTCCACTAGAGGGGAACCTGTCTCTTGAGATTTTCTGGACTGCAGTCCCAGCCGTAGTCATTTTATTTGTAGGAATCTATAGCTACGACATTTACGACCGAATGGGAGGCATGAATCCCTTGGCTCATGGAGCTTCACATGATCATCAAGCCATTGCGACCCAAGAGCGCGTTTGGGGAGGAATTGGAAGTGGATCAATTAGCGATAAAGCTGACAGCACAATCTCTCCACTCCCCATAGAAGTAACCGCGATGCAATTTGCATTTCTCTTTCACTATCCTGAAGGTGACATTATTTCTGGAGAACTTCACGTCCCTACAGGTCGACGTGTGAACATGCGAATGGAATCAAAAGATGTTATCCATGCATTTTGGGTGCCTGAATTCCGCCTGAAGCAAGATGTGATACCTGGACAACCAACCATTTTGAGTTTCACCCCAACAAAACCAGGAAGATATCCCATTATTTGCGCTGAGTTATGCGGCCCATATCACGGTGGTATGCGTTCAACAGTTGTAGTAGAGAAACCAAGTGAATACGAAGACTGGTTCAACAAAAACTCCAAAATCCCTGTTTTAGAAACATGATTTTTGCAAACCCTTCCAGTCCTGAGAAAACCTCAGAAAGGCTACAGCCAACAGGATGGCTTAGGTATTTCAGCTTTAGCCTTGACCACAAAGTAATAGGTCTTCAATATTTAATCTGTGGTTTTATTTTTTATCTAATTGGGGGGTCTCTCGCAAGTGCTATTCGGGTTGAGTTAACCAGTCCAATATCAGATTTTAT
This sequence comes from Prochlorococcus sp. AG-409-J16, assembly GCA_003215655.1. GTDB lineage: Bacteria > Cyanobacteriota > Cyanobacteriia > PCC-6307 > Cyanobiaceae > AG-409-J16. The sequence continues at coordinate 506,613 of QCKB01000001.1, forward strand.
GGCAAGAGATGTTTATAACCAGGTGCTTACTCTACACGGAACAATAATGATCTTTCTATGGATAGTTCCAGTAGTAAATGGTGCCTTTGGAAACTACCTGATCCCATTTTATGTGGGAGCTCGCGATATGGCATTTCCAAGACTAAATGCCGTTGCCTTCTGGTTAATTCCACCCGCTGGACTAATGCTAATTAGCAGTTATTTCATAACAGGTGCTGCAGAATCTGGCTGGACAGCTTATCCCCCATTGAGCATAACGACTCCTGCTACAGGTCAAATTATTTGGATTATCAGTGTTTTACTTCTTGGGGGAAGTTCAATTTTTGGCGGCATCAATTTCATTGCCACCATCCTCAAACTTCGTCAGCCTGGATTGAAATTAATGCAACTTCCAATGTATTGCTGGGCGATGCTAGGGACGAGCATATTAGTAGTTCTCTCTACACCTGTACTTGCAGGAACACTTATCCTTTTAAGCTTCGACATTGTTGCCCACACTGGTTTTTTCAACCCAAGCATGGGGGGAAATGTAATTGTCTATCAACACTTGTTCTGGTTTTATTCCCATCCAGCCGTCTACATAATGGTACTTCCAGCTTTCGGGCTAGTCAGTGAAATCCTTCCCGTCCACTGCAGGAAGCCCCTATTTGGATATACAACAATGGTTTATTCAATAATGGCGATTGTTGGGCTAGGCCTGGTTGTCTGGGCTCATCATATGTTTACTAGCGGTACTCCTCCTTGGATGCGCCTCTTCTTTACCATTGCAACCTCATTCATTGCTGTACCGACTGGAATTAAATTCTTCAACTGGGTTGCAACTTTATGGGGAGGGAAGATTTCTCTTAATAGTGCTGTCTTATTTTCCTGCGGCTTTATTATAAATTTCGTTCTAGGTGGCATAACAGGTGTCGCGCTTGCACAGGTTCCCTTCGACGTGCATGTACATGATACCTACTTTGTAGTTGCTCATTTTCACTATATTGTCTATGGGGGGTCTGTTTTTGTAATCTTTTCTTCCATCTATCATTGGTATCCGAAATTTACCGGACGAATGTTAAATGAGAACATAGGTCGACTCCACTTTGTACTTACCTTCATAGGATTCAATCTCTGTTTTGCACCTCAGCACTGGCTCGGACTTAATGGCATGCCGCGACGTGTTGCTGAATACGACCCTCAATTCACATTCGTAAACCAACTAAGTAGTGCTGGTGCATTGCTAATGGCTCTCAGTACTCTTCCGTTTTTATGGAATGTAATCAACAGTGCTATGAATGGTCCGATTGCTGGAGATAATCCATGGAGAGCTTTGACACCTGAATGGCTCACCAGCTCTCCCCCTCCAGTAGAAAACTGGGAAGGCAAAGCCCCGCTAGTGAATGAGCCCTATGGTTATGGTCGTTCTACTAAGAACCCCAAAAGTCCAAATGATGGAGAGAGAGATACAAAATGACGACAATCGCACCAGTCGAACAAAGTCCTGAAAAAGAAGTCACCCAGATCGAAGACCATGCTGACTTTCGATTATTTGGCCTTGCTGCTTTTTTAGTGGCCGATGGGATGACTTTCGCGGGTTTCTTTGCGGCCTATTTAACTTTCAAAGCAGTAAATCCACTCCTTCCAGATGCGATCTATGAGTTAGAACTACCCTTACCAACCCTAAATACTGTTTTACTTCTAGTAAGTAGTGCGACCTTCCATAGGGCTGGGCAAGCTTTGCGAAAGGATAACGCCATGCTTTGCCAACGCTGGCTTCTTATAACAGCCGGACTAGGCCTAGCATTTCTCGCAAGTCAAATGGTTGAATATTTCACTCTTCCGTTTGGACTTACTGACAATCTTTATGCCAGCACTTTCTATGCCCTAACCGGTTTCCATGGACTCCATGTAACACTTGGGGCCCTAATGATTCTGATTGTTTGGTGGCAATCCAGGTCTCCAGGAGGGAGAATCACAAGTAAAAACCAGTTCCCGCTTGAAGCAGCAGAGCTCTACTGGCATTTCGTTGATGGAATTTGGGTCATCTTATTTATCATCCTTTACCTTCTATAAACAAAAAAAGTACGTCTGATTTAGACAAAAGTCAGAACAATCACTTGCCAGTCTCAAGAAAGACAGTCAGAATTAATTTAATTAAAACTAGCGAAATGCTGGTCGGAAAAGAACTACTTGACAAAGCCAGGTCACTAAGCAACCGTCCTGAAGACGAAATTGCCCGTGGCTGTGGCTATATCGGACCCAGCGGAAGGGTTCTGAGAAAGAGCTTCTACCGTGCATTGGTAGAAGCCAAAGGCTACAAAATCCCCTCTAGATCCTTAAACAGGGGGGTTAGAGGTCGACAAGCAGATTTTCGGACCAAAGTTCATGGCAACGGAAATCTTCTTGTCGGGCATGCCTATACAAAGAAGCTCGGCCTTGAACCTGGCCAGGAATTCCGGATTGAGTTGCACCGCGAATCCAAAACAATTTGGCTAGTGCCTTTAGGAACCTCTAAGCGTGACAAATAAACGCCTTTGATCTATTGGCTTCTATCAAAGATCGCTTGTTATAAGCGATCTTTTTTCCTAATCTAAATACCTTAAGAATCAAGCCCACCCATTACTCTCAAGCCATTCTCTTGAAATATCAGAAGGGAATTGTTGTGCCCCCTTCGTCCTGGAAATATTCTGGTTAAACGAGAGTAAACGCTCTGAATATTTTGCCAAGAGATCAACTTCTATATTCACCAAAGAACCAACATTCAGTTCCTTCAAAGAAGTTGTTTCCCATGTATGAGGAATAACAGCTATCGAAAAACGTGTCTCATCATCAGAGAGACTAGCGACAGTCAGACTTACTCCATCAATAGCAATACTTCCTTTCTCGCAGACATAACGGATAAAAAGATCATCCAATAGCCGCATTTCAAGTATCCATGATTGGGATAAATCTGCTAATGAAACGACTTCGCCTAGCCCATCAATATGCCCTGTAACCAAATGGCCACCTAAGCGATCAGAAAGTTTCAAAGCAGGTTCTAGATTCACAAGACTTCCTTTCTGAGCCTTATTACCAAGTGTTGTCCTACTCAATGTCTCCTCACTTACATCAGCCCAAAACCCATCAGGTGCTATCTCCGCCACAGTGAGGCAAACACCATCTACGGCAATACTGTCCCCCAACTTCAAAGGAAAGAAAAATTTACAGCCTTCAACCAATAACCCCTTAGAGCGCTGGGTAACCCTGCCTACTGACTGAATAAGACCTGTAAACATTTTAATTAATCCTCTTCTAAATTAATGACCATAATCAGATAAAAGGAACAGGAGGAACTGTGGTAGAGATGAGAGTGGGAGGCTTGGCCATCGACGCGGCAAGTAGGAGTCCGGTGATTTTGCTTATGGATCCATCAGGACGACGCCAAGTGCCTATATGGATTGATCACGCCCAAGCACACAACATAATCACAGGCATGGAAAATCCTTCACAACAAAACCCCTTAACTCATGACCTAATGATTGCATTGCTAGAAGCAGGAAATCTTCTTTTAGAAAAAGTAATTATCCACTCCATTGAAGAAAACACCTTTAAAGCCTTGCTAAAGCTTAAAGAAAAGGCCCCAAAACAAGAAACTCCTAAGCAAACCGACAACCCTCTCTTAGAAGTACAAGCCAGGCCAAGCGACGCAATCGCTATAGCGGTGAGGACAAAATGCAGCATTTGGATGCTGGAAGAAGTTGTAGCGAAGGCTTCGATCCCAGTTGATATCAATGCAGACGAAAAAGATCAGAATGAATTCCGACAATTCCTAGACAATGTCAGTCCCGCAGCCTTAATCCGACATTCAAAAACAAGCCCTTCTGACAATGAGGGTATTAACCAGTAATGAAGAAGGAACTCCGCTCCTTCGGGAAAGGACCGGCAGTAAGTCTTTTCACACTGGGGACAATGAGAGCCCTTGGTTCTTACGAACAAATGTATTCCGTAGTAAAGGCAGCACACCTAATCGGAATCAACCACATAGAAACTGCTCCTTCCTACGGTCCAGCTGAAATCTTTCTAGGTGCTGCTATTAAACGTCTGAAAGACGAAGGACTAGAGCCTCCAGGGGGTTGGATCATAACTAGCAAGCTTCTTCCTTCTTATGACTTGGCAGAAGGGAAAAGACAACTGAAAAGTTTGCTTAAGAGACTGAATGTCCCAAGACTGAAGAATCTTGCAATACATGGACTAAACCTCCCAGAACACCTTTATTGGACGCTTAATGGCGAAGGTTCAAAGCTGATCAAATGGGCTTTAAATAAAGGTCTAATAGAGCAAGTAGGATTCAGCAGTCATGGGTCCTTTGAGCTAATTGAACAGGCCATTGCAAGTAAATGTTTTCAATTCTGTAGCCTTCATCTACATCTTCTTAATCCAGAAAGAATCCCTCTAGCCCAACTCGCCTTAAAGAAAGGCATGGGAGTAATGGCCATCTCACCAGCAGACAAAGGTGGGCGCCTTCAAGCTCCTAGCGCAACCTTAATAAATGACTGTCAACCCATACCCCCTTTAGAGCTTGCCTATCGCTTCTTATTAGCTCAAGGGATAAGCACACTGACAATCGGTGCATCCCAACCCAAAGACCTAGTAATCGCAGAAAAATTTATCAATGCTAACCATCCTCTTAATGAGATTGAAAGTCAATCGATTAGCAACCTTCATGAGAAAAAGCGCTTCCGTCTAGGGAATACTTACTGCGGGCAGTGCAGAGAATGTCTTCCATGCCCGCAAAAAGTTCCAATACCGGAACTCCTTCACCTTCGTAATCTCACGATTGGGCATGACCTAGAGTCCTTCGCAAAAGAACGGTACAACTTAATCGGCAGAGCAGGGCATTGGTGGGAAAGTGTCGATGGCAGCGCATGTCAAGAATGTGGCGAATGCCTTCCTCTTTGCCCGAATAATCTTCCGATTCCAGATCTACTTTCAGATACTCATACAAGGCTTATGGCAACTCCACGGAGACGGTTATGGGATTGATATATTCCAACGCTGAATAAGTCTCTTCTTTTCAAGATCATTCAATCTTGGGAAGGACCAACAACGTGACCACACTTCCCTTGCAGGTAAAACTATCGACTGATAAGAACTTGGCAAAGCTTTCATCAAATCATGCAGTTGCTTATGAGGCAATGGTGGAATCCAACCATTTGCTAGCAAATGCATTGACATCGAAGGCTCCCAAGCAGCCTCTATCAATTCTGGAGACACTAAGTGCTTAGAAGATGCCGTATGGACCAGTACTGTCCAATGCAATGGTGCTCCAGTTTGAGGGAGGGCAATGCTTAGTCGAGGGTCCATCCGCAAAATAGACAGGCATTTATGTAAAGGCAAAACCGCAACTCTTGCCTTCCCCTCAAGAATCCAATTAAGGGAATATCTATCGTCTGCAGCAATAGCCTGCCCCCTTAACTCACGCAATGAATCAGGGCGATCTATCTGATCGGCAATACTCATGATCAACCTTGGACTCTGAGGCAACACGACAAACCCCTTTAAGCCTTGATCTAACAGCACATCCCAAGTTTCCCTGGCTCGAGAAATCCACTCGTTACCGTTGCGAAAAACAAGTACCCAAGGACTCACCCAAACCGGCAAAACTCTACTAGCCATTTCAGGACCTAGGCCGTTCAGGAAATTTACGGCTTGAAAGTCAAAACGATCACGAAAACTAGCTAAACCTATTGGCTGCAACAATTCTTGCGACAACTCAGATAGCCATCCATCACCTAACGCCAATAAATCCGTGCCATTAGAGATGGACTCAGCAAAAGGGTTTACTCCTGAAAATGGTTCAATTGGTTTATATCTCCAAGGAGCAGGTAAAGCTCTACGCCATTTTTTAGGCAAAGTCTCTGGTGCTGATGTTAGTTGTGGTCTTGGCCTCCCGATCCCGCAACCAAGCAACCCACTCAGTCCGGCCAAAAAACCAAGTCTCAAAAGCTTCCTTCTACTAAGCTCAAATTCAAGCATTAAGACAACCTCGAAGTTTTTCCTCGCTTAGAGGAGATTGCATAAGCAACTCGTCCATTGCCAAATCACAACCTTCAACAAGCTGTTTACAAGAAGCCCCTTGAAGTTGAGCCAGCAAGGCAAGAGCACCAGCCCCTACCCCTTCTTTAACGTAACCAATCTCATAATCTCGCAATGACTGATGGGCGCTTTCATGGAAATGAAGTCCAGTAGACAATCCAAGCAGATCAACTCCAAAATGATCGCCAACAATGTCTAATAGATCCTCGAGAGGAGAGTCTTCACCAAATGAAGAATTAGCCCCTTCATTCAACAACCAAGATGTTGTCCCAATTACAACACCTGCAGCCAACCTCTCTCTAAGCTCAGTACTCAATGCTGCTAGTGCCAAAGCCAATACTGCAACCATCTGACTCCCTCCACCTAATAAAACTGGTTGTCGGGCCTCCATGGCTCCAAGCAAAAGCCCAACTGCAACAGGCTGAAAAGGATCTCCAACCGCTGCAATTATTTTTTGGGGTGAAGGTTCACTGCCTAAGTCTGCTGCATTTAAACCTTTGCCAACCAAATCCTTCTTCAACTGAATTGGCGCCCTAAGCCCGCTACCACTAATCAAATCAGCAACTTGCAGACCAAGACCAGCCAAGACAGCCTGAGCCGTAGTCGTACCCCCTGGAACTGACTCTGCAAGCAATAGGGGTTTCTTCAATCTTCTACCAAGAAAAAAGCCTTTGCTCCAAAGGCCTGAAACCCGAGTGAACGTCATCGCATGCCCAGTACTAATGCAATCAGCTGGTCCATAGGATGGTGATTCAATACGTAGATGAGTAAATGGCGGAGGCTGAGGCAAGCCAACCGAAATAACAAAAGGATCTAAACCAATCCACCTTGAAGCAACATAACTAATCAATGCGGGAGATATGCCAGCAGGGAGAGGTGGCAATGGCCACATTCTTTTACCCCCAGGGCCATTCAGCAGCAACTCTGCATCAGCAACTGCTGTAAATCGTCGGGCGGCTGATGTAGAACCAGCAGCAGATATCCCTTGCACCTCTGCTGTCCTCGAACCTGCTATCACCAAGAAGAAAACAATGTCCCTTTCGGTATTTCTCCAAGGCTTAAGCCGAAGGCCTAACTGTGACGATGAAGCTGCGCACCCAAAGGCTCTACAACCTTCTGGGAAATCTAATAAGGCAGAAAAGTCCTTTTTCACCTTCAAAGGGGATCAAGAGCAACAAGTCCATAGAGCAATCGAGGTGGGTCTGGAATATCCACACTGAGTCGAGGAAAGATCCAAAAAGCTAAAGCATGAAGAGCTAACACATAAATCACTTCCTGAAGAACAATTAATGCCAGGGCCATTAACTGAACTTCTAAAATGCCTGGAGCCAATGAGATATGTAATAAATCCAAAAACCTATCTAAGAAAACCGAGCCTGCTCGTGTAATTACCACCCAAAGATTCTCTCCTACTAAAAGGGATAAAACACCAACCCTTATAAGGAATCCCATCGTTCCAATGAAAACCCCAATTCCCCAACTAAACCACCAACTAATTCTTCGCTGCCAACTCCATCCAAGCCAAAGCGAAAGGACACCATATGGGAAAAGCATTAACGGGCCTCTTATAGGTCCCATAAGAGCCACTAGGAGTAAAACTGAAAGTACAACTCCCTCTAAGCCCACTCGAGTATTTCGTCGTACTTGCAAAAATGCCAACGGCAAAGGAAGCGCCAATCTAAAAAGTGCCCCACCAATTGGTAGGTAATAAAGAGCAACCCATATCAAAGCGGAAGCCGCTGCCAAATACGAAGTCTCCATAATCTCTCTTGCCTGCAAACGACTAACAGTACCCAATAAGTTTTTTGGCTTCTGGCCGTTGGCTTCAAAGTCCTTCCTGTTCCGATTCAAGGCCTGTCACCTCTTCGCTCAATTCTGATTTTGGAAGAAGAACTCGATTCAAAACGCTCAATCCTCTCTACTTCGAAATTGATACCGGCCATTCGCAAAGCATTTGTGACACGCTCTGCTGGGGCAGAAGGGTCTGCACGCAAAAGCTTGATTGTGATGCGATATGGCTGCAAAGGAATTGATCTACCAAAGGAACTTCGCTTTTTTGTTGTCCCCTTAGTGATTTTCTGAATTGATTGATCTACTCCATCATTATTCTGAACAGCCTTAGTAAGATTTGTTTTAGATGACTTAGATAACGAAGATTTTATTTTTGGTTTATTTACTTTTTTCAAGCCTTTTTTTAAAGGATCTTCCACTGGAACATCAAAGGTCTTTGAAAGTTGCTTAGCAACTTCTGTCTTTGCGCATGACTGCACAAACAAAAGGCCAAAACAACAAACAAACATCCACAACCTTGCGAGCAACTCTGACTGCTGCTTCGTAGTCATGTTTCAGAAGACTTAATTACCCTTACGGCACTTGCACGTAAGCGACCTGTCTTTGTCGTGGCAGGAGGTTTATTTACTTTGCTTTGCCGAGTAGTGCTTTTTTTCTTTGTAGTCCCTGAGGCACTCTTTTTCGTATTTCTTGTCTTTTTAGATTTAGCCTTTGCCTCCAATAATTCAACCGCCTCTGCAAGGCTGATATCTTCTGCACCCTTCCCATCCGGCAAAGAAGCGTTCACCTTGCCCTGTTTCACATAAAGGCCATAAGGTCCGTCATAAATCTGAACTGTTTCTTTACTCCCTTTAGGGACTCCTAAATCTTTCAGAGCAGTCCTACCCCCTCTTCCACGTTTAGGCATAGCAAGCAGCTCAAGTGCTCTTGTTAGCTTGATTGTGAGAACATCGTCCTCTCCCTTAATAGAACGATAGTCTTTATCCCCCTTCCCTTTATCCCAAACCACATAAGGGCCAAATCTACCCAATCCAGCCTGCACCTTCCCTCCATCTGTATGTTCACCAAGTAATCGAGGAAGTCGCAATAAACCCAATGCCTCATCGAGAGTCAAATCCTCTGGCTTCAAACCTTTAGGCAATGATGCTCTCTTAGGCTTGGGATTCTCATCACTTACTTGTCCTCTCTGGACATAAGGTCCGTACTGGCCAAAAAGTAAGAAAATTTGCTCAGCAGTTTCTGGATCTATCCCTATTGATTCAGGACCTTCTGCCTTCTGCTTAAGTATCAATTCCGCCTTCTCCTCATCCAAATCTGCAGGAGTGATCTCTTGCGGAAGCGTTGCTTTAATAACCTCTTCCTCGCCCTCTTCACTAACTCTTTTCGACTCCAAATAGGCCCCAAAGCGACCTATACGAACAACGCAGGAGAGTCCCTCAAGCCCAATAGTGCGAGAGGACCCTGAATCAATATCACCTTCACGCTGATTCACCTGATTCTCTAAACCTTTTTTGCCTTTATAAAAATTCTCTAAATAAGGGAGCCATTGAACCTTGCCGGTAGCGATTTCGTCCAAGGTTGATTCCATTCTCGCTGTAAAGCTTGTATCAACCAAATCCGGGAAATGCTCCTCTAACAAAGAAGTAACTGCAAAAGCAGTAAAACTAGGAGTCAGAGAATTGTTTTGGAGAGTTGAATATCCTCTATCAACAATTGTCCCAATAATGCTGGCATATGTGGAAGGTCGTCCAATCCCCTCCTTCTCAAGCATCTTCACCAAAGAAGCCTCGCTGTATCTAGAGGGAGGCTGGGTATCGTGACCAATCGCTTCTACACCTTTAGGGGTAGGGCTATCTCCAACAGTCATATCAGGCAAGAGAACCTCCTTTCCCTCAAGCACTGCATCAGGATCATCACTACCTTCTACATAAGCTCTGAAAAAGCCAGGAAAATCAATTCTCTTACCATTGGCCCGAAAATTAGCCTCTCCAACCGACAAGTCAACTGAAAGCATAGTTAACTTCGCCTCTGCCATTTGACATGCAACTGTTCTCTTCCAGATCAATTCATAAAGAGCAAGATCTCGCCCTTCAAGCCCAGAATCGCTAGGAGTTTTGAAAGTTTCACCTGCAGGACGTATTGCCTCATGAGCCTCCTGTGCATTACGCGCCTTAGTACTAAATTGACGAACTGATTTACTTAGATAATCACTCCCATAGCGAGATTGAACACAATTTCGAGCCGCCTTAATTGCCTGATCAGACAAATGGACAGAGTCTGTTCGCATATAGGTGATATATCCCCGCTCATAAAGTCCTTGAGCACATCTCATTGTCTCTCTAGCTGAGAGTCTTAATTTGCGATTAGCCTCCTGTTGAAGAGTACTTGTAGTAAAAGGAGGCACAGGCTTTCTAGAGCTAGGCTTCTCCTCTACCGAGGAAATTATCCAATCAATAGATTTAATCTTCTGAGCAAGATTTAGGGCCTCTTTTTCATTAAGCAAAAGCACTTTGCTTCCAGCTTTAAGCTCACCTGTTGTTTCATCGAAATCATTTCCAGAGGCAATCTTTTGCCCTTCTAAATGAGTGAGTCTTGCATCAAACTCTCCATCAGCCATCTCTAACCTTGCCTTCAAATCCCAATAACTCCCACTGCGAAAGGCTCGCCTTGCACGTTCCCTTTGAACTAACAATCTCACTGCCACTGACTGAACCCGCCCTGCAGAAAGGCCCCATGCCACTTTTTTCCAAAGGAGAGGAGACAGGGTATAGCCAACTAAACGATCAAGAATCCGACGCGTCTCCTGAGCATGAACCAACTCCATATCAAGTTCCCTAGTCTGATTTAAAGCTTTTGCTATCGCCTCCTTGGTGATCTCATGAAAGACCATTCTCTTTACAGGGACCTTAGGTGCAAGTAATTGAGAAAGATGCCAGCTAATACTTTCACCCTCTCGATCTTCATCAGTCGCTAATAGCAACTGTTGCGCACCTTTAAGAGCAGCTTTTAGCTCTTTAACTATTTTTTTCTTGTCCTTAGGAACAACATATAAGGGCTCAAAATCGGCCATGGTATTTACACCAAGGCTGGCCCATTTCTGTCCTTTATGAGCAGCGGGTACTTCGCTGGCATTATTTGGGAGATCCCTGACATGGCCCATAGATGCTTCCACAACGAAATCTTTGGGAAGAAATCCTCTAATAGTCCTTGCCTTAGTAGGACTCTCAACGATGACAAGAGTGTGCGTCAAAGGGTGAGCTTGTAAAACCGTTCCCCCTCTCTATCGCACCAACGTCCGTGCTGCATAGATCTACGCAATGCGAAAGATCATTTGATGAAGCACCGCTACAGTCACAAAAGCTTGTCAAATGATGCTTTAACCATGCCAGAGATGGGTGCAATCCTTTTATCCACCCAGTTCATGGCAGCTCCCGATGAGCTGCTAAGCCTTTCCATTAATGCTGGTGCAGTAGCTCCAGAAGGCTGCGTACTGTTAGCAATGCTTGGCACACTCATTGTTGACCTTGCAGGGGAAAAGGCAGCGTCAAGGTGGGCTCCACCAATTTGCTATGCAGGTCTTGGGGCAGCACTCCTATTACTGGCAATCCAATGGGATACACCCCTTGAGCCCTCATTCCTTGGGGCATTCTTAGCTGACAAGCTTGCAATTGCTTTTAGAGCTGTCGTAGCCCTTTCTACTCTTCTTTCCTTGCTAATTAGCTGGAGATACGCGGAGCAAAGCGGGAGTCCTGTCGGGGAATATGCAGCCATTCTTCTTGCCGCAACGCTTGGCGGAATGCTTCTTTGCGGCTCTACAGATCTTGTAAGTGTTTTCGTCTCACTAGAAACGCTTTCTGTCGCAAGCTATCTCCTATCTGGCTATATGAAACGTGATTCTCGTAGCTCGGAAGCAGCTTTGAAATATCTTCTAGTGGGTTCTGCAGCTGCTGCTGTATTCCTTTACGGCGCCTCTCTTCTCTATGGCATTAGCAGTAGTACCAACCTTCAAGAAATAGGTATTGCTCTCCTCAACAGTCCCACCCCATTAGCGGCACTCGCATTGGTTTTTGTTCTTGCAACTGTTGCCTTCAAAATTGCAGCCGTACCCTTCCACCAATGGACACCAGATGTATATGAAGGCTCTCCTACACCAGTTGTTGCTTTTCTCTCGGTCGGCTCAAAAGCAGCAGGTTTTGCTCTTGCACTAAGGCTCTTAGTTGGCTGTTTTGGAGCATTTGATGAGCAATGGAAGCTTTTATTTACCGTACTTGCCGTTTTAAGCATGAGCCTGGGCAATGTTGTAGCCCTTGCTCAGTCCTCTATGAAAAGGATGCTTGCATACAGTTCAATAGGCCAGGCAGGTTTTGTAATGATCGGCCTGGTATGCGGAACAGAAGAGGGTTTTGCCTCAATGGTCGTTTATATGGCTGCTTATCTTTTCATGAATCTTGGTGCCTTTGCATGCATCATCCTCTTCTCAATAAGAACTGGTAGTGATCAAATCTCAGATTACGCAGGGTTATATCAAAAGGATCCTTTGATCACTCTTGGGCTTAGCTTATGCCTACTTTCACTCGGAGGTATCCCTCCAATGATTGGGTTCTTTGGAAAAATATATCTTTTCTTTGCCGGCTGGGCAGATCAACAATACCTATTAGTGATTGTAGGCTTGGTAACATCAGTAATATCTATCTATTACTACATCTCAGTTATAAAAATGATGGTAGTAAAAGAACCACAAGAGGCCTCAGAAGTTGTTAAGACATATCCCCCTATTCAATGGAAAACCATTGGACTACCCCCTTTAAGGGTTGCTCTGATTTCGTGTGTACTAATAACAGCCATAGGAGGAGTCTTGTCTAATCCTTTATTTCAATGGGCAAACAATGCCGTAGCCGGGACCCCATTGCTTCAAGAAGCAATTGAACTCACGACCCAAAGAGCTCTTGTCTAAAGAACAATCCCATAAAGAAGCTGTAGCAAACCTTACTGATGTAAGCAAGATCTACGGGTCAGGGGACGTACAAGTAAAAGCTCTTGACCGGCTTAATTTAATTGTCAACAAAGGGGACTACCTAGCCGTAATGGGAGCAAGTGGATCAGGGAAAAGTACTGCTATGAATATTCTTGGATGTCTCGATCGGCCAACTCAAGGAAGCTATTTGCTTAACGGATCAGCAGTAGAAGGTCTTGATGATGACAACCTTGCTGACTTGCGCAACCAGGAGCTCGGATTTGTTTTTCAGCAATTCCATCTCCTCCCACAAGCAACTGCCCTTGAAAATGTAATGCTTCCAATGATCTATGCAGGAGTGCCTGCACAAGAGCGTCGTAATCGTGCGGAAGAAGCCCTTACTAGAGTTGGTCTTAATGACAGAATTAGCAACCGCCCCAATCAACTTTCTGGAGGTCAGCAACAAAGAGTCGCAATAGCCAGAGCAATAATCAATCAACCAGCTTTGCTACTTGCAGATGAACCAACCGGGGCTCTAGATTCAAAAACAACAGAGGATGTCTTAAATCTCTTTGATGACCTTCATGAACAAGGGATAACTCTTGTTCTAGTTACACACGAAGATGATGTAGCAAAAAGAGCAGACAAAATTATTCGATTTAAAGATGGAATGGTATTAACTAATTCATAAACGATCTAATAGTGTCCAGACTTTTCATAAATACTTACCTCCAACGTCTCTGCTTCTTAGTTTCAACACCCCGCCTAAGCAACAAAGCGCCATCTATATCCAACCCATCAATGTCCCAGACTTGACCTGTATCAGGATCTATAAAGTTATCCGCCCAAATCCTTCTTTCGGCTTCTTTACAAACCAAATCTGCTTTCTGAACCAAATCCATAGTTCTATCTAACGCAAACAACACTTCAGCCGCCCAAGACGCTGGATCACACTGGCCTGGTCTCAACACTTCTGTCAGTGCTATCCCTTCCAAAGGAACTCGATTACATACATTGAGACCAATACCTACCCTTGCCAAGAGCACTCTGTCCCCCCGATGCACCAACCTGGGCAACAAGCCCGCAATCTTCTTTCCTCGGACAATTAGATCGTTAGGCCATTTAATAAGTACTGGCACTCCAAAACTTTCAAGCCGTTCGGATAAAGCAACTGCAACTGCAAGTCCAAGGACCCCAGGAAATGCCTTGCCACCGTTCCAAGGCATTGCCGCACTAATCCAAACCCCACCTTGAGGCGCAGACCAATTCTTTCCCATTTGCCCGACCCCATAGCTCTGCCTTGCCGCCAAAACGGCCCGAGTCTGGTTTGCCTGCAAAGGCCTTTCTCTAAGCCAACCTGAAAGGACTAATTCTGTACTTGCACATACAGGCTTCCAACGCAATTGCCAAGGGCGAGCCTCAGAAGAAATCCCTCGCCTAAATCGAGCAACAGCAGCTGAGCCTCTAAATGAATCAACTCTGCTCATTCCACCAAGGCTTCAACCGAGCGACTGCCAACTCAAGTTCCTCTGAAGGCAAGACCAATGCAAGGCGTAACCAATTTGCACCTCCAGCACCAAAGCCTGAACCAGGAGTCAAGGCTATTCCTGTCTTATCTAAAAGTTCTGCTGCTAAATGCTCATCGTCAAAGCCTCTTTCTTTCGCCCAATTTGGAATAGGCATCCAAAGATAGAGAGACATCGAAGGGATAGGCACATTCCATCCAATGGATGTCAATGCTCGAATAGTCCTATCTCTACGCTCCATATAGACATTACGAACATGTATAGGCCAATCAGGAGCTTTGGTTAATGCCGCAATAGCTCCTTGCTGCAGAGCTAAAGATTGATTGAAATCGACAACACTCTTAATCTTCTTTAAAGCAGATATCAAAGGCTCAGCGCCTATAGCAAAAGCCATACGAAATCCGCCCATACACCAAGCCTTGGAGAAAGAAAAGAACTCGATACCACGCTCCCTCCAACCCTTAGAACGTAATAAAACTGGTGACTCACCTTCAAGTGCAAGATCTACATATGGATTGTCGTGAGCAACTACGAAATCATGGCGAACCCCAAGATCCATTACCTCATCTATAAAGCTCTGATGACCTACGGTTGCGGTGGGGTTATGAGGGAAGCCAAGCGTCATCATGCGTAGCTGATCCAAATGTGAACTTGATAAAAGGCCGAAATTAGGATGCCAATTGTTTTCAAATGAAAGCTGGAGACTTTGAATGCTTGCATTAGCTAGAACCATCCCTCCCCGATGGGAAGGATAAGAAGGGTCAAGGATCAACCCTCTATCGCCAGGATTCAGAATCGCCAACGGGAGATGTGCTGTCCCTTCTTGAGAACCAACTAAAAACAAAACTTCTCGACTTGCATCAACATCTATACCGAAACGCCACTTACACCATTCAGAAACTGTCTCACGAAAAGGTCTCGTGGCCGCATGCAAACAATAAGTAGAACTATCAAATAATCCCAATGATTCCTCAATAGCCGCAATGGCTGCAGGAGGAGGAGCAATGTCCGAAGACCCAAGTGATAGGTCAACTAGAGAAAACCCATTTGAGCCTTTGCTAGAGCGCCGATATGCGTCTTTAAGGCGATCATTACGGTCAAAGACACCAAACCCTAAGCGGCTTATACGATCCGAGGTCTGCATTAAAAAAAACCTAGGGAGAAGGGCCGAAAATTAATTTTTAGCCCTATCAGATTCTCCCTCAACTTTCCATTCAAAGTTTATCTATAGAGCGTTTTAATTCCTCCAAGTCTGCATCTACCTCAGCCACCTTCACAGCTTCAACTTCTTCATTTGGAAGCTTTTGATCGGTTTTCGAAGACATTTCACCTGAAGAGGGCAAGGCAACTGCCTCAGCTCCTCCCTTAAGTTGCTGCCGCAACAAGTCCAACTCATTGTCAACATCAGAGGGAGCTTCAAGAGCGGCAAATTGACTTTCAAGATCAGCTCCAGCAAGCTCCGCTGCCGCCTGACTATTTGCCTCAAGCGCCTCAACCTTATCTTCCATTCGCTCAAAAGCTTCCATGGCCGAATTGGTTCCTAAATTGCCAACAGCACTTTGAAGCTGTTGCTGGGCCTGAGCAGCTTGTGCTCTGGCCTTTAGCATGTCCTTCTTGGTTCTCGCCTCAGCAATCTTCCCCTCAAGAGCAACAAGACTTCGCTTGAGCATCTCCACTTGACCTTCTTGTGCTTGCAACTGATTAGAAAGAGCTGTTGCTGATTCTTGAAAACTTTTCCTTCTTGTCAGCGCCTCACGCGCTAATCCCTCCTCTCCTTTCTGAAGAGCCAACTGTGCTCTTTCATACCAGATGCTGATCTGACTCTCGGATTGTTCTGCCTGATTTCCGAGTCTCTTCTGGCTAGCAATAGCAATTGCTACAGCCTGTCGAAGCTTGACCAAATCAGCCTGCATATCAGCAACTGACTGGTCAAGGATCTTCACTGGATCCTCAGCCTTATTCACCAAATCATTGAGATTGGCACGTAATAAGCGACTAAGCCTGTCAAAAAAGCCCATTGAGGGTTTAAGTAAGGGCTTTCGGAGGCTAGCGAGATGTGTCAAATACTCCACCTAGAGTTATGAGATGGCACTAGCTCCCAAAGAAGAACAGAAACGAATTGGACAGGTTACATTCCTCCAAAAGCCAGTTCCTGCAGCGACCTCGAGGATTTCAAATTGCCTTGATGATCTCAAAAGCTCCTGGCGAAAAAAAGGAGCTCTTGCGGCAATTTGGCAAGAATGGTCAATTATTGCTGGACCACAACTTGCAAAAAACAGCAGAATTATTGGCTTCCGAAATGGAATACTCATAATTGGAGCTAGCCATCCGCAATGGCTACAAGCGCTTCTTTATAACCGCACTCAACTATTAGCTGCAATAAAGGCAAAAGGTCATAAGGTTAAAATTCTAAAAATCGAACATCATCCCGAAAATAATTTCAAAAAATTAGAGGGTGAATCTGTTATCTGGGCAAAACATCCCAGCAGGATTGATATACATGGACTGAAGAATTGTAATCTTTGCGGAAACCCTGCACCCGTCGGAGAAACAACTTTATGGGGCAAGTGTTCTTTTTGCAGAAGGAAAGAGCTCTCCAAATGAAATATTTAAGCTTATATTTTTAAAACTAAAAATCAAAATCTCTCTGGGCGAGGTTTGCGCCAATCAGGCTCAACTCCTATACCTCTAAGGTAGTCTGCACGAGCCTCAAGGCTACGCCTATCGATGCGCCAGACTTGATAAATCCCGAACCTTCCAAGCTCCTTATAAATCAATCCATTCCAATGCTTCCTTTTAGCAGTTTTACTATCAATAACAATCAAAGCTGTCTTAGAGCTATTGATACCACTAATTGGCAAGCCTTCCCAACCTTGACGCTTTTCCTCTCTTAGTCTCTCGGATAGATTTATAAGTGCACCTGCAGATTTACCTTCATAGACAATAATTTTTTCGGTGTAAAAATGTAAAGAAGGTTTCATTATGCCAACCATAGAGATTGGCTCTAATTTTTTTCTAGAAGCGGTTATCAAATGAGCTGCCTGACGAACAGGCAAATGCCGTAACCTGTCTCCAAGACTCCATATCGGCAAAAAGACGAATAAGTGAAAAGCAACTAAGGGGCCCTGAATAAATAATAATTTCCAATTTTGAATTCTAATCAAAAGAAAGCAGCCAATCAACATTGATAGACTTAATATAATCGCGGCATTAACAGTAATTTTGCTAGCATTTAATTCTCTTACTAGTGTAGGCATTTCTGGATCAGATATTAAATTGATCCACAATGGTGCTCCCCAAAAAGCTATAGCCAGTAAAAACAATAAAAATACAGAAACTCTTGCAGAAAGAATAAAATACCTTCCACTTTCAGCAGTCTTATTAGCTGCTAGTCCAATTAAAAGTGCAGCTGCAGGTGTAGCAGGAAGCCAATAGCTTGGAAGCTTAGTCGCAGCAAAAGTAAATAATAAGAAAATTGCTACTAGCCAACAACAAGCAAAGCTCTTTAAAGATTTTCTAGAACTAGACAATGAAGGCTTTATCTTTTCTCTAATAGGTTTAAAACCCTGTACTAATCCAAGAAACAAGAAAGGAGTAAATGGCAGAGATGAAATAACAAGAACAGGGAGGAAATACCACCAAGGCGCTTGATGACTATTAACAACTGAAGTTAGTCTCTGAAAATTGTGATAGCCAAAAAAGCTATCCCAAAAGGGTTGGCCCTCCACCCATAGTTCGGCAACGTACCAAGGAATAGCGACAACCCCTGATAAAGCTAATCCTTTTAATGGGTGCAAGGACTTCCAAAGCCCTCGGAAATCAGATTGCATCCAACCGAAAAGTATCAGAACGATGCCTGACAAGACCAAAGCGACTGGTCCTTTAGTAAGGAGAGAAAAACCTAAAATTATCCAGCCCCAACACCAACCAGCCCCCTTTGGATTTATATAACTCCTCCAATGCAAAAGGAGGCTTAGACCAAGTGTGCTGCAAAGAAGTGAATCGCTAACGGCCGTCCTGCTCCATAGCATTACAAGAGGGGACAAACCAAAAGCTAGCGCTACAGAAACAGCTGTCCTCCTTGGGTAAAAATCCCTCTTTTGAGGGAGGGTCATCACAGTATCTCCAAGCGCCAACATCATTAAAAGAGAGGCTAAGGATGATGGGAGGCGAGCCGCCCAAGTCCCTAATGGGTCAAGGTTCTCTTGAAATGGCAATGCATATATTCCACCCATCAACCAATAAATCAAAGGGGGCTTATCAAAACGCGGCAGCCCATTTACCCTTGGAGTGAGCCAGTCTCCTGTCTCAGCCATCGCACGTCCGGCAGCAGCAAAAAGCGGAGGCGTTTCATCCACCAAACCAGTTGCCCCAAGCTGCCAAAGAGCTAGTGGAATCCCAATACAAAAGATAAGGAGCAACCCCCTTTGTTTTTGCAGAGGACTTATCAAAATATTTTCCTCGAGCTTTTTATCAAGCATTAATCGATCTTCTGCCTTCATTCTTAAGCATCCCTGCTTTTATCCAAGCCTCTACTCTCAAAGCAAATGCCTCTTGCGAGGCCGAGTCCTCCGCCCATCTTCTACATGTGAGCCTGTCAATTTCAGTGGCTCTTGATGCTGCATCAGTTAAAGCAGCTACATCATCTGGAGTAACTAACCAACCAGTCCTACCAGACTGAATTATTTCCCCAGGTCCCCCTCTGTCATAAGCAACTACTGGGACTCCACAAGCCAAGGCCTCAACTACAACATTCCCATATGCTTCATTCCATTTAGGTGTATTTAGGAAAAGACGACAAGAACCTAGTTGCTTTTGGAATTGTGATGTTGGGAGAAAGCCACGCCAATCGATCATTCCTGATGGCACTGAAGCATCTATCTCTTTTGCATATTTAGTATCCTCAACAATGCCCCAAACCAATAAAGGCTCACATAGGGCCATTGCAACATCAACAGCATCTTCAAGACCCTTCTCAGGAGCCACTCGACCAGCCCAACCAATAGGTCCCTTCTTATCTTTTATAAAATCATATTTTGAAAGATCAAACCCATTACCCACAATTACAGGATCCTCTGCAAGCTTGAAATCATTTGCCTGGCTTTGAGTGTGAAAACCAAGTCGTTGTTGATCCCATAGCGCTAACTCCTCAATAACTGTCTTCATTACTCGCGTAACTGCTCCCATACTTATCAAATGAAACAATGGAGTCCCGATTTTTGAAGTTATCCAGATAGGGAGCCAGTCGTAACTGAAATTAAGAATCGCATCTGCAGACCCCCCTATTTCAAGAGCATGTTCTAAAAGCTTTGGAAGAACAGCCTCAGAGGGAATAACAATTGGGCAGTCGGGGGCTGAGTGTTGCCAGCTTTGTTGACTCGCTCCCTGGACATGAATAATTTCGACCGCAGAACAATCATCGGGAAGAGTTGAGCCATCTGGCGCGACCAGCGTTAATTGATGCCCCAACATCAAAAGTCCCTTTATCAAGGAAGTAATAGTGAGCTCAACACCTCCTCCACAACCGCTCCCTAAATAACCTATTGGCGGACTGATCAAGACCAGCTTCAAAGAAGAATTGTTCATCAACCAACTTCCCCTGCAGTCGATTCAGGCCCTATCTCCTTAGGCTCCCAAATTCGACGTCTTTGACTGACTAAGACAACTGAAGAAAGAACTAGAGCTACTCCCACCCATTGCAAAAGGTCAAGGCGTTCCCCAAGCCACAATCCACCGCTTGCAAGAGCAAATACTGGAGTAAGGAAAGCTAATGAGCTGAAACTTGTGAGTTCGACCCTGCTTGCAAACCAAAAGAACAATCCATAAGCCAATGCACTACCAAACAAACTCGCGTATGCCATCAAACCCCAATCAAACAAAGACCAATTTGGAAAGACTGACCAACTCCCATCAAATAAATGCCAAGCAATCAAAGGCAAGCTTCCCAGCGTCATATGCCAGCCAGTCACAGCAACAGGGTCACTTGCTTTACAGGCATAACGAATCAAAACAGTGCCTAATGCCATTGAGATCGCAGCCGCGAACATCCATAGTTCTCCGTGTCTCCAAATTGTTTCCAATCCCACTGGTTGTCCCATTAATAACCAATGGCTAATAAGTTCTGGAGGTGCACCTAAGCAAACGATACCTACCAAGCCAATCATCAAGCCCATCCATCCAATTGGATTTATTGCTTCCCCAAATAAGCTTCTGGCAAGCAGTGCGACTAATAAAGGCTGAGAATCAATCAATACAGAACCCAACCCTGCCCCTGTTTCAGCCAGTCCTCTCGCTAAAAAAATCTGAAACAGACTTGCATCTATAGCTGTAAAGATAAGAAACGATCCCCAATCAGCTTTTGCTATAACTAAACTTCTACCGAGGAAAGGCACCGCTACCAACAACGCCACTCCAGCAGGCAATAGCCTCAGAAAGGCAACCAAGAAAGGCCCTCCAGACGAAACCAATGGCGCCATGGCAGCCATAGCTGTCCCCCATAAAACAAATGGGAGAATCATCAATAACCAGCGCCGAATTAAAAACATGAGGGCAACTAGCTGGCTCCTTTTTAAGATATTTTCAAATACGCAAAACTTGTATGTTCTGGCCTTGGCGTCGCAAATCTAGAAAGCGGATAGCACGAATCATCATTGAAGGTCCTATCAGTGGGCCAACACGCAAATGGGTGCTTAAAGCACTTAGGCAAATTGAAGAGAGGGAGTTCCCTGCTCTTGTTCTCCGTATTGATAGTCCAGGAGGGACTGTCGGCGATAGTCAAGAAATTCATTCTGCACTAATAAGGCTTCGAGAAAAAGGCTGTCGAGTAGTCGCAAGTTTTGGGAACATCTCGGCCTCAGGGGGGGTATATGTAGGAGTGGCAGCGGAAAAAATAGTTGCCAATCCTGGCACAATTACTGGCTCAATTGGTGTAATCCTGCGTGGGAACAACTTATCCAAATTGCTTGAAAAAATTGGTGTTCGCTTCGAAACTATCAAAAGTGGAGCTTACAAAGACATTTTGTCGCCTGACAGAGCCCTAACAGAAGAAGAAAGAAAGCTTCTTCAAAGTTTGATTGACAGTAGCTATCTCCAGTTTGTGCAAGCTGTCGCCTCAGGTCGAAAACTAAGCGAAGAAGAAGTACGTAATTTCGCCGATGGAAGAGTATTCAGTGGAGCTCAAGCCAAAGAACTTGGGCTAGTAGATGAGCTTGGAGACGAGGAGCATGCAAGAAAACTAGCAATAAAACTCGCTGATTTAGATGAGACTTCAGAAATGCCAGTCAATTTTGGTCCCCCCAAGAAAAAGATTGCAAGCCTTCTTCCAGGGGGGAATGTCCTTTCACACTTTGCAGATCTGATCAGCCTAGAGCTTTCCAATAGCGGTCAAATCCTCTGGCTATTCAGGCAATGACCAAAATAAACATGAATGAAAATATGCATTTGCATGGTCTAAGAGGCGCCACAACGAGTTCATCAAACTCTGTCGAATCAATCGAAATAGCAGTAAGTGAACTCATCACAGCGTTGATATCACGAAATAATTTGCACCCTGAACATATTGTTTCAATAACCTTCTCAGTAACTGCAGACTTAGATGCCTGTTTCCCTGCCTCTATTGCACGCAAACAATCAGGGTGGGAAGAAGTAGCTCTGCTCGATTGTCAACAGATGTCTGTTAAGGGAGACCTGGAAAAATGTATAAGGATTCTTGCCCTTGCCTGGCTCCCTAATGACCAAGCAGCCCAACATCCCTATCTTGGAAAAGCAATTATCCTTAGACCAGATAGATCCAATATCTCCTAAAAGACGATTCGTCATTTCGTCTTTATAAAGCTATTGGAAAAAGAGAAAGCATTTGCTGCAATTTCTCCAAAAAATCAATCACCTCTAAACCCAGCCTAACGAAAGAAATGATTGGACTAAATTTGAACTCCTTCAGGAGAAATATTGTTAAAGGTGGCTTAACTGCAGGGATACTTTGCTCTGGAGTAATGTTCGATGTCAATACTCCACGGTTTGCAGAAGCTTCGCCATCTTTCCTGGAATTTAGATGGGAAAATTCAACTGGTTATAAAAAACTTTACTACTCCCAAAGCTCTCAAGAAAAGAGAGATAGGTCTACTTATTACTTAGTTCTTAGGCCAAATGATAGGAAAACAGCGATCCTCAAACTTAATATTACAGTCCCCGATTATTTTGACGCAAATATTTCCCCTAAAAAACTTAGTTTATGTCGAGTTACTCTTGGAGGAATGCTTTCACGTACAAAATGCATTGAAAAAATACCTGCTATTTTTGAAGTAAATGAAACCCAAACAAGCATTGATGTATTCCCAGACCAACCTATTCCTGTTGGAGAAAGCTACGCAGTAGTAATGAAAATTTTCAACCCTAACCAATCAGGAATGTTCCAATTCAATGCCCTAGGGCAGCCCCCTGGTGACATCCCCATCGCCCGTTACCTAGGCAGTTGGAGCATAGATATCAACTGAACTGATAAATTATCAGGAATTACCGTCTACTGAAAAAGAAGGATCAATGACTAAACGGACTCTTGGAGGAACTAGTAGAAAAAGGAAACGCGTATCAGGGTTTCGAGTAAGGATGAGGAGTCATACTGGCCGGAGAGTTATACGTACCAGAAGGAAAAGGGGGAGAGCGAGACTCGCTGTTTAAAAAATTCTAGAGATCCTTATATCACCGCAAATCAAAATTCAATGGTTCTCCCTAAACCTATGAGGATAAAGGGTCATCGCCCTTTTTATTACCTGCATAAGGCTGGAACTGTTTTTCATAGTCAATCAATGGTGCTTAAGGTTGCCACTGGGAAGCCACACCTCTTAAGGCCATTCAATTCAATAAAGAAATCAGATTCATGTAGGTGCGCAATCTCAATCAGCTGCAAAGTGAGCAAAAAAGCAGTAATTCGCAACCGATTACGCCGCCTTCTACATGATCATCTTCGACAGAGACTTTCTTCAAAAAAAGAGCATTCCAACAAATGGGCTCTTTTCTCCCTTAAACAAAGCTCTGCGTTAAAAGAAGGAATGCCATTACTCAAAGAGTGCGACCAATTACTTAAAAAGGCAGGTTTGTATTAATGAATCCCAATCAAGAAGAGATTTTTTACGAAGGTGGTCCAGCCAAAGGGGACCTAATCATTAACCTTTTAGCAGGACTAACTATTATCGGATTGCCTTTCATGATTGGTGCAGTTGTAAGAGCGTTATGGCTAAGATTCAAAATCACTAGCAGGCGGGTATCAGTGACTGGTGGATGGCTTGGTAGAGACAAAACCCAAGTGGTCTATAAACAAATAAAAGAAGTTCGCTCTGTACCAAGAGGCTTCGGATCCTGGGGGGACATGGTTCTTGTGTTAAAAGATAACGCTCGTCTGGAAATGCGATCAGTTCCTCGATTTCGTGAGACCGAAAAGTACATAATTGATCGTATAAGCACCCCAAATGCCTTAACTGCAAACAATGAGGTTCAAGGTTTTGCGGCCTAAACCCAACCTTCCTCAACATCACTGCAACTTGTGTTGCAAACTGGCATCAAAGTTTCCTTCATCTTGAGAGCACCATCGTGATCGGATACATCTCCGACAATCTCCTAATCCCAATCCTGGATTTCTTCTATGGATTAGTCCCGAGCTATGGGCTGGCAATTGTCGCTCTTACTATCGTAATCAGAATCGCTTTGTTTCCGCTAAGTGCGGGTTCTATTCGTAGTGCCCGAAGGATGCGTATTGCTCAGCCTGTAATGCAAAAGCGTCAGGCAGAAATCAAAGCAAAATATGCAAGCAATCCTCAAAAGCAGCAAGAAGAACTTGGGAACCTTATGAAGGAATTTGGCAGTCCATTATCTGGCTGCCTTCCGCTATTAGTACAAATGCCCATATTGTTTGCCCTATTCGCAACTCTTAGAGGGTCTCCTTTTGCAGATGTCCCTTATTTAATAAATATCAAAGTTTTACCTCCCGAACAAGTTGCAACTGTTGAGCCCAAACCTTTTACAAGCCCAAGGCACTCGATTTTTATTACTGAGAATGATCATGTGCCTGTAATTGCTTCTCTACAAGGCGGTAACAAAATAGGGGCCGGCGATACTGCACAAATCAAGCTAAACACCTTATCGGGAGAAAGCTTTGACAAGGTTCTTCAACGTTATGAAGATGGCTCAAAATTCAAACCATCATGGAAAGTCTCTAAAGGGGAAGGACTTGTAAAAGTCTCATCAGA
This sequence comes from Prochlorococcus sp. AG-409-J16, assembly GCA_003215655.1. Taxonomy (GTDB): domain Bacteria; phylum Cyanobacteriota; class Cyanobacteriia; order PCC-6307; family Cyanobiaceae; genus AG-409-J16. The sequence goes on from QCKB01000001.1 coordinate 531,182, forward strand.
TGGATCAGTTACAGCAATCTCTCCAGGCGATGCAACTATTGAGGCCAAGATCCCTGGATTAGCGGCCCAAAGTGGCTTCCTTTTTATTAAAGCCCTGGGCCAGGTCGGGTTTTATGTTGATGGTTCAATTAACTGGGATATCGCCATCCTTGTAGGTGGATTTGGATTGACTCTTTTAGTTTCTCAGGCCCTTTCAGGAAGGGGGATGCCAGTAAACCCTCAGCAATCAACAGCAAACAAAATCACACCAATAATGATCACTGGGATGTTTCTATTTTTCCCCCTTCCTGCAGGTGTGCTTCTTTATATGGTCATCGCAAATGTTTTCCAAGCCCTTCAAACGTTCCTTTTAAGTCAAGAAGCTCTTCCCGATAATCTCCAAAAGATACTTAATGATCAGTTAACCCAACAAGCCAATCCAGCTATAGCGACTAATGGGCCAGCCTCATCGGATCGTTTACCTTTTGAACCTAAAAGCGGCAAATAGAAAAGCTTTTTAGACTGCCTTTTGAATAGTCAAGCTCCTTTTACTTCCTATTCCTTATTTGACAAAACAAAAACACCAACGTCTTCCATGAAGGACTGGAATGACCATCTTGATCTTTTAATCAGAGCAAGCACACCTTTGCTCTGGATTCGTAGTGGAGAAGAAGAACGAGTAGAAGCCTTACTAAAGCAAGCCGCTAATCGACTTCATCCAAGGCGCTTCGCCAGTTGGGACTTCATCGAAGGTCTCAAAGGTGTTCTAAATGAAGACGGATTAGGAGCTCGACAACCAATGGCTGTTCTCCAATGGCTTCAAAAGCTTGAGAAAAGCAATCCCACAATTCTCCTAGTAAAGGATTTCTATCGTTTTTGTGATGATCCAGGTATTTCTCGCATGCTTAGAAATCTCTCTGAGCAACTTAGGCATCAACCCCACACGATAGTCCTCTGCTCTGGTCCCTGGACCCCTCCTGCTGACTTAGACGATGTCCTTACAATTTTAGACTTGCCATTACCACAAGAGCCTGAACTTAGAAAATTACTTGAGAGCATTTCCAGTGCAAGTGACTCTGATCTGGATAATGACGTTCTAGAAGAGTTAACACATGCCTGCAGTGGCCTTAGTGAAATACGAGTAAGGCAAGTAGCAGCAAGAGCATTAGCTCAAAGAGGGAAAATGGGTCGAGAAGATCTTGCTGAAGTTTTAGAAGAAAAGCGACAGGCAATTGCTCGCAGCGAAGTACTCGAATACTGCGTAACAAATGCGACTCCTGCTGACATCGGTGGACTAGATGCATTGAAAAATTGGTTAGATCAACGTCATCAAGCCTTCTCAGATGAAGCTAGACGCTTCGGATTACCCTTACCTCGTGGGGTATTACTAGTTGGGCCTCAAGGAACAGGTAAATCTCTTACAGCCAAGGCAATTGCACACAGCTGGTCGATGCCATTACTGCGCCTAGATGTTGGGCGTCTTTTTGCTGGACTTGTAGGTGCAAGCGAAGCTCGAACAAGAGAAACAATTCAACGAGCAGAGGCCATGGCACCATGTGTCCTATGGATTGATGAAATAGACAAAGGATTTGGAGGAGATGCGCGAAGCGATGGTGGAACAAGTCAACGAGTCCTTGCAAACGTTCTTACGTGGATGGCAGAAAAGACCTCTGCTGTGTTCGTTGTTGCAACTGCTAATGGTGTAGAACGCCTTCCAGGAGAGCTCCTACGCAAAGGTCGCTTTGATGAAATCTTTATGCTTGATTTGCCAACATTAGAAGAACGTTTCAGCATTCTCCAGCTTCATATAAAACAACGCCGCCCCAACTCCAATCTTCCTCTGCAAGTAGTAGTAGACAGAACAGAAGGCTTCTCTGGCGCAGAGCTTGAACAAACCGTTATTGAAGCAATGCACCTTGCCTTTGCGGAGCGAAGGGAGCTAGAAGAAACTGATCTAATATTGGCCGCTACTCAACTAGTACCTCTCTCTAGAACTGCTAGGGAGCAATTGGAGTTATTAAAAGAATGGGCAGCAACTGGCAGAGCAAGGCCAGCTTCTATCCTTTTAGGCAATCTGATGAAGCCCTAATTAACCATTCAAACAAGAATTAAACCTACCCTCCTAAATACTAGAAATTGATCTGTCTCAAAATCGCGACGATTCTTAGGGCAAAAAACATTACAAGACTTAGGCTGCTCTGACGGAACTGAGAACCCAGTGCTTGATCAGCGCCTTGTGCGTGAAAATCCAACCTTAATTTCCCGTGAGCTAAAGCGGCGGGGCATCAAATTGGATATCACGTCACTACAACTCATCGCAAAGAATCAAAGAACTCTCGAAGAAGAAAGAAACTCCCTTCAGGCCACTGGCAATCAAATAGGCAAGGAAGTTGGACAACTCATTAAGAAGGGAATAGATCCCAACAGCAAAGAGATTCTTGCTCTTCGGCAAAAAGGCAATCAAATAAAGCAAAAGGTAGCCTCACTAGAAGAAGAAGAAAAGAAGGCAGCAAACGATTTGCGTGAGCAATTGCTTCGTCTGCCAAACCTCCCTTCTCCAGATTGTCCTGATGGGGAAGATGAAAAATCAAACCAAGAGAAGCACCGTTGGGGGAATCCTCTTAAGGGGGAAAACCTTCTTGAGCATTGGGAGATCGCTGAAAAACTAAATCTGTTTGATACCGAAAGATCAGCACGAATTGCACAAAGTCGATTCGTTACCTTGCTAGGAGAAGGAGCCCGACTTGAAAGAGCACTTATCAACTTTATGCTCGACCTTCATATCAAAAAAGGTTACCTAGAAGTACTTCCTCCAGTGCTTGTTAATACAGCAAGCCTTACAGGATCAGGTCAACTCCCAAAATTTGCGGAAGAAAGTTTCCGGTGTTCAGACGATGACCTTTGGCTGACACCAACAGCAGAAGTCCCTGTTACATCTCTCCATCGAGATGAAATCATTCCTTTCGATCAACTCCCCTTGAAATATGTTGCCTATAGCCCCTGCTTTAGAAGAGAAGCTGGAAGCTACGGAAGAGATACCCGTGGTCTAATTAGACTCCATCAATTCAACAAAGTTGAACTTTATTGGTTTGAACATCCAGAAAAATCAAAGGAAGCTTTCAAGCAAATCACCTCTGACGCAGAAGCAGTCCTTCAAGCTCTTGAACTGCCTTATAGAGTCATAGAATTATGCACTGGAGATCTAGGGTTTTCAGCTTCTAGAACTTACGATCTAGAAGTTTGGCTCCCAGGTGCTGGAGCTTTTAGAGAAATCTCGAGTTGCAGTATCTGCAATGATTTTCAAGCTAGACGCTCGGCCATTAGAACCAAAGAAGGCAAAAACACCCAACTCGTTCATACTTTGAATGGGAGTGGTCTTGCGATAGGAAGGACAATGGCCGCCCTACTCGAGACAGGACAACAACCTGATGGGCGCGTAAAACTACCTAAAGCATTGATCCCTTATTTCGGAGCAGAACAACTAAACCCATCATGAAATCATCTATAAAGAGTTTATGAATGTCCTGGCATCACTAGGAGTACTAGGGCTCTTAATTGTGATTCATGAAGCTGGTCACCTTTTCGCGGCGACCTCACAAGGAATTCATGTCAGTGGATTTTCGATTGGCTTTGGGCCTGCATTAATTAAAAAAAAGCTTCGAGGAGTGGTTTATGCCATAAGAGTTCTTCCTCTTGGAGGATTCGTAGCTTTTCCAGACGAAGAAGAAAGTGAAATACCTAAAGATGATCCAGATTTACTACGTAATCGACCGATTCCTCAAAGAGCTTTAGTTATTTCTGCAGGTGTGATTGCCAATCTTGCACTTGCTTGGTTAATCCTTCTAACTCAAGCAAATTTTGTAGGCATCCCTAATGAGCCTAATCCAGGTGTACTGATTGTTGCTGTCCAAAGCAATGAAGCGGCAGAAGCCGCAGGTCTTGAAGCTGGTGACCAAATACTTCGGGTTGACAATACTGACCTTGGGAAAGGTCAAGACGCGGTCTTACTTTTAGTGAAAAAAATCAAAGCATCTCCTGGAGAGTCCCTTGAGCTAGAAACAATAAGATCAGGTAAATCCTCAAATATACGAATAACCCCATCAGCTTCAAAAGGGTCTGGCCTTGTAGGAGCGCAACTACAGCCTAATTCAAATGGAAATGTTCATGCCGCCAATGGAATTGGTGAATCAATAAAGTATGTAGACAACCAATTCCTACAACTCTTAAATCAAACTATAAATGGCTACAAAGGGCTATTTACGAATTTCAATACGACTGCAAAGCAAATAAGTGGTCCAGTGAAAATTGTAGAAATGGGAGCTCAATTAACAGGTCAAGGTCTCTCTGGTTTAATGCTTTTTGCAGCTTTAATTTCAATCAACCTAGCTGTATTAAATTCCTTGCCACTTCCTCTCTTAGATGGAGGACAATTAATGCTTTTGATACTTGAAGGGTTCCGAGGCAAACCAATACCAGAAAAGCTCCAACTAGCATTCATGCAATCAGGTTTCCTCCTATTAGTTGGATTAAGTGTTGTCCTAATTATCCGTGATACAACTCAATTAGAAATTGTTCAAAATCTAATAGCTCATTAACCAAATCCTTCTTCTTATTTATAAAGTCAATTTAATCATGTTTTCCACCATCCCCTTCCAAAACAAAATAAGTCAAGATGATATGAGAAGATATATGCAACTACCAAGCGTTTAGGGGCTAAACCTTACTCATGGCCAAAAAGTCAATGATAGCAAGGGATGTGAAGAGAAAGAAGCTCGTTGAGCGTTATTCGGCAAAGCGAACGGCTCTGTTAAAAGCATTTAATTCGGCAAATGATCCGATGGAAAGGCTAGAAATTCATCGCAAAATTCAAAAGTTACCTCGTAATAGCGCCCCTAATAGAGTTAGAAATCGTTGTTGGGCAACAGGAAAGCCTAGAGGTGTTTACAGGGACTTTGGTCTTTGCAGGAACCAACTAAGACAACGTGCCCACAATGGAGAGCTTCCAGGCCTAGTCAAATCAAGCTGGTAAGGCGCCTTCAACCAATACCTTAGGGAAAATCAAACTGCTCTTAGCTCAGATTCCTAGAAGAGTGGAAAATAAAAATAATCAAATCAAAAGATACTTGATCAATTTGCCCGTCAAAGTGCAAGAATGAGTTCAAACAAAAAGAGATAAGCGCACGTGCAAGGTCAGACACAGTCAATCTCCTTTGATGGTCGGGAGATTAGACTGACCACGGGGAGATTTGCCCCACAGGCCGGAGGTTCAGTTCTCGTAGAGTGCGGTGATACTGCTGTGCTTGTAACTGCAACTCAAGCTGCAGGCAGAGAGGGAATTGACTTTCTTCCACTTATTTGTGACTACGAAGAAAGGCTCTATGCAGCAGGTCGAATACCAGGCAGCTTTATGCGAAGAGAGGCGAGGCCTCCCGAAAGAGCCACGCTTGTTGCTCGCCTGATTGACAGGCCCATGAGACCTCTCTTCCCCAATTGGATGAGAGATGACATACAAATAGTTGCTACTTGCCTTTCCCTAGATGAAAGAGTCCCTGCTGACGTCCTTGCTGTAACGGGGGCATCAATGGCAACTCTCCTTGCCGAGATTCCTTTCCAGGGACCAATGGCGGCAGTACGCGTAGGACTTCTTGGAGATGATTTCGTCCTAAACCCAAGCTATAGAGAAATAGAAAGAGGAGATTTGGATCTCGTTGTAGCTGGCACTCCTGATGGAGTTGTGATGGTGGAAGCTGGGGCAAGCCAACTTTCCGAACAAGATGTAATCGAAGCGATTGATTTTGGCTATGAAGCTGTTTCCGAACTAATCAAATCCCAGCAATCTCTGCTAAAAGACCTTGGTATAAAACAGGTACAACCTGATGAGCCAACAAAAGACACCACAGTCCCTGCATACTTAGAAAAAAATTGCAGCAAAGCAATAGGTGAAGTCCTTAAGCAATTTGAACAATCAAAAGCTGATAGAGATCAAAAACTTGAGGAGATTAAAACTGAAGCATTACAAACTATCGAGGCGCTAAAAGAAGACAACGCTGTTCGCAAAGCAATCACTGGTAATAACAAATTACTAGGCAATAGCTTCAAGGCATTGACTAAGAAACTAATGCGAAATCAAATCCTTAAAGAAGGAAAACGTGTAGATGGAAGAAGTCTTGATGAAGTAAGAAAAATAGATTCAGCTGTTGGGGTTCTACCAAAAAGAGTTCATGGCTCTGGCTTATTCCAGCGAGGCCTGACTCAAGTTCTATCCACTGCAACGCTAGGAACTCCTAGCGACGCTCAAGAAATGGATGATTTAAACCCAAGCACAGAGAAAACATATCTACACCACTACAATTTCCCTCCATTCTCAGTAGGTGAAACAAGGCCAATGAGATCTCCAGGCAGACGCGAGATCGGTCATGGTGCACTTGCCGAGAGAGCTCTGATTCCTGTCCTTCCTGCAAAAGACACCTTTCCTTATGTTCTAAGGGTTGTCAGCGAAGTTCTTAGTTCAAATGGCTCAACATCCATGGGTTCTGTTTGTGGAAGCACTTTGGCCTTAATGGATGCAGGCGTGCCGCTAAAGGCGCCTGTAGGCGGAGCTGCAATGGGACTTATCAAAGAAGGCAAAGAAGTCCGGATATTGACAGACATCCAAGGAATTGAAGACTTCCTTGGGGATATGGATTTCAAGGTTGCAGGCACAGAGAAAGGGATAACTGCACTTCAAATGGACATGAAGATCACAGGGCTATCAATCTCAACTGTTTCCGAAGCAATAAACCAAGCTCGTCCTGCTCGGCTTCACATCCTTGAAAAGATGAAGGAAGCTATTGATTCCCCTAGAGACTCTCTCTCCCCTCATGCACCAAGGCTACTTAGTTTCAGGATTGATCCAGAGCTAATAGGCACAGTTATTGGTCCTGGAGGCCGAACAATTAAAGGAATTACTGAGAGAACAAATACCAAAATCGATATAGAGGACGGCGGAATTGTCACTATTGCGTCACATGACGGAGCAGCAGCCGAAGAAGCTCGCAAAATCATCGAAGGCCTAACTAGAAAAGTAAATGAAGGGGAAGTCTTCACAGGGTCTATTACCAGAATCATCCCAATAGGGGCATTTGTAGAAATACTCCCTGGGAAGGAAGGGATGATCCACATTTCTCAGCTTTCAGAAGCTCGTGTAGAGAAGGTAGAGGATGTTGTAAAAGTAGGAGATGAAGTGACTGTCAGGGTCAGGGAAATTGATAACCGGGGACGTATAAATCTCACTCTAAGAGGTCTTCCAAAGAATGGAGACGAAAGCTATATGGATTCATCCCCAACACCAGTAGCACCACTCACATAGAAGAGACTTAGACACTAAATCCAGGATCTATTGATTCCATAGCTTCTACTGATATGTCGCATAGTTTTTCATGGCAAAGCCCATTACTAGCTATAAGGCACCCAGCCTGACGAATATCGCCAGTGTTATATAAAAGTACTCTTCCATCTGCATGAGTAAAACTGCCTCCCGCTGCCAATAAAACAGCTTCCGGAGCAGCCATATCCCAATCTTTTGGAGCACTTTTCCCAGAGAGAGAAATATAGAGGTCTGTCTCCCCTCGAAGGATCGAGGCAATTTTGCAACCAACACTACCTACTGCTTTTACATCTCCCAAAGAAAGTCTTGAAATAAGATTTTCCAACCTTTCATCTCGATGATTTCTGCTTGCAACAAGCCTCATATCACTTGGTTCCCTTCTATCACTCAATGCAGCAGCAGCCCTTTCCCCTCTCCGATCCTCCTTCCAAGCTCCCAATCCATAGATACCAAACCAAAGCTCCTCTGACTCAGGGAGCAGAATTACGCCCAAAATAGGTCTTTGAAAATGTACAAGAGCCAAATGCACTGCATACTCTCCTGTCCCTTGAAGGAAATCCTTAGTGCCATCTAGTGGATCAAGGATCCACAACCACTCTGAATTAAGTGGTTGGCCTTTGGTGAGCTGATCCTTTGCGGACTCCTCACTAAGAAGCGTCCATTTCGCAGTTGGGAATTCTTTTTTCAACCCATCCAATAACCATTTATTAACTGCCAAGTCAGCAGCAGACACTGGCCCGTCTCCCCCTTCATTAATATTTAAGGCCTTTGAAAATCCATAAGGGGGCTTTTCACCTCTGGCATATGCCAGGAGAATATCCGAAGCACCCCAACTAAGGCTCCTTAATTTCTGCAAGAGGTGCTCCAGATCTACACCTAAAGGGAGTTCAAATTCTCTATTCATCGGATTATTGGAGTTGAAATCATTTTGAATCAAAGAGTTGAGCCCCAAAAAGGTGTGCTTTATTTAGTAGGCACTCCAATAGGTCATTTGGGTGACCTTTCCCCACGAGCACAATCACTGCTTAAGGAAGTCTCATTCATAGCTTGTGAAGACACTCGCCACAGTGGTCATCTCCTAAAGAGCTTGGGTGCGAAAGGAAGGCGTATTAGTTTTCACAAACACAACACTAATAGCAAGCTTCCGCAACTCCTAGAGATTCTGAAACAAGGACAAAATACACTTGCGCTCATTAGTGATGCTGGCCTCCCAGGAATAAGTGATCCCGGAGAAATACTTGTATCCAAGGCAAAAGAAGCTGGCCACGAGGTTATCTGCATCCCAGGCCCTTGTGCTGCAACAACTGCTCTTGTGAGCAGCGGACTCCCATGCGAAAGATTCTGTTTTGAGGGCTTCCTACCTACCAAAGGGAAACTAAGGAAGGAAAGGCTTTCTGAATTAGCAATAGATATGCGAACAGTTGTGCTTTATGAGTCTCCCCACCGTCTAATACAACTATTAACGGAATTAGAGCAGCTATGCGGCAAAGATCGTCCCTTACAAGTAGCCCGCGAGTTAACCAAGCGACACGAAGAACAAGTAGGGCCAAATATTGGAGCTGCAATAAAACATTTCCTTACCAATAAACCTTTAGGCGAATTCACACTCGTCCTAGGAGGTAAACCAAAAATCAATTCAACTTGCTTAAAGCCTGATGAGGAATGGATACAGGAATTAAATTCTTTAATGAGCGAAGGGATGAGCGCCAGTGAAGCTGCACGGCAACTAGCACAGCAAACTGGCCAATCAAGAAGATTCCTATATGGCTTATTGCACAAAGGTGCCAGAAATCAGAATGATTAAACTAAAGAAGAAGCAAATCAAATAATTAATAGCCGATGTTTTTAAGACTCAAGCTGTTAACAACCACTCTGGCGAGTGGAGCTGTGCTGATGCTAGTTCTATGCCTTGGTTCTCAAAATCTCAGTAACAGAAAGCCCATCCAGCTTGGACTAGCCAAGACAGCTCCCCTCCCTTCTGGTTTTGTCATAGGAGTTTCAATTGTTTTAGGGGTAATTAGTGGAGGGAGCACTGCCGCGCTAATAATCCCAGAGCCGCCTCAATACAAATAAATAATTATCCAAAATTATCTTTCTCATGAATCGAGTGCAATCAATGCCCCTTCAAGAACTAAACGAGTAATTCCACGGGCAAGTAGATATGGAGTAGAAAGCTGAAAAACTTGACTATCAGGTATTTTTATAACCCTTTGATTACGTCCACATTGCCTTCTAGCGGCTCTTGGGTTTGAGAAAAGTGATAATGCCTTCAGCTCCTTATCTTCTTCTTGTAAGGTTCCTAACTCCGGAAAATCTCTTAACGGTCGAGCATCTAGCTCAACAGTTTTATCGACCAGCATATATAAGCTAACAGGCAATAATCCTGGCATAAGTTGTTCACATGAAACCTGATCTCTATCATTCACCTCTTCAAAAACTGTATTAAGAGGAACTACCTCATGAAAGATCTCAGTTGGTTCAGCATCCTCAACTTGACCTTCTTCCGAGTCATCTTTGAAATCATCAGCATCATTCAAAGCTAAGGATCTATTAACTTCAGCAGCTATCTCACTTGACTGAGTAATATCGTAGTTCTCCTCACTTGCAAAACTTGATACTTCTAGCGTTTTTGATTCCGAGATATTTTCATTAGAAGCACTAAGACCACCTTTCCCTTTAATTCGAGAAGTTTTTAAGGCTTCATATTCCTCTGGAAGCAAAGAAGTTTTTACTGTGCGATTGACTGTATTGGGGCTGCAGCCATACGCCTTAGCAATTGCTGAGGTAGTTTGTCCCCTACGGTAACTCTCAACGAGCTCCTCCTTTTGTTTTTTGCTAAGCCGCCCAACCGACATCTGATTAAAAGTTCTTCCCTCCCAACCTTAAGCTGCTCTAAACCAAATAGCTGTCACAATGCCATTAAGCTCCCTTAGCTCAGCTGGATAGAGCAGCTGCCTTCTAAGCAGCCGGTCGTTGGTTCGAATCCAACAGGGGGCGTTTCTAAAGCCAGATCCTCATTAATAGGTCCTAATAGAAAAAGACTAATTAAAAGCAAGACCAATCTCATTTAGGAGCTCTTAAACAAAAGAAGATTCAACTCTTATCGACAGGCGTTATCCAATGAAAAGCCAGGATTTCTAAGCCAATTTGCCTTGAGCCTTCACCTTGCTCCTATATGCCAATTCTTAACGATCTAAGCCTGCCAAGGCTTAGTGGAATTATGTGTGGGTTATTAATAACACGCTTTACCATTTAATAAGTGATCTTCTCAACTCCTTTCTTCGCAACGATTGCCTTCGGAGGTTTTACCCCTATAGCTGCACTCGCTGGGGTAGTAATCATCTTTCAAGTTTTCCAAATCTTCTATTACGGACTCCCTAAGAATGAGCCGACATCTGGCTGGGGACTTGATTCCGACTCCGCACTGTTTAACTATCGGTGGAAACAATTCTTTGGTGTTCAAGTTGTGTGCGTAATCATTGCAACCTCAGTAATGTTTGCAGGACCTAAATTGATCTTCTTCCCATTTCAGGCGCTAAATTAAAATAATCAGCTCATAACATAGCTTCCACAGGAAAGGCCTGTCTGCTCTGTTCAGACAGGCCTTTCCTGTTTTAACTCTATCCATAAAAGCTATTAGTCCATAAAAAGCAGAAAGCAAAAAAAGAAAAAAATTAAACCCTTGAATCAGATAGAAAATCCCATACTTATGCAACTATAGTTAAAGATTTAAACCTGATTAAATAATACTCATCTGCCAAGATTATATATAAAATCTTTAAATCCAGGGTTATAGAAATAAAGAGCTACACCTAAGGCCAGAATAAGGTTTAACCCTAACACTAGGGATGCGACAATCACCCTTTGCCTTTTGCCAGGAATTTTATATGTGAATGCACCAACCTTATATTCATCTAAATTAACCTCAGAACCATTTCCTTTATTTTTCTTCTTAGATTTCTTAGAGGTACTTTTTTTGCTTGAAGAAAGCTTTACTTTTCCTGATTTTGCAGAGCCAATAGAATCAGGTCCAAGCTCCTCTGAATCAATATTCAGATTATTAGACTTTATTGAAGACTCACCATCGTTTTTACCTGTACCTTGCTTAGATTCTTTCATTAGAAAAGGCATTCAAAAAACAAAAGATATAGCAATTGAATAGTTTCAGCCCTAACCCTCCTACTGTTTAATAAAAGCCTAGAACCAATCGACATGAATGCAAGAGGTAGATCAACCCCATAGTTCTAAGCGAAAAGCAGTCTTCACCTCACAAATCTAAAACCCTGCAGTTAAAGCCCTTTACAAAGGCTTTTAACGCCTTGCAAAGTATTCAAAGCAGTCCTACTCCGAGACATATTGAGCGGGGCAAGAAGCAATTCAGCCCCAAGGCCCAGTGCAATTGTCTGACATGAATACTTTCTCTGAGATTCAGCAGAACGTTGAATGGCTTCTGAAATACTTAAAGCCCTTTGACAAGAATCTTCTCGCCTAGTCCGAAAACATTTAACAGATAGCTCATTAAGACCTTCAAGGAAGAATCCTTGCGCAAAAGTCAAGCTGCCAAAGCAACTTAACCAAAAGGTCACCAAAAAACCAATGCTGGGACTCAATAATCTATTCACATCAGATGGCTTATTCATCACATCAGCAAATCGCACTAATCAAAGGCGGCTCTCAGAGAAAAACTAAAAATCAGGAAGGACAGTTCGACAAACTGACCATGCAAATAAGGGAATCTATCCCCTGATCAGAGGAAACTTGTTTCAATAACCTTAAGCAAGGTCAATCAAATTACATCTGAAAGCCCGTATATCAGCAATCACTGAGATACTGTGTTTAGCGCAAAAAACCAACTTCGAATGTCATCTGCACCAGGCTTCGACTATCACGCCGTCGCAACCATTCTCCATACAGCAATTCCTCTAGCCGCAGGAGCTGCAGGAGTTGGCTATTACGTCTTACGTTCAAAGGGCGTAGGCTTCAGCTCCGCCCATTTACTCGTAGGGGCGCCAATGTTCATTGTTGGGGCTGCCGCTGCGGCGTTTTACTACATCACTAACTAAGCTACCTTTAACTAACCTTGCAGGCGCGTCTGAACTCCTTCAGGCCGCCTATTCAGGGCAGCTCAAGAAGTGATGCCATTGCTGAGACTCATTTCCCTGGCAGTAGTTTTGCCAGGGAAAATTTATTAATGCTTAGCTTCTGTTCTATTTAGAATCTAATAATATACATCTCAAATTTTTTGTCGAATATTTTTCAGTGATCACATAATAAATCCTCCTATTAACTTAATAAGCAATCAAGATCTTTCTCTTCATTCCTTTTTAAATCGCACAGCAACTCATCAGCTGTCAGAGCAGAACCTTGAGGCACTAAATTTAGTGATGAAGCCAAGAGCCCTACGACCTCTTCAGCTGCCAACCCTTGAGCTTTAAGACTATCCAATCCAAACTCGTTATTTCGTTTAGACATTTTCCCTCCTTGATCATCAAGCAAAAGAGGAGCATATAAGTAATGAATAGGTGTTTCAGTAATCACATTTGCTATAGCCAGCTGCGGGACTTCAGCGATAGTCAAATCCTCCCCACGAATGACCTCACTTATACCTAAGGTCAACTCATCAATTACTGTTGCTAGATGATAAGCAATAAATCCATCTGATCGTCTTAATACAATATCTCCACAAGTTGTACTGAATTCGTCAGCTACTCTCAAACGCCAACTTGTCTGCAAATCTTTCTCATAGCCCCAATCTAGATTTAGATCTTTACAAGTTCCTGGATAAATTGACCAGGTTCCATTAGAAGTCGAGTTTGCCGCTAATTTTTTCCTGCTGCACCGACAGACATAAAGCTTCCCCTGAACTCGAAGAGCTTTAAGGACAGCGCTATATAGCCATAATCGACGGCTTTGGAAGACTACTGGGCCATCCCAAGAAAGGCCTAGCCAAAGAAGATCTTGCTGCAAGCTATGTATAGCCCCAGGCCGATTCCTTGGCGTGTCCAAGTCATCAATTCTTAGCAACCAAAGGCCTCTAGAAACTCTTGCTTTCAGCCAAGAAATTAGTGCCGTTCTCAAATTACCTAAATGCAAAGGCCCTGTCGGAGAAGGAGCAAACCTTCCCCGATAGCCTTTTGCTCGGAGCTGACGTCCCTTCTCAAAATGCTCACAGAGGTGATCTGGAAGAATCAATGGAGAAGACATCTAAATAAATTTGACCAAAAACTGAAAGAATCAGTATCTAGTCAAAACGCCCCTGCCTTGAGTAAGGATTCAGCTAGATAAGTTGCCTAAGGAAAGATCAGCCTTGGACGCGGTCTTTGAACATTTTTCCTGCAGTAAAGGCAGGAACGCGCTTCGCAGGGATCTTGATCTTCTCGCCAGTCTTAGGGTTAAGTCCCTGACGGGCAGAGCGATCGCGTGGCTCAAAAGAGCCAAAACCAAGGATGGATACCTTTTTGCCCTCCACCACTGAATCAATAATGGTGTCGATGGCAGCATCTACCACCAACGAAACATCGGTTTTGGTTAGCTCTGTACGGGCTGCCACTAGGTTGACAAGATCGGCTTTATTCATTGGAAAGAGGTGATGGAGCGGAGACTGCTTGATGCCAAATTCGAAAGATGAAATCGACATCAATATCCCGAACGCGCTAATGGTATGAAGCAATTGGGCTGGCGGCAACCGAAAGAGCCTGTGGCGCAACGCTTTATACGTCAGATGAATTAATTAATAATTTGAGAGATTGCTATTTCCAACAATCCCATCCAAGCAATCGCCCACCAGCATGATTAGGGGGTGCCACCGAAGAAGCCAGTTGGGGAAAGGAGTTTGGGGGGAGCCAGGCGCGTAATTTCTCCAAACTTTTTAACTGAAGTGGCTTATGAAATGTCTTTCTACTGGGTGCAGGTGCCAATCGATCAGCCGACACTGGTAAGAGCAAACGTCCGCAGAACAGAACATTCCAAGGCTCTTGCGCATAAACAACTGAGCTTCCTGGCGTAGGTCCAGGCGTCCAAAGCAAACCAATTCCTGATGAAGTTATGAACTCGTTAGAGAAGCTCTCCAAAGACGAAACTCCAGGAAGCAGATAAGCCTCTTGTTCCTGAAGCAATACCGGCCATCCAAGTGACTCTTGAAAAGAACGCACTTGGCCATGCCCTTCACGACTTGTCAGAAGAATTCTTCCCTTTAACCCTTTAGAAAGAGTTTCAATAATCTCAATGCTTTCAGGTGAGAATTCAGGACAGTCAATCAGTACTGGCTCTGGATGGCATCCCACCCACCAGGCAATTGTCCCGCCAAATTCCTTGTTGGGAGGGAATGCCCACAAACCCTCCATAAGCTTGTAAGGCTTTTTCATTGAATCCTCACACGATCTACTCGTGATGACATTGTTAAAAAGAGAAGAGCGATTAACTTGTTAGCGATGCTTTCGGCTGTTAAGCGATAAAAGCCATTGAGCAAAATTCAATTAGGCACCCCATCGCCACTAGGCAGTTCCGTCACAGAGAGAGGCGTCAATTTCTCAGTAGCCGCTCCAGATGCTAATCGACTGGAATTAGTCCTATTTGAGCATGAAAACGACTCTCTCCCTAGTCAAATTGTGGAGCTTAGAGAAAGCCATCGATCGGGTGATTATTGGCATGTAGAAGTAGAAGGGATATCCACTGGAAGTCTTTATGGATATAGAGTTTTTGGTCCAAATGATTATAAAAAAA
Organism: Prochlorococcus sp. AG-409-J16; assembly: GCA_003215655.1. Lineage (GTDB taxonomy): Bacteria > Cyanobacteriota > Cyanobacteriia > PCC-6307 > Cyanobiaceae > AG-409-J16. The sequence continues at coordinate 546,249 of QCKB01000001.1, forward strand.
ACGACTTCTACTCTTCTAAAATTTTGTTAGACCCTTGCGCGAGAGCAATTAGTGGCTGGAAAACTTACAACAGAGCTAGCGCAAAGGGGTACTCTTCAAATGCGAATGCATGCCTGAAAGGAGTTGTTTGCGAGAGGAATCTTTTTGACTTTGCTTCACATCCAAGGCCAAGAAATAAATGGAATCAAAGCATAATATATGAACTACATGTAGGAGGCTTTACTCGGAAAGAAAGTTCTGGGGTAAGGAAGGAAAATCAAGGAAAATTCCTAGGATTAATCGAAAAACTTCCCTACCTCAAAGAACTTGGTATAACAGCTATTGAATTGCTTCCTATTTATTCTTTTGACCAACAAGATGCCCCATATGGATTAAACAATTATTGGGGATATAGTCCAATAAATTGGTTTACTCCTCATTGGGAGTATATAGTTGGCGATGATCCATTAGAGGCAAGAAAAGAATTCAGGGAACTAGTCTCTGCTTGCCATGATGAAGGTATCGAAGTCATTCTTGATGTTGTCTATAACCACACAACGGAAGGGAATAAAGAAGGCCCAATACTTAGCTGGCGAGGGTTTGCAGAAAGTTTGTATTACTACCAAAACACTGAAGGGGAATATCAAGATGTAAGCGGTTGTGGAAACAGCATTGCCGCAAACAGGCCCTTAGTCAGACAATTGATCCTTGAATCCATGCGTTGTTGGGCAAACGAACTTGGAGTCGATGGTTTTCGATTTGACCTAGGAATATCTCTAAGTAGAGGTGAGGGATTAAAACCCTTAGATCACCCTCCTCTTTTTGAAGAGATTGAAACCGATCCTATTCTGAGTGGGTTGAAACTTGTAAGTGAGCCATGGGATTGTGGAGGCCTTTACAAGGCTGGAGATTTTCCTTCTAAGCGAATTGGCACTTGGAATGGAAGATTCAGAGACGATGTCAGAAAATTCTGGAAGGGTGATAAAAATAGCGCCTGGGAGCTAAGAGAGAGACTTAGAGGAAGCCAAGATCTATACAAAAAAGATCCTAATCCCATTGCTCGTACAGTGAACTTTGTCACTGCTCATGACGGCTTCACGCTTAATGATTTAGTCAGTTTCAACACTAAACATAACCTCGCCAATGGAGAGAACAATCGTGATGGAGAGAACCACAATAATAGCTGGAACCATGGAATAGAAGGCCCAACTGATGATAAAGAAGTGAATGCTTTTAGAGGTCGCCAGAAACGAAATTTACTGACGACTCTCCTCTTATCACCTGGCATTCCGATGTTACTCATGGGTGACGAAGTAAGTCGTAGTCAAGGTGGAAATAACAATAGCTGGTGTCAAGACAATTCCATTGGATGGATGATCTGGGATGATAATCATTGCGACAGAAAACTTCTGTTATTTATCACAAGATTACTGAAGATTCGTCATCAATTAACTGATCTCTTTAACCCAGAAAATCCACATAAAGAAAAACACTTATCTAAAGGAAGTGAAGATGCAAATGGTCTATGGATAGAATGGCATGGTGTTGAGCTAAACAAGCCTGATTGGGGAAGTTGGTCTCATACGGTTAGCTACAGCATCAATAAAGGCAAAGAAGGCGCAATCTTCTGGATAGGTTTCAACGCCTATAGCGAGCCGATGATGTTCAACCTTCCAAAAGCAACATCTAAATGGCATGTAATTATTAATACCGCAATGGAACAAGGCATCGATATTCCGCTTTCTCGTCCTCTTGGCAATAATCGTTCTATTCAGATTGAAAACCGTGGCCTAATAGCAATGCTTTCTTACGAATATGCCTTAAAAATCTACCTCTGAAAACAATTCAAGGAAGCGGGCGGCGGGAATCGAACCCGCATCATCAGCTTGGAAGGCTGAGGTTTTACCACTAAACTACGCCCGCACTGATACATAAGAACCAGTCTCGAGACGAGCTGATCTATATGTAAGCTCCCTCTCATTATTACTCCGAAGCCGCCCCTTCGAAAAGTTTGACTAAATTCTCAGACTCAAAAGAAGAACTTTCGCGAAGAAGACTAATGATCTCCTATGGGCTAGGAGATGCAGGCACTGGGCTCGCCGCCTCGCAATTAGGTTTTTATCTGCTTCCTTTCTTTACTTGTGCCGCAGGACTACCTGTATGGATTGGAGGAGTTCTTTTGATGATTACAAAACTATGGGATGGTTTTAATGATCCCCTAATTGGCTGGCTTAGCGATCACACTCAAAGCAAATGGGGGCCAAGAATACCTTGGATCTTAGGCGGTGCAGTACCTCTAGGATCTAGCTTAGGAGCTATCTGGTGGGTACCACCAGGCGGAATTGCCGAAAGAACCGCCTATTACGCAGTAATGGTGATTATTTTAATGACTGCTTATACAAGCGTAAATCTTCCATATGCAGCACTTTCTACAGAATTAACGACTAAAACATCAATACGAACAAGGCTTAATGCATCAAGATTTACAGGGTCTATTCTAGCAAGTTTAATTGGGCTAATTGCAGCCTCATTACTAACCAGCAAAGGAACAGAAGGGTATATAACAATGGGAAGAGTTACAGGGACAATTGCTATATTTACAACGCTATTATGTTGCTGGGGATTAGCCCCATTCGCAAAAAAAGCTCAGAAGCCAAAAAAGAATTCAGAGCCAGTAATAAAGCAACTTAAGCGAATAATTAATAATAATCTGTTTTTAAAAGTTTTAGGTTTATATCTATTACTCTGGTGTGGGCTGCAAACGATGCAATCAGTTGCTCTTTTTTACCTTGTCCAAGTTATGCGAGTTCCTTCAGAAATATCAACTTTAATCCTATTACCTTTTTTAGTTAGTTCTTTATTTGGACTGCAAGCTTGGAGCTTTTTTTCAAATAAGTACGGACGAATACAATCTCTTTATCTTGGAGGAGGGCTTTGGATTATTGGATGTTTATTTGCAATGATTCTTCCTCCACTATCAGGATCACCATTATTAATCGAACAGCTACCTATCAATGGGATAGATTTAATCAAACTTTCTTTATTAATACTAAGTATTATTCTTGCAGGCTTTGGTGCATCAACTGCTTACTTGATTCCGTGGTCATTGCTCCCTGATGCCATTGATGCCGACCCTGATAAACCAGCAGGCTTCTATACAGCTTGGATGGTATTAATTCAAAAAATTTTTATCGCATTAAGCATGTGCCTAGTTACCTTTTTATTGCAAATAAGTGGTTATCAATCCCCTGAAGTTTGCACAGGTGCATTAACATTTATTGACCAACCAACATCTGCTCAGGTCGCAATCAGAATCTGCATGGGGTTAATTCCAGCAGCTCTTGTATTGATTGGTCTTCGAACAATCAATAGCTGGCCAAATCAACTCCCCATGGATAAAGCAGGCAACTAATGAGAAAACCAATTTGGCTAAAGAGACTCTTCCAAAGCCTTCTTATAGGGGGACAAGCAATAGCAGCGAGTGCGAAAGGTCGAATCAACTCATCTGACCTATTTGAACAACTAATGGAAGCAGGCCCAGCTAGCTTTCTGATCGTCCTAATCACAGGGATTGCAGCAGGAACTGTCTTCAATATTCAAGTGGCAGCCGAATTAAGTCGCCAAGGAGCTGGATCAACTGTTGGAGGAATACTTGCAATAGGTATGGCTAGGGAAATCGCCCCATTGCTTTCAGCCACCCTCCTCACAGGGAAAGTGGCTACTGCATATGCCGCACAACTAGGAACAATGAAGGTGACCGAACAAATCGACGCCATCACCATGCTTCAGTCTGATCCAGTGGAATATCTTGTTGTCCCAAGAATGATTGCCATGGTAGTCATGGCGCCAGTTCAGTGCTTACTATTTTTTTGCGTTGCTCTTTGGAGTGGCCAAATCAGCAGCACTCAGCTCTATCAAATACCTCCATCAGTTTTTTGGACTTCTGTTCGCACCTGGCTAGGTCCAGACGACCTGCCCTTCATGTTGATCAAAGCAGTTGTCTTTGGTCTGCTAATTGCTGTTCTGGCTTGTGGGTGGGGGCTAACCACTCGTGGTGGTCCTAAAGAAGTAGGGACAAGTACGACAGGGGCAGTAGTTATGACACTAGTAACCGTTTCTATAACGGATGTTTTTCTAACCCAAATACTTTTCGGCTAATGACAACCAAAACTTCCTCTCAACAAGACCTCAATCAAAGTGAGATTCTTAAACAAGATTCTCGTTTACCCATATATATCTCAGTAATTGGAATTGCTCTGTTCCTATTAGGAGTTAATAAGTGGGCAACGCTTTCCATTCTGATTTTTGGAGTTTTCCTGCTGATCCAATCATTCATTCTGAGACTGGAATTCACCTCTGATGCACTTGTGGTATGGCAATTAAATAGAGAATTACGTCGCTTTCCTTTCAAAAACTGGCTGGCATGGCGATTGTTCCTCCCTCAATTACCTGGAATCCTTTATTTCCGCGAAGAAGCAAGTCCTCATTTACTGCCAATCCTTTTTGATCCTGACAAGCTTGAGAGTCAATTAAGGCTTAAGGTCGGTTCTCTTGAAAAGCCTAATAAATCTCCCAACAGCCTCTCCTAACGCCAAACACTGCTGCCGTAATAGTTAAATGACAGAATCGAAACTCCCTACTCCTGACAATGACAATGAGAGAATGGATCCCACACCTTCATTCTCAGAAAAAGCGAATAAACCAATCCCAAGTTCTAAAGACTCATCTCTAGAACCACTTCTCAAATTAGCCTTAAAAGAACTTGAACAAAAACGAGACAGCCTTAAAGAAGAAATTCAAGAGCTTTCAAATCGTAAGTCTCAACTAGATATAGAACAAAAAAAGAGCTTTACGGGTAAATCAGACGATATCGCTAGGAGGGTGAAAGGTTTCCAGGATTACCTCACAGTTGCCCTACAAGATCTTGCACATTCCGCCGAACAACTTGAACTAATTGCTCAACCAGTTGTCGTAAAGCCTTCTCCTCTAGATGAAGGCGAACGATCTAGTCAAAACATTGCTCAGGAGTTGCCTGTAGCCGTTTCTGAGACATTCAAACCTGACCAAGAGCTTATTGATGAATGCCTTGAACAATTTCTAAGCGAGCCAGATTTTTATGCCGAGCCCTGGAAATTACGACGAAGTCTCGAAAAAAAGGATATAAGGCTTCTACAAGACTGGTTCTTCAGCCAAGGGGGAAGAGGAGCGCAACCAAGCCTAGGTAATAGATCTAGAAATATACTTGTCTCTTCAGCTTTAATATCAATCCTCGGAGAATTATATGGGGAGCGCTTTCAAACACTGGTATTAGCAGGGCAACCTGAACGCCTCGGAGAATGGAGGAGAGGACTACAAGATGCCTTAGGCCTTGACCGTGAAGACTTCGGGCCTAATAGCGGTATCGTCTTATTTGAGCGAGGTGATGCTGTAGTAGAAAGGGCCGACCGGCTAGAAGAGCGTGGAGAAGTGCCTCTAATACTTATTGACTCAGCAGAAAGGAGTGTAGAGATACCCGTTCTTCAATTTCCACTCTGGCTTGCATTTGCGGCAAGTCCTGACGAGCTTTACGAAGAGGAGGAACTCCTTTGACAAATCACAGCCCATTCCTTCTCGGTCCTGTTCTCTTATTAATGGGCTATCTACTTGGATCATTACCTAACGGCTATCTTGCAGGCATATGGTTTGCCGGAATAGATCTTAGGGAGAAAGGTTCTGGATCGACAGGCGCAACTAATGTGCTCCGTCATGTAGGCAAGGGTGCTGCTTTAGCGGTTTTCTTATTAGACGTAGCAAAAGGAAGCGCAGCTGTTTTAATTGCAAAAATATTCCTTCCTGGTGATGCCTTAGAAGTCGGAGCAGGATTGGCAGCGTTAGCTGGTCATATATGGCCAATTTGGCTTAATTGGAAAGGTGGGAAAGCTGTAGCAACTGGTTTAGGAATGATCCTAGGGCTCTCATGGCCTGTAGGGATGGCCTCTTTAGGGATTTTCTTAACCGTACTTAGATTTAGCAAAATAGTCTCGTTATCAAGCCTTGTTGCAGCAATTAGCCTTCCTTTCCTTATGACAATTAGTCTTCAAAATGAAAGCTTTCGACCAGCATATTTAACTGTCTCCTTAGCAGCAATGACCTTAGTCATATGGAGACATAGAACCAATTTTAAACGAATACTTAATGGCACGGAACCAAAACTCGGCAATAAATAAACCGGTTTATATTTTTAGACTCTGACAACATTTTTCGAATTCCAATCGAGGGTCATCCGCACGAGTAATTGGTCGCCCAATAACAATTCTTGAGGCCCCAGCTTTAATAGCTTCAGAAGGAGTCATTACTCTTACTTGATCACCTAATTCTGAAGCTTTTGGCCTAATGCCAGGAGTCACTAAATGGAAAGGCTCTGGAAAACGTTGGCGCAAACTTCTTAGTTCCTTCGGAGAACAAACACAACCAGCCAATCCCGCCTTTTTAGACAATGAAGCCAACATGTCTACCCTTTCCTGAATTGTCTGACGAATTAATAGTTCTTTTGCAATCAATCCTTCATCCCAACTAGTCAAAACTGTTACAGCTAACAACTTGGGAGGAGGTAAACCAGCCTCCTCCGCTCCTTCCAAAGCTGCAGCCTGAGCTTGAATCAGCGCCTTAGTTCCAGCACAAGAATGAATAGTAATCAATTCTGCGCCTAATTTCGCAGCTCTTTTGCAAGCCCCAGCCATTGAAGCTGGGATGTCATGGAACTTGAGATCTAAGAAAACTCTTAACCCCCTATCCCTTAACTCACGCACAATACCTGGCCCGCTACTCACAAAAAGTTCGACCCCTACTTTTACCCAAATAACATCTGGCAAACGGCTCAAAATCGCCAAGGCTTCATAACTATCCATACCATCTAAGGCAAGAATAACTTTATCGGTAGGATTTAGCGAAAGAACCATTTATTGAAAAAATCGATTCATCTAGTTAATCGGCGAAAAGTTTTCTTCCCAAGTTGCAAAACCTTTCCAAAAAGAAAACTACTCTCTTGAAATTCGAAATTTGGATCAAGTATTTTCTCTCCATCTAGGCGAAATGCACCCCCAGCAATTTGGCGACGTGCCTCACTACTACTCGCACAAAGGCCAATAGAGCTAATCAAATAAAATGCCTTAACAGGAAACTTAACTAAAGAGATTGAGACCTCAGGAATCTCAGCAGTTGAATCACTGATACCTGAAACCAATATTGCAGCATCTCGCTGAGCAGCTTTAGCAGCATCAAATCCATGACGAGTAGCTGTCACAGCCAAGGCCATAGCCTTCTGCCTTTCGCGAGGATTTAAGGGTAATACGTCAACATCTTCCTCACTAAGGAGCGTGACATAACTATCAACAAGTGCATCTGGCACTTTCTCAAGCTTGGAATACATAGAAATAGGATCTTCATCCAAGCCAATTGTGTTTCCAAGACTCTTACTCATCTTTTGAACCCCATCAAGGCCTAACAAAATCGGCAATAGGAGTCCAAATTGAGGGCGCTGATGGAAATGACGCTGAAGATCCCTACCTATAGCAATGTTGAACTTTTGATCTGTTCCGCCAAGCTCCACATCTGCCTTAACAGCCACAGAGTCATAACCTTGAAGTAGCGGGTAAAGAAACTCATGCAAAGAAATAGCTGTACCTGCGGAATATCTGTTTGAGAAATCCTCCTTGGCAAGCATTTGTCCAACTGTTGCCGTACCAAGAAGATCTATAACTTGAGCAAGATCTAGTTCTTCTAACCATTCACTATTTCGACGAACTTCTAAACGACCAGGAGTAGTGAAATCCAACAATGACCTTTCTGAGGGTTTACCGAGACCAAGTTGCTGCAGATAAGTCTTTGCATTAACTTCTACCTCCTCAGACGTGAGTTGAACCCTGGTTGTGTTTTTGCCAGTTGGATCTCCAATTCGTGCAGTGAAATCACCAATTATCAAAACCGCAGTATGCCCTGCATCCTGAAATGCCCTTAACTTGCGAAAAAGAATGCTATGCCCCAAATGAATAGAACTACTGGTTGGATCAATCCCAAGCTTTATTCGCATTGGTTTGTCCTTCTTTAAAGCCTCTTCCAATCGTGAGGAAAGGTTCTGATCAGGATCTCCAATCTGGCCTGAAGGGAAAAGATCCACCATCCCTCTCGAAGCCCAGCTCGGCAATGCGATTTTCTGCATCTGCATCTGCATTAGCAGAGGATACTCAACTGATTAAATCGTAAGAAAACTCTTCGAAGGTTCATTCTTGACACTGATCCAATTCACTCTTCATCCTCTTAAGAGTCATATTCATTTGTTCAAACATTTGTTCAGGAGTCATTCCAAATTGACCTAGCTGAGTCCGCAACTGTTCTACTGTCATCTTTGCTTGAAAATCCTCCGACAGCTCAAAACGCTTCATAAATACCTGATAACGCTCCATTAAAGCTTCCATTGTGGAGATAAACATCTTCTTACCTTCACGATCGAACTTCCCATAATCTGAACCAAGCTTCATCAACTCCTGATAGTCATAAAAAAGCCTTTTGGCCTCCTCTTGAACAATGTCGGATTCAAAGAAGGCCACTGACTCCTCTAGGCGGTTTAAGAAGATTCTGCAAAAAACATATTAAAGGCAACAGTGCGGATCCACGTAATAGAAATATTTATACCAATCTGCTCTTCCGTAAATCAACCCATTAAAAGAAAAAAGGCAAACCTGATTCAAAGAAGCCCTTCTGAACTAACAAAAAAACCTTCTAGCAAAAAGTTCTAACTAATAGGCGTGACGCAAGTTAGATAAATAGGTAAGGTCTTCATTAGATATTTGTCTTGGAATGGCCAGAGGCCACTGGTTGGACCCTTTGGCACGACAGATACTGCGAGCCACAGGGAATCTACCTTCTAAAACAAGCCACCCTTCCAATCAAGCCAACCATCTTGATCCGATAGAGATTGAGTTAAAAGCTCTTAAAGAAGAACAAAACATACTCAAACAGGAGTCGGCCTATTTCATTGACGTCAATAGAGCAAAGCCTTCTGATTGGCTTACGCTACCTGGATGCACAGAGGAGATGGCCCAACTACTCATTCGCTTACAGAGAGCAGGTGTTCAACTCAGTGGAGAAGAAGATCTCTTTCAATTACTAGAACTCCCACAGAACATCGCAAATCAATGGAAGCCTTTTTTACTTTTCCACTGGTATGGAAGTGCACCTCCTTTACCCAACATCCAATCAATTGATTTAAATTCTGCTCCTATTTCAAAAGTCAAAGACTTCCTTAATTGGCCCGAAGATCGTATTCAAAGATTATCCAGAGAGCGACAAAAAAATCAATTTACAAATCTGGCGGATTTTCAAGAACGCCTAATGCTTCCAGCATCAGAAATTGAAAAATTAATAGGAGCGGTCCGCTTCGGCAACAAACGTCCAGGACCAATGCTCCCACCAAAGTGCTAATCCATGGGGAACTACTCAACTGGTCAAGGTGAACTATTTATCAAAAATACTGCTACCGAAATTCTAAAAGTTCAGGAAAACATAAGACTTAGCAAAGATCTCTTAAAGACTTGGCAGAAGCGTTTACACAGTCACCAGGCACAATTATTTTCAAACCTTGAAACCGCTCCCAGACAGGGCTCTTTCTTTAATCCAGAGAAGATAGATCCTATCAATCATTTCAATCCAATGAAATTAACTCCCTTACCTCTTAGTTTTTGGCGCTGGCCAAGCAGCCCTCACAAAGGTCCTGCTGTTTATTTAGTTATGGACCGGCCAACCTACCTAGATAAACCGATTTTGCTTTATATAGGTGAAACGATTAATGCAGATAAGCGCTGGAAAGGTGAGCATGACTGTAAGGAATATCTTTCTGCATATAACGAAGCACTTACAGCCGTCAATTTAAGCAGCCAACTAAGTATTCGCTTCTGGACGGATGTTCCAAAGGCAACAAAAGCCCGAAGGAAACTAGAGCAACAACTCATCCAACTTTGGTTGCCACCATTTAATAAAGAGACCAGATCGCGTTGGGCAACTCCATTCACTGCAGATATCACCTAAAAGCAGAGCTAGCATCAAAAAAAAGTATCAAGATCTATGGAGATTTCATTTGCAACAGAAAGTCTGGAAGATTGGAATGGCTCCTTGCTTGTCATAGGCCTAGTAGAAGAAAATCTAGAAAAACAATTAGTTCCTCTTAAAAAGCGCTTTGGAGAACTTCTCCTGAGAAGTATCGAGAAAAAAAAGTTCACTGGCAAATCAAAAGAAATTGCCAGTTACCAGCTTATAGATGACTCTTTAGAGAAGCTTGTACTAATAGGTTTAGGAAAACCAGAAAATCTGGTTTTAAACGAACTACGAAATGCCTCTTCCATTGGCGCGAAAGAAAGCCTAGGCACCAATGGAAAGATGGGAATTTATTTCCCATGGACTCTTTTCAATAAAGACTCAGCATCTAAAGCTGTTGCAGAAGCCGCCCTACTTTCATTCTTCAAAGACGTTCGTTTTTTAAGTTCACCAGAAGTTAAAAGCATCCCTTCAGGAATTGACCTGATTGGGCTTCCTAATTCAAATAAAGACTTCCTAAAGTCAATAATCCCCGTATGTAATGGTGTAGGACTCGCAAGAGAACTTGTGGGGGCTCCAGCGAATATGCTCACACCTGCAGAATTAGCGAATACCGCTGCCTTACTTGCTAGGGAGAAAAATTGCCAACTAAAAATTCTTGAGAAGAAAGACTGCCTAAAAGAAGGAATGGGAGCATATTTGGCTGTTTGCCAGGGTTCTGATCTTGATCCAAAGTTTATTCATTTGACCTACAAACCTGATGGTCAAATTCTTAGGAAGCTTGTCCTTATAGGAAAAGGGCTGACATTCGATTCAGGAGGCTACAACCTAAAAGTTGGTGCCTCACAAATAGAAATGATGAAATTCGATATGGGTGGTAGCGCTGCTGTATTAGGGACTGCTAAAGCAATTATTGAGCTAAAGCCCAAAGAAGTTGAAGTTCATTTCATTATTGCTGCTTGTGAAAACATGGTCAATGGATCAGCCGTTCACCCTGGAGACATAATTGAGGCCTCTAACGGTAAAACGATCGAAATAAATAATACTGATGCCGAAGGTCGACTAACCCTTGCAGATGCTTTGGTTTATGCCTCCAAACTTCAACCTGATGCAATCGTTGACCTTGCAACCCTCACCGGAGCATGTGTTGTAGCCCTAGGAGACGAAATAGCTGGACTATGGACAGGCAATGATTCCTTGGCCAAAGGTCTAATCAGTGCTGCAAATGACGCAGGAGAAGGACTATGGAGAATGCCTCTTTATCAACCTTATAAAGATGGATTGAAATCTTTACTTGCCGACCTAAAGAATACTGGCCCAAGGCAAGGCGGCTCTATAACAGCGGCTCTTTTCCTAAAGGAATTCGTCGATGAATCAATCCCTTGGGCACATATCGACATTGCTGGGCCTGTATGGTCTGATAAAGGTCGCGGAATTAATCCTGCTGGAGCGACTGGATATGGAGTTAGGACTTTAATAAATTGGATATGTAATCAGGAATGAAAAAGAAAAATATCTTCAATAAGAAAAAGTATCTATCAAAAATATTTATACTTTCTCAATCAATTAAATCAACTTCTACGCCTAATGAATTCATTAGGAAGCAGCTGCTGCAACGATCTTGTCCATCTCGCTCCTGCGATCTGCGAATGACCTCGAGATCGGGCTCTCTAATGCATGAATCTGCCAACGCGCTCTATCAGTACAAGTCGACAAAACTCTCTCTAAATCATCAGAAGCCAACTTTGGCGAGGGGTAAGGCCCAACAAACCGCGTAACAAGCCCATCTTTGACCGTCAGCAGATACATACATTGCTCTCCTCAAATCACTAGAAGATGGTAGTAAACTTTTACGGGAATTGGGATGGGTGAAAACCCGCATTTTTAGAGAAAAGATAGTATCAAGTTGATACCAGTTTTATATTTTCCTTATATTTTAAATATTTTCACTCCAGTCGCTGTCAGTTCTTGCTTTTTTGCCCCACAATGCGTTTAATCGATCATCGCGACCGCAGCTATATCTGTAGAAATTATATTTTAGCTGATTTTCTTCAGCAAAATTTTGATGGTAATCCTCAGCAGGCCAGAACTTCTCAAAGCTCTTAATCTCAACCTTGAGGTCTTCTAAAGAAAGGTTTAACTCCTTAGCTGCAGCTATGAAACTTTCATTCGCTTGAGCTAACTGAATCTTATCTCTAGTAAAAATAACTGGCTGATAGGAGTCTCCTCGATCACAAAATTGACCATCACCATCAATTGCATCCACATTTCTCCAATAAGTACGCAAAAGGTCTTTATAAGAAATTTCATTTGCATCGAAAAGCACATTTACAGATTCCTTATGGCCCGTACCACCCGAACTCACTTGCTTATAAGTAGGGTTCTGAAGAGTACCTCCTGAATAACCACTCTCAACAGAGACCACTCCGGAAAGCCCTTCAAAGTCATGCTCTAAACACCAGAAGCACCCTCCTGCAAAAACCGCTTCATCAACATTTAAAGCAATTGCAGAGGAAGGAAACAGAAGGAAAACTGCACTTAAAAAGACTGAGGCAATTAAGGTTACATATTGGCTGAAATTAAAAGTCATTTTGCAACCAAGTCAAAGATTTCTTTAGCAGCTCTATTAGTAACACCTGGCGAACCAAGGCTCTGTCTCAATCGCTGATAGCCTTGCATCATTATGGAACGACTCTCTGATGACTCTAAAAGTGGTATAGCCTCTTTTGATATCGCTTCAGCTGTTAACTGATCTTGAACAAACTCAGGAACAAGACTTTCTTTAAGTAGAAGGTTCACAGGAGATATATGATCCACATTAAATCTCAAAAGATATCTAGCAATAAATGCTGTGACGCGGCTAACCCTATAGCCAACAACTTGAGGGACCCCATTTAGTGCAAGTTCCATATTTACCGTGCCAGATTTTGTGAGAGCAAGATCTGCTACCGCGAATAACATTGGTTTTAAATCTGAAGCTTGATTAGCTGATAGGACCTTCCCAATTACCCCTGCTCGGTCCAAAGCATTTCTCAATGGCTGTTCAAAACTCTTAAGTCCTGCAGGGACAACAACTTGAAGAGAAGGATCCCTCTTCTGAAGAGTTGCTGCAGCTTTTGCGAGAGTGGGCATCAGATAACGCAACTCCTGCTTACGAGATGCAGGCATCAAAAGTAAAACTTTCTTGGAATCATCAAGCCCTAGTTTCTTGAATGCCTCCGCACGTTCTGGCAAAGGGCCTAGGAGATCAAGCATCGGATGTCCCACCCAAGTGACCTTCCCTCCACGGGTTTGATAAAAATGCGCCTCTTCTTCGAATATGGCCAAAATTCGATCAGTAAATCCAATAAGGTCAGTAGTTCCTCCGTCTCCTAAACGCCAGGCCCACTCCTGCGGCGCTATGTAATAAATAATCGGCACATTCGGAAGTTGATTACGCAATTTGTTTCCTAAGCGAATATTTGCTCCCATGTAATCAATAAGCACAACTCCATCTGGGGGATGCTTCTTAAGTAAATTGTCAACTCTCGATTGAACCTTCAAAGTTGGGATAACAAGTGGTAACGCCTCCCACAGGCCTATTGCTCCAAGGGGAGCTGTATCAGCTATCAATTCTGCGCCCGCCAAGTGCATTCTTGGTCCACCTAGTGCAACCAGTTCAAGTTCAAGTTTTCGTTTTAAGGCTTCATCCCTCAATGCCTTAATTAAAAGGCTTCCCTGCAAATCACCCGAGACTTCCCCGGTACTAATAAGGAGCCGCACCATTACTCATTTGCACTTATTACTGGCATTGGTCCCCGTCTACCCTTCTGAATTGAAGCCTCAAGGAAATCACAAAGATGAGTGGAGGCTAGAGAAAGTTGCTCACTACGTGCCAACTTCAAACCTTCAGCAATTACATATCCCGACCTAAAAAGTAATGCCCAAGTTTCTTGAAGTTCTCGTAGCCCACCACCATCATGACTTTCAATTCCATTCCTTCGTAAGCCAACCCTATTAAGGCCTCTCAGTCGTCCGGGGTGTCCTTCAGCTAGACAATAAGGAGGTATATCACGATCAACTCTTGTCATCCCTCCCACCATTGCTAATCTTCCAATCTGAACAAACTGATGAATTCCAAGGCATCCTCCTATGACGGCTCGGTCTTCTATCAATACATGACCAGCAACCTGAATTCCATTAGACATAACAATCCCATTACCCAACTCACAATTATGACCAAGATGGCAATAAGCCATTAATAAATTGCCATCACCAATTATTGTTTTTTCTCCTTCATTAGTTGCCCTATTAATAGTTACACATTCTCTAATCGTATTACCATTCCCAATCACTACTTCCGTGGCTGCTCCTCGATACTTCAAATCCTGAGGTTCAAGTCCCAAACAAGCTCCAGGGAAGACTCTATTTTGTTCCCCAAGAGTTAAACGGCCATCAAGCACTACATTTGGGCCTATCCATGTATCAGCTCCTATTTTCACTTCAGGTCCAACAACTGCTCCAGGTCCAATACTCACTCCATCATCAAGTTCCGCTAGAGGGTCAACCACAGCTAAAGGATGTACTTGAGCTGATCTTTCTGCAGGGATTGAGTGGAGATTTTTCAACTTACTCATAGCTCTTAATCCATGAGAGAGAACATGAGGTCGCCAGAGCAAACCAACTGACCTTCTACCTTTACCTCACCTCGCACCTTGCCAAACCTGCTTCTCTTCAGACTAATCAACTCACATGTAATGGTTAGCTGGTCTCCTGGGACAACTGGCCGACGAAAACGGACACCATCTATACCTGCAAATACAAAAAGCCCTTTAGGAAGATCAGGCATTTGAGTCACGATGAGGCCACCAACCTGAGCCATAGCCTCAACAATCAAAACTCCAGGCATCAAAGGCCTCCCAGGGAAATGACCTTGGAATTGTGGTTCATTAAGAGTCACATTCTTAATCGCCACGGCCCTCTTACCAGGATCGTGCTCAATGACACGATCGACTAAAGCAAATGGGTAACGATGGGGCAATAACCCCATGATTTGCTCACTAGTGAGAACAACAGAGTCAGTAGAAGAGTCAGTCAAGAGAAATTTTTAGAACAAGCTTTAAAGAGCTCCTTAGCAAGACCGGTATGAAGTCCATGTGAACCTCTATAAACCAAGATCTGAGCCTTAGGGAAACCTACAAGAGCCAAATCACCCATCAGGTCTAAGAGCTTATGGCGGATTGGCTCATCAGGAAATCTCAATGGAGGGTTGAGCCACTGATCACCATCACATACCAACGCATTATCTAATGTTCCACCTTGTATAAGACCAGATTCTTTTAACTGTTCAATTTGTTCTCGGAAACCAAAGGTTCTTGCTGGAGCTATCTCTCTAACGAATGTTTCGGGATTAATCGTTATAGACATTATCTGCTTTCCTATTGCCTTTTGTGGAAAATCAATTAAACCAACTAGATTAAAATCTTCTGAAGGAGTAGCAGTGATAACACTGTTACCTCGATAGTAAACCAATGGGCTCACCAACCTTAAAGGTTTTGATCGAGGCGTTGATGACGGGACCAAACCAGCCTCTCTAATTGCTTCTACCCAACCAATAGAAGATCCATCCAGAAGAGGTACTTCTTCTCCCGAAACTTGTATATGTATATGACTTATTCCGCAACCAGCTATTGCAGCAAAAAGATGCTCAACAGTAGCCAAACGTCTGCTACCAACCTCAAGTGTTGTGCATAGCTGGCTATCACGAGCATATTTAGGATCAAGCTTTACAGGGGAATCTCTACTATCAAGCCAACTGAGGTAAAACCCAGCTTCTTCCGAAGGTGCCAAACGAACCAATGCCTCCTTGCCACTATGCAGTCCAACCCCTTGCCTCTCTACAGGTTTCGAAAGAGTCCAAGAAGTCTCATAATTTTCAGGCCACAAATCCACTAAAACTTCCAACCAACTCCAAGGCTGAAGCGCCAATCACCTTCTAAATCCTTACTTGCTGCTTCAAGCCTCAGAGGACCTACTGGTGTTGTAACTATCAAACCTGTGCCCAAAGAGAACCCAGAGCCTGGCTTACCTAAAAGCTTTCCAGGTTTTCCTGGAACATTTGCTTGGGATCCAAAATCAGTTCCACCATCTACAAAAAGCTCTCCTGAAACTATTTTCCAAATCGGGAATCGATATTCAATGCTGGCCTCACCAAAACTTCTTCCTACAGAAAGATCACAGGAGCTCCATCCACGAACTGAGTTCGAACCTCCAAGACAAAAAGCTTCGTAAGGCGGCAACTGGCCTATAGCAGTTCCCAATTTGAACTGTATCCCAACAGCCTGAGGGCAATTAGCCTTCTCTCCTGACCTAGGACGGCAACCTTTAGCAATCTTCAACCAATTAACAGGGATAAATTTTGTATAACTAACTCTGGCCCTATTAAAGGTAGGTGAATTCTCGCCTATTGAAAAGAATTGCTCAGTTCCAAAACTTATGTAGTTACCAGATGTTGGGTTCCTTTTATTATTTAAAGTATTATAAGTAGCTCCTGCTCTTATACCAAAAAGGTTATTTTGTTCTGCACAATTAAATGCCACACAAATTATTTCATCCTCAGGAACTTTTCCATCCTTAAAGTTATTTGTTGAAACACCATAAGGTCTACTCTTTCCTGAGAAATCAATAGGTCTTACTTTTTGAATATTCATACCAATCAAAACACTCCAAGGGACCTCTTTATAAGGGTCGCCGCCATTTAAAGGTCTTGCCAAAACAAAACTTCCGCCTGTTCTTTGAAGCGCAACAGAATCACCTTCATAATCAAACCAACTATTTCCAGGAGATGCAGTTTGGGCCTCAATCACAGAGTCAAACTTGCCTAATCCATGAGCCGAAGAGGCAATATCATAAACATATTCAGAATTGGCATCATAATAATTAGATACACCTCTAATAGTTCCACCTTCAGAACTTCTAAATGCTTGTGGAACTTCCCTACTTAAGAACAATGATGTTCTAAATGATGTTCGATAATTATCCCCTCTTAACCAAGGATTTGAAAACGTAAGGTTTGCAAGTCCTCCATATTGACCATAGGTAAGGTTTAAAGAAGAATTCCATGACCTTCCTAATAGATTAGTATCTTGAATTCCTACCTGACCAAAAACTCCTTGACTTTGACTATATCCAATTCCACCTGAAAGAGAGCCTGTTGATTGTTCAATAATACCCAAAATTATAATAATTTTTCCAGTTTCTCCTGGAACCGGCTTCAAAGTAACCTTAACGTCACTAAAAAGGGAGGTTCTATAGAGTCGCTTAATATCAGATTCAAGACTATTCCTATTAAAAGTTTCACCAGGTTTGACAGATATCTCTCTTTTTATTACCCAAGGCTTGGTCTTTCCTTTGATAGGCCTACCTTTCTCATCTGTAAGTTCACCTTCCTTACTTAAAAACTTAACTTCTACACCTGCAACTATTCCTTGAAAAACCTTTAGATAAACTACACCGTCAGAAGTAATGCGGTTTGGGCCTGCAATTCTAGACAGTGAATAACCTTCTTTAAGGTACCAATCTCTAAGCTCCTTAATACGAACCTGTAAATCATTTAAATTTATTGTTCTACCATAATCTGAGCGAAATATCTCATCAATAATTTCCAAAGGAACTTTTGATTTTTCAACCTTAAGTCGCACCTTCTTTAGCAAGGGGTTTGGCTCTACTTCAACCACAAGTTGAACACCTAAAGGACCATTAACTGACTCAACTCGGACACCCGAGAACCATCCAGTTGAATATATTGCATCTAAATCAACCTTTAATTCGTCTCTATTAACACGCATTCCTGGACGAATTCTCATTGCGTCATATGCAGCCAAGCGCAATTTTTCCCTCTCTGGATGTCGAGATATCCCATTAATAACCACTTCAGTAATTAATACTCGTTTCTTTTCATCCGAAGCATCCAATCCTTTAGGAGAAGTCCCTTTCTTCTGATTCGAATTGCTATTGGATGAATCATCCCCCAAAGAATCCCTAGGAGTGGCCACTTCTGCAAGCTGCACGCTCTTAAATTGGGCAAAAGTTCTGAGCCCTTGACTGGTTTGCTTAAAGGATTTCGACTGAGCAGCAGCCGCCAGAAGTGGCAAGCTCAAGGCCAAACCATAAGCTCCTCTCTTTAATAAGGCGGAAGTTCCTCTGGAATAGAAGCTAGGCATGAAATTTAAGGATCCGACGAAATCGCCGTGAACTTGCGCTGACCTTACTTGTAGTTGCGAGGTTTGGGACAGACACCTTGTATCCGTTTAAGGATCTCCCCGTATCCTTCAACAACCCCACCAAGGTCTTTACGGAAACGATCCTTATCAAGGATCCTCTCCTCAGGATCACTTATTCGTTGATCCCAAAGCCTACAAGTATCTGGACTAACCTCATCAGCTAGAACAAGTTGATTATGTTGATTAAGCCCGATTTCTAACTTGAAATCAACTAATAAAAGATCAAGGTTGGCAAAAAAGGACGTAAGTACTTGATTAACCTTTCTAGAAAGAGTCTCTACCTCCAATAGTTTTTGTTTACTTAGCAAGCCAAGCTTCTCTAGTCTTGCTTCAGAAAGCAACGGATCAGACAAGGCGTCATCTTTGTAGTAAAGGTCTAATAATGCTGGGGAGAGCTCTGTCCCAAAAGGTATTGGAGTCTCTCTGCAAAGAGAGCCTGTAGCAATATTGCGAAGTACAACCTCTAATGGAATGACATCTACATATTGGGCGACCATCCAATTATCAGATTCAAGTCCCAAGTAATGAGTAGGAACACCTTCTCTTTCTAATACCTCAAATATAGATGCAGAAATTTGACAATTTATCTGTCCTTTTCCCTCAAGTTTAGCCCGCTTTTGAGCATTAAAGGCAGTCGCATCATCTTTAAACTCAACAAGCACTCTTTCATTACTTCCGCTACTGAAAACTCTCTTGGCCTTACCTTCGTATAAAAGTTGTCCGTGATCTGGTTTCATTAGATTTAAATAAAGAGCAAACTAAAGGTTTTAATTAAAGTTCCATAATGACTTAGGAAGTAAACCTTTGAGCAGACTCAAAACTAAAAAAACTAAAAGCCTGACTTTCCCTCATCATTAATTTCTTCTCTGAGACTTTGCCAAATCAACTCCCTGTTGGCGTTACCACTTGAAAGTAAATCAAGATACTTTCTCTCTAAAGCTACATCCATCCCTTCATCAATCCCCAATTCCAATTTCAATCGTAAAACCCCCTCGGCCAATTCCCATGCTTGATCAGAAATCATCTGCTCAAGCCCTTTTACAAGTAAAGGAGAAGATTGATGGGCCCCTAAAGACTTAGTTAAATTAACAAGAAGAGCCAAACGTCTTTTGCCTACTATCCCAGAAGTCCGGCCTGCCAGAAGGGCCTCAACTGCCAATGCTTTTCGGCCTAAAGAGGTTTCATGCTCTGCAAGGACATCCAAGCCAGGTCGATTAAATGGCACTCCGCCTTCTCTATAGGCAACAGGGAGTTGCTCTTTATCTAGATCAACCAAGTTCCCATCAACCAATCTTCTCAAAGACAAACTTGCCTTCTGATGATCTAAGGATGCATTAGCTGCCTCCCACATGAGCAATAACCAGACCCTACGCTGATTACCAGATGCAGGACTAAAACGACTCAAGACCACTTGCGCACCATTTGGTGATCTACAGGCCATAAGAGCTTTAGCGTTAGCCAGCACTACATCAAAGGGCTGTGGGACAGGGGCAATTAGCATCAGGCGATGTCGCAATTCCCTTAGACGCAAATCCAATGAAAACCTTTCTGCATCTGCACAGGCCTTATTGAGTTCTGATATGGATCCTTCATTAAGTACTTTCTTATAAAGGGCCTCATCCATTGGATCAGGAGAGGGAGCAATCGAACTTGAAGAAGAAATCATTACTGAAGAATTATTCACAACCATCGTCAACAACAACAAAAACACATGAGAGAAATAGGAGCCTTTAGACATAGGAAGCCCAGACAAGAAAGGAAGCTTCATCAGATCGAATAAAAATCCCAGGCCTATCCCAAACCTAAATGACCTTGTTGAAATCTATTAAAAATGTCCTTAACTAATTCCACCTTAAAAAGTCTGCCTCCACTAAATAAGGTCATTGTTATTGGGAGTGGTGGCAGAGAGAACTCTCTTGCTTGGGCCCTGAGACATTCCTCGTCAATAAAAGAGATATTCGTGGCACCTGGCAATGGAGGGACCCAAGAACATAAAGGCTGTGAAAGTATTCAAATTGCAGAAAATGATCATGAGGGCTTAATCAAATTTTGCAAATCACATTTAATCGATCTTGTAATAATTGGTCCCGAAACTCCATTAGCAGCTGGTTTATCAGACAAGCTAAGAAATGCTGGAATAGCAGTCTTTGGACCAAATGCTGCTGGAGCGAAGCTCGAGGCAAGCAAAGCTTGGGCAAAAGAGCTAATGGTTTCTGCAGGGATCCCCACTGCAGAACACTGGTCGGTTCAAACCATTGAAGAAGCGAATAATGTCCTTAAAAATCAAAACAAACCCCTTGTAGTCAAGGCAGATGGTTTAGCTGCTGGGAAAGGAGTCACTGTTCCAGAAACCATCGAAGACTGCTCTAAGGCAATTAATGCTGCGCTGAATGGTCGTTTCGGAGCCGCAGGGACGCAGTTAGTTCTTGAAGAGAAATTGAATGGCCCTGAGGTATCAGTGTTCGCTCTTTGCGATGGTGAAAGACTTTTAACCCTTCCTCCTGCACAAGACCACAAACGCCTAGAGGAAGGTGATCAAGGACCAAATACTGGCGGGATGGGTGCATATGCGCCAGCACCCCTCTTAGACAAGAAAGGGTTAGAAAGTATAGAAGAATTAATTCTTAAGCCAACCCTTTCAGCTCTTAAGGCCAAAGGGATCGACTACAAGGGGGTGATTTACGCCGGCTTAATACTTACCAAAAACGGTCCAAAAGTAATCGAGTTCAACTGTCGCTTTGGAGATCCAGAGTGCCAAACTCTTATGCCACTTATGGGCCCTGAATTACCTCAAATTCTTCAAGCATGTGCCCTTGGACGATTAGATCTTGCTCCAAAACTTACAATCTTGAAAAAATGCAGCGTATGTGTTGTAGCGGCTGCTTATGGCTACCCTGACGCCCCCCGATTAAATGACACTATCGATATTCAATTAGAGACTGATCAAAACCTACAAATTTTTCATGCTGGAACACGCTCCGGAGAAAATGGAAAATTGATCACCTCTGGGGGACGTGTTTTATCAATAGTTTCGCAATCAAAAGATTTTGATCAAGCCTTTACGAGAGCATATAAAGGTCTAAATAGAATTCATTTCAAAGGCATTCACTACCGAAAAGACATTGGCCACCAAGTACGTAAATCAAACAATAAACAACAATAGAGAAAAATAATGGATAAAATCACTGATCCAACAACAAAGAAGATTGATCTTCTAGAGGAAGAAATATCACCTACAAAAAAAGAAAGTTGGTGGCAAAAAATAAATATTTGGTGGCAAAAATTTAGCCTTCAAACAAAACTACTTGCCATAGCGACATTAGGAGTAAGCCTAATGATGACGGGAATAACTTTCTTCACATTGAATGGCATTCAGCGTGATGCTGGAATCAATGACACTCGTTATGCGAGGGACCTAGGGTTACTCCTTTCAAGCAATGTAAGCGAACTAATTGCACAAGGGAAAGAAAGAGAATTAGCAAATGTTGCAGAAAAATTCTGGCGCTCTAGCAAAACCCTTCGTTATATCTTTTTTGCCAATGAAGATGGGTTGATTTATCTCGGTATACCTATTAGCGCAACGCCACCATCTGATAACAGCTCTTTACAACTAAGAAGAAGACTTCAACTACCTATAGAGCTGCAGGCGCATCCAGAAAGGCCTCTAGTTCGCCAGCATCTAACTCCTCAAGGACAAGTAACAGATGTTTTCGTCCCACTTATTTGGAAAGGAGATTATTTTGGAACTCTTGCTTTAGGCGTCAACCCTAATGAATCTGCACTTGCTAGTGCTGCTCTAACAAGAGAGGTGACTGTTGCTGTTTTCATTTCGATATGGGTACTTGTAATTCTTGGGGCGGTCTTTAATGCCCTAACAATTACCCGCCCGGTTAAAGAGTTATTAAACGGAGTCAGATCAATTGCATCAGGGGACTTTGAGACACGTATATCAATTCCAATGAGTGGAGAGCTAGGAGAGCTCCTTAATGGTTTCAATGCTATGGCGTCCCAACTTGAAGATTACGAAGCTGCCAACATTGAAGAGTTAACAGCCGCTCAAACAAAACAGCAATCCCTTATTGCCACAATGGCAGACGGGGCAGTCCTCTTGGACGAAAAAGGAAAAATAGTTTTAGCCAACCCAACCGCAAGAAGAATTTTCCGATGGGAAGGCAGAAGCCTAGTAGGTAAAGAGTTCATGAATGAGTCACCTGAGCTCTTGAAAATTGAAATAAGTAATTCACTCGACTATTTAATAAATGGTATTAAAGAACGAAACGAGCTTAGATGTAGCCTAGAAGAACCTTCACGAACTTTTCGAATAGTCCTTCAATCAGTAAAAGATACATCAGGAGAATTGCTTAAAGGCATCGCAGTTACTATTCAGGACCTAACGAGAGAGGTAGAGTTAAATGCTGCTAAAAGTCAGTTCATAAGCAATGTCTCGCATGAACTAAGGACCCCACTTTTTAATATTAAAAGCTACATAGAGACACTACATGAACTAGGAGATGAGCTTTCAGAAGAAGAAAAAAAGGACTTCCTTGGAGTAGCGAATTCAGAAACAGATCGACTTACTCGACTAGTCAATGATGTCCTAGATCTTTCACGCCTTGAATCAGGTCGTTCAGTTCAGTTTAAACCAATAGATTTAAGATCGGCAATGGAACAAACTCTTCGAAATTACAAGCTGAATGCTATCGAAAAGGATGTCGAACTTCATCTGAAAATCAATGATGAGTTACCTTCCATCCTTGGGAATTGGGATCTACTTTTACAAGTTTTAGATAATTTAATTGGGAATGGACTCAAATTTAGCCGCCCTGGAGGGAAACTAATACTTCGGGCCTACACTTGGCCAGATATCTGTTGCGCATCCCCATTAGAAGCTACAGATTCGGCTCCTTATTGCGAAATCGTTACTCCTCTACCAAAAGTAAGAATTGAAGTTGGAGATACTGGGTGTGGGATAGCAGCAGCTGATCAACAAAAGATCTTTGATCGCTTCTATCGGGTAGAGAACTCAGTACATACAGAAGTTGGGACTGGCCTCGGTCTTTCAATCGTACGCGACATCATTCAGAAACATGGAGGAGAAGTAGGCATGGCAAGTGAACCTCAAATAGGAACAACCTTTTGGTTTGATTTACCTCTAGAACAAAGCGACCAGGAAGAGCTTCTTATTAAATCAGTAATAAATAACCGCACGAACAAAATAGACTTATAAGTCAAAAGCAGCTTACCTAGCGAGAGAAAAGTTGGAAGTTATCTATATAAACAACAAGTAATTTATCTACGTTCATCTGCAGCAACTCGATGAGGTGCACCACTGAAAATTTGCTCAAAATTAGAGAAGGAGTCCTTAATCTGGGGGCCATTCTCAGTAATAATAAATTCTCGAATACG
This sequence comes from Prochlorococcus sp. AG-409-J16, assembly GCA_003215655.1. Taxonomy (GTDB): domain Bacteria; phylum Cyanobacteriota; class Cyanobacteriia; order PCC-6307; family Cyanobiaceae; genus AG-409-J16. The sequence continues at coordinate 569,963 of QCKB01000001.1, forward strand.
TTTATCATGCCAGGACCCTCTCATTTTAAAGACATTGACCGCTCGAGCCATTTCGCCTCTAATTTCAACATACTGAAGGAGCAATATAGTATCAGTAATTGTAGAAATATGAGAGTCTGTGATTGAATGACTCCCCATAAACTCCTCGGCCGTATTAGTAAAGAAACCTGCTATTTCTTCTTGCTTAGCATAACCAGTGACGCCAATCACAAACTGCCTAAATGCATTCAAACTAACTCCTCTTGCTAAAGCTGATAGAGAATCTATTGCTAACCTTTTCGGTTTAAATTGAGTGATCTCGGTTTTAATTATCTGCAAATGATCTTCAAGTCCAGTGGACTCTGGATAGGCACAAATAATCTTTAACAAACCATCGCTTTCCATCTTCTCGAAATCAATGCCCCAACTAGTTGCATTGCGAAGCAGCTGAGCTCTTGACTCTTCATACGCAAAAAGTATTGTCCTTTCGTTATTGATATAAGCATCTTCAATGAATTTAGATACAAGCATTGTCTTGCCAGTTCCAGTTGCTCCTGTGGCAAGAATTATTGAATCTTGGAAGAATCCTCCACCACACATTTCATCAAGATCAGGGACTCCCGAACTAATTCTTAAATTAGAAGATCTTTGCGTTAATCTCATTGCCCCTAGGGGGAATACGCTTATTCCATTTCCACCCATAGTGAAAGGGAATTCACCTTTCATATGAGTAGTTCCTCGCAGTTTTAAAATTTCTACTGTTCGACGACGTTTTTCTGCCTCAAGAACATTTCTAAATATCACAACATTATCCGAAACAAACTCTTCAACCCCGTATCTAGCGATTGGTCCATATTCTTGAATCCGTTCCGTTGTCATAACAGTTGTCACACCAATCTCTTTTAATCGAGCAATTAAACGGAAAATTTCTCTCCTCACAACATAAACAGCGTCATATTGCTGAAAAACAGCCGTAATTGAATCAATAGCTACTCGCTTAGCTTTGTACTTCCTAATTGCATAACTAATTCTTTCTATTAGGCCAGAAAGGTCAAAACTTCCAGCCACATCTTGGCCATCAGGATCAGGGGATGCATCGAGGATAAACAACTTATCCTGGTCAACCATTCCGCTCAGATCCCAACCAAAACTGGCAGCATTTCGAAGAATATCTATAGGAGACTCCTCAAAAGTCACAAAGATCCCAGGTTCGTCAAAATGATGAATGCCGTTATACAAAAAATTAAGAGAAAATACTGTTTTCCCAGTTCCTGAGGTCCCACTAACAAGGGTGCTTCTACCAATAGGCAATCCCCCGTGACAGATGTCATCAAAACCCTCGATCCAAGTCGGGAGCTTCTGAACCTGCATCTGAGAGGTGGATGAGTCGGTCGGGGAATCCATAAGTATTCGTTTCTCAGCAAAACCTAAGGAGTTTTTTCGAAATAACCGTCAGGTTCACCGCGAGCCTTAAGAATCTGACCGCCTAATGTCGTCATCTCCCAACGCATCAATAAAAGTCGAGGCCAAATCATTTTCGGTTAACTCCTCATAAAGCAAGTCAAGGCCTATTAGAACCCTTTCTCTATCTGAAAGGTCTCCAATAATCCTTCTGACTGGAGGAGGAAGGATCTTAGCTAATGTTGGTGTGGCAAGGATTTTATCTTCTTCTGCAAGCTGAGGGTTCTTAAGGACGTCAATAACCTTTAATGCATACACACCACGGAACTCAGTCTCAAGAATATTGCGCAAAGTTTTAAGCGCCCTCATTGAATTAGGCGTATTGCCTGCCACATATAGCTTCAAGATGTAAGTCTTTCGGGGAGTCATAAAGAAAAATTCAGGTGGTCCTGCCTTCGACGATCTAGATAGTCCGTAATTAGTACCTTGACTAAATGGGCCTCAAACCAGCAAGATCGTTGTTTGTGACCGATTGCGGCTCAGGCCTAATCGAGAAATTTGCTTTTGGCCTGCTTAAGGCCTAAAGCAAAACCCGAGCCTGAACGCGTCCTTGATAAATGCCTAAAGCAACTAAACCATCTGAACCTAATCTAGGTAAATACGCAATAGTTGAAGCCTCTGGTCAGCAATTCTGGCTAGAGCCAAACCGTTATTACGATCTAGATCGCATCAAGGCCAAGGTTGACGAAGTAATCACTTTGGACAAAGTCCTTTTGATTAATTCAGGCAAGACAACAACACTAGGAAAGCCTTATATAAAAGGCGCAACAGTAAAGCTTAAAGTTCTGGAGCACAGGCGTGGTCCTAAGTTGATCATCTATAAAATGCGTCCTAAAAAAAAGACGCGTCGCAAGAATGGTCACAGGCAAGAGCTCACTAGAGTAATGGTCCAATCCATTTCCTCTGGAGAAAAAGCGACTAGTACTTCTAAAGCAACTAGTTAACCTCTAAACATTCCTAAATTTTTCTGACCTAACCAACCAATGGCTCATAAGAAAGGCACTGGCTCTACCCGAAACGGAAGAGATTCCAACTCAAAGAGACTTGGCGTAAAGGCTTCTGGCGGCACATCTGTCACAGCCGGGTCAATTCTGATTCGTCAAAGAGGTACTTCCGTCCTCCCAGGAATAAATGTCGGCAGAGGAAAAGATGACACATTGTTTGCTCTAATTGATGGCAAAGTTAATTTCGAAAGCATTCGAAGAGGCCTTCGCAATCGCAAACGTATTAATGTTGTTGCTGCAGCAAACTAAGAAGAATCAACTTCTTTAATTTCATATAAGACTTTATTTATTTAACTGTTGTTTGGTGCATTCAAGGGCATATGAATTCATTTGATAGGTCGGTAAACACGAGTAGTAATTAAGAATGGATGAAAAATTTCCAGGAAATTAGCTTGAAGAGTATGAAAAAAATCCTCTATCAAAACAGGCTCATCAAAGTGAAATGGATACTCTCCATCGTGCCCCTTAAAGAAATACCAATTCATCAGAGCTCTTCCATTTGGTGACATACGCTGTAGGAATTGAAGCAATTGCCCAGATGGATCGGGGAGATGTTCCAGCACGTCTAGGCATACAACAGTATCAAAAATCACTTCGCCAGTGCTCTCCAAATCCCTGCAAACAGTAATCTTCTTGCTTAACCCAAGTGCAAGTGCTCTGCATTCAACAAAATTGCGATTTTCAGGATTCAAATCAACAAACCAAACATGTTCAACTTCATTCATTGCTGCTGCCACTAATGCATGGGTGCCTATACCTCCTCCAAAATCAAGAACCTGACCACTAGCAAACATTTTCTGGATTCGCAAAGTATCTGCGATGTAATCAACGCTCCCTAGATGCCAAGCAGCCAGGTCCCACAAATGTGCAGTCCCAACCTTTTCCTCATAAAAACATGTGGCTTCATCAGGCAACAAAGATCCTGGGTGAATAGCCATTAAATCCTCAGAGCCTTTAGGCAAACGATCCTCTACTTCCTCTAACGTTATCTGGAGATAGCTGGCCAAATGGTCCCTGAGGCCTAAACCAGATTCAAGAAATTCTTGTATGGCAATTCCTCTACCATTAATACTCTTCTCGTCCATCATTCGAACCTCTTGCAAGATCAACTTAAATGTTGACAGTCCACTAAATCAAAATGCTGACCTCTTATGGCCATAGGAGCTTGTAATAGTGAATGGACCATTTGGCTTTGTAATAATTGACAAACCATCAGGCCTTACCTCCCATGACTGTGTAAGCCGTCTGAGGAAAATCTTCGGGATCAGACGAATAGGCCATGGAGGGACACTGGATCCAAATGTTACTGGAGTTCTTCCCATCGCTATAGGCAATGCAACTCGGCTACTTCCATACCTGCCAGGATCAAAAACATATAGAGGAGTTCTTCACCTTGGGAGACAGACTCTGACTGATGATTTGCAAGGAGAAGTCATTAAAGTTTCACCCTTACCAACTCTGAAGCAAGATTGTTTAGAAAAATACTTGGCTAAATTCCAAGGAGAAATTGAACAACAGCCACCTCATTACTCAAGTGTTCATGTCAAAGGAAAGCGTTCATATGAACTAGCCAGGAAAGGTATTTATGCAGATCTCCCACGAAGGAGTGTCACTGTTTACAAACTACGTCTACTGAAGTGGAAACCTGAATCAGGGGAACTTGAGGTGTATATACATTGTTCAGCAGGTACTTATATTCGCTCTATAGCAAGAGACCTTGGCAAATTGATTGGATGTGGGGGTTGCCTGGGAGAGCTACGAAGAATACAGGCACTCGGATTCGCGGAAATACAAGCGATACCTCTACCAGACTGGGAAAAAGGGAATGTTCAACAAACACCTACTATTATCCCTCCAGAAAACGGTCTATCCCATCTAGCTCGCATAATTCTTACTCAAGAGGAAGAAGCCCTTTGGAAGAATGGTGCAAGCTTTAATGTCAACCCTGATCGATTCGAGCCTCCATCAACGTCTATAAAAGAAAATCCAAGCCTAGAAGCAACAACAGTAGTAATGGACTGTTTAGGAGGTGTTGCAGGAATAGCCAATCTCGATAGTCTCTTTAACCTAAAACCAAAGGTAGTATTTAACGCAAACGGCTAGAAAAAAGATGCCTCCGTTACAACAGAACAAGCACTGACAAACAATTGAAGTCTTATCAAAGAATTCAATTGCTGGACATAACAAATGATCTCAAGTTAAACGCTCCAAAGCTTTAGTAGATTCAAAGCAAGGTGATGCTTTTGCTCGAATCGCTAGAGAAATAGCTGTCACTGCTCGTGAAGGGACAAATCCATCATGAAACTTCTAATTGCGCACGGCAATTAACAAAGCAAACTCTGCAGGGATGCCTGCTATCAATATCGAAAGAGCTATTCGCAAAGGTTCAGGAAATGAGAAAGGCAATTCCTCATCTATTGAAGTAATAAATCATGAAGGCTATGAACCAGGCGGAATGACAATACTTCTAGAAGCAATTACCGAGAACCGCAACCGTACAGCTGCTGAACTCCGTATGACAGTCAATAAGCATGGTGGCAACCTTGGAGAGAATGGATGCTTGACATACCCCTTCGAGCATAGAACTGAAGTTCACCTACAACCTCCATACCCAATAGAAAAACAAGAGTTGGCGGAAGCGATGTTGATAGAAGCTATTGCCGATCTCGAAGCAAGTTCCATAAAAGTGGAGCGATAGTATATGGCCCCTTTACAGCACTAGAACGTCTACAAGAAGGGCTTGGACGCCAAGGTTGGTTCATTAGCCAATGCTTTCACTGCTGGAGTCCATTACGAGAGAAAGAGCTTTTAGAAGGTCTTACCAATAATCGATGCATACAACTTCTGAACGCATTAGAAATGCTTGATAATGGATGTAGAGTTAACTCAGATTTCAAGATATTTAAGGAATAACATCTCAGCATCACAGGCATAAAAAATTGTATATCAACATTAAAGACTGAAAGCCGCTTCATCGGCCCACAAAAAAACACGACCATGAAGTCTCAACCAACTAGCTGGTAGCTTCCGCGTGCAAGGAGAGTGAAGTAATTCATTAAGTATCTGACTTTTAGAACCACCGGTCACAATCAAATGGATCTCTTCAGCAGCCAAAATCTCCTTCAAACCAAGAGTGATCGCGCGCTTCGGCACTTTGCTTAGATCATTTCCAAAGAAAGAAACATTCTGCTCTCGCGTCGCCTCTGATAAATGGACCACCCTGCAACCACCTTTAGGTCCACAAGGTGGTTCATTAAAACCCACATGGCCATTACTTCCTAGTCCTAACAATTGGACACTGATTCCTCCAAGCTTCTCTAATTGATTTGAATACAAATCTGCCTGATCATGCGGTTTAGCACTTGCACCATTAGGCACCTTGAGCTGATCAGCAGTTAAATTTAATGGCTTCCCTAAATAACGCATGATATAAGACCTAAAACTCTGAGGATCCCCATCAACTAAACCCACATACTCATCAAGGTTGAAGCTGGACCATTCTTTCAACAACTTTTTAAGGTCCTTAGAAGGCCAAGCAATCAAACGAGCAACCAATGACTTGTAAATTGGAACCATTGTTCTTCCTGTAGCAAGACCAAGTGGCTTAGATGCTTTCAAATACAACCTCTTACGAAGTCGATCCTCAAGTACGTCAACAACATCTTCAATAAGCCTGTCTAAGTTTTTCCTTACTGTAATTTTGTAAGGGAAATTTTTAATAAGAGAATTAGATACAAAAGTCATTAAAAACCCAAAAGTCTTTTTCAGAAAAACTTCTTTATGTACTTACCAAGTTCTTAAAGAAGCCAAAAGAAAGATTTTTAAGCCTCCTAAGTGAAATAATATCTACATTCTTGTAGTAATAGGAAAGGATTTCCCGGAAATCCAATCCTTTTTTTGCTAGCCCATTAGCGCCCCACTGACTCATTCCTACTCCATGACCAGCCCCCAAACCTCTAACAATCAAAGAGAACTGTTTTCCACTTTCGTCAACAGGAGGTAAAGGTGGAGGTAGCTTTAAGACAAGGTGTGGTAGTGGTGGACTCAGAATAGGAACTCTTATCCCTGGATTCAGTCTGAGTAAATCATCATTACGCCAAGACTTCATGAAGAACAAAGCATTTTCTTTCTCAAAAGATTTTGCATTATCAATCGTTTCCGAGACGTTGGACTGATAAAAGCCAATAAAGGGAGAGTCCGAATAGTTAATTGGAGAAGGTTTAACGGGGATTATTTCAAAACTCACAAGGGTGCTTTTCAACCCGAGTCGTTGACGTAATTCCTGCCCTGTAATTATAAGTTCGCCAGAAGGTCCAACTACGCTTGCTTCACGAAGTCTACCGGTAGGACTAACTCTTAGCGTCTTAATACTTTTAAAGCCTCCTATCTCCTTAAAAATCACTCTAAGCTTCTTTGGTTCGAAGCGTAAGTTCCACTTAATTGCAGGGCTATGAGAGTCATGATCTTTGACGCTAACCAAATAAGGTAGTTGATATTTCCAAACATCTCCACTGGCCTCAGTAACACCACCAGAACTGCTATGAAAAACAGCACTAATTAATTTCCCTTCGTGAACAAGAACTAAAGAGCGAGTACTCCGAACAGCTCGTTTAGTAGTACTTGTCTCAGACTCAACTCCCAAATAAACCTGGTTTAATGCAGAAGATTTAATGTCATATGGACCTGACTTACCAATTTTTTTCAGCGCATATGTTCTAGCCGCCACTGCCTGAGCCTTTAATGCAGCCATCGGCCAAGACTTAGGCATCTCAGCTCCAACAACACTCGCTAAATATTCTTCGAGGTCCAAATGATTGACGACTTGTAAAGTATTTTTATTTAATCGAAGCCTCAATTCTCCCCGATAGCGACGCTTCCCTAACCAAATTCCACGTTGGCCGTAGCTCTTAACCCGTAATTCACTATTCCTACCCAAAATAATTTTTTGGAGTGAAGAACCTTCAAGTAATAGTTGTATCTTTCCATCCTTATTTTTTACTGCATCAAAAGCTCTAACCTTCTCAGCACCATATCCAATACCTGATAAGAAAAGTAAATTCCTGCCATCTGCTCGCATCCGCAATCTTGAAGCTTCAAGTACCAAAACCCTCATCAATGGCTGACTAGCCGCTATTACATGTGTGGGAGGACTAACAAAAGTCAATACCATTCCACCCCAAAAGCTCAATGTCCAACGAGGTAGTGGCCAAAGCACAATTCTTCTAATAACAAATCCAAGTTTGCACCCAAGACAGAGGCTCAGCTAGGGGGCAGACTCAAGAATGAAAATATAAAGTTTGAGATCAACAGATCTTGGAGGTCACCTTTCTTGGTACTAGCTCTGGCGTCCCTACACGCGGACGAAATGTATCGGCTGTTGCTATAAGGCTTCCACAAAGATCAGAGCTTTGGCTATTTGATTGTGGAGAAGGAACCCAACATCAATTCTTAAAAAGTGCTTTACGCCTTTCACAGTTACGCAGATTGTTTATTACTCATATGCACGGTGACCATATATTTGGCTTGCCAGGTCTTCTTGCAAGCCTAGGTCTTGCAGGCAACAGCCAAGGTGTGGACTTATACGGACCCGAACAACTTGAAGAATATCTAAATGGCGTCCTACGAAATAGCTACAGCCGTATCAGTTACCCCTTACAAATTCATCGTGTTGAAGAAAGTGCCCAAAAAAATAAAGTTTTACTCGAAGATAAAGACTTTCTAGTTCGATGCACGCCATTAACTCACAGGGTGCCCGCATATGCTTATCGACTAGAAGAAAAGCCCAAGCAGGGTCGTTTTGACATTGAGCGTGCAAAAGCCCTAGATATTCCGCCAGGACCTATCTACTCGGAACTAAAGCAAGGGAAGCTCGTAACCCTTGGAAACGGGCAAATCATTGATGGTCGAGAGCTATGTGGCCCAAGCCGGCCAGGAGCAAGTGTTGTCTACTGCACTGACACTCTTTTCTCTGAAGCTGCTGTTTCTTTAGCCAAAGGTGCCGACCTGCTAATTCATGAAGCTACTTATGCGCATAAGGATTCTGAATTGGCCTATCAACGTCAGCATTCCACAAGCACAATGGCTGCTCAAACAGCTGCAGAAGCAGGGGTAGGGAAGCTAGTCCTAACCCACCTAAGCCCTCGTTACGCTCCTGGTAACCCGATAACACCAGAGGATCTTCTTAAAGAGGCTCAAGCTATATTTCCAAATACAATCCTGGCAAAAGACTTTCTCAAGCTTGAAATCAAACAAAGTTAAATACTCGTAAATTTCTTGAATCAAGCTAAAAACTAATTGATAAAAACCAGCCAAACCTTTCCTCTGAAAGAGCTAAGCAGTTGCACTAGTCGGCAATACATTAGATAAATCCCTAGAGCTGGGGTTTCTGCTGTACCACCATTCCTGAAACAGCGGAGTAAATCGTTCAGAAAACAATGTCAAAACAGTTTCAGTTGGCTTATATCCAGGTTGCAAAAGTTCAACTGAATATGAAGGACAACGCCTAGCAGCTATGTCTGGCACAAATCTACGTCCAATTCTTCGCCAACTAGGCTCCTTACCCTTCCAGGCAAGCCGGGAACATGGCCAAGGGAGCTCTTCCCTATCAAACAATCGGCAACAAGGTCCTATAACACGAAAACTGTACTGTCCTCCTGCACTGGTGTGAACACTCCCATGCTTCATCAAAGCATCTACTCCAGAATCAGCTGGTGACACAGTAATCACAAAGAAATAAGGGCCTCAGGGTCGAAAAAAAAAAGCCACCCACTGAGGGTGGCTAATCTAAACATTTTTCGCAAGGCTGAAATGAAAAGGTTGAAAATACCTTTTTTAGTAAAGCTCTTCCTCTGAATGAGTTGTGATAGTGCAATCAGAAGTTGGATAAGCGACACATGTCAAAACAAACCCTGCTTCCAATTGATCATCATCAAGAAAGCTCTGATCGGACTGATCAACAGTGCCGGAGGTGATTTTGCCTGCACAGGTAGAACAAGCGCCTGCACGACAAGAATAAGGAAGATCTATACCTTGTTCTTCAGCAGCATCAAGGATGTACTGATCGTCAGGGACGTCAATAGTTTTGTTTAGACCCTCGCTTTGATTAGTGAGAGTGACTTTAAAAGAAGCCATGAGATGAGTAGTTAGGGCTCAGAAGTACCGGAGGTAAAAAATATCACCTCAAGATTGAACCATTTTTAACATTAGGGGAGGCCAAATGACGGCATATCTTGCGAAAGAGACACCCAAGGCCAATCAGAAACACTATTAATATAAGCCATCCTTATGTTAATAGTGTTTTGTTTTGGGCCCGGCAAAGCACCATCATTGCCCAACGCTCCTTCTCGATCAAAGAGAGCATTCGCCAGCCAAGTTCCTCGAAAACACTTACAATGCCTGGAGCTTGATCGCATAAGAGTCCGCTTAGAACAGCTTTTCCATCATTAGAAATCAATCGATCAAATTTTGGAGCCAAGTCTTCAATAACAGAAGCCAAAATGTTGCATACCAAAAGATCTACAACGTCACCATTCAAATTTGCTTGCAAAGCCTCAACTGATCCAAGAGACACTTGCAAATTATCAGAACAAATTTCATTGATTTTTGCATTTTCAGTAGTTGCATGAACAGCTAAAGAATCTGTATCAACTGCATAAACCTTTCTTGCCCCAAGGGCAAGAGAGGCGAATCCAAGGACACCGCTACCACAACCAATATCAGCAACGCTAAGACTCGAAGGAGGTTCCCTTTCAAGTTGTTCCAAACAAAGTCTTGTTGTGGGATGACTTCCTGTACCGAAGGCACTACCTGGGTCCATACGAATAATCAAACGATTTGAATATTGTTTTGGCAAATCAAGCCATACAGGCAAAATCAAGAGTTGATTCCCAACTGGATCGGGCTGCCAGTATTTTTTCCAACTCATACTCCAGTCCTCATCATTCAACTTTTTCCAAACAGGCTCATCAGAAAATTTCAATCCAAATGGTTCAGACAAAGCGTATAAAGATTCCACCAAATCATCACGATCGTCTTGCGTCCAGTCACTCGCGGGCAACCAAACCAACAATGTTCTCTTGAAAGGTTGATGAGGCGAAAATTTAACTGCAAACCTATTGAGGCCAAGCTCAGCCAACTTCCAGTTAATGGATTCTTCTAATTCAGAAGGGAAAAATAATTCAAGAATCCACCACTTGTATTTAAGAGGTGAGGAAACCATCTTAAGAAACTAAGACTGATTAAAGAGTGACTGGATAAGCCTCTTGTATCCCCTCTATTAAATGAATATTTGCAAGCAATTCAGGAGGAATTGGATCATCAATACTCAAAACCATCACAGCATCACCACGAACAATCCTTCTACCAACTTGCATAGAAGCAATATTTACATTGTGCTGGCCAAGCAAAGAGCCCAATTGACCAATAATGCCTGGCATATCCCTATGACGAGTAAATAACATATGTCTACTAGGTAGAACATTGACTGGAAATTCATCAATAGTGGTGATTCTTAAGTCTCCTGCTGCAAAAACAGTTCCTGTAACACTGTGACCTCCTTTATCTCCTTGAAGGGTTAGCTGTAATGAGCCACCGGCAAAATCCCTACTTGACTCATCCTTAACCTCGAGAATATTTATGCCTCTGCTTTTAGCCTCAAGCGCAGCATTTACATAATTAATTCGATCTCCCAAAGCATTAGTCAACAACCCCTTTAAAGCTGCAACTAATAGAGGTTGTGAAGGATGCTGTGCAAACTCTCCTTGAAGCCTTACTTCAAACTCTTTCACCTGTCCCCCAGAGAGCTGACTAATCAAAATTCCAAGAGTTTCAGCAAGTTGAAGATGTGGTTTCAACTGCTCCATAACATCTGCATTAAGACCAGGAATATTGACCGCGCTTCTAGCTGGCAGCCCCAGAAGCACATCCCTAATTTGCTCTGCAACATCAATAGCCACATTCTCCTGGGCCTCTTGAGTGGAAGCGCCCAAATGAGGAGTGAGAATTAACCTTTCATTAACTGAACGAAGAGGAGAGTCCTCTGCCAAAGGTTCATTTGCATAAACATCCAAAGCTGCGCCAGCAATAACGCCTTTACTTACTGCATCAGAAAGTGCCAACTCATCGACTATTCCTCCTCTAGCACAATTCACCAATCTGGCCGTTGGCTTCATTTGACTCAAGAGCTTTTCATTGACCAAATTTTCTGTATCAGGAGTCCTAGGAAGATGAAGAGTTATGTAATCAGAGTCTTGAAAAAGAGACTCCATGGAAGCCAATTGGACCTGCATCTGTTGTGCACGATCAGCTGAAATAAAAGGGTCATAAGCAATGACTTCCATTCCCATTGCTTTAGCTACACGGGCAACATGGGAGCCAATCTTCCCAAGACCTACTACACCTAAAACTTTCTTATAAAGCTCATTACCTACATATTTCTTCCTGTCCCAAGCCCCTTCCATCATGCTTGCATGCGCTTGTGGTACATGCCGCGAAAGAGAAAGAAGCAATGTGAGTGCATGCTCCGCAGCGGCAACTGTATTGCCCTCAGGAGAGTTCACCACAAGAACTCCCCTTTTAGTAGCAGCAGGAACATCAACATTATCGATTCCAACCCCCGCCCGACCAATTATTCGTAATTTCCCTGCCGACTCAATAATATCCTCCGTAACTTGAGTCCCAGATCGGATCATCAGGGCTTCATAATCTCCAATAATAGATTTAAGTTTTTCTGGAGAAATTCCTGTTTGCTTGTCTACCTGTGCAACTTGGCTAAGGATCTCTACCCCAGCCTGATCAATAGGATCTGAAACTAAAACTTTCATAACCAGGCCATTTACATCCGGTTGGCACTTTAGAGAGCCAGTAGTACCTGACTCCAAAAACAGAACCCAGAGTTCAGAATTCAAACAATTGAGGAATCTAATTCGTGTCCATCTCCGCATTGGTAATTAGCGAGAAAACACTTGCACTCCAATTAATCGAGGTCCTAAATAACGGGGTAGGAACAAAGATAGACCTCCAACTTGTAAGGCCCTCTAAAACTTCACTCAATCCTCAAGAAAGCAAAAATGGGGACCAACAAAACTCAAACAAGGTGAGCTCGGATCGAATAGAACCATTAGCTATAGAGCAAATGGAACTACTGAATCCCAAACTTGCCAGGAAACGACGCCAAAAAACAATGGCCTTTTGGTTAATGCCATTTGGGCTGTTCGCAGGGCTTAGTTTTAGCCAAATGACTGGCTTAGAAACATTCTCAAACATTGGGGCTTGGGCAGACCCATTAATTAGTAGCCTCTTGGGGCTTTTTTCAGGCTTAATGGGTAGTTATGTAGCGGCCGCAAGTGTTAATTCGGGCCAGCAAGATTCAATAAGAAAATTAATTAAATATAATCAAGAAGGCTGCTGGCTGATAATCGTCGAAACCCCTTCAGGACTAGAGTTACCGTGGCATTTAATGCAAGAGTCAAAGCCTTTAGAGGTGTTTCAACTAAGTGAGATGTGAAATTAACTAAAGAAGAGTTTTTAACAGGTTGCAAAAATCCTGAAGCTTTTAAATCACTTCTAGTTCAAGGAGAAAAAGTTCTACGGACTTGGCAACCAATTTGGAGTCCTTTTCTTCCGGCTCCACTTGTAGAAGATTGTTTGCAAAGAATGAATAGATTCTCAGAACTTCACTGGAAAGCAGAAGGTGGCTATTGCGGAGCTGAACGTCAAAGACTCCTTTGTATCCGTGCTGAAAATGAAGGCATTCCTATTCTTCAAGAAATACCAATAATGGGAATTCAAGTCAGAGGAAACTTTCTATTTGATAGCGCTAGTCCAATAGAGGTTCGTAAAACTTTAAGGAGCATGGGAGCCCCAACTGGGGGCTTAGGAGATATATGGATGCAAGGAGATAGAGGTGCAGAAGTTCTTTGCACTCCTGAATCAGCCTTAATTCTGAATGGCCAGATTGGATCAATCAGAACTGTTGAGATCCAATGCTCTTCTTTAGAAAGATCAAAGCTTCACTTCCCAACAAAAAGAGTTCCTCGTAAATTCTTCACCGTAGAGGCATCATCACGTCTTGATGCTATTGCTTCAGCAGGGTTTGGGGTTTCACGAGCAAAAATCGTTGCTCACATTAAAGAGGGTCGTCTTCGCGTGAATTGGGAAACTATTAAACAACCAAGCAAACTGCTTGGAGCAGGAGATCGCTTACACCTCGAAGATAGGGGTTCATTAGAAGTAATTAGCTTAGAGGCAACCAAGCGGCAACGATGGAGGGTTGAAATGATGCGCAGATAACAAACTGATCTGCTTGCTGCTAGTTTCGCTGTCTAACCAATTATTTGGACATCCCCATCTTTTGGATGGTTGCTTTGGGCGATTAGCTCAGAGGTAGAGCACTACCTTGACACGGTAGGAGTCACTGGTTCGATTCCAGTATCGCCCATTCCCATTGCAAGAACAGAGATCTTTGATGAAAACCACTGTGGTCGTGGGGCTTGGATGCTCTGGGATCAGTGCAGCTCGGCTCCTAAACAAACAGGGGCAAAAGGTGATTGTCTTTGAGCAAAGCCAATCGCCAACTGTTACTGAAATGGCGAAAGTTCTAACTAAAGAAGAGATCCAGGTAGAACTAAACACACCTCTAGAAATAAAGAGTTTCAAGCCCTTTTTAGATGATCTCGAAAAGGTGGTTATTAGCCCAGGGATTGCATGGAATCACCCAATACTTGAAGAGTTGCGCCAAAAAAGGATACAGATCACAAGCGAAATCTCCCTTGCCTGGGACAAACTTAAGCACTTCCCATGGATCGGAATAACAGGGACCAATGGGAAAACAACTGTGACTAGTCTTTTACATCATGTTCTTGAATCAAACGGGCAGCTAGCCCCTATGGCTGGGAATGTTGGGAATGCCGCTACACAGCTTGCTCTTCAGCTAGAGACAAAAGCGCTGCAACATCCAGATTGGCTTGTCATCGAACTAAGCAGTTACCAAATAGAAGCCTCACCTGAAATTTCCCCTTTAATTGGCATTTGGACGAATCTCACAACAGATCATCTAGAACGACATGGATCCCTAGATGCCTACACAAAAATCAAACAAGGACTTATAGAGCGCTCTGAAATTCGCATCTTGAATGCCGATGATCCTGTTATATCTCAGCAAAGGAAGCTCTTGGACAATGGGTCTTCAACGTGGATAAGCACTAAAGGAAGAGGTACCCAAAAGAATCCTATAGATCTTTGGATTAATCAAAAAGGCATAGTAGAAAATACAAATGGCGAACTGTTCGAATGCTCAGCATTCTCGCCACCAGGCCAACATAACCGTCAAAACTTGCTGTTAGTAACTGCAGCAGCTCTCAAAGCAGGCATATCAGCCAAAGGGATTGAAGACAGTTTGCGAACCTTTAAAGGGTTACCTCACCGACTTGAGCCAATAGGGAAGGTTAAAAATATGTTCATATTCAATGACAGCAAAGCAACTAACTTCCATTCCGCAAGCAAAGCCATCGAAGCTGTAAGCCCACCATCAATAGTCATTGCAGGCGGACGTATGAAGCTTGGGGATTCATATCAAGATTGGCTTAAACAAATCAATGAGAACTCTTGTGGAGCAGTACTCTTTGGAGAAGGTGCAATGAGCCTCAAGAAGATTATTGAAGGTTCAGGGTTTAAAGGGCCACTGCATTGCTGTGGTGGTCTCAAAGAAGCAGTACAACTAGCCTTTGCTGAAGGAATGGTTGAGAAAGCTCAGACTATTTTATTTTCTCCTGCCTGTTCAAGTTTTGACCAATACTCAGACTTCGAAGCACGTGGAGAACATTTCCGAGCCCTAATCCAGGACATGGCCAAACAATAAAATCAAACCTTTTAACTAATTGCTAATGGAGCTGCCATCCAAGACGGACTGGAGGGTGGACAGCAAACTCATTACAAGCAGAATTTTCCGAGGAAATGTCAATCTCTATAGAAAAGTGACGCTATTGAACAAGCACTGCAAAAAACAGCACTTATCGACTTAAATGTATCAACCGATACCGTTTACTCTGAGAGATGGGAGCGCAAAATCCTAAAAACAAACCAAAAACAAAACCAATCGCCCAGAGGAAAACAACCCTCAAATGGAATAGCAGTGGAGAACTTTCAGCCCTTGACATGGCAAGGGTTCTTGAAAAGCTCTCAAACCAGGAGCTAACCGAGTGCGAACTCACTTGTAGCCTTGACGATTAAGCAGTTAAACCTATTTCCAATATTCATAACAATCAAACCAATTTATATAGAGCCAAAAACCATTGAATAAACAAATAACTAGAGAAGAAGTTTACAGCTTCCTATCCTTAATCCTTCTGTAATGGCCTATATAAAACCACCTCCAGGTAGGAATAGTTATAAACAACCAAATCCAAAATATATATTTGTAAGCGTAATCAATATTGGATTTCTTACAAGCCTCTAAAGCATCATTCTCAGAAATCACCTCCATGCGCTCCTCTAAACCCTTACACACAATTAATCCATGCACTCCCAAAAAACCAATTGTCATAGAGGTTGGAACGATAGAAAGAATTGAGGCAAGGAAAAGATTCCCTAATTTCAATTTAAAATTTTCTCTCTTAGAGATAGCCATTAGAAAAGCAAGAGGGAGCGCTTTTTAATCATTCTAAAAGAGAGCAATGTTAGCCTGAAAAGGTTCAGGCTTTGACATTGCCCAATGAGCAAAAGGCAGCTCAGATGAAACAATTAAATTTAAACTAGATTAAACTTAACACTGAGCTAACTCTAGTGCCCACACCAAATAGCGCAAGTCGTAGAGACCACTGCTACTACAACTCCACCCCATTTAATAACCTTCTGTGGAGCATTAAATGTCACTCCAACCAGGATTGCAGCAAGATTCAAAACAATTAGCTGATCAGTAGAAGGAGTTATGCCAAATAGGCCTGAACCGCCAGTAGCAAAGTAATTCATAGAGCGAGAAACAAATCAGAAGAAGACTGTTTATATTAGATCCAAATAGACTTATTATGCTGATTTGATCTATTATTTTTAACATAACAATAGAGATCTATCAAAATATTCCAATCAAGCAAATCTATTAGAGCAAAAGAAATTACACAAGGTCGGATAATACTCAGATAGAAACATTAAAAACGAAGTAATTAATTGTTCTATAAACAAGAAGAATTCTATTTAACTCGTCTTTTCAGGTTCAAATATAAATTCGAATACGCAGCAATTACCAAGAGAAAAAGACAAAAAGAATTGAAGTTCATCTAAACCAGAATAGAAATTAAAAAGCAATAACTGTTCAAACCCCTTTAGGGAGCCTCGATAGTATTAATTACACTCCCATCAACCTCTTTAAGCTCCGCAGGCACTTCTAGGCCAAAGCCTTCTAATAGCTGCCTCAAAAGAAGCCTATCCTCTACAGACTTTTTCTTAGAGCCATTAAAAAATTGCTTAGCCAAAAACACAAAACCTAAAGAGGTCATCAAAACAACGAGCACAGCTCCTATAAAGACCAATAAGGGAAATTGGTAGAACCATCCTTCCATTAATGTTTTTCAGTTAGTTCCTTTATCTTTCCACTAAATTTGCAGAATTGCTATCTAGGTTAATAAAGCAATAACCTAGCTCTTATAGGAAGAGGTGTATCGCATCATTTCCCTCTATAAAGCTATTTGAGAGCTTTAATCCCGCCGAAGCAAAATGCTTTCTACTTAAAGGAACAAGAGAAAAGCCGCTATTTAGGGACTTGAAGCTTAAACCCTTTTTCTAAAAGCTTTTGATAGGTCAATCTTGCTTGATAGGCAAGGAACTTTTCAGCTTCTTGATCATTTCTTTTAATCATGAACCAATTCAGATCCCCTTCTCTTTTTGAGAACGTAACGAATTCCTCCCCATTACTAAGGGTCCATTGACCCAGATGAGAGAGTTTTTGATCCGGTCCAAGATCCCAAGGACAACTAGCAGGATACTTTTCTTGTGCCAAAAGTTACAGCGAAGCAGCTTCTGTAAATGTTTTAGCGCATGTGTCGAGCCTTAACCGCCAAGATCATCTTCTTCCTATCAGTGGACCAAATCAAGTCAAAGATAGCTAGTGACTTGGAGAGAAAAAATCCTAAACAATTCAGATTGGAAGACATTTTTTCTAACCCCGCTCCCAGCGGTTTTCATAGGTGCCGAAAGGCATTTGCCCATAACTGATGGTTGGTTTGATATTAGTGACGATTAACAACCTCACCAAAAACCAAGCAAAGGAGGGGGACAAACCTGTAAATTCATATACTTCCGTATTTTTCTTTTGACTCAAGTAACTGTTGGCGAGAACGAGGGCATTGAATCAGCTCTACGGCGATTTAAAAGGCAGGTTTCCAAAGCCGGGATTTTTGCCGATTTAAAGCGACTTCGGCATCACGAGACTCCTGTAGAAAAATATAAAAGAAAATTGCAACAGCGTAGAAGAAGCCGCGGGCGTTGAGTATTGTTTTTACAAATAATCTTTCTGAAAAGTACTTTTTATATTTTTGAGGAGTTTTATTTGAGATTGGAAAAATTTAGCGGCAATTCCAATACATAGATATGCATTGGAATTCCTCTAATAACTAATACAAGCTCTAGTAAATCAATGCTTTCTACAAGCACGAGTATTAAGCAAGTCAGAACATCTCTGCAGAATTACTAAGCAGGAATCACTTAAAAAGCTTTATATTTCGACAATAAATAAAGCTATCACCTACGAGATTAAAA
The DNA here is from genome assembly GCA_003215655.1 of Prochlorococcus sp. AG-409-J16. Classification (GTDB taxonomy): domain Bacteria; phylum Cyanobacteriota; class Cyanobacteriia; order PCC-6307; family Cyanobiaceae; genus AG-409-J16. The sequence goes on from QCKB01000001.1 coordinate 588,154, forward strand.
ACAAAAAGGAATTTTAAAGGCCACTAAGAGAAGAGAAGGTTAATTAATTGCCATGAAGATGACTGCTAAGCCTAGTTCCCTCAACTTCTAGTATATTCAAACCTATTTAAAATCAATTATAAATATCTATAAAAATTCTTGCCAAATTAATTATATTCTCCTGGGACATCATTCTTATGAACTGTGACTTTGCCGACTCTCTGACCAGAAAACCTTAAGAGTTCATCGCCTGAAAACTCATAACCTAAATGAGCTGCAATTTGAGCAACATCATCGGCTGTTGAGGAGGATAAAACTTGTTTTTTTAAAGATGCATCGTTTTGCATCTTATGTAAAAACTCCTTCAACTGTTTAACAGACATCTTATTTGCAGGGAAATACTAATCAATATAATTTACATCTATATTATTAGCCTGCAAGATTTCTATAGCTGGAGCAAGAAGTTCTTTATAATTTCTCCATCCGCCTACGGACTTAGCATTTATAGGGTTTCTTACCTGAATACAACTGGCGGTTTGGATTGATCTAGGGTTTTTCTGCGGTGATAGATAACTATCAGACCAGTCCCAGCCTAACCAGGAAATCAATTCCCTTATTTTTTGCTTAGGTTTTTTTACTAATTGATCATAATTAATATCATATATATTGAGCGGATATTTAGATTTAAACTTTTTCATAACTTGCTCCTTATTAATAAGAACTCTGGCCGAGTCATCCAAAGAAGATGAATAATAATTTCCCTGCTTGAAATTAGCCCTGTAAAGAGAGAGGATATTATCCAATGGGTTCCTATAGCAATTTAATATTTGCACGCAAGGAAATTCGCTAGCAATTAATGCAACATGTCTATAATTATACAAATACTTATCGGTTGTTATATTAAGGTTTTTACCATATTTCGATCTTCTCTTAAGATAGATTTGATATAAATTATTATCATAATCTGAGGTTGATTTTTCATGCCATTCACTCATTGCTTCATCAAATATTCCGACTTCACCTAAAGACATAACCTCCGGATTCATACTAAGGATTGAATCAATCAATGTAGAGCCACTTCGTGGCATCCCAACTATAAATAAACACCTCGATTTTTCACTAATCTGAGACCTAATTGACAAGCAATCAGATGTCTGATTGTAAATCTCATTAGTTCTATTTATCAACTTATCCGCATCAGATGGGTAAAGGGCTAACTTGTAGTCATTAGCTTGTTTAAGATAGCGAGTACTTTCTTTAAATCGACGCTCTCTGTGTAACAAATTGGATGCTGCAAACATGAGATCAATATCCTCTTTATTTTTTAGAGAAGTGTCGTTAATCGATTTAAAAAGTTGATCCCTTAAAAAAGGATAGGCTCGGTAATCGCTAAATTGTGAAAGCAAGAAATGAGCATGGTTCAATTTATCATCTAGATTTAGGCCCTTAATCAAGTTTTTCTCTGCTTGATCCAAATCTCCCTTTTGCATAAGTAATCCAGCTAAATTTAAATATAATATAGGTTCATTTCTTTTGCTCCTAAGTGCAAACTTCATAGCTATTTCAGCTGCATCCAGTCTACCCATTTCATTAAGTACTGAACTTAAGTTAGAATAAGCTTCAGCTAATTCAGGCATTAATTTAATTGCTGAATTTGCTAATTTCTTCGATTGCAATAACAAGCCTCTTCCCTTAATCATTCCTGCAAGATTTGAATAAGGATAGGGACAGTATGGATCAACTGATATTGCCTTTATTGTAATCAACTGTGCCTCATCAGCTCTACCCTGATGAATCATAATATCAGCCAAATTTATATATGGAAAGACCAGGTGAGGGCTTAAGTTAATAGCTTGCAATGTTGCATGCCGAGCTTCTATCAATCGGCCACTTATCTGTAAAATCAATCCAAGATTAATATAAGCATCAACAAAATCAGGCTGAATAAAAATTGCCTTTCGAATATTAGTTTCGGCCTCATTAAGCTGTCCTTTAAGCTTAAATAACATACCAATCTGATAAAAAATTTCTGAATTATCCGGATTAACTAAACTTGCTTTGGTATAGATAGTTAATGCCTTATCAACTTCTCCAGAGTTTTGATACCTGATAGCCTCAGCTATTAGGCTTTCAGGGCTATGGTCGTTAAATTCACCTTTAGTATTGTCCATATGTTTAACAACCAGTTTTCCTTCTAAGTGGCCCTTAGCTATACCTAGCCTAATAAAATAACAGAACGAGACTGAGGTTATGGTAAATAGTTAGTTGAGGCCATACTTGTTCTAAATTTATCTATCGCTACCTATTGATGAAGCACTTAAGAGAAACTCAGCCACAAAATTGGAATAGTTAGAGCTTCAAAAAGCTCACCAATCAAGCTTTAACATTTTGCCTCTCTTCAAGTGACGTTCGAAAAGGCTCTCAATTACTTGCAAATATCGGTATATAGGATTTTCGACTTTCCATATTCTTGTGGGTATCCTCACTAAGGCAAATTATTAGTGGCCTAAAAGCGACGAACTGAGCAAAGTTTGTAATGACCTATCTAATGGCCAGGCTAATGAGCCGCCACGGTTATACGATCCGCTACAAAGATAGCGACCGCAACACATGTGAATTTTGTGCCTACGCCAATGACTCCTTTGAGGCACGGCAAGTGGCAATGGAAACAATTCGGTTCGTTCACGAGCACCCAAATTCAATTGATTTCATACTCCGTTCAAGCTGAGAACAAGAACACATAGGTTTGATCTCATAAGGATCCACTTCAAATTCAAACCAGGCAATGGATGTACTGGAAAGAATCTCGGAAAGATTGCCCATTGCTAGCTGTTTTGTGATTTTAAAGAATAGAGCCTAAAGAGAGTACTCAAGATATACTATTTTTCTGTTAAAAAGCAACTTAAAAATAATATATTATTTTTCTTACGGAATTTTATAATCGTGTTAGTCTATAAATAATTGCTATCAAAACACAATAGAGAATTTATTCCTTTATATTGACAGTATATGGAGACGGTAGATGAAAAATAATAATACTAATAAGAGTATAAATAATTCAAAAGAATTAGAGAATGAAAAGCTTATCATCAATGCAATGGATAAGCAAAGTGAAGGTTGTATTGATGAAGCGAAGAAAATGTATCAGAAAATCATTGACTCTGGATCAAAGGATCTGAGGGTATTAACGAATCTTGGAGTGATATATGAGGCTAAAGGGCAACTTAATCATGCGATTGAGTACTACAAAAAATCAGTAGATTTATTCCCAAAGAATGCAAATTCATATTTAAATCTTGGTGCAATATATAAAAGAATAGGGGAGACCCGTCAATCAGAAGAAAATATATTAAAAGCCATTCAAATAAATCCTAGGCTTGGAAGGGGTTATTTCTACTTAGGATTAATCCTCATAGAGCAAGGAAGGCTAAAAGAAGCAGCCTTTTATACCTATAAAGCAGTGATCCTAATGCCTTTATATGTAGATTGCTATTTAAATATAGGATTAATAAAGTCAACAATGGGTCAATTGAAAAAAGCAGAAAGATCAACAAGAATAGCAATAAAGTATCAACCTAAGAGTCCAAAGAACTACTCAAATTTGGGAATAATATTAAAAGATCAAGGAAACATTGATGACGCAGAAAAATCACTCAAAAAAGCCATAGAGCTAGATAGATTCTATACCAATGCTTATATAGGCTTGGCAGGTATCTTAAGGGATAGGATGATTTTAAATGATGCAACCTTAATTTCAAAAATAGCGGTTCTGAGTAAACCAGATCTAGCCGAGGCCTATTTAGATCTAGGAATCTCTTTAACTGCTAAAGGGAAATTAAAAGAAGCTGAAATCACAACACTTCTAGCCATTAAAATCAATCCTAAACTAGCAATCGCATATTCGAATCTTGGAGGCATACAAAAAAATCAAGGTCGGCTGACCGAGGCTAAGAATAATTTATTGAAGGCACTAGAAATTGACAACAATCTAGCAAGAGCTTACTTTTCTCTGACAACATTGACAGACTTATCAGGGAACAAAGAGCTCTCAAGGCAAATACTCTCGACTGATATTCAAAACCTTAGGTTAAATTCAGAACGAGTAGATATTCTTTTCGCCAAGTCAAATATTCTGCATAGAAAAGGAGATTTTAATGGTAGTTCAAGATATCTAGCACAGGCAAATAATATTAAACTTAGAATGTATCCAGCCAACGGTCATGAATATATTGAAAACGCAAATAAATTATTAAAGGTTTCCCGAGAGACAGAAGAATTCAAAAGTAATATTCCTAGTCATACGAACTGCATATTTATAGTGGGGATGCCAAGAAGTGGTTCAACACTTATAGAGTCCATACTTAGTGTTAATCCAAGCATAATAGATCTACAAGAGACGAATATCTTAACTAGTGCATATCAAGAGTGGCAGGATAATAAAAAAAAAGGCAAATCTTTATACGAACTTTATATGAAAAGGAGGCCAAAAAATCTAGAAGCTTTTCAAATAACTACTGATAAGATGCTTTTCAACTATATCTATGCTGGTTTATTAGCAAGTCAATTCAAAAATGTAAAAATTATACATTGCTTCAGGCATCCTCTCGACAATATACTATCTATATATAAAGCAAATTTTGAGACTGGATATAGATACTCTTCATCGTTGACTGATAGTGCCAATGTTCTAATTAATAAGGATAATATTATGAGAGAATACAAAAGAGTCTATCCTTCAAAAATATATGAATTAGATTACGATAAGTTAGTTACATCACCTAATAAAGAAATACTATCTCTTATTAAATGGATAGGGTGGGAGTGGAATGAAGATTACCTATCTCCACATCTCAACAAGCGCATGATTAGTACCGCAAGCAATGTGCAAGTCCGCTCTCCTATTAACCCAAATTCAGTTGGTGGTTGGAAACATTATAAGGATTTATTGAAGCCAGCCCTTAATATTTTTGCAAATAATGGTATTTTATAGACTCAATAGTAGAATTTAAGAATCATTTAAGTTTATCCACAAATTGATAACTTCTAATAGGATCTTTATTAAAAAAGTATCAGATTAATCCCGATGCCTTAATCAAACAGAGCTCCAGGATATTGTTTTATTCATAAAAGGAAAGTATAAGGCTAAAATATATTTCTAAACTATCTACTAGCAATATCCTTAGAGAAAGATGTAATAAGGGTTAGAAGCTCATGCAGGATAATCAAACTAAGGGTTTGAAAATTATCCGACTCGAAACACTGATTAAAGTAGCTAGATGCTGAAAGATCACCTAAAGTTGCACAAGCGCGTGATTCTTTATACTCAGATTATGCCAACCATTCGTTTTGCCAGAGAAGGAAGAGATGTTAATTGCCAGATTGGAGAAAATCTTCGTGAGGTTGCGTTGCGGGAAGGATTAGAACTTTATGGTTTCAAGGGAAAGATTGGCAACTGTGGAGGATATGGACAATGTAGAACTTGCACTATCTCCATTGAAAGCGGAGGCTCTAAATCATTAAGTCCTACTACTCAAGTAGAAAGTGATCTCTTAAAAAAAAGCCCAAAGAACTGGCGACTAGCATGCCAAGCTTTAGTACAGGGTTCTGCTGTAGTACTGACAAGACCACAATCACCACCAAAAGATTTAAAGAAGTTAATAGATATAGCTAATAGCGTTAAACTCCCTAATTAGGAATATCTAAATAGATTTCCACTTAAAAAGAAAAGAAAACTTTTTAGAAAGTAACCTATTAATTTCAAAGGTTAGTGAGGTATAAAATCTAGTATTAAAAACCCAACACCAGCAGCAAATATGGCTGAAATAGCAATCGCTATCAAACCAGGTACCATTCCTCCACCTTCTTCAGAAGCCATTTTTGGGTAATTGAATTGAGACAGTCTAAATATAAGAACATTCGAAGAGTTATGCAAATAATTAACGACCTATAGATATTTTATTTAGGGCAATCAACTTGAGAGCGACCTTTCTTGTCTAAACAACTGGCTTGAGCAATTTAATGTTTAGCTTATAATACTGAGATTAATATCTTATCTATCTTCCATATAAGACATTAAATGAATAGCTTGATTATTAAAATCGAAATGGGTATTCAGTGATTTACTAATCTTTCAAAAATTAACGCCAATATAAAACCTTTGAAGAAAACAAGCCAAAGCAAACCGTAATCACTAAGGCCAAGCTTAGCTTGATACCAAGAGATAAAGCGCTTATGCATCTCAACAAATCCCATTGCGAAAAAGCTATTAACTTATCAATAAATTTAAAACATTTTGAAAAGCGAAACCTAAAATTATTATTCAGATTTTGATTTTTTATTTCAAGGTGGCTCAGTGCATATTATTTGTATAGTTCTTACCAGGGACCAATCAATTTAAATAGAATTATAATCAATTCTATTTCATTAAAGTATGCACTATCAACCTTTCAACAATAAGACCAACAAAAACTCCATCAAAAAATCTGAACCAAATAAGGCCATAATCAGTCAACCCTAATTTCTTTTGATACCACGCCATAAAGCGCTTATGCTTGTTAATTAAATTCATTTCCAATTCCAACTAAGTCTATTATAAGTGGCGAGTCACTAGTAGCCACATAATTAATATCAGCCAACCTATGATTTTGACTTGAAATAGAAATTTAATTTTAAATAGTTAGACTCATAGATATCTTATTCAAAAGCAATTTAAGCATAAATATCTTAAATATGACTTCTATAGATCAATTGCATCTACAAACACTTTACATAACGCAGCAAGCGGATCCCCGCTCCAATCTTGCAAAGTCCTTTGCATTGGACAATGGCCAGTTGATTGAATTATTTCAAATATTTCACGACCAGTGAGAACATGCTTCCCAACTAGAATTTTATTAATTAATTCAATATCACCTCGATTCTTTAAAGCAATAGAGAGTAGTTCATCAAGTGCTTCATCTTGATCTAAACCTTTGAGAGCTGCATGTTTTTGAAACTCGTATCTAGCAGCCTGAGAATAAGCTTTTGCTCCTTCATCTGTGAATCTCTTACCAACTAATCCCTTAATGAATTGCTTAGGTACTAAAGCTAATTGGTCCTCCAATGCAGGACTCTCTATCCAGTCATCTGGTAACGCACTGCGTAAAAGCCTATTAGCAAGCTCTTCAACAGTTAGGTCCTTTGCTTCAGCCAGAGCTTTTAATGGGATCAGAAGCTCTGGTAAAAGGGATATGCTTAAGGGATCCTTACCCAACCCAGCCAGTAAGTATAATTCTATACAAACTAGCTCAATATTGTATTTATTGCTACTTTACAACTGGTTCTTACACCAAAGGAAGGTTTCTTATCTCTTTCTTTCAATTAAATACTACCGGAGAAGCAATGAGTACCTAAGGCTGAGAAATAATGCTCTAAAAGTCTAGCTGATTATTCTAATAGCAAGAGAATAGCCTGCTGGAAATGAAAATAACTACTAATTATAAAATTAGTTTTTACTTTCTAAGTATATTTACATTAAAAAAGCATATCTCTTTCCATAGGGTCTATACCTCCAAGTTGTTTAGGCTTGGATAGGTGATATCCAAAATAAAAGACAACACAATTGGTATACACCCTAAAAGAGGTAACCAAATCATCCCTGCCCAAAACACTATAATTACCAGTAGTTTCACTTATTCTCCTTGGTATTTTGCCCTCATTGTCAAAAGACATTTGTACTCTTTTTAAGAAATCTCTATTTACAACATCTATCATTTCTACTAAAAATTTCCTAAGTGTTAAACCTAAATGATAAGACTCTTGCCTTAAATTAAAACCTTTACTTCTATCTATATATGTATTCTTACCACTTTCCCATGCATACATGCATTCAATATCCTCTATTACATATACACCTTCTGGCTTCATATAATTACTTAAAACATCAAAAGATGACAGCCAATGATCATTATGATGACTACCATCATCTACAACAAGGTCAAAACCATTAAACGATGACATTGCATGCTTGCCTGTATATGAAAGTACTTCTTTATTGCCTTGAGTATCTGTAGCCAAATGAACTCTTCCAGGGAAGTCCTCAAGTAATTTCTCTCTATATACCTTGTTATAGTCTGAGGAATTACCAATATCAAGACCATAAACGACCACCCTTTCATCAACCATTAAGAATGCTCTTATCGTTTGATAGGTTCTATTCCCTATTTCAAAAATACAAATTTTCTCATTTTCGCCTTTGGAATTAATTAGATTCTCAAGAATCCGAGGATATATATGGTGAAACTCGTGTAGATTATTAGAGCCAGCATTCAGGAATTTCTCCTTGATCTCTCTTTCCTTCATAAGTCAGGTCATTCTTCTATAGATTTTATCCATTTACTTGCCATTAGTACAATCAAAACCTATCGGCTTTATATATAAATTCTTTTAAATCCAACTCGCATTTGAAATTGGCAGCTTAAAGATTATGAGTTTTGTGTCCTGACGAACGACATCTTGTCGGACATGTAGCTATGAATAGAGAATACTAAATCCTATCGAGCTTAATTTTCTTAAGAGCAAACCCACAAGATCTATAGCAGTCGAATGGATCTCGTAAATTCACCCTCCAACCATAAGCCATGACAACTCTTCTATACCGCGGCCAGAAGTACATCCCATACAAAGATAAAGGTCCAGTTAAGACAATAAAATTGAGCTATACGCAAAGTACGTATAGTAAAAAACGATATGAGCTTTCAAAGACTAGCCATCTACTAACTTATAGAGGAATAAAGTATATCCCTCTAGCCTATAAAGGTTTCTTAAATGAGGTAAAAAATAAAGTTTCACAAAAAGAAGTCTTTTTATTAGCAAAAGACCTTATAAATGCGCAGTTTACACATGGGGATGATGAACTTTGCAGGAGATTATGGGATGAAGTTGGGTTACGAAGAATTGATCCTAATCGAGTTATCAACCTCATGTATACATGCTGCTCGGATAATAATGATCAGAGTATGAAAGAAGCAGATAGAAGCTACATTGAAAGTGACTATTAGAAGAAACTTTTTTAGAACATCAATCTTTGAAAGAGACGTAAGTACTAATTTCAGTGGATCTAATTGAATATGAGCCTAGTGAAGAGCTACTAAAAACTAGTTTTTAGTAGCAAAAGCGTCATTAAAGCACCTATTTTGAGGAATAGATTTAAGATATAGATCATAAAATGAGAACAGCTTCATGATCAAAGAAGGATACGATAAAAAATCTGAATATGAATTAAACCGCATTAATCCTAAGGAAAGGATGCGGTCAAGTAATAAGCAAACTAACAAAAGGAACCTTTCTAGAGATATTGTTGCGATGAAGAAGGTCCTGCAAATGCTAAGGCAAGGTGCTATCACCTGGATCGGAGAGATAGGTAGGAAGTATTAATTGTAGGAATTGATAGCTCCAAAATATAAATAAGGAGTTAAGCGTTAAAACCTGGTTGGAGGAATAAGAATATAGTTAATCGCTCAAAATCTATTTGAGTTTTAGTAATTTACAATTAACTATATAGATAGGATTGCTAGGTACAACAAAGTTATCATATTCTTTGTATCAACTGTAACAAAAAAATAAAGTCAACGAAAATATATTTTTGTCTTATCTGATACAGATCAACTACCCTACAAAAGGTGTTAATGGTTGATGAAAATTTTAAGCTTACTAAGAGCTCTATATTGAATATGATGGCCCATATCATCATATTTAAAATCTCATCTTGTTAATCATGAAAGCCTATCTAGAAGGGAAAAAACTTAATAAAATTGAAAAGAATAAAGCTGATAAAGATGGACTTCTTGTTGGAACGGAAATAGAAAAATTCGCTCAACTAGGATGGGAACAAGTCGACAAAACAGATTTAGAACTGCGCCTGAAATGGTATGGAATGTTCTGGCGACCTAAGTCTCCAGGGAAATTCATGTTACGTCTAAGAATTCCAAATGGTGTACTTAACGCTCATCAAATGAATATAATTGCATCAATAGTAGGAAGATATGGTGAAGATGGAAGTTGTGATATTACTACTCGGCAAAATCTTCAATTACGTGGAATTCTTATTAGTGATCTTCCAGAGATACTTAAGAGGCTAAAGGAAGCTGGACTAGATACCATCCAATCTGGATTCGATAATCCAAGAAATGTTACTGGTAACCCCCTAGCAGGAATAGATCCCGAGGAGATCATTGACACAAGAGATTTTACTTTTAAGTTAGAACAATTTCTTACAAATAATGGAGCTGGAAATTCAGAATTCTCAAATCTCCCTAGAAAGTGGAACACCGCAGTTGCTGGATCTAAAGACAATTTCCTCCTCCACAATGACATTGTTTTTCACCCTGTCAGAAAAAATGGGGTACTTGGATTTGGTGTTTGGATAGGAGGGATCTTGTCTTCACAGCTAAATGAGTACGCAATACCTCTAAATGCATGGATAAAACCTGAAGACCTATGCCTTTTCACAGGCATTGTTATTTCAATCTGGAGAGATAATGGTGAGCGGAATAAACGCCAAAGAGGAAGGTTTAGGTTTTTCCTAAACGATCTAGGCATTGAGAAGTTCCGCTCAATGGTTGAAGAGAGATTTGGTCATATAGAAAACGATCCTGGGTCATCCTTTACGAATACACCACGTTCAATATTTGGGATAAAACATCAAAAGCAAAAGAATCTCAACTATGCAGGACTTCATATACCTGTAGGAAGATTAACCAGTGAAGATATGCAAGAAATTGCTTCTTTAAGTAGTGAATATGGCAATGGTGAAATAAGGCTTACAGAAGACCAAAATGTAATCATTCCTAATATACATACGAACAAAGTAAAATATTTCAAAGAAGATAAATTGTTAAATAGATTTCCACTGAACCCAAGTCCAATTTCAGCAGGGACTGTTTCATGTACTGGAAGTACTTACTGCAGTTTTGCACTAACAAATACAAAAGACCAAGCTCTACAAATATCTAAGGAGCTTGATGAAGAGCTAGACCTACAAAAAGAAATAAAAATACATTGGACAGGGTGTCCTAATAGTTGCGGCCAAGCTTATATGGGCGCAATAGGTCTAACAGGAACAAAAGTGAAAGATAAAAATGGGAAAATCTCAGATGGGTTTTCAATATGCATCGGAGGAGAGCAAGGCCCAAACCCAAAAGTAGGGGAGCTAAGATACAAATCAATATTAAAGGATAATATAAAAGATGTATTAAAAGAAATATTAGTTGATAATTACTCTGCATCACCAAAGAATCAATCACTTATTAGGCTAAGAAAAACTTTCAATAGATTAAAGAGTTTAATCCACAATTACAGAAGAAGCAGTCAATCACCATAGGCTGCTTCTTTTACATAGTTCAAACATCTGACTCTCAATTCACTATGCAATCAAAATCCAAGCATAATCACTTGCTATCTAAAGTATTTACCTGGCTAATTAAAGCTAGCAAGGAGCAACCTGCAATTAACCGCAAAGATGGAAGCCAAGATCCATTCTCAAGGCTAATGAATTTAATAAGTGATTAACTAAATCATAGTCATACTTTCACAACCGATATTAAAACCATGAATTCAAGTGCATCACAAATGGACTATGTCCTCCCAAATGAATTAGTTGATGGGATGATTGCTGCTGGCGGCAAAAAGTCAACTGTAAGCATAAAAAACTTGCTTGTGCGTGGATTCTATTCAGGTGCAATTCTTGGTTTAGCAACCTGCCTTGCAATCACAGTAGGTATTCAATCTGGAATGCCTTTTTTAGGATCAGTGATTTTTCCATTTGGGTTTGCAAGCATAGTGCTTTTTGGCATGGAGCTAGTTACTGGTAATTTTGCGCTATTGCCAATGGCTACATGGGCAGGAAAATCATCATGGAGAGCTACATTTCGTAATTGGACCTGGGTTTGGATAGGCAATTTCTTAGGGACACTTCTTGTAGCAATTTTGCTCTCAATAAGTTTGACCAGTGCTGGAACTATTGAACCATTATCTGCTGCAGATGGTGGAAAAGGTTGGGCAATAGTAGCCGCTAAAATTATTTCTATAAATCAAGCTAATGTTATTACGAAATATTCATCTTTAGGTTCTACTGGACTTTTTCTAGCCTTTATAAGAGGGGTGATTGCTAACTGGCTTGTATGCCTTGGGGTAACAATGGCACTAGTAAGTAAAAGTGTTCCAGGTAAACTTCTTGCATGCTGGCTACCAATTACTGCATTCCAGACAATGGGAATGGAGCATATTGTTGTAAACATGTTTTTGCATACAGCTGGACCTCTATTAGGCTCTGGAGTTCAATTTTATAAAGTAATTTTTTGGAATTTTCTACCTGTTACTCTAGGAAACATTATTGGTGGAATGGTGTTTATTGGAATGCTCTTTTACAGTACACACAGAACTAGGATGTCTAATGTTCTTCCAAAAGTTCATGATGAAAAGCTTGAAAGAGAACTAGCAGCAGAACTTGGTGCTCGTTAGAGAAAAGAACTGTGAGGCTTAAAGAAGAAAGTATTTGGAAGAAGCTTAATAACGCAGGGAGAGACCCTGTAGACCCTAATTGGCTAGCTGAAGTTTACTCAGTCAAGCTTGATCAGGGTCTTCGAATGGCCTTGGCCGAGAAATTAGGGCTTATGGGTAGCAAGAGTTGGCCTATATTAAAGAGACTTATACATAAAGAAGGAATCCAGCCAGAGCTAATTTATGCTGCTGGGCTTTGCCACCAACATGAAGCTAAGTACTGGTTATTAACTCAACTAGAAGGAACAAAGGGACAAGACGAACAGCTTAATGTTCTTAAAGCACTAGCCTGCTGGGGGGGGAGACATTCCTATTCCCTTAATTAAAAAGATAATTAGTCAAAAGAGTGCTGCAATTCGTATAGCTGGATTAGAATTACTTAAATTTAAAGCACATCAACTTAGTGATTCAATCCTTCTAGATATACTAAGAGAGCCTCTAAAAGATTTTAGGGAGCCAGTCCTAATGAATACTATTAGTATTCTCTCTCGACGTGATAGTGTCGAGATATCATCAATAATAAGAAAATTAGCCTATGAAGGTTCTGACGTAGTAGCAAAAAAAGCAATTATTGCGCTAGGAAGCATTGGCAATAAATATAGCGAGGATGCATTAACACAACTGACGAAAGAACTTCCTAAAGGGGACAGGCTAGATTCAGCCAAGAAACAACTTAAGTATCAACACTGTTTGCATATTTAAATGGCTTCCTTACACCTTTCTATTACAGGACAGTTCAAGTAAAATTCGTTATCTCAAATACCCTAAGTATACTTTTAGGGCATCAAAATATAAGCATAAATACGATTCTAAAAAAAACGAGATCTAACAACCTAACCCCAATTAACTTTAAAGTGAATAACTAAGCCTAATTACTTAAATCAACATAAGAATCAATTCTCAGCCTCTCCTCTTAAGTGAACCTGTACACAATGAGTTACGCATTCCACCCCCTCTTCATCCAATGAACAGGCAGTGACACATTCGAAATATTCATCAATTGCATCTGTTTCTTGGCTCAAAAGGAGATCTTCTGGACTATTAACCATGATTCGCACCTATTTCAACTCGGTGCTTTTTAGCATGACTATCTCTTATCAACGCCTTTAATAACTATATATAAACCACCTAAGCAATATTTACTACCCATTTGCAAAACCCTAAGGAATGGTAAAATTCAGCTCTCTAAGTGCATTATTTCCTCCTCTTCTGAAAAAAATTATCATTGTTAGGCGAATCAATTAAAACATGAACGTCAAAATTACTGGTCAATTCATTAGGGTCTATTAAACAGTCATGTAGCAGCTTTAAGTAGATTGGAGGCTAATAAGCTCTAATGATATCTCTATAAGCAAATAGCTAACTCAAATAATATAGGGATTACCTAGGTTATAAATATTTGAGGCTATGTCCATGATTTTGCGATCAAAGCACTAATTAATTCCATAGCGAACCTATTCTTAACCTATTTTGCCGAAAATAAGCTTAGATTAATTATTAGAAGGCATTCGCCTACCTCAAATGGGAAAAAACTCAATAGTATTTACTCGAGAGGTGAGCCTCCATACAAAAATAGCCAGCGAGCTAAAAAGTTCGCTGGCTATTAACTGAAAGGACCAACCTAGGTCTAATCCTTTACAAATGTTCGGAACAAAAAGGATGCTTTAACCTTCACCTTCAGGGATCAGACGGAATCCTTTACGACCCATCTTGATTTCAAAGTTGTCGCCAGGCTTAAGGTCTAAAAGCGCTGTGTAAGCTTTACCAATCAATAAATTTCCGTTGCCTTGTACTGTGGCGACATAACTTAGCTTCCTACCTCCTTTGCCAATACCGCCGGAGCCTTCTGAAGCAAGATTTACTCCCTTAGCTTCTAGCAGAGCCTCGTAAAAAGCTGTGAAGTTAAGGCGTTCACCACCTCCCTTCTTAGTGGATACATATCCACATGCCTTTACAAGGTCAGACTTTGAGACATCACCTAAGTCCTTGACTTTGGCCAACAAATCCTTACCAGTGAGCATGATAAATAATCAACAGACATTTAATAATAACTTATAAACAAGAAGTAGACAATCTCCACCCATTAATTCTCTAACAATGCTCAGCCAAGAAAGACGGGTGCCTCGAATAGCTAAGAAGAAGTGGAAACTCGAGCAATTCTAGAAATTCTTTCCATATCTTTACTCTAAATTTTTGAGCTTCAAAGGGACCTTGACTCATTAGAACCCTTGCCAAGTCAAGAAAAAAACAAATTTCCATACCGAGATGGCCATTTAGACATTCCATGAATTCCAAGAGGCGAAAAGGTCTAATTATTGACGATACAGGCCCCTTAAGAATACTTGATATCATCTATTTGAAAGCCAAAAAACCACACATCAAATATTGATATTGAATCCCGCGATTCAAGAGCGCTCAAGAATTACTCAGCAATTAACCTAAAACGGTTACTAACCACAAGAGAACAAATATGCCCAATAATCCCTCTAATAAATGAAAAGGGCAATCTCTTGAGCATTAAACATACGGTTTTCACTAGGGTATTACTGCTTATAGGTTGTTACCACCAATTGATAGTGGAAACCGAAGTTGGTGATATTTACCGAATGAAGACTTTCGGTATCCCTCATATTGATTCATAAGAGTTAGGTGCAAAGTAATCATGTAACTCGCAAAAGAGGACATGTACACCTCACTCTTCGATTCTTTCTTTTCTGACTCGTTTTTCTCACCAATGAGAACTGTCTATGTTGTCTCTGATAGCCAGCTAGAGGAAATCAAGCTCAAGCAAAGAGAAGAGGAACTCAATAGCGTTGAGGCCTCTCGTAAAAAACTTGAGGAAAGCTATCATTCACGCATCAAAATTCTCGATGAGCGTGAGCAAGAGCTTCAAGAAGAGATAAAGACTCTTGCACCAGGAAAAAAGAAGAAATGAAAACCTAACATCTTCTTTTTCCAGGTTTGCAATTCTCATTTGAAAATAAAAAGGAGGCCAAATAGGCCTCCTTTTTATTTTGAGAAGGATTTATATATTAATAAAAGGCATCATCTCCCTACTTTTGCAATATAAACACTGAATTGACCACCAATAGCAACTCAAATCATCAAAAGAGTTAATAGGGTATGGGAAATAGCTTATAAGTAAAGATCATCTAGCCAGTCAGACATGTTTTTATAGGAATAAGAATTGGGCAAAAGGACTAAAACTAAGATTCATATGCTTTGGAATGGATTATTTGGCATTCGCATCTTGCAGTTTTGACTAGCAATATCTAAAGCTTCTTTCTCATTGCTTGTAAGATGCCATTTACAAGCATCGCTAGCATCTTTCGCTTGTATAGGGTTTCGCAATCCAACTATTGGCATTGCCTTATGCGCTCTGCACCAATTCAATGCAACCTGGGCTTGAGACCGGCCTCGACGAACTGCGATTTTATGTAACTCTTTTCGCAATCCTATGCTCGAAGGTAAAAGCCTACGAAAAAGGTTGCCTCTTATTAATGTAGTTGACTGAACTTTTTCTTCAATTGGTGGTATAGCCAGTAAACCGAAAGCCAAAGGACTATAAGCTAAAAGTTCAATATTTAACTGATTGCATGCATCACATATATCTAAATGCTTATGAGGCTCAGGAGACAATAAAGAAAACTGTATTTGGAGGCTCTTTAACGCAATGCCTCTCTTGCTAAGACGATTGTGAAACCAGCGCAATCGATTAGGTCCCATATTCGAAACACCTATTTCTGAGACATCTCCACTCTCAAGGAAATCACAGAGTCCTTCCATTAATTGAACTTCTTGCCAAGGAGCGTATCTGTAGGTACTCCAATGTAATTGAACGCGATCGAGCTTCCCTTGAAGCCTTTCTTTGCTTGCAATAAAAGCAGAATAAAAACCTTTCCTTCCAATTCTCCAGGGGTAAGGAGCTAACTTTGTCGCAACTATAAGATTTTTTGATTTCGCAGGAGTTAGTTTGTTTATAAACTGCCCCAACAGTTCTTCACTTCGGCCTCTTAATTGACCAGTTCCATAGGAATCTGCTGTATCAATAAAGTTAAGACCTCTGTTTACTGCCTCATTAAATGTTTCCTCTAATAAAGCATCATCATTTTTTGAGTTGTACCCCCAAAGGAACTTATTACCCCAAGCCCAAGTCCCAAATCCAATTGAAGGTAATGCTCTATTGAACACTTGTAGGATAATTATCCACTATAAGTTGAAATTTATAGTGGATATATAAAATATATATTTATTTATAGTTAAAATTAGCGATGTATTAAAGAAAAGAATTGACAAAACCAAGCTTGAATTAAAGCTATAGATTGTCAATTAAATCTGCCAGGAAGTATTTCTTTAAGCGTTCCTTCTTCTACTTCTACTAACAATGTTCTGACCACACCCCACATTGGAAGACCTGTTGTCAACGCTAATACCAATGAAGCAATGAATGAGTTTAATTGAGAGAAATCAAATGTTTCTAAAACTCCAGTAAACATAATTGTCAAGCCTGCCAGCGTGCCAATCCAACATCCAATTGTAGGAAAGCCTTCTAATGGTAATGGGGATATTTTATGACGATTCCAACCTTGTATCTTTAATTGAATTAACCTTACGAAGGAAGCGGAAAAGACTATGATCAATAGGCCCCCAATCCAGGCAATTGTAGTACTTTGAATCATTGTGGCCATGAAATAAATTTGAAAGATGAAAAGAGATTTATTAAAGCACAACACAAATTTACTATAACTATAATAATTATTCTATGTTGCGGATTTATTAGATAGGAAACAAAAACTAACAATGGCTTGAGGCTTAACTTTCTAATACTCTGATGGGCAGAACACATCAAGTCCTGATCCACTTAAACTGTTAGAAGACAGCCTTGAAGAAAGTATATATTACTTTAACAGGAATGGATTTTACTTTATTCTTCAAATTATTTAGTTAACACAAAATTTCTGTACTTAAAGCTTGATGGCAGAGGATGGATAAAAAATGGATAAGCAAACACAATTAAGGGTTAAGGAGCAAGATCAAGAGTATTGTGGAGATTTAATTGTTAAATAATATATGAAAAAGATATTTGGTTAATAGATATATTATTGGCTTGACTGATTTAACTTACCAAGGAAGGACATCTCCATTAGAGTGCCAAAAAGTTCCTGAATTATATAGAGATAAGGAATCAATCCTTTCTATAAGACCTTTAACAGATAACTGAGCTGAAATACCATTAGAGGTAAATCCAGTCATTCGAGTACTAACTAGTCCTGGATGCAAAATAGCCACAGAAATACCTTGCTCTTTCAAGTCAATCGATAAAGACTTACCGGCCATGCAAAGAGATACTTTTGACATTCGATAACCATAAGAACCTCCAGAAGTATTATCCTCTATGGACCCCATTCGACTCGTCATAAGTACTATCTTAGAACCAGATTTCATATTACTAAGGAAAGTTTTTGTAAAACATAATGGGCTTAAGGCATTCACCTCAAATTGACGAATAATGCTTGCTGGATCAAGAGTTGATAGGGAATTTGATTCTGCGATCCCCGCATTTTGGATCAATACATCTATATTTATTCCGTTTAACTTGTTCTTGAGCTTAACGACGGATTCACCAGAGCTAACATCAACCCCAGTCTCAACTCTTACTCCTAAATCATCTAATTCCGAAGAAGAAACTCTGCATGTAGCAATAACTTGATTACCTCTATTATGAAGTTGTCGACAAAATTCTAGGCCTATTCCACGATTTGAACCTGTTACTAGATAAGTTCCCAAGACAGTATTGCAACTTTAAAGACTGTAGAACAATCCGAAAAAAAAATCTAAGAATTCGTATTGTTGTCCCAAATTAGATTTTAAGGTATATAAGATATTAACAACCCTACGTTCATTTGTGTTTACATGGCAAGGACTGAAAGTTAAATTAATACGTCAATAATTGCATGAGTTGTATAAACGCTGAGCTTTTTGATGCTCTTCAAGCTGAGCTACCTTATTTTCTAGCTCATTCACCTCTTTTTGAGCCTGCTCAATCAGATCCAATGTCCAAAGCCAATTGCGTTCCTCACAATGTTTTTTAGCTTTATCCCAGTCCATAGTTAATAACGTTTGTGTATTTGTAATAAATTGATTTTGGCAGAAAGAATGTCTTCTGAGATTCAATCGCTATAGATTAACAAATATCTATACAAAAACGTTGCTGCTGCCTAGATCTATTTTTAATTATAAAATAAGAGCAAAGATATAATTGAGTCTATGACTGACACTAAAGATAAAGGGTTTCTATTCAATAAAGGAGGTAAATGGGGGGCGATTATTGGTATCATCTGGATACTTATAAACATAGCACTTCCTTTGGCTATATTAAGGATTCCATTTTTTCAAAAATATCTTGTTGGACTAGAAAATAAGCTTCCTTTTGACATCCCAGGTATAGGATAAACATCAAAGATATGTCATTAACCCATTCATTAATATCAATAAAAATAATTATAGATCTTTAAATTGTATTTATATGCATGTTCTATGGGTCATTAAAATTGATACAGAGGGAAGATTTATATCCTCGGTAAGTAATACTTTATTATGATTTTTCATCATTTAGGAAATAAATTTATTAGCAGCATGCTTTGAAAAACTCTTGTCTCAAACCATTATTTCTAAATAAAAGAAAAGTAATGGGATTCCCTTTACTGCTAAAGTAGAAACAGTGATAGTAGCTTTAGTTTAAATTTTAGGTATTCCACAATCAGAAAGAGCGAGTCCGAAAATTGAGGGTTGCACTTTACTTATATGTCTACGATCAATACAATAGGGTGAAACCGATGTTTCATATAATCGTATTTAGCTAGCCAGTCACCAATTCTTATGCCAAATTAGGTAACTAATGAGAGGCAGGAAAAGTCGCTTATTTCACAACAAAATAAACATACATTAATTATTGATAAGTTTATAGAAATAACCAAATTCCTAACTATTAAGATTTTAAAGCTATATCCTATAAAAAAATTAGACATTACTTTTAAGCTTTACCTTAACTAATCTCGCTTCTAGGCAAATGAATTGGTATTCATTAAGAGTATAAATGGATTTACATATCAATTCCTGGTTGACTATCCCAGCTAAAGAGCTTAAATGGCGTTTCACAAAATCATCAGGTCCTGGTGGACAAGGAGTGAATACTACAGATAGCCAAGTTGAATTAATTTTTAATTTAAAGAATTCATCGGTATTGAATAGCTATAAGAAGCAGAGATTATTTTCACAGCTAGAGAGTCGGTTAATCAAAGGTTGTCTAATTATCAATGTAAATAAAGAGCGATCTCAACTTCAAAATCGCAGAATAGCGCTCGAAAGAATGAAAACATTGATTCAAGATGGGTTATTAACTAAACAAAAACTTAGAATACCAAGTACTCCATCCAAGTCCTCTAAAAGGACAAGACTTAAGGACAAACGAATTCGAGGAGCAATTAAAAAAAATCGTCAAGGAAATATTTCTCAAGATGATTAAGTAAATTCGTATAACGAAATTAGAGAGGTTTCCTAAATAAGGAATGATCTAAAGACGCTAGTGCAAAAATAAATACTATAGAAAAAAAGAATCCACCCATCATGAAGATATTAGTAATAGCTCCATAGACAAGCCAACCAGAATAAAAAAGAGTTATCGTGATGTTTATAGGTCTTGAGGAAATACTTGCAAAATATACCATTAATAAAGTGATTAGAAATGGTATCAGTAAACAGCCTATGTAAGAAAAATCTCGAAGGATCTCACCTGAAATTGTATAATTATTATACCCCCAAATATTGCTTCTCTCTACATTATGAATTGCTGATCTTAAAATATTTGGATTAATTCTAGACGCTAAATTATATATCGGCAAAAATGTTCTTTGACCTATCCAATTAGGCTCGGGCAAGCGTGTCAATAATTCCGTTAAAGTATTTAAATATGAAAAGCAATATCGCATGACTTGATCGAACAACACAAATTTTTGCTCTAAGGGCTGGTAGCCTGAGCGGAGAACTTTTGGAAGCTGAGTGAATATTGAAATGCCAAAGATAGAAATTAAGAAACCAAATGGGTTTCGACCGTTAACCCGCCAATCCCAAACTGCTGTTGCTAATAATATAAAAACGACAAATGCCATTCCAGCTCTCCCAGAGGTCTGTAGGTCATTTAAGAAAACATTTAATATTGAAACCGATAGAAAAAATAATGAACGTATTTTCCTTCGAACTCGATAGCCAGAAAACGCAAGGCAAAAGGCTGCAAAGCAAAGACCATTAGGATATGTAAGAACAGGTGGGACTATATTTAATAGTTCAAGCGATGCCTCTCTTAAGTACATAAAAAATTCTTTAAGAGAGTTGATTGAATCAACTTTGTTAAAAATATAACTCCAAGAAATTAATTGAAGAATAAAGGATAATGAAACACTAATTGCAGTTACTTTCTGAAAAAATATATTACTATTTTTATTATCACTACATTTTTCTGTATCTAAAAAAATCCTTCTTATATTACGAGAGCTATACAAAGCCAATGCAGACCCAAAATATGGTAGGGAATATACGAACAATGCCTGCCATGAAATAGATCCAGGAACATTGAAAAATGTATCATATAAAAGACATAATGAAATATAAATTGTGCTTACAGCTAAGGGAAATTTCCAATCCAATGGCATCTTGTATAAACCTCTTCAACAAGAAAAATATTATAGTTTATTATAATCATGCAGTTCAGAAAAAGCGATTTGATAAACCTTCTTGCTTTATTAGTTCTAATTTGGGTATATTCAGGTAGATTATTCAGCTTGCTTACAATTAGAACCCTAAAAGGTGAATCTATATTTTCAACAGGATATCTATGTGATAACTGCGCTCATCCATTGAAATGGTATGAAAACATACCAATATTAAGCTGGCTGCTTCTAAAGGTTCGATGCCGAGAATGCAATCATCTACTATCAAAACGAAGTCTAATTATCGAAATTATCTGAGCATTTTCTTTTAACCTCTTAATAGCTGCAAAGCCATCTCCATACCAAGGTATAAATAACTATTCGACTATAATTTCAGGTCTTGTATTTTTCTCAATTTTATTATTGCTATCTATTTTTGATATAGAGAACCTAATATTACCTAGAGTCCTATGCTATACAGGAATATTCACTGGATTATTTACATAGCAAGATCTTGAAGAAGCTCCAACCCTCTTTTGAGACTTGAGAAGAAGCAATTAATTAGATGTGTGTCTAATCAGTAGTAAGAACTTTAGCCAAAAGGTATAACTAGTTTATATATAGGGTCTGAACAATGTTCGCTGAATTCAAAACCTTGTGGGAGCTTCAACAAGAAGGAGCCTTTGAGAAAACCGCCTATTCTGTTCAAGAGTTTATAAATAAAGCTAAACTATGGGAAGTGAGCCTCAGTCAAATCAATGAACAAATAATTATAGCAGTACTTGGAATACTAATGGTCGGAATTATATTCCTACCTCTAGGGGCAACCGAAAGTTCAATTCAAAAGTGCCAGATAGATACAAACCAAAAGGTAGTCAAGATTGGAGGAGTCTTAATTGTTGTCATGACATCTATTAGTGCGATTCTATTTATTGAGGTACTAGAGTTATCAGAAATGCTAGGCGGAATATAATAATAAACGAGAATGTTTTTATTATTAATCTCGTATTGATAAAGAAGTCATGGCAGGAAATTAATCCATAAGCTAACAATGAACAAAATCTTAATAACTTGGCTGATCTGACAAAATATGTTTTAACTGCTAAAAAGAGATTGAGCTCTAAATAATTAATTGGAAATTTCCGTAACATCTCCCTGTCCCGAAAATACTATCAATGCACTAGGGGTAACTCACTGGCCTATCTGGACTTGTGATCCGAGCACATTCCCTTGGACTTATAGCGAAAAGGAAACTTGTTTAATCCTCGAAGGGGATGTAACCGTTACACCGGACGAAGGGTCTCCTATTCGGTTTAAAGCCGGTGATCTGGTTATTTTCCCTGCAGGCATGTCTTGTACATGGGAGGTCCATATAGCAGTACGGAAGCACTATCGTTTCGGCAACTAACAAATTTAAAATGCCACAAAAATTTTCTATTTAATGCTAGAAGCTTTGTTAATTAGGTAATTAACAAAGGAAATCAAAATATATAGACCTAGGGATAAGTTAACAATGGATTTTTGATTATAAAGCTCTGACTTCTATCAAGACTAAATTTTATTTTGTGATATCAACGCCCCCTCCTGGAGCAAGGAAGTGCACTATTGCAGGTATCAAAAAAAGAACTGTGATTAATCTAACTGCATGCAGAGCAGCAACTGCTGCACCAACCCCAAACTCTGCGCCCACAAGACTCATGCCTATAGTCCCTCCAGGGGCTGCGCCTAACAAAGCTACGGTTTTATCCACTCCAAGGTATTGACTAATTAATAGGCCAACAAGAATTCCTGTCACCAAAAGAACAAAAGTTATGACTAATGCGGGCTTCCAAAGCAATTGCAACTCACCCAATGTCTCTTTGTTGATACCCGTCCCAATAACTGTTCCTATACATATACCAAGTACTGTTTTTGTCCCTAAAGGCCATGCTGCAACCTCAAGCTGCCCACTAATGCTTAATAGTCCAGCTCCCAATATTGCTCCTAATAGTGGGCCTGCAGGAATCCCAGTTAAAAGCATTAGGGCTCCCAAGGAGGCACCCCCAAGGATGTATAAAAGCAGGGTGATCAATGAAGGCATTTAATAATCGGTTTAGATATTCCCTCAAGTTTCTCTCTTTTAGGATTGATTTATCAAGAGCATCAACAAAAAAGCCTTTCAAAGGCATATTCTTAAAAGTACGAGCCAAAGATGATTTAACATTTTTTTAGCCAGCTCAAGAGAGTTGCTAAGGCAAATTTGCGAAAATAGTGTTAGACCTAAGACTCTCATGCCTTTCAATATTGATGGCTATCACTCCAGATGAAAAAGATTTTGATTGGACAAAGATTTTGACTAGCATTGCACTCTTATTATGTGCTTTTTGTCTTGCCTTTATTGCTATTACCTTGCGCCCAGTAGCTCAGTGGGCAAGTAATCAGAACATCTGCGTTGAACAAGAGACAGCTAAGTCTCAGGCGCCAATTTCATGGGGTGTTAGAAAGTGCAATGGAAGGTCAAAGGTATATCAAGTAAAATAGAAACGTTAAGCAAATAGAAAATTCGATTAAGATTGAACTGTTATTTAGTGAGATTTAAAACGCAAGAAATTATAAACAATAAAATCGAACAAAATATATCTATAAAAGGGGTTTTGCCTATTGCAATTTCTCAAATAAGTTTACAGTGAGAAAGCCACAAAGGATCCAAACGACTGAATAGCACCCTCCTAAAAGCAAAGTGCTGGAGAACCCCACCTTATTTATCACAACAATGGACTTAAAGCCTCCGTTCTACGCTCTACAGTGGTTAATAACATTAAGCACATAAACTCGATTCGATGAGCCTGGATCGCCCAACATCCAATAACCGAATGGGTGACCAGTTATCTATGACCCCAGCGGGGAAGGAAGTGCCCACGGCTGTTTCATTGATGGTCGACTCGATGGCAAGCATGATTCAAAGGGCTAAAGCAGATTTAGAACGTGTTGATCAAAGGGCAAGAGCAGATCTAGAACGCGTTGATCAAAGAGCAAGAGCAGATTTAGAACGTGTTGACCAAAGGGCAAGAGCAGATCATGAACGACTAAGAAGGGATTAAAACCCAAATAAGTTGATATTTCTATCCTCACTTATAGAGCAAATAGGTGGGAACAAAAAAGCAACATTCAAGAAATAAATTCAGTCATCTTTCTCTGCAAGCTCTCGGATTTGGCAAAGCTGATCTAGCGATGGTCTACGGGTTAAGCGAAAGCGCCAACGTGACCAAATCTCATAAAGCTGATCAAAAATAGGGCCTAATATTGGCCAAGCGGTTGGCGCATAAACCCATCCCAGGCCTACCAACCGATATGCCTCTTGAAAAACACGAACATCCTTAAGGACTTCGCCAGTTGAAGTTATCGCATGGATTCTTCCCATCGCCTCTCGATAACTAATGCCGCTAAAAAGGTCTGGTTTATAGCTAGGGGAATCAATATCTACGAATGCAATGCAATTCAAGCTATCTCTAGAGCGAAGAAAATAAACCTCTCTTTGACAAAGAGGGCACCCTCCATCGAATAACAAAGTTAGCTTTATTTGAGCCACAATGGAAATAATGAAACCACTGAAACCAAAGGTTCATACTGACTTTACCCAAAACAGCAATAATCGTCCAAATCGATTGATAGACCAAAATCAATTACTTACAACTGCACAGTGAGCCAAATTTGCAAATTAGAGCCTTGACTGTGATACCTTTCTCAAACTTTCAGATCAATGTGCAGTACTAATTCATCTAGGGGGCATCACTTAAAAAATCGGAATAGCACTTTTGCAATTACCTAAGGGTTGATTTATTCAGCCCATAAAAAGTTCATAACTCGTACTGCTATGGGCTGAATAGAACTCAAAAGACAATTATTTTTTTTTAGAACGTAAATGTGACTCCGGTTCCAACATGATGTTGCCAACCTTCTCCCCAATCAGAACCATCCTTATCACTACGGGTAGGTTGCCAATGAATAAATACGTATGCGTTTTCTCCTACAGGACGACCAATCTCTATTTCACCAGCGAAATCAGTACGTTCGCTGGTACTTGCCTCAGATGTTGGGACAAAGAAACGAGGTCCACCTTCTATTTTGAGAGCAATTAAATCGTAATTAAATTCGACTCCTACTCTAGGATCTGTGTAATTACCTTGCCATTCTCCAACTGAATCCCAACCTTGACGATGTTCCAAGCTTACATAAGCTCCATCAGTGAGATCCTTAAAGTTATCGCCCAGTGCGAAATTAACATCCCCTTCACCGAAAGCATATTGTACTTTTGCGCCAATTGAATTTTTGGTTCCTTTCTTTTCTTCTCCCTGATTTTTTGTAACTATATAAGGCTGGGTATCTACTGCCACACTAAGGCGCTCATTGGGAGCATATGTAGCTTTTAAGTAACCACGAAAATCTTCTCGTTTGTAGTCAGTGTCGTGCTCAGCATGCTCTTCTTCATGATCGTCATGATCGTCATGATCGTCATGATCGTCATGATCGTCATGATCAGAATGTACTGCACCATAAAAATGTTCTGCTTCACCCCATACCCCGACAGGTCCAAAAGCACCTTCAATAGAGAATTTTCCACCGTTCTCTAAGCCCCATTCCATCAAACCTCCAAAGAGCCCATCAAGTCCATAATGTTCTGGTTTTCCTTCAATATTGTTTTCAAAACCACCATGAGCTTCCACGGTTACTTGAGGGGTCAATCTAAATTCACCTGCTTCTAAAGGCTCAGTTCCTCCTCCCCCGTGGGCATGCCCCATACGAGGTAATAGTGAAGCATCAACACTCGTCAATGCAACTCCTAAGAGCAATGAGGCTTTCAAAGGATTTAGTCTTTTAATAAAATTGGTAGACATGAAATTGATTACGTAGTTCAGTTAGGAAGTGAAGTGGTAGGACAATTAACGAATGTCCGACCATCTTTGAGCAATCTGATCTGCTGTTTTTTGATCACAAGTGCTTCCCTGACCTTTTGTAATTACACAAATATTCGAGGTTGCAGTCTCAATTGTTGAAAGGCCACCAGGTGCCAGTCCATCAGGATATAGAGGAGCCTTCATTACCGGAATACCGCTAGCCCTACTGATGCGCCTAAGTGTCTTGTTTACTGGAAGAGATTCGGTGAACAAGACCCTGCTACCAGATTTTTTCACCTCAGACACAATCTTTGCAAGGCTGGCAGGACGGAGGGATCCACCCGTGGCGAAGGAGTCAATTACAGGAAGTTCACGTAGTTTGAATCTTTTAGTCAAATGACTAAAAGCACGGTGTTGAGTAACGAGTATTCGATTTTCAATAGGTATCGATCCCAATTGAGCGGCAGTCCAGTTACTTAGGTTCTTTAGAACAGCCTTGGCGCTTTCAGTACGTGAGCTTAGTGCCGACACCTCAGATTGAGGCAACACCTTTTGGAGGCTTTGTTCAATAATCGTCGACATTGCAGAGACATTATTTGGATCATGCCAAACATGTGGATCCTTGCCCTTATATCTAGGCATTGCTTTCTCTGCGACTGCTAGTACAGAAGCTTTTGTAGATAGTTTTAGGGCAGAAGGGGTTAAATAAAAACCGTTGTGAAAAACGATATCTGCCTTTGCTATAGCTTGTAAGTCTTTTGGCTTCAGCCGATAAAAGTGTGGATCTCCAGTTGGTGGGATCACACAGTAAACATCAGCAGATTTGGAAGCAATAGTCCGCACAACATCACAAAGGACACCATCAAAAGCCACTACACCGGGCTTAACCTCAGCAGCTTTTGCAAGACTTGAGCCAAAGAAAAGGCTACAAACAACCGAGCAACCAGTAAGAACGGATCTAACTCTCACGCAATCAAGAAAAGAATTCCGTGGAATAATAAGCATTTAGGCTCAACCCTAAAGAGAACTGTTTCGAAATGAAAACGATTTTCATTTCGAGTTCGCGCTATTCTCTGAGGCTGAGATTTTCACCCATTCTTGATTGACTAATCTCATTGCAAAAAACCTGTCATTTTCCTATGGCAAAGAATCTGTTCTAAAGGACATTTCTCTAGAGCTGAAAGCAGGTACTCTTACAGCTCTTGTTGGTCCAAATGGAGCAGGAAAATCAACCTTGCTGCGCCTATTGCAAGGTCAGATCATCCCGCATGAAGGGAAAATTTTTTTAGATGAGCATCCTTTAGGAGCGAATCGACGTCAAGTTGCATTAATGCCTCAACGAAGCTCTATCAATTGGAATTTTCCCATCACTACTGAAGGATTGGTAGCACTGGGTCAAGTGAATGCTGACAATCAATCATGTTGCAAGACAGAAGCCTCTCTTCAACGGGTTGGTCTTGCTGCTTTAGCTAAGAAACGACTTGATTCACTTTCTGGAGGACAGCAACAAAGAGCCTTACTTGCAAAAACGCTGGCACAAAATGCATCTGTTTTCCTTTTGGATGAACCCTGTGCGGCACTTGACCCTCCATCCAGGGTGCAGTTTCTAAGCATTATTCGTCAGCTTGCCGAAGCGGGGTTAACGCTAGCTGTCAGTAGCCATGACTGGGGTCAAGCTTTAAATGCTTACGACAAAGTAATCACACTTGATAGAACTGTTTTAGCCTTTGGAACTCCAGAAGAGGTGAGAAGCAAGCTTCAATCAATTAGTAGTATGGGTAACCACTGTTGTGGCTAATCAATATTCAGGTTTTAGCCACTTTCTGACGCTGGTGACAACTCTTACAAAGGCCAAAGAATTCAAGTGTATGAAACAAAAGCTCAAAGTTTTTTGTATGCGTCTTAGGCAATTCAATGTTTTTGATTGGACAGGACTTCAAAACAAGTGTTTGACCACAGTCAACACAAGTCAAATGATGATGATCCCTATTCACAGGGCTATAAAGTGCCTCACCTGTAGGAAGGTTTCGACATCGCACCAAGCCTTTTTGTTGAAGAGCTCGAAGATGTCGATAAACCGTAGTCAGCCCCATATTAGAAGAAGCTTCGAGCAAGGAGCGATGAATTTGTTGGCCGCTGATCTCATCAGCGCAATTATTCAACTGCTCCAAAATATTTTGTTGACGGGTCGTCAAACCACTGCTTTGCTCGACCATCCTCTGAAGTTTGAATCTCATACCTCTACCAAGATTAATCTTTTAGTGCATTGTTAGAAGCATTTTTTACCAATTGGTGGGTTTTACCATTCCTGATGGCACTTTTAGTTGGAATGCTTTGTCCTGCAACTGGGGCTGTCTTGATCACGCATCGTCGTCTTCTTCAAGCCAACTTGATATCCCATGCAGTTGTTCCAGGGATAGTCTTAGCTCTGTCTATAGGAGTGGATCCTTCATTAGGTGGGGTGCTTAGTGGATTAGTTGGGGCTTTTGTTTCCGAAAGACTTACCTCAAAAAGGAACAGAGATAATGAAGCGGTTATAAATACTGTCCTCGCAGGTACTCTTGGCCTAGGGGTTTTATTAATTCCACTTTTAGAAATAAGAGTAGATCTGGAATCTATTTTATTTGGAGATCTTCTTGCGGTGGGTTCAAATGATCTAATTAGGACCTTATTTTCTGCAATAGTATTGCTCCTATTCCTAAAAACTTCATATCAAAAATTAGTCTTTCTAGGCTTAGATCCAGAAGGTGCAATTGCGAGTGGGCTTAAGGTTCCTTCATTACGATTAGGACTTGGATTTGTAACTGCACTTGTTGTTGTGAGTTCAATGGCTGCTGTCGGCGTTGTACTTGTAATAGGCCTACTTTCGGCGCCAGCCATATTTGGTTTATCTCAAGCCCCTAGCTTGCATTTGGCAATGCTTCGCTCGGCCGGATACGGAGTTATCTTTTCTTTTGTAGGATTTTTACTTGCAATTACTTTTAACCTTTCCCCCGGCCCTCTTATAGGAGTACTTTGCCTACTTTCTTTACTATTTTCAAAAGAAAGTTAAATCAAAAGGAAAATATCTTGCAGCCAATGCAAACTATTCCTCTAAGGAGTAAATGACACAAGCCAATATATAAATACTAAGTTATAAAATAAAATCAGCTGAATGTACAAAATACCAAACTTTTAGGCTTGATCCCTTACCCAAAGGGCAAGACCACCTCCCCGTCCTCTAGCTGAAAGCCATTTGCCATCTTTTCCCATTGAAATCAGTGCAAAGAAAGGCCTATTGTTTTCACCTGGTATTTCCAAAGATCGGGCAAACAAAACAGTTGAACCTGCTTTAAGTTGTATGCATTCAAAAAAGAAAGGCAATAAAGGTTGTTTACCTTTTAAATTACCAGAACCAATGAATAAAATTGATAACAAGCCAAATTGAATGGAATTAGTAATAGAGAACTCATTCAATTCACCTTGCTTGATCTCTAAACTTGCAGAAAAGAAACGGAGTAATGCACTAGCAATTAAGTCTTCCTTGTCTTTCTTCTGCTTCCATACAGAGATAAAATTCCAACCTCCAATTAAAGAGTCAGATGTAATTCCACTACCATCTTTACGAGCAATTCTTTCAAGCTCTAGCAATTTGTTCTGGTCAGGTAAATTTATCGCAGGCTTATTTGCTGCTTCGATGCCTTTAAACTCATCCAAGATGAAAGCTTTTGCCTTATTAGCTTGAAATATCCACAACAAAGCGAACCCTCCAAGCATCAAAGAAGCATCAATGAGTAGGAACTTAGTTAAATCCATTCCTTTGCTTTGATTTTGCGATAATTCCCTCAATGAGTTTTACTGGGATAAATCGCTAAAGTCCATAGATGGATTATTGGCCCTCAGCTGAAGAAGCAGATAGCGCAGTTGGAGCTATCAGTCTAATTCTGCTAGCTGGCTCTACTGCCTATCTGATCTGGCAGTTCAAGCGGTTCTTTAGGCAACAATAGGACTATGAATCCCTTAATAAGAAAATAAGGTGACTCTTAATGCAAAAATCACTAATCATCATTGGGCTTTCAATTACTGCAGCAGGTCTTCTCTCCCCTTGCTTAAAGCAATTAGGCTTAGGGAAACTACCTGGCGACATGATTTTAAGGGGTCAAAACTCAACTTTTTATTTCCCAGTAGTTTCATGCATT
>QCKB01000002.1 GCA_003215655.1 Prochlorococcus sp. AG-409-J16
TGATGCGTAATGGCCTACCCATCATCTCTGCTCCTTGAAGAGCTTCTATTGCAGCTGCTTCTGCAGCCTCATCAACCATCTCAATAAAAGCAAAGCCTCTTTTACGACCTGTGTCGCGTTCGAGTGGGAGAGAACAATTCACAACCTCCCCAAAGGCTGCAAATAGTTCAATGACATCTTCCTGCTCAGCGCGGAAGGGCAAATTACCGACGAAAATACTCACTTGTCTTTGGATCGTTAAGAAGTGGACCTAATTAGGAAAAAAATGGCCTTTGGTTACTGAGCCTCAATCGGATCAAGAAACCATTGACTAGAACAGAATAAACCCGCGCCAAATTTAAATCATTTGGATTCAAATCCTAAACGAATTCGCCAATGCTTTAACTGCTGCTCAACTCTTGTAAAGCTAGTACCTCCTTCGCTCATCCGTGAAGCTACTACCATCTTTGGAGCTAATTTTTCATGAAGGTCTTCTTCTATAGAGGATGAAACAGCTTGCCATTGCTGAAGACTTAAATCTCTTAGCAAAATACCTTTTTCTAGACATTCCTTCACAAGACCCCCAACCAATTGATAAGCCTCTCTAAAAGGAATCCCTTTTTTAACAAGATAATCAGCAACATCAGTTGAATTAGAAAAATCTGATTCAACAGCACCCATCAGACGTTCTTCAGAAAAATGCAATCCTTCCTCAAATAAAATCGACATGGCTTCTAAAGAGGTTTTTGTAGTTATTACAACATCAAATAAAGCTTCTTTATCTTCTTGAAAATCTTTATTATAAGCCAAAGGCAAACCTTTAATCATGGTTAAAAGACCTTGTAAATGTCCAAACACTCTTCCTGTTTTTCCTCTTACCAATTCAGGAACATCTGGATTTTTCTTTTGCGGCATAAGGCTACTGCCTGTCGCACAACGATCAGTAAGTTTTACAAATGCAAATTCTTCTGATGACCAAAGAATAACCTCTTCAGCCAATCTACTTAAATGCGCCATCACTAAAGACGATGCTGATGTAAATTCAATAACAAAATCTCTATCACTTACTGCATCCAAACTATTAGCTGAAATATCAGCAAAGCCTAAAGTTTTCGCTGTGTAATGTCGATCAATAGGAACTGAAGTGCCAGCAAGTGCTGCGGCACCAAGAGGAGATATATTGACTCGAGCTCTAACTTCTGTAAATCTATTTCGATCTCTTTGAATCATCTCAATATAAGCAATTAAATGATGCGCAACTGATATCGGTTGAGCTCGCTGTAAATGTGTATAACCAGGCAAAAGCGTATAAAGATGATGTTCAGCTTTGACAAATAAAGCTTTCTGAAAACGCTCAAGCTCTAAATCCAATTCGTCAATACGACGCCTTAACCACAAACGGAGATCTGTAGCCACTTGATCATTACGACTTCTACCTGTATGAAGTTTTTTAGCAACAGGTCCAAGTAAAGAAATTAATCTTCGTTCTACAGCAAAATGTACATCTTCATCTGCAAGGCAAGGTTTAAATAAACCTTTAGCAGCCTCTGTTCGAATTGTTTCAAGCCCAGCTTCTAATTCTTTAGCTTCCTCAAAACTGATTACACCACATTTTGCAAGCATATTGGCATGAGCAACTGAGCCGTCTAAATCTTCCTGCAACAAAGCAATGTCAAAACCTATTGATGCATTAAATCGCTCTATAGCTGGATTTAACCCCTGATCAAATCGATCGCTCCATGGTTCAGGTAAACCATCTTTTAAATCAACTGACATTACCAAGAAAACCTGACCTTCATTGTCAGGGTAAAGGCGTTTGGACTGAAGGAAGCGTTAATTCTTCAGATACCTTCAAAACAACCATAGAAGCATCATCTTCTAGCTGATGCTCAGACCCAACAAATCGATCTAAACGAATCAACAATTGATCAAGAATTCCTTGAGCACCTAAACCGGTTCTACAAGATGTCTCAAGATTGCGAATCAATCTAGATTCATCAAAACGATCGCCTGTAATCCCAGAAGCCTCAGTCACTCCATCAGT
Organism: Prochlorococcus sp. AG-409-J16; assembly: GCA_003215655.1. GTDB lineage: Bacteria > Cyanobacteriota > Cyanobacteriia > PCC-6307 > Cyanobiaceae > AG-409-J16. The sequence continues at coordinate 2,024 of QCKB01000002.1, forward strand.
GTAATAAAGAAGAACATCACCAGGTTCAAGAAAAATTTCTCCAGCTGCATATTCCGCTTCAGCCTGAAGACCAATCAACATTCCTGGTGCATCTAAACGACTCACACATCGCTGCTGAGCTCTCCAAATCAAAGGTGGGTTATGAGCGGCATTTGCATAACGTAGACGATGAGTACGAGGGTCATAGTCGGAATAAAACAAAGTCACAAATCTGTGTGACTGAGCCAAATCTTCTTGAGCTAATTGATTTAGATCATGAAGGATTCGATCAGGAGGAAGACCACTTAAAACCTCAGCTCGCAGCATTCCTCTCAGCATGGTCATCAAAAGACCAGCTGGTACTCCTTTTCCCATAACATCTCCAATAACAAGTGCCCAACGGCCTCGTTCTCTCCTCCGGCCCATTAACTCAGGTCTTGTAGGCATGAAATCGTAATAATCACCACCAACACCAAATGCAGGCCTGCAACGGGCTGCCAACTCAACCCCTTCAATAACAGGACAACTATCTGGCAAAAGCTGTGCCTGTATTTCAGCACCAATACTTAATTGACGATCAACTCGCTCATGTCTACGAGCTTGTTGAAGCATTAGATCATTTTCAATTGCTACAGCAGTAATATCCGCAACTAATTGAACATTGCGACGATGAACTTCACTCCAAATAAGAGAGCCTGAAGGATCAAAAACATAAACTCTTCCTCTTTCTCGTCCTCGAGCAACTAAAGAAGTAGAAAAAATACCAGCTTTTCCAAGATGCCTCTGGACCAATCTATCCATTGCTAAAAGTTGTTTTTGATCGCTAGCAAAACCAGGCATCATTGCTGATTCAAAAGTAACCAATTGCCTTAACAACTCCTGATATTTATCAATATTGACTACTTGAAGTTGATCTCTCCAAATACAACCATCTTCCTGAAAAGGAACCAATAAGCAGCCATCAACTCCAACTAACCTTGAGACAACAACAGGAACCAATTCAAGAAAACGATGAAGATTAGTAAAATTTCTCAGAGCAAAAGCCAAAGAGGCCAAAAGATCTTGATTCAATCTTTGCTCACTAGACAAGCTATCTAATAACTCGCGCAGAGAAGTCGACGCAGGCTCTGGAAGACCACGAGAAAGAGAATGAAGCCTAGGTGGTTTACTGCCCATTGCTTAAAAAGAGCAGGATTAAAAACTTAGCAAGTTTAGAGAATTTTGTTTTATCAACGCGTAGCTAATAATGCCTCAATAAATTCGAAACTATTAAATGGTCGCAAATCCCTAATCCCTTCACCCGCTCCAATAAAGCGAATAGGTAATCCAGCTTCCTTAGAGACAGCTAACGCTACTCCTCCTCGAGAGGTTCCATCTAACTTAGTGATTACTACACCAGTTAATTTGGCCGATTTTGCAAATGCCATTGCCTGCTTCAAGCCATTTTGCCCTTGACTAGCGTCTAAAACTAATAAAGATTCGACTTCTGCTTCTGGTGCTAAGCGATCAATAATTTTACGAACTTTTTGAAGCTCTTCCATCAAATTATGTTTTGTTTGTAGCCTTCCAGCTGTATCAACTAAAACCAAATCTAGTCCTTTAGATTTTGCTGCTCCAATAGCATCAAAAACAACAGCCGCTGGGTCAGCATTAATTGATGTGTTTGCTATAACTTGAACACCACTTCTTTCACCCCAAACCTGAACTTGCTTAACAGCACCAGCCCTAAATGTGTCTGCAGCAGCTATTAAAGCAGAATAACCACTTCGAATAGCAAGATTTGCTAATTTTCCTAATGTTGTTGTTTTTCCTACTCCATTTACCCCAACTAAAAGCCAAACATTCAACTTACCTTTTTTAGGACTCAATAATTTAACTCCACTTTTCTGAATTGGAGCATCAATCAATTTCAACAACTGTTTTTTTAAAAAATCAATCCCTTCTTTTGAATCAATAACTTCTTCATTTAAACGACGACGAAGAGCATCTAAAACTTCTTCTGTTGCTTCTACACCTGCATCAGCACGTAATAATAATGATTCTAAAGTATCAAAATCTTCTTGAGTTAAGGGATCATCGCCAAATTTCTCCAATAAGCCAGTAACAAAGCCTCGACGAGTCTGTTCGAGCCCAGAACGTAATCGGCCCAACCAATCTATTTCTTCAAGGGAAACATCCTCAGAACGAACACCCTGTGCCGCTAAAACTTCAGCAGACCATGTAAACGCTTCATCAAATTGACCTAAACTAGGCTCTGATTCTTGAATCTCTATAGAATCTGAAATTTCGACATCATTTGGATTTAATAATTGACTTGAATATTTATCTTGCTCTAAAACAACTAATTCTTCTTTCTGAATATTTTCAGAAAACTTTTTTTCTTCTAATATCTTTTCAGTTCTCTTCTCGTCTTCCTGTCTCTTTTCTTGTTGCTCCTTAAGTCGCTGAAAAGTCTTACGCGCCCACTCAATTGACTCATCTTCTAAAGAAAGATCTTCGGAAGATTTTATATTTTCTTGTTCTTTACTAGATAGATCTTCCTCTCGATCTTTTGATTCGGAACTAATTCTTTTACGGTTCAATTCGTCGTAAACCATTTCTATACTGCCAAAGAACAAGCATCTTGAAGCCTTCTTAAAACACCATTAATCATGCGTCTTCCTTTCTCGTCACTATATCTATTCGCCAATTCAACAGCTTCATTACAAGCAACAGCTGGTGGTGTTCCTAAGTCCGTTAAATCAATAACAGCTAATCGCAAAATATCTCTATCTATTCGAGGAAGCCTTGTTAAACGCCATCCTTCCATTACTGAATCCAGCCGAGAATCAATTTGATGCCTTGTTTTGATTACTAAAGAAACTCGTTGCAGTGCAGAATGACGAATCTTGTCTTGATCGGCCAAAGCTAATAGTCGAGGCAAATCCAAACTGCATGAAAGCCCATTCAATAATTGCTCAGAAGATAAGATGCTTTGGCGTAAATGTTCACGAACACGGTTAATAGATTTAGTATCAATATCCTCCAACTCACTATCTATTAAATGTTGTTGAGCAATCTCAAGACTTAAAGCACAACTATCTAGTCCTTCTCTCCAATACTGCAAAAGGCTATCAAAGGCTTTTTGAAGAAGCACATCTAAAGAAATATTTTCCACAATCTTATTTTGACCATCTGGAATCTGGCCCAAAACTAAAAGTGCTAATTCACGCGAAAGAGATCTAGATTGCATCATCTATAACTAAAAAAAAGAAATAGATTCAAACTTGTGGAGAAGAAGGCGAAGAAACTGGAGTTGCTCTCAATTGAGTAAACAAACTGGAAAAACTACGATTTGTAGGTTGTTCTTGATCATCTGGATTAACTATGCCAGCCGAAATGATCGTGCGGAATGCATCTTCAACCGAAATATTTAAATCTCTAACGGATGACTCAGGCACAAGTGTGTACCAACCAGTTGTGGGGTTAGGTGCCGTAGGAATAAAAACACTAAGTAGTGGCTGTTCCAATTCAGCCTGAAGAGAAGGACCTACAGTGCCAGTTACAAAGCCAACACTAAACAAACCTTCTCTTGGATATTCAACTAAAACGACCCTTCTAAATCTCTTTGAATTATCCTTCAAAAAAGTTTGAAGTAACTGCTTAAGAGTCTTATAAACAGAACCAGCCAAAGGGATTCGTGAAACGGTTCCTTCACCAAATTCGAGAAGCCAACGACCAACTATATTTCTGGCCATTAAACCTATCAAAAGAATTCCTAATAATGGAACTGTTAGGCCTAAAGAGAGGTTAATTAGATCCTGAAGAAATGGATTTAAAGTAATAAAAGGATTTAGTTGTTTCGGAATAGAGGTCAAAAAGGCCAAAACAAAGCGACTGACAGTCGTCGCCAACCAAAAGGTAGTAGCCAAAGGAATGACCACTAACAAACCTGCAATAAGATCATTCTTCAGGTCCTGCTGAAGCCTGGAAGCCAAAGAAAGATCAGTTTTGGGATTGGACTGCACCAATTGGCGTTAGTTGCCTAAGGACTAATTTATATAACCAACCTAACCATCAAAAGGGCAATCAGAACGCATTAGATAACTGATGTTAGAGCAAGCAACAAAATTCAAACTGAAAAAGGAATATAGAAAAACCTGAAAACAAAGTCAGATCAACTGCTATAACTAGGTTTTAAGTAAGACAAGAAGACCTTAAGAAACGTCTAACAAAAGAAATCAGCCAATAAAACAACCGGAATAATTGAGCAAAGCATCTTCATCTCAAAGAAAAAAAGCTAAATTTCACAAAAAAAATCAGAAAAAGGAGTATTAAACCTTTATTTCAAATGGATTCAAAGAATTGATTTCTATATTAAAAAAGAAAACTGCAAAAAAATAAAACCAAAATTTTTAAATTTAAATAAATACAAAAGAAACAAAGTAAGCACCATCTCTGAAGGGATATAGAAAGAAAACGGTAAGATAATCAGAATTTAATATTCTGAATTTTTGATATTATAAAGGTTTTAGTAGGTTATAGTTAATTCAATTTACAGAATTCAAAGTTAGTCATTTGATCTCTAATAATCGTGAACAGTCAAAATGAACAACATGAATTGAGTTTAAAACTCAAACAAAAAGCCAAAGATGAAGGCTTTGACCCTGTGGGAATTGCAAAAGTACCTGGAAGTGAACGTATTCAACTCAGAACAGCTGCTCTTCAACGTTGGCTAAATGAGGGTTATCAGGCAGATATGAATTGGATGGCAGCTCCGAGAAGACAACAAATACATGATATGCTTAAAGGCGTAAAAAGTATTCTTGCAGTAGGCCTTAATTATTACGTAGATAAAAAACAATTACCAAATGCATTATCAATAGCAAGATATGGATGGGGCGAAGATTACCACAAAAATGTTGAAAAACGTTTAACAAAAATAGGCACTTGGCTAGAGGCTGAAAGACCTAATTGTCGATGGAAAGTCTGTGTTGATTCTTCTCCGCTACTTGATAAAGCTTGGGCCGAAGAAGCAGGTCTTGGATGGATAGGCAAAAATAGCAATCTTATAAATACTAAAAATGGTTCTTGGATAGTTATTGGACATCTTCTTTGTACTGAAGAATTAACAGCAGACAAGCCATCTCAATCCCTTTGTGGAAAATGCCAAGATTGCTTAAACGCATGTCCCACAAAAGCAATAACTCAACCTTTCGTTATTGATTCGCGGCTGTGCATCGCGTACCACACTATTGAGAACCGCAATGCTGACTTACCAAAAAACATACAGGCTTCTATAGGGAATTGGGTTGCAGGATGCGATATTTGCCAAGATGTCTGTCCATGGAATCAAAAAACTCTCACTAGTAGTGAAGACCCTGGAATGGCTCCTAAAGAATGGATCTTGAAATTAACTAAAGAAGAAGCAATGACTTGGAACGATGAAAAATGGAAGGAAAATTTACGTGGTTCAGCATTAAAACGCATAAAGCCATGGATGTGGCGTCGTAATGCAAGTGCGGTACTTTCTGAAAAGAGAACTACGCTGATTAAAAATTAAACACGGATCCATGAGACCGATAAAAGAAAAAATAAAAACAAGTGTTCAATGCTTTACTAGTATTTTTCTAGGGATAGCAAGCATTTGTTTCACTAAACCCGCAAATGCTTTAGTTCCTTATATATTCGAGCCCTCTCAAAACGAACTTAAAAAAACCAGTTATGAAATTGGTAGAACAGCAGCACAACTTTTGCAATTAGGACAAGCAGAAGAAGCAGCTCGCCTAGCAGCTCTAGCTGTAAGCGTCAAACCAGATGATGACAAGCTTTGGTCAATTCTTGCAGAAGCACAATTACGAAATAATTGGCTTAAAAAAGCTAAGTTTTCGCTAGAAAAAGCAAAAGAATTAAACCCCAAGAATCCACAACTATGGTTTGCTGATGCATCATTAGAATTGCAACAAAAAAATTCAAAAAAAGCAATAGAACTTGCTGAAAAAGGTTTAAAACTTGATCCTAAGAATCCCATTGCTTTTTTCTATATTGGTAATGCAAGAATAATGCAAAATGACTATTCATTAGCAATAAAAGCTTTTGACAAAGCTTTCAAATTAAAACCTTCGTTCTGGGAAGCGAATAACAACAAAGCAATTGTCCTCTTCGAAATGGACAAAACTCAAGAAGCCATCAAAACTTGGAGAGAAGTCCTAAGGATAAAAATCAATGCCGAACCAATGCTTGCTCTAGCTGCAGGACTGAATAAAAACAAACCAGGCGATGCGGAGGCACTAGAACTTGCTTCAAAAGCACTTGCAAAGAATCCTAATTATGTTTCTGTAGGTCACCAAAAGGAACAACTATGGGGTATGAAGCTTCGCAAAGCAACTGCACTACTCTTAAATCATCCTGAGCTAGAAAAAGCAGTTGCCCAAGCAGAAGCAACCTCTCAAAACAACTAACTCAAACCCTAATCAGTAAATTGAATGGCCAAGGAGCGCCTGCAACCTATCTCTCTGCATCAGGAAATGCAGCGTTCCTATCTCGAGTACGCAATGAGCGTAATCGTGGGTCGTGCTCTACCAGACGTAAGAGATGGACTTAAGCCTGTTCAGAGAAGAATATTATTTGCAATGCATGAATTAGGTCTTTCACCTGATAGACCTTATAGAAAATGTGCACGTGTAGTAGGAGATGTTTTAGGTAAATATCATCCACATGGTGATCAAGCTGTTTACGACGCATTAGTACGACTAGTTCAAACGTTTGCTAGTCGATATCCAGTTTTGGATGGTCATGGAAACTTTGGATCTGTAGATGACGATCCACCAGCGGCAATGAGATATACAGAAACTCGATTATCTCCTATTTCATTTCAAGCAATGTTGAGTGAATTAGGAGAAAACACAGTTGACTTTGTACAAAATTTTGACGGGTCTCAACAAGAACCAACTGTTCTTCCTTCACAACTACCCTTTCTTTTATTAAATGGTTGCTCAGGAATTGCTGTAGGAATGGCTACAAGCATTCCTCCTCACAATCTAGGAGAAATAGTTGACGGCTTAATAACACTTATTCGTAAACCAGATATAGATGATAGTAAATTATTGGAAATAATTCCTGGTCCAGATTTTCCCACAGGTGGAGAAATTCTTATAGGTACTGGAGTAAAAGAAACTTATTTAAAAGGTAGAGGAAGTATACCTATGAGAGGCGTTGCACATATAGAAGAAACAAATCCTGGTAAAGGAAAACACAAAAGAAATGCAATAGTAGTTACCGAACTTCCATATCAAATAAGTAAAGCTGGCTGGATAGAAAAATTAGCAGACTATGTAAATGAAAGCAAGATAGGAGGTATTTCTGACATAAGAGATGAAAGTGATAGAGAAGGAATGAGAGTTGTTGTTGAATTAAGAAGAGATGCAGATCCACAGAAAGTTCTTAAAGATTTACATAACAAAACTTCTCTACAAAGTAATTATGGTGCGATTCTTTTAGCTCTAGTAAATGGTCAACCTCAACAACTATCGTTAAAACAATTATTAAGTGAATTTATAAACTTTAGAGAATTAACAATTATTAGAAGAACAAATTATATACTTGGAAAAACAAAAGACAGACTAGAAATTGTCGAGGGTTTAATTAATGCATTAAAAGAACTTCAAAAAGTCATAAACCTTATACAAGAAGCTTCCGATGCTTCAGGAGCTAAAGCTAAACTTATGGTTCAATTAAATGTAACTGAAAAACAAGCGGATGCTATCTTATCAATGCCACTTAGAAGATTAACAGGCTTAGAACAAGAAAGTCTTCGCAAAGAATTAGAAGATTTAAAATTGAAGAAAAAAGATCTGGAAATTCTTCTTAAAGATAGAAATATATTACTAAATTCACTAATCAAAGAACTTAAAACACTGAAAAAAGTTTATGGCAATCCTAGGCGAACGAAGTTAATAGAAGGTGGTGATGAATTGATGGCAGAAAAAGCCGCAAATCAAAGGCCTAATGCTGAACTGCAACGTAAACAAGCATTAGCAGGACTTCAAAAGGATGGAAGGTTATTAATACAAGAAGATTTACAAGTGAAAATAATTAGTCCTCAATTACTTGGAAGATTGCATTTAAATGAAGAGAGTGCAATTGGAGATGAAGCTGCTCCTGCGATAATATCTATACCGATTCAGAAAAAACCTAAAATTATTGCAATAACTGATAGTGGAAAAATTGCCTTAGTAAAATGGGAATTTGCAGGACAAAATCCAGGCTCTATAGAAAAATTCCTACCAACTGTATTAGAAGGAGAAAAAATAATCAAACTCATAGAAATTAAAAATAGAAAAGAAGAAAGCCTTGGTCTTCTTAGTAGTGATGGAAGATTTAAAAGACTACCAATAGAAGATGTATTAGAACTATCTGGGAGGGCGGCTACGATCCTCAAACTAAAAGATGGAGTGATTTTAAAATCAGCAATGATCTGTGAAGAAGATGGAGAAGTTATAATAGTAAGCAATATAGGTAGATTATTAAAATTAAAAGTCGAAAAAAGCACGCTACCTATTATGGGAAAACTTGCACAAGGACCAATAACAATGAAATTATTTCCTTCTGAAAAAATAATAGGTGCGATATCAATTCCAAAAAACAATACAGGTACATTTTTAGTTGGTTCATCTAAAGGATGTATCAAAAGAATTCCAGTTGGATTATTAAAATTAAACAGTAGATGTTGCATGGGCCAAATGTCTGGCTTAATAAAGGAATCTAAAAAACAAACTGATGAAATTATTGATATTTCTAGAGGAGATAAATTAGTAGGATTAGTTAGTTACAATAATAATTATGGAAGATTGAATCCGGATCTTATTGAAATCAGCAATCTTGACTATTCTAAAAACCAAAGTGTTAAATTAAATGGGAGTGATAAGTTGAAAAAAATAATAGACTTATTATATGAAGAAGATTAGACTTGATCAAAATTTTAAGATAAACAATTTGATTCTACCCAATCAAGATATTCAGAATTAACAGAGCCAGTTACATACTCTCCTGTAAAACAACACATATCTAAGTCTTTGACTTCAGAATTCTGAATTATTGCTTTCTTAAGATCATCAACTTCTTGATATATCATATTATCGATAGATAAAACAGATGCAACCTCTGAATTAGTTCTATTATGAGCTATTAATTCTCTTCTACTAGGCATATTAATACCATATACATGAGGATAACGAACTGGTGGAGCCGCAGAAGTAAAAGTGACTTCATTGGCACCTGCATCTCGTGCCATATGTACAATTTGCTTAGAAGTAGTTCCTCTAACAACTGAGTCATCAACAATTAAAACATTTTTACCCTTAAATTCTGTTCCCATTGCATTTAACTTCTGACGCACAGATTTCTTTCGTTGAGCTTGACCAGGCATGATAAATGTTCTACCAACATATCTATTCTTAAAAAAACCTTCTCTATATTCAATACCCAACTGCCTTGCAACTTGCATGGCTGCTGGTCTAGAAGAGTCTGGGATAGGCATAACAACATCAATATCTCCACTTGTAATATTATTAGCTATTGTTTTAGCTAAATAATCTCCCATTCTAAGTCTTGCCTCGTAAACTGAAATACCATTCATAATAGAATCTGGTCTGGCTAAATACACATATTCAAAAGAACAAGGGTACAATCTTGGATTAGAAGCACACTGATGTGAAAACAATTCTCCTTCTGTTGTAATAAATATTGCTTCTCCTGGATCAACATCTCTAACTATTTCATAATCACCATTTTCTAAAACTAGAGACTCACTTGCAACCATCCATTCCTTCTTACCTTTTGAATTAAGTCTTCGTCCTAAAACTAACGGTCTTATACCAAATGGATCTCTAAAAGCTAATAATCCATGACTCGCTAGCATTGCTACTGCAGAATAAGAGCCCTTAACTCGAGAGTGAACTGCTTTAACTGCTGAGAAAATCTGATGAGTGGTAAGTTCACTTCCACTCACTTGGGCTTGTAATTCTGTAGCTAAAATATTCAATAACATTTCTGTATCACTTGTAGAATTTGTATGCCTTCGATCTTTTTTAAATAACTCTTGCTCTAATTCTCTTGTGTTAATTAAATTACCATTATGAATCAGGATAATTCCATATGGAGCATTGACATAAAAAGGCTGAGCCTCGTCTTCCCTTTCAGCAGCACCTTGCGTAGCATATCTAACATGCCCAACCCCAATATTTCCTGATAAAGTTCGCATATTGCGTGTTCTATATGCTTCTCTAACCTGTCCCTTTGACTTATGTATATGAAAGACATTACCTTCCATTGTTGCTATGCCTGTTGAATCCTGACCTCTATGCTGAAGTAGGAGCAAACTATCGTAAATCTGCTGGTTAACCTGCTGTGTTGATACGATACCTACTATCCCACACATAGTGAAGAAATCTCCTACGTAATAGAATCTAGCAAACTTAAGATCACAAAGATTTTACTCTTCTCGGGATTGAAGATTCATAACTATCCTTTATTAAAGACAAAGACTCATCTAAAAGAACTTGATTATTATTAGAGATTCTTATTTGAGGTTCCTTAATGACAGAGCCCAAATGAGTAATAGTAATAGGTTCTATTAATGATTCACTAATAAAGTTATCCCATTCAATGAATTTTTCGGATGAAACACTAACAATAATTCTGGATCCTCCTTCAGCAAAGAGAACCTTATCTATGCGTTGATTCTCTACAAACAAATTAATATCTACACCTAGACCAGAGTCAATTGAAGACTCAGAGAGTGCAACAGCTAAACCTCCATCACTAATATCATGTGCTGATGATAATAATTTATTTTTAATCAAATTTAATAAAAAAGATTGTAATTTCTTTTCAATATTTAAATCTATTAACGGTGGTCTGCCGGTCTGTAAACCGTGTATTACTTCTAAATAACTACTTGCTGATAAAGTTAGATATTGATCATCTGATTGAAATTTAGGTGCTATTAAATATATTGAATCTCTTTCATTTTTCCAGGATAAAGAACATATTTGTTCCAAATTATCGATTAATCCCACCATACCAATAACTGGTGTTGGATGGATAGGCTGTATCTTGCCTTCTGAATCTCTAGTTTCATTATATAAGGAAACATTTCCTCCTGTTACCGGTGTAGATAAGACATTGCATGCTTCCGAAATACCTTGACAAGCTGAGGCCAATTGCCAATAACCTTTATCTGTTTCTGGTGAAGGAAAATTTAAATTATCTGTTACAGCTAATGGTTGAGCTCCAACACAAACTAAGTTTCTAGAGGCTTCAGCTACTGAAGCAATTGATCCTCTTAACGGGTCAAGTGATACCCATCTATTTTGACAGTCTACAACTGCTGCTATTCCTTTATTAGATTTTGAATAAGAATAATTATTCTGTGATCTTAATCGAATAACAGCAGCATCTGCTTTTCCAGGAAGAATAACTGTATTGGACTGAATCTGATGATCATATTGACTATATATCCAGCGCTTAGATGCAATTGTAGGGTCATCGAGTAATTTAATTAATATTTGATTCCAATTTAAAAATTGATCCTTGTATTGACCTGATAAACATTGAATTCCAGATTTCTGAATATTAGGCAATAAATTTTCATTCCATTTCCAATGGTCTTCTATATCTTGCGGAGGATCACTTATTAATTTATGTTTATCTATAGGGGTATCATCAGCTAATGCGCTTGCTGGAAGATCTGCAACAATTTCATTATTTTGTATAACTCTAACTATATTCTCTCTTAAAACTTTTCCGACAACAGAAGCTTGTAATCCCCATTTTCTAAAACTATCCATTACAGATTCTTCTTTACCAGGCTTGACAACAAATAACATTCTCTCTTGTGATTCAGATAATAAAAACTCATATGGTGTCATTCCCTTTTCTCTAGCTGGTACTAAATCAAGATTTAGCTCTATTCCAACACCCCCTTTAGAAGCCATTTCAGAAGTACTACATGTCAAACCTGCTGCACCCATATCTTGAGCAGCTACAACATTTCCAATTTTAAAAACATCTAAGCAAGCTTCTATTAAACCCTTCTCTAAAAAAGGATCTCCAACCTGAACAGCAGGTCGATCATCTAAGGAGCTATTTGTTAATTCAGAACTAGCAAAACTAGCTCCACCCATACCATCTCTTCCAGTAGTACTCCCTACATAGATAACTGGATATCCAATACCTTTAGCTCCTGAACAAACAATATCTTTAGTTTCAAGTAAACCTAATGCCATAGCATTTACCAAAGGATTACCTGAGTAGCTTGAGTCAAAAGAAACTTCACCTCCTACTGTTGGTACACCAACGCAATTTCCATAATGTGAAATACCTGATACCACACCTTCTAAAAGGCCAATATTTTTTTCATCTTCTAAAGGTCCAAATCTAAGAGAATTTAAAATAGCTATTGGTCTTGCACCCATAGTAAAGATATCTCTAAGAATGCCACCAACACCAGTAGCAGCTCCTTGAAAAGGCTCAATAGCAGATGGATGATTATGACTTTCTATTTTAAAAGCTAAATTAAGACCATCTCCAAGATCAACAACACCTGCATTTTCACCTGGACCAACTAAAATTCTTGGACCTGTAGTTGGGAATGATGTTAATAATTGCTTAGAGTTTCTATAACAACAGTGTTCTGACCACATAACACCAAACATACCCAATTCAGTGCGATTTGGCTTTCTATCTAGCCGTCTACAAATTTCTTTAAAATCTTCATTAGATAATCCTTCTTTCCTTAAAGCTTTTTGAATATCATAATCTAATGAAATTGAGGATTGCATAATGAATTAAACCCATGGATCTTCTTCATTGTCGATTCTATCGGACGATGAAGAACGATAATCATCATTAGAATCAATCCATCCATCAAAATCATTAAATCTTGAATATTCTTCATTTCGAATTTGATCCCAGGTCTTTTCTTCTAGCCAACCTTCTAATTTATTAGAAGCTTTATCTGTTATATCAGATAATTGATCTTTTAAAGAACGAGAATGTCTGATTAGCTCTTCACGAATACTAGAACGAACTAAAGGAAGCTCATCTAGCGTTTTTAGATTTGTGCAAACTACTCCTGGTTGTTGATCAATAATTTTTTCTATCTGAAGGCTCCATCTACTTGTTCCTGGAAGACGTGGATCGGTTCTAGAAACTAAATAATTAAAAATTTTTCCTGTATAAAAATCAAAATAAATATCTACTATTGTGCCAATTTTTAAATCATCTATACTAATTAAAGAAGCATCAATAAGAGTAGGTAGCCTTTCAAGAGTTGCTTGATCCGAAATTACAGGTTCACCTTTTACAAATATCTCTCCATTAATTATTCTTCGACATTGATTTAAAGACCAAACGGATCTTGATAATTTTAAGGAAGAAGGTTTAGTTGCCCAGCCTAATAATCTGTGCACAGGAGGATGCATCCAGGGTATAACACCTTTACCATGATCTAATCCTTGTTGACACCTGACTCGATGCTTTAAAAGTTCGCTTAAAAGTAATTTAGATGGGAGGTTCAAAACTTAAGTTCTTATCTGTACAGGCATTATTAAATATTTGAATAATTGACTTTGATCAATTGGTGTAATAATAGCAGGAGTTGTTGGTCCATTTGCTAGTATATTTACTGAATCAGAATTAATGGACTTAAGACCTTCTATTAAATAACGTACATTAAAAGCTATTTGAATATTTTCCCCTTCTATATTAGAAGATAGAGTTTCTTTACCAGTTCCAACATCCTGAGCGTCTACTGATATATTTATTTTTTCATTATTTTGATCATCTGTTGTTATTTTAATAACATTGTTATGTTGATCAGCTAAAACTGCAACACGTTCTAAAGCTGAAATAAAATCTTTTCTATTTAAACAAATCTTTCTATTAAAATCTTCTGGTATCAATTGTCCGTAATTTGGATATGTACCTTCTAAAGTCCTGGTTGTTACTATTTGATTCTCGGATAAAAATATTACTTGTCCTTTATCACAGAAGAGAGTTATAGATTCATTTGATTGGATATTATTTAAAAGTCTCTCTAACTCTCTTAAAGAACGAGAAGGTAAAGTTACAGAAAAATTATTATCATTTTCTTCATCATCAAAAGGGTTATTTAATTTTAAGATTGCTAATCTGTGACCATCTGTAGCTGCTGCTTCAAGACATCCTGAATCACAAGAAAGATGGACCCCTGTTAATATTTGTTTTGAATCATCTGAACTACTAGCAAACAATGTTCCTCTTATTGCATTTGCAAAAATATTACTTTTAATTTTAATAGATTTATCTGTTTCGACTAAAGGCAACTCTGGAAAATCATCTGCTGACATACCTCTCATCTGATAATTGCCATTTAAACTATTAATATCAACACTTTGAGAGTTTTCATCAATATCTAAAGTAATAGAAGAATCAGTAGAAAATTTAGATATAATTTCACCAAAAAGACGTGCAGGAACGGTTATTGCACCACTTTTTTCTACAGAAGCTTTAAAAGAAGTTTGAATTCCTAAATTTAAATCAAAACCTGTCAGGCTTAAACGATCTGTTCCTTCGTCTGCTGTCATAAGCACATTTGCTAGTACAGGATGAGTCGGTCGTGCAGAAACGGCTCTAGTTACTAGCTGCAGAGCATTATTAAGTTCGATTTGAGAACAGACCAGTTTCATTTTTAAAACCCAAAACAAATAAAATTTGAATTAAACCTATTTTTCACAACCTTCCAAAGAATGCAACCATTTTTCTTCTTTTGTATTTTATTCAATATTTTCTACTATTCAAATAATTAATTTAAATAAAATAGTAGTAGTAGGACCTGAGGAAACAGTGGAAAACTATTAAAACCTTGTCATAGCCTCATTTTTTTATTCATATGACTGTGGAAAAATTTTTCTTTTTGGGGAGTTAGATTACGTTTTAGAGTACTTTTGTTTTTTTTTCTTCTTTTTCAATAGTTTTAAGATTGTATTTTGGGAGAATCCACAGAAAAATCCACGGGTTTTCAACAGACGTTTGTGACAGGTATTTGATTGGTTCTTTTTATAACCCTAAGATTTTTGATATTTCTTTCATATCAGGATTGATTCCTGTATAAAACGATGCGTCATTATTTTTTATTGCACAATCAGGATCTTTGAGTCCATTACCAGTAAGAACACAAACAATAGTTGAATTTTCAGGAATATTATTTGAATATTTTAGAAGACCTGCAACAGAAGCGGCACTAGCTGGTTCACAAAATATTCCTTCTTCTTTTCCTAATCTTTTATATGCGGATATTATTTCATCATCAGTTACATAATCAAATGTACCATTACTTTCGGCCTTGGCTTTATAAGCTTTTTCTTTATTTACAGGATTACCAATTCTTATCGCTGTAGCAATAGTTTTTGGTTCATCTATTATTTGATTATAAACTAAAGGCGCAGATCCTTTAGCTTGATAGCCCATTAATTTTGGTAGTTTTGTTGATTTTTTTGCTTCAAAGTATTCTTTAAAGCCCAACCAATATGCTGAAATATTTCCAGCATTACCCATAGGAATACAAAGCCAATCTGGTGCATTTCCAAGTTCATCAATAATTTCAAAGGCTGCTGTCTTTTGCCCTTGTAATCTATATGGGTTAACAGAATTAACTAAAGTCAATGGAAATTCTTTTGACATTTTTTGAACCAATTCTAATGCTTTATCAAAGTTACCTTTAATAGCAATAATTTCAGCTCCATATACTAATGCTTGCGCTAATTTACCTTGAGCTACATATCCATCTGGGATAAGAACAAATGCTCTCATATCGCCTCTACGTGCATAGGCAGCAGCTGAGGCTGATGTATTACCAGTACTAGCACATATTACAGCCTTACAACCATCTTCTTTGGCTTTACTAATTGCCATAGTCATTCCTCTATCTTTAAATGATCCTGTAGGGTTTAAACCATCATATTTTGCATATATTTTTACACCTTTACCTATAGATTTTGATATTGACAATAATTCAATTAATGGTGTAGCTCCTTCCTTTAAAGTTATTATCGGAGTTTGAGAAGTTACAGGCAGCCATTTCTTATAAGCTTCGATTAATCCTGGCCAGCCATTTTTACTTTCAGAGCCAGTGAATTTCCCAACAATGTTTTTTATAAAAGTCATTTGTATTCAATTGTTCATTTTATTTTATTAGGTTCTACCTTTTTGAGAGCTTCTAATGGTGATTTAGAGAAAAAGTTCACAACTTCACTAATTGATTCTACTTTATCTATTACGCTCATTAAAGCAGGAGTATTAATTGCCATTGTTTGATTTGGGTATGCTTTTATAAAATTCAACATGGTTAAGTTACCTTCCCCTAAATATACACCTTTTATTATTGCAGATCTAATTGCTGGAACAGCTACAGAACTCTTAGTAACTCTAATTGGATGGATAATTTTAGCTATTCTAGCTAGAAGAACTTCGCCAATTCTACTATTTAATAATCTACTAGTTAGTACAATAGGTAATTCATGTTCTTCGTTTAGGAAATCCGCAACTTCTTTTTCTCCTTGGTTTGAAATTTTTATTATTTCATATAAAACGCCATCAGCTCTTTTTGTCTTTGCTAACTTTTCAAAATCTTCATAGTTAATTGATCTACTAAATGAACCATTTATTAGAGTTACAATTTCTGCAGCTTTGGCATTCGTTGTATTACTCATTAAGATTAGTGATATACCTAAAATGATTTTCAATAATAACTTATTTGATTTTTTAATAGATTTCATATGAGTTATGGACTTACAGTTACTCTAACAAATCGTTGATAATTCCGTTCTGCCAACCCTTTGGCAATTTGAAAACCCATTATTCTTGCATTTTTTTCTTTTATTATTTTAGGTATCTTATTTAAGAATATTCCATGCTTGTATCCAGGTATTTTCTGTAAAATTTTTATTGTTTCTTTTATAGGTTCCCTCTTTTCTAATTCTTTTGTTGTTCCTTTGCTTTTCCTTATTTTTATTTTAGTGCTAATTTTTTTAATTGTATTTATACCTATTAAATCTATTTTATTTATCAAAGCTGAAACAACTTTTTTACGGATCAAAAAACCATTATCAGAGAACAGAAATTCACAAACCTGATCAATAATTATATTAAGATCAAGCCCTTGCTCATTTGATGCACTTGTTACAAGTTCGTCCAACCTAGACCATTGAAATTCACCTCCGTCAAACAACATATCTTTTAAACTCTGTCTTAATTGTGGATCTGGATCTTCCATAAGTCTTCTCGCAAAGTATGGATATGCTGCACCAAGGATTTTGAAATCTGGTTTTACACTCAATGCAATACCTTCAAGCGTAATTAATGATCTGATAATTAATGCATAATAGGGAGGTACTTTAAACGGTAATTTATACATTACTCCTGACATATCATCAGTTACATTTTTAAAATCTAGTTTATCGACACCTTTACTTAATGCTTGGCTAAATACTTTTTCAAAAGCAGGTCCAATGTTTTTGAGATCTACCTCCTCCGATAGAAATCCAAGCTTTACAAAATCTTTTGATAACCTATCAAAATTTTTGTTTACTAGATGAACAACCGCTTCAATAAGACCTGTTCTTGATTCATTTGTGATCTTACTCATCATTCCAAAATCTAAATAACACAACCTTCCATCCCTTAATGCTAATAAATTCCCTGGATGTGGATCTGCATGAAAGAATCCATGCTCAAGTAATTGTTGCAAACTACAATTAACCCCTATATCGATCATTTTCTCTCTATCAATT
Organism: Prochlorococcus sp. AG-409-J16; assembly: GCA_003215655.1. Lineage (GTDB taxonomy): Bacteria > Cyanobacteriota > Cyanobacteriia > PCC-6307 > Cyanobiaceae > AG-409-J16. The sequence goes on from QCKB01000002.1 coordinate 19,813, forward strand.
CCTAGAGCTTTGACAGCTTCTATATCTGTTAGCTTCACTCCCTCTATCCATTCCATAGTGAGCACTCTTCTACTGGTTATATTCATATAAATTTTGGGTATAGCAATATTTTTATTATGTGAATGAAGATTTTTAAACCTTATTGCATTATCAGCTTCATTTAAGTAATCCATTTCTTCAAATACTCTTTTACCAAGCTCATCAATTAGTGCAACTAAATCACTTCTAATTAATTTTATATTTCTATTCAACCATTGAGCTATGCTTCTAACAATGTATAGATCCAGTGTAATTTGCTCTCTTAAACCAGGTCTTTGAATTTTAACAGCAACTTCTTCTCCTGATTTAAGTCTTCCTTTATGGACTTGTCCTAATGAAGCAGCTGATATAGGTTCTTCTTCTAAGTATTCAAAAATTTCTTTATGACTTCTATTTAAGTCATCTTTAATACAAGCCATTGCAAGTTTACTATCGAATCCAGGTAATTGATCTTGTAATTCTGAAAGTTCATCTAATAATATACCTGGAATGATATCTGGACGTGTAGAAAGTGCTTGCCCGGCTTTTATAAATGCAGGACCTAGTTTCACCAATAGCTCTGAAAATTCTTTAGCTCTTTTTCTAGCCTTTTCTTTATCATTTAAAATACCTAATATATAATCTATGCCTACTTTTAATAAATATATACCTATAGGTATAAGCGTCTGCCAAAGCCTCTTAAAAAGTCGAATTGGATGACCTTTATATATCTTACTTATTTTGACAGGATCATATTCTAGAAGACCAGAGGCTTCTATGAAATCACTAAGCTCATTTTCGAAGCCAATTTTGTTCATTGTCAGTACCCCCCTTCTAATTCAAGCTCACAAACGCTACCGTCAACAAGTTGATGAAGTGATCTCGTGCTTACCAATCTAAGTCTTCTCAACATAGCGTTAATAGAAAGCCTCGACTTGGATTTTAAAAGTGGTTTCACAGTGTTTACCGGGGAGACAGGGGCAGGTAAATCGATTCTTTTTGATGCTTTAGATGCTGCGCTGGGTGGAGGGTCTACTTCTGATATCGCTCGTTTACTCAGGCCTGGTGTTGAAAAAGGTCATATTGAGGCTACTTTCGATCTCAATCCTGTACTTCAGACCTGGCTTAAAAAGAATAATTTATACTTTGAAGATCAAGAACTGTTCATACGTCGCGACTGTGCAAGGAAGCAAGATAGAGTTTTGAGCAGATATAGGGTCAATGGAACAACAGTCAATCGTAAGCAAATACTTTCTTTAAGACCATTATTGATTGATATTACTGGACAGGGTCAAAAACAAGAAATTGCCAAGCCTACTCAACAATTGTATTGGTTGGATTGTTTTGGCGGGGAGAATTTGAGTAATTTTTTGCCCATGGTTAAAAAGAAATGGACTAATTGGTTTTATGCTTCTTCCAAATTGAAAAAATATTTAAAAGAGAAAGAAAGGATTCAGAATCAACAAGAAGAAGATCTTTTGACCTTAGAAGAATTAGAAAATGTACAATTAGATGACTCACTTGAAGATAAAAAACTTATTCAGGAACAAGATAGGCTAGTTAATGGAGTTAGATTACAAGAAGGATTATCAATATTGTTATCGCGTTTGCAAGATGGTTCTGATGAGATTCCATCTGTCTTAGATCATTTTAATTCTTGTATTTCAGAATTAAAGATAATTTCTAAATTAGATAATACATTGATTCCTCAATATGACGCATTTTTAGACTTAGAATGTTCCACTCGAAGCCTCATTCAATTATTAGAGAATTATAGCTCAGTACTTGAAAGTGACCCTATAAATCTTGAAGCTATACAAAATAGATTATCAACTCTCAATCGCTTAAAACGTAAGTATAATATGGATTTAGATCAATTGATCTTATTGCGTGATGAATTGCGATCAAATTTTCAAGGCGAAGAGTTAAATGAAAAATTAAATGATCTTATATCGATAGAATCAAATGCTAGAAAAGAAAGAGATGATTATAATATTAAATTAACAGAGATGCGAAAGCAGGCGGCTCTTTTGTTAGAGCAGAAATTAATGGAATATTTGCGTCCTTTAGGCATGTTAAACGTTCGTTTTAAGGTGGATATTATTAATACTACACCTAATCAAACTGGCGTAGATTCCGTCCAATATCTTTTTTCTGCGAACCCTGGCCAACCTTTATTGCCTCTTTCTGATGTTGCTTCAGGTGGAGAAATGTCTCGATTCTTGCTAGCCCTTAAAACCATTCTTTCAACTATAGATAATAACAATACTATAATTTTTGATGAGATTGATGTAGGCGTTAGCGGTCGTATTAGTCGAGCAATAGCAGACCTTTTAAAATGTTTATCGCAAACAAAACAGGTTTTTTGTATTACACATAATCCATTAGTTGCTGCATCTGCAGACCATCATTTCTCTGTCAAAAAGAGCGTTTCAGATGGAATTACATTCTCAAAGGTCTCTTATTTGCTTGGGAAGCATGCACGACAAGCAGAACTCGCTGAGCTTGCAGGAGGTGATTTTGACAAGGCAAGGATTTATGCAGCTAGCTTGCTGGAACACGATGCTGCATAAACGTTCTTTGCTTTCATAGAATTGTTGGCTGTTTTAACCCGAACTTTGCATGGGGCCACAAGCTGTCAATGAAAATAATCAATCTTTAGGTAGGCCAGTCAATTTAAGTGGTGGCTCTTCGGACGATGTTATTAAGGTACGAGGCGCTCGTCAGCATAATCTTAAGGATATCGATCTTGTTTTTCCTCGTAATCAGCTAATTGTTTTTACTGGTGTTAGTGGGAGCGGGAAGAGTTCTTTGGCGTTTGATACGATTTTTGCAGAAGGTCAAAGAAGATATGTTGAGAGCCTTTCTGCCTATGCAAGGCAATTTTTAGGCCAAATCGATAAACCTGATGTTGATGCCATTGAAGGACTTTCACCTGCGATATCAATAGATCAAAAATCAACCAGCCATAATCCACGCTCAACAGTTGGAACAGTTACTGAAATACAAGATTATTTGCGATTACTATTTGGCCGGGCTGGAGAACCTCATTGTCCACAATGTGAGCGTCCTATTAGACCACAAACCATTGATGAGATGGTTGATCAAATAATGACACTACCTTCGGGTACTAGATATCAATTACTCGCACCTGTAGTTAGAGGTAAAAAAGGTACACATTCGAAATTAATTAGTGGATTAGCATCTGAAGGATTTGCTAGGGTAAGAGTGAATGGAGAAGTAAGAGATCTTGCAGATAACATTGAACTAGATAAAAATCATATTCATAGTATTGAAGTTGTTGTAGATCGTTTAATAGCAAGAGATGAAATACAAGAAAGGTTAACAGATTCTTTGCGAACTACATTAGCCAGAGGAGATGGATTGGCATTAGTTGAAGTTGTACCTAAAAAGAACGAAGATTTACCCAATGGTATAGAAAAGGAAAGATTATATTCAGAAAATTTTGCATGTCCAGAGCATGGAGCTGTTATTGAGGAATTGTCTCCAAGATTATTTTCATTTAATAGTCCTTATGGAGCTTGTTCTGATTGCCATGGGCTTGGACATCTGAAGAAGTTTACTTTAGAAAGAATAGTTCCAGATCCATCGTTGCCTGTTTATGCCGCAGTGGCTCCATGGAGCGATAAGGATAATAGCTATTATTTTTCACTTTTGTATTCAGTAGGAGATGCGTATGGCTTTGAAATTAAAACACCTTGGTGTGATTTGACAAATGAACAGCAAAATATTTTACTTAACGGATCAGAAGAGCCTATTGATTTAAAAGTAGATAGCCGCTATGGAAAATCTAGTGGAGTTAAAAGGCCATTTGAGGGGATAATACCAATTTTAAATAGACAATTAAAAGATGCTAGTGGAGAAGCAATTAGACAGAAATTAGAAAAGTATTTGGAGTTGTTGCCTTGCTCGAAATGTGATGGTAAACGTTTAAGACCAGAAGCCTTAGCGGTAAAAGTTGGCCCTTATTCTATAACTGATTTAACTTCTATAAGTGTAGCTGAAACATTGGACCATATAGAAAAGATGATGGGTGTAGGTAAAGCTAAAAATTTAAATCCATTATTAAATAATCGACAGATTCAAATTGGTGAACTTGTTTTAAAGGAAATTCGCATGCGCCTCACTTTTTTGTTAGATGTTGGACTTGATTATTTAACGTTAGACAGGCCTGCTATGACTCTTTCTGGTGGTGAAGCACAAAGAATTAGATTGGCTACTCAGATAGGAGCTGGTTTAACAGGCGTTTTATATGTTTTAGACGAACCTAGCATTGGCTTACATCAAAAGGATAATGACAGGCTTTTAAATACTTTAAAAAGACTTAGAGATTTAGGAAATACTTTAGTTGTTGTAGAGCATGATGAGGAAACAATCAATGCAGCTGATTATTTAGTGGATATAGGACCAGGTGCTGGTGTTCATGGGGGAGAAATAGTATCTCAAGGATCATTAGAGGAACTCTTGTCTAATAAGAAATCATTAACTGGTGCATATTTAAGCGGTAGAAAATCTATCCCAACACCAATGAAACGTAGAAAAGACGGTAATCGATCTATTAGATTGATTGGTTGCAATAGAAATAATCTTAAAGATCTTTCTATTGATTTTCCATTAGGTCGTTTGGTATCTGTTACAGGAGTAAGTGGTAGTGGAAAAAGTACTTTATTAAATGAACTTTTGCATCCGGCATTAAACCATAGTCTTGGATTAAAAGTTCCCTTTCCAAAAGGATTAAAGGAACTAAGAGGTATAGATGCTATTGATAAGGTTATAGTTATTGATCAATCTCCTATCGGAAGAACTCCTAGATCTAACCCTGCTACATATACAGGAGCCTTTGATCCAATTAGGCAAATCTTTGCAGCTGCGATTGAAGCTAAAGCGAGGGGATATCAGGTAGGACAATTTAGTTTCAATGTTAAAGGTGGGAGATGTGAGGCTTGCAAAGGTCAGGGAGTAAATGTAATAGAGATGAATTTTTTACCTGATGTATATGTTCAGTGTGATGTATGTAAAGGAGCACGTTTCAACCGTGAAACTCTTCAGGTTAAATACAAAGGTTATACAATTGCAGATGTATTGGAAATGACTGTAGAACAAGCCACTAAGGTTTTTGATGCGATTCCTCAAGCTTCAGATCGTTTAAGAACCTTGTTAGATGTAGGCTTGGGTTATATAAAACTTGGCCAACCCGCACCCACTCTCTCTGGAGGTGAGGCTCAAAGAGTTAAATTAGCAACAGAGCTATCAAGAAGGGCAACAGGTAAAACTCTCTATTTGATTGATGAGCCAACAACAGGATTAAGTTTTTATGATGTTCATAAACTTATGGATGTCATACAAAGATTAGTAGATAAGGGCAATTCAGTTATAGTTATAGAGCATAATCTGGATGTCATACGTTCTTCTGATTGGATTATTGATCTTGGTCCTGAGGGTGGTGAACGAGGAGGCGAGATTTTAGTTACTGGTACTCCAGAAGAGGTTGCTAAACACCCAACAAGTTACACGGCCAAATATCTTAAAAAGGTACTTTTGAAGCATCCGCCAGAAATAGAGAGAGAATCTTCTTGAAGATTCAATTTTCTATCAACAGCTTCAGCTCTTAGTGATAAATACTTATTAGTCGCTTTTTCTTTAATGTTTTCTTTTTGTTTGGGCTCTTTTTTCTTTGCAATTCGCTATGATTATGAAAAATTTTTTTTAAACTAATTCTTTCAAATGCTTTCTATGGCAAGGCTTTTCTAGGAATAGGTTTGTTTTTTTTAAATATTATCATTCTTTCTTTAGATTTTTTTGGGCCAAAATCATTTAGTTATCGTCCTCAATAAGGAGACTTACTAGATGGGCTTAAAGCTTCTACATCTAAATCTCCATGGTCTAGTTCGTTCTAAAGATCTAGAGCTGGGAAGAGACGCTGATACTGGTGGTCAAACTCTTTATGTAATTGAATTGGTCAAGGGATTAGCGGCTCGTCCAGAAGTTGAAAAGGTTGAACTAGTTACGCGTTTGATTCAGGACAGAAGAGTTTCTTCTGATTATGCACAGCCACGGGAGGATATAGCTCCTGGCGCGAGTTTGATTAGATTGCCGTTCGGCCCAAAGAGGTATTTGCGTAAAGAGTTGCTTTGGCCATATTTGGATGATTTGGCTGATCAGCTTGTTAATCAGTTACGTGATGAGACTTCTTTACCTGATTGGATACATGCACATTATGCCGATGCTGGATATGTAGGTGCATTGGTTTCTAGAAGGTTAGGAGTCCCTCTAGTTTTTACAGGTCACTCTTTGGGACGTGAAAAGCAACGGCGTTTGATTGCTGCAGGTGTAGATCATGAGCAAATAGAACAGACTTATTCCATAGGTCGTCGAATAGATGCAGAGGAATTTGCACTTGCTCATAGCAATTTAGTAATCACTAGTACTCGTCAAGAAGCTGATCAGCAATATGCACGTTATGGAAGATTTATCCCAGATAGGGCTGCTGTTGTCCCTCCAGGAGTTGATTCCACTAGATTCCATTCCCTTTCAACTGATTCAGAAATAAAACAAGTAGATGATTTATTGTCTTCTTTTTTGAGAAATAGCACTTTACCTCCTTTGTTGGCTATTTCTAGAGCAGTCCGTAGAAAAAATATACCTGCTTTAGTTGAAGCTTATGGACGATCACCTGTATTGAGACAACGTCATAATTTGGTCTTAATACTTGGCTGCAGAGAAGATCCTCGTCAATTAGATAAGCAACAGCGTGATGTTTTTCAGCAAGTGTTTGATTTGGTTGATAGATATGATTTATATGGTCAAGTTGCTTATCCTAAGCAACATCGTAGAGATCAAATTCCAGCAATATATCGATGGGCTGCTTCAAGACGCGGTTTGTTTGTAAATCCAGCTCTTACTGAACCATTTGGGTTAACTTTACTTGAGGCTGCTGCCTGTGGTTTGCCTATGGTTAGTACAGATGACGGAGGCCCTCGTGATATTTTGAACCGATGTCAAAATGGTTTATTAGTAGATGTTACTGATCTAGAAGCTCTGCAAGATTCTTTAGAGCAAGCTTCTTCCGATTCAAATCAGTGGCGGCGTTGGAGAGATAATGGCATTGAGGCGATTAATAGGCATTTCAGTTGGGATGCTCATGTATGTAATTATTTGGCCTTAATGCAGCAGCAATTGATTTCTATCAAGTCTCGAACTTTTTCTATTGCTAAGCAACCTTCTACTAATAAATTAGGTAAGCGTTTGATATTGCTTGATTTAGATAGCAGTTTAGAAATTCCACAAGGTGATACTTTAATTTCTTTGCGAGATGCTCTTAACAAAAAGGATGCTCAATTAAATGGCTTAGGATTACTTACAGGTCGGTCAATTAAAGCTGCTCGCCAACGCTATTCGGAGTTATTGCTTCCTGAACCGAGAGTTTGGATTGCCAGAGCAGGTACAGAAATTTATTATGGCTCAGAAGAAAAGCAAGATCACTTTTGGCAATCATCTATAGCTACTGATTGGTGTAGAAGTTCTGTTGAAAAAGCTTTGGCTGATTTAAAAGATCATTTAATACTTCAGGATCAAAGCCAGCAAGGAAAATATAAGGTTAGTTATTTATTAAAGGAGCCAGGAGAAGATATATTGCCATTAGTACGTAAACGATTACGGCAACATGGACAAGCTGCACGTCCTCATTTGAGATGTCATTGGTATTTAGATGTAATTCCATTGCGTGCTTCTAGAACAGAAGCTATTAGATATCTTTCTCTTCGTTGGGGTATGCCTTTAGATCAGCTTTTAGTTGTTGCTAGTCAACAAGGAGATGCTGAATTGGTTAGAGGATTAACACCAGCAGTAATCCCTGTTGAGCATGATCCCTGTTTGGAATCATTAAGAACACATCATCGAGCTTTTTTTGCTACTAGATCACAGACAAGTGGTCTTTTAGATGGATTTAATCATTATCGCTTTCTATCTAATAGGTAGTAGATAGGGTATCGTTTTTAATAACTTTTACATAGCTTGCTGCTTTATCAGCCTTTGCTATTGCATTGTTTATATCATTATCTTTTGCCAGAGCAACCCCCATTCTTCGATTTGGCTTAGAATTAGGTTTTCCAAAGATTAGAATTTCAGTATTAGGCTCAGACAATGCTTCATTAATTCCCATGTATTTAACAGAATCTAAATAATCTTCTGATAAAATCACTCTACTTGCTCCAGGACTATTTCTAATAATTGTTGGGATGGGTAAGTTAAGTACTGCTCTTAAATGTAATTCAAATTCGTTTAGATTTTGGGTGATTATAGTTACCAAGCCTGTATCATGCGGTCTTGGAGATAGTTCTGAGAATATAATTTGATCTCCACTTATAAAGAATTCTACTCCAAATATTCCTACGCCCCCTAGTTTGTCTGTAATTAGCTTGGCCATTTTTTGTGCTTCTTGTAATTGAGCTTTGCTAATTGATGCTGGCTGCCAGCTGCATTGGTAATCACCTTTTGATTGTTTATGTCCTATTGGATCACAAAATAAAGTTTTACCATTTTTTTGTTTGACAGTTAGTAATGTAATTTCTAAATCAAATTTTATAAATTCTTCTACAATAACTTTTGGTATAGAACCTCTCGCCCCCTCTATGGCAGAGTACCAAGCTTCTTCAAGTTCTTTTTGATTGTTCACTAGAGTTTGTCCTTTGCCAGACGAACTCATTAATGGCTTGACTATAACTGGAAAGCCTAGTGGTTCAGCAGCATTTCTTAGTTCTAAAGGACTAGCTGCATATCCAAATTTAGCTGTTTTTAAACCTAATTCTTTTGTTGCAAGATTTCTAATCTTATCTCTATTCATTGTTATTTTAGTTGCTTCTGCAGTTGGAATGACAGTTATACCTTCGTTTTCAATATCTTTTAAAATGTTAACTGCCAGTGCTTCTATTTCTGGTATTAATATATCTGGATGATGTTTGTATATTCTTTCTTTTAAATCTTTCTCGTTATTCATATCAAAAACTTCAGCAATATCAGCAATTTGCATTGCAGGAGCATTTGCGTATCTATCACAGGCTATTACTTTACAGCCAAGCCTTTTTGCTGCAATAGTTACTTCTTTGCCTAACTCCCCACTTCCAAGGAGCATTAATGTTTTTGGTAGATCAGTCATTTTTAATAAAGTCTAATACTTTAATATTTACTCTATAGTTAATTTTAGCTGTTTAAAAGGAGATTCTTCATTGATAAATCCCCAAGCTTCAAAGATTGCTTGATCATGATGTGTAATTAACTTTTTCTTTTTCTTTGTTTCTAGTTTGAAGCCTTCTTTTGACATTCTACGCATTAAGCTTGCAGCCTCTTCAAAACGAGCTGCCATAGACTCTAAACTTACGCAGTCACTTGTTAGGCCATTTTCCTTCCATGTGAAATAACTCATAGAGTTTAAGAATTTGTTATCAATATTATGGTAGATAATATCAAGGAACCTGTTATTAACCAGCAGGTTTGTACAATTGTTTTCTCGTTTATGCCTCCTATTTCGAAGTGGTGATGTAATGGTGCCATCCTAAATATACGAATACCTTTTCCATTCATTTCTTTAGTCAGTTTATATCCAACAACTTGAATAATTACAGATAATGATTCTATAAGAAATAAGCCTCCCATGATTAGGAGTGCAAAGAGACTGTCTGAGATTAAAGCTATTCCGCTTAAACCAGCACCTATTGCCAACGATCCTGTATCGCCCATAAAAATTTTTGCAGGAAATCTGTTATATACAAGGAAACCAAGCCACGCCCCTGCCATTGCCATTGAAAACCCTGCTATTGCAGGATCTCCTTCATTCCCTCTAAGCATTAGTTGTACGGCTATTCCACTAAATATTAGAGTTGCACATCCACTAGCTAATCCATCTAATCCATCTGTAAGATTACTTGCATTGCTTTCAGCAATAATTACGAAAAGAGATAATGGCCAAATCCAGATTCCCAGGTTAAATGAAAATCCCATAGGTAATGAAATGCTTGAGCTTATGGCGTCAACAGAGTTTGCCCAGTAAAGAAAAATAATACCAAATAAGCATTGAAGTATAAATTTTGCTTTCACAGACAACCCTTTATTTGTTTTTCTACTAAAGCCTTGTAAGTCATCAAATATTCCTATCATCATAAAAGATAATGTTAGACAGCTAATAGCTATTAATTCACTGCGACTTGTTCCATATACACTTACTAGGCATCCAATAATTAATCCTATTGGGACTGCTAGTAGGCCTCCCATGCTAGGAGTTCCAGCTTTAGTTTTATGGCTTTCTGGGCCTTCTTCTCTGATTATTTGATTTAGTTCTAATGATTTTATTTTTGGTATACCCCATCTGAGTATTAAAATTGCAATACTACTAGATATTAGTAATGGAATACTAAGAAGACTATTTGGTATTAAATGATCAGTAATAATGCTAACTGAAAAAATAACTATCCCTAGTAATAGAACTGGAAGAGAATTTTTATCCACTAGCTTTGTTGGACAATTAGTAAAAGTGTAAAGAGATATTCTAGAGAATTTTATATATGGCGTTTATTTTAATAGAGATAGAGACTTATATCTCAAAATATTTTTATTCTTCCCAGTTTTCTTCAGACTGCTCATCATCTGATTTGTAATCTTCTTTTTCACCCATCAAGGCTGATAGCTCTTCTTCTTCAACAGTACTTACTTCTGGAGAAGAAGAATCTTCATCAGCAACTAGCCTCCCGCTTGTTTCCAGCCAACTAAGTAGGTCTGGTTCCTCTCTTAGAGGGAGTACAGGCGCTGGGTCTGTTCTGCCATATCTAGTTAATGCAGGATTGATCCCATCGAGTGCGCTCAGGTCAACTTTATTGAGTGCGCTCATTTGTGTGTAATAGTCACCAATGAGTCAACATAGATCATCGCTCTTCATTTTTCATTGTTTTTGACTTCTAAGGTTATCGTTATGGCTTTTACCTCAGCTGTAGCCCTTGTGCTCAGTTTAGGTTTGAGGTTTTGGGGTTTTGAGCACCCAGACAGCTTTGTCATTAGACCACTAGTTGTTTTGACTCTTTTATTTGCACCTTCTGTATTTCTTGCTTTTTGGCTTGTTTTGGAAAGGGTTTGGGGAGTTGATTTTTCTTTATCTTCAGATGAATAAATGCTTTGATTCCAATAAGCATTTTTAATTTTAGCTTTAAAAAGCCGGGCCCTTGTAGACGAGCCCGGCTTTTTATTGAATTTGAAGCTGCTGAGAGTGGCGCCTGGGGCCAAGGATTCAGGTGTTTGGCTTAATCTCCTTTGAGGGCACCTAAACGATGCAGAGGAGTTACGACTGGTTTGACTTACCTAAAATGTCGCACCAGACGTTTAGCCCACTTTTATTTAAAGAATGTTGGAGCAGGGGCCTGAATCAGCTTGCTTCTATGAATTCTCAGGTGGCGTGTCGTCCATAGACGCCTCCAAGTTCGATGTATTTAGCATGTCTCTACTTTGGACATAGTGCAATCAGTTTTTACACGCATTGCGTTTGCTCAAGGATTAGTCCATAGTAAGAATGGCGTGCTTTTAAGTGGTTTGAGTTCTTAATTGCTGCCGCTTTATTCATAGGTTGAAGCTATTGGCTTCTCTTCTCAGGTCTTTTAGGTTTGAGGGAAACCTAATTTTTTAATCAGGAGTCCATCAGATGGGGCGTGCCAAGAAAGTTGTTCTTGCGTATTCCGGTGGTGTAGATACAAGTGTTTGTATTCCTTATCTTGCTAAGGAATGGGGAGTGCAAGAGATAATTACTTTTGCAGCTGATCTTGGTCAAGGTGATGAGCTTGAACCAATTAGGAAGAAGGCTTTACAAGCTGGAGCGAGTCAGTCTTTGGTTGGCAATTTAGTTGAACCATTTATTAATGAGTTTGCCTTCCCTAGTATTAGAGCGAATGCTCTTTATCAAGGACGATATCCTTTATCAACTGCTCTAGCGAGACCTTTAATTGCTCGAGAGTTGGTCAAGATTGCGCGTGAAGTAGGGGCAGATGGAGTCGCTCATGGTTGTACTGGAAAAGGGAATGATCAGATTCGTTTTGATGTTGCGATTGCTTCTCTTGCTCCAGATTTAAAGGTATTGACTCCAGCTCGTGAATGGGGCATGAGTAGAGAGGAAACCATTGCATATGGCGAACGTTATGGGATGCCTGCTCCAGTAAGCAAGAAATCTCCCTATTCAATTGATTTAAATTTGTTGGGTCGAAGTATTGAGGCTGGCTCTCTCGAAGACCCTATGATTCCTCCCCCAGAAGAGGTATTTGCCATGACTTCTTCTATTGAGAATGCTCCCTCAGAGGGTCAGGAGATAGAGATTGCCTTTGAAGAAGGTAAACCTGTTGCAATTAATGGTAGGTCTTTGGACCCTGTGAAGTTGATTCAAACTGCTAATGAGTTAGCTGGAAAGCATGGGTTTGGTCGTTTAGACATCATTGAGGATCGAGTTGTTGGTATTAAAAGTCGAGAGATATATGAGACACCTGGTCTTTCATTGTTGATCCTTGCTCATCAGGAATTGGAGAGTTTGACTTTATCTGCGGATGTTTTACGGACTAAGTTTCAATTAGAGAGGCAGTGGTCAGATTTGGTTTATCAGGGATTTTGGTTTGGCCCTTTGAAAAATGCTATTGATGGCTTTATAGATCGTACGCAGGTACACGTTAATGGACTTGTCAAATTAAAGTTGCAAAAAGGAAATGCAAAAATTATTGGTCGAAGTTCTAGCAACAACAGTTTATATATACCTAATATGGCTACTTATGGTAAAGATGATAAGTTTGAACATAAGTCAGCAGAAGGATTTATTTATATTTGGGGCTTGCCAAATAGGTTATGGGCTTCTATCACTAATAATAAAATTTAATTGATAATCAGATCAATTAAGTCTCATTTTCCTTGCTTTCTTTTTCTACCTCTTTTTCTGTCTCTTTTCCTGCCTCTTTTTCCTTATTCACTTCTTCCTCACTAGACTCTTTATTATTGTTTGATGTTGTTCTTGGTGTTGGCAATGGACCTTCTTGTTTAACAGTTAAGTATCGAATCACATCTTCACTTAGTCGCATTGCTTTTTCTAAAATAGCGACCTGTTGGCCATCTCCTTTATGGCTTAATTGCACATAGATGCCTTCCTTATGCTTTGCAATTGGATATGCAAGTCTTCTTTTACCGCGCATTTGACTATCAAGGACTTCAGCACCAGCCTTGGTGACCATATCGCTGTACTTTTCTAGATGACTATCTACTTCCTCTTCCGGTATGTCCGGACGCAGGATGTACATGGTTTCGTAGTAAGGCTGTTTAGTCATAAGGATTCCGACAAGGACTAAGGGCTCAGAAAGAGCGACGGATAAACCACAATATCCTTTGATGGGTAGTTTTGTTTAGTACAGCTGTATACGCACTGCTTGGCTAATGCCTGGTAAGTCAGGTTCTTTCCCTTGGAAACATTCAATTGTGGTAAAAACAATTATTGTTAGAACTCCTACTAAAACTGTGCTTGAAAGAGCTCTAGGTATTAAGTCTGCACTAAATGGCCCCAATAAAATTTGGAATGCATAGCTGATGACAATTAAGCCTATGTCTAAAAGGAGAGCTTGTAGAGTGTTGAATCGAAGAAAATAAGGTATTTTTGGATTTCTAGTAACTCCTAGAAAAAGAAGGAAAAAAATTAGCAGGCTTCCAAAAGGAATGCCTCTTTCTAGAAAGAAAATTGGTAATGCAGGTAGGCTGATCCATTGGAGCCAAGGAAATTCAAGAAATAAATGCCTACCGAAAGGTATTGCATCGCTCCAAGGAAGCATATAGATCAAAATTCCTAGACCTCTCTGCCAAAGTGGAATTAGCATTTGACTGTTACAAATTAGTAGACCTTAGTTCTTTAATGACTTTTTTAAGGCTTTGTTCATTACGTCGATAGGGACTGTATTGGACTTGCTCCATAGTTTTAAAGATGCTGCTCCTTGCTCTAAAAGCATCTCAAGGCCATCAATACATTTAAACCCTTGTTGAGACCCCCACGAAAGCCAGGAAGTTGGTCTTGGTGAGTAAATTAAATCGTATATAACCGCACTTGGCTTAAGATTACTCCATATGTCTATTCCAAGAGGAATATTATTATCAACTATAGTTTTTAAATTAGTATTTTTTACCATTCCTACAGGAGTTGTGTTCACGATTAAATCTGCATTTTTAATGTAATCAATGAGTTTTAACTTCTCTTCGATTAGAAAAGATTTAATCAAAGGAAGTATTGATTTTTCTTTTGAGAATGAAAATATATTTTTACTATCATTGATGAAATTATTTAATGAGTTTTCTTTCCTCCCTATTATAGTTATTTCTTCTAGTTTTAATTCTGTTAATCCAGCTAATACTGCTCTAGCACTTCCACCGCATCCAATTATGATGGCATTAAGCCCTTGCCATTCTTTGTTAATTTTTTTTAGTGGGGATATAAACCCTTCAACGTCTGTATTTGTTCCGGTCCAGCCGCCTTTTTTATTAGGTATTAGTGTATTTACTGCTCCGAGACTTTTTGCAATAGGAGTCAGTTCATTGCACAGACTGGTTACATCTTGCTTGTGAGGAATAGTGATATTTAGCCCAATGCAATTAATTGCGCGAAGTCCTTTTAAAACATAATTGAGCTCATTCGTTTTGCAAGGCATTGCTAAATAGCACCAATCAAGTCCCATTGTTTCGAATGCAGCATTCTGCATTGCTGGCGAGAGTGAGTGGCTTACAGGATCTCCTAAAAGACCTAGTAATGAAGTTTGTGCGCTGATCATTCGCTTATTAAAGTTGTTTTGACCACCCTGTCGCCTCCTCTGTTCGGGAACCACACCTCGCGTCTAAGCGGTCTCACTGCCGAGGATGCTGTTATTCAAGAAGAACTTTTAGGAGTTGGTCACGAATGGGAAAGGTTGTTGGCATTGACCTGGGAACCACAAACAGCTGTGTAGCTGTTATGGAAGGAGGTAAGCCCATTGTGATTGCTAATGCAGAAGGATTTAGAACTACGCCTTCTGTGGTTGCTTATACAAAGAATCAAGATCAGTTGGTTGGACAGATTGCCAAGCGTCAGGCAGTTATGAATCCAGAGAACACTTTTTATTCCGCTAAGCGTTTTGTGGGTCGCAGAGTTGATGAAGTAAATGAAGAATCTAAGGAAGTTAGTTATGGAGTTGAGAAATCTGGTTCCAAGCTGAAATTAAAATGTCCTGTTCTAGATAAACAGTTTTCACCTGAAGAGGTTAGTGCCCAGGTACTGAGAAAGCTTTCTGATGATGCTGGTAAATACCTTGGTGAGAACGTATCTCAGGCAGTGATTACTGTACCTGCTTATTTCAATGATTCTCAACGTCAGGCAACTAAGGATGCAGGGAAAATTGCTGGTTTAGAGGTACTTCGAATCATTAATGAGCCAACAGCTGCGGCTCTTGCGTATGGATTGGATAAAAAAAGCAATGAGCGAATTTTAGTTTTTGATCTTGGTGGTGGAACATTTGATGTTTCTGTTTTAGAAGTTGGTGATGGAGTTTTTGAGGTTCTTTCTACCTCCGGCGATACCCATCTAGGCGGAGATGATTTTGACAAAGTAATTGTTGATCATTTAGCTGAAACCTTTAAGTCCAATGAAGGGATTGACCTTCGTCAAGACAAACAAGCTTTACAGCGGCTTACAGAAGCCGCAGAGAAGGCAAAGATTGAGCTTTCTAGTGCTACTCAGAGTGAAATCAACCTTCCTTTTATTACTGCGACCTCTGAAGGCCCGAAGCATGTAGATCTAACTCTGACTCGAGCCAAGTTTGAGGAATTAGCTTCAAAACTCATTGATAGGTGCCAAATCCCTGTAGAGCAAGCATTGAAAGACGCGAAGCTTTCATCTGGGGAATTAGATGAAATCGTAATGGTGGGTGGTTCCACACGAATGCCTGCTGTGCAGGAGTTGGTCAAGAGGGTTACAGGTAAAGATCCAAATCAAACTGTTAACCCTGATGAAGTTGTTGCTGTAGGAGCAGCTATTCAAGGCGGTGTTCTTGCTGGTGAGGTTAAGGACATTCTTTTGCTTGATGTCACTCCTCTTTCATTGGGCGTCGAGACATTAGGTGGAGTTATGACAAAGATGATTCCTCGTAATACAACAGTTCCAACTAAAAAGTCTGAGACTTATTCAACAGCAGTTGATGGACAGACGAATGTCGAGATCCATGTTCTTCAGGGTGAACGTGAGATGGCCTCAGATAATAAAAGTTTGGGAACATTTCGCTTAGATGGCATTCCTCCTGCTCCTAGAGGTGTGCCTCAGATTGAAGTTACTTTTGATATAGATGCAAATGGCATTTTGAGTGTTACTGCAAAAGATAAAGGTAGTGGCAAGGAGCAGAGTATTTCTATTACAGGAGCATCCACACTTTCTGATAAGGAGGTTGAGAAAATGGTTGAGGATGCAGAAGCTAATGCTTCTGTTGATAAAGAAAAGCGTGAGAGAATTGATGTTAAGAATCAGGCTGAAACGCTTGTTTATCAAGCAGAAAAGCAGCTTTCGGAGCTTGGTGACAAGGTTGATTCAGATGCAAAACAAAAAGTTGAAGATAAGCGAGTAAAACTTAAAGAAGCAACTGAAAAAGATGACTTTGATCAAATGAAGTCTTTGTTAGAGGAGCTTCAGCAGGAATTGTATTCTTTGGGAGCGTCTGTTTATCAGCAAGCTGGAGCTCCTAACCCTGCAGATCCCTCGACCTCAGGCACTGAAACTTCTAGCTCTGGGGATGATGTTATTGATGCTGAATTCACAGAATCTAAATAGTTCATATTTATTTGGTTATTAATATGATTTTTTAGAAATCATATTAATAACCCATTCCGCTGTGGCTGGCGCTAGTAATATTCCATTTCTGTAATGGCCTGTAGCTAGTATTAGTCCGGGCTCAAGTTTTTCTAATATTGGAGCAGGTTTATTTATAGGTCGACTTCTAAGCCCATACCATTTTTTTACTACAGTTGCTTCTTGAATCCAAGTCGGAGCAAAACCTTCCATTCTTATCATTTCATCAATGAATTGACTCTTAGGTTGATTCCCGGGTTCTATAGTTGCACCTATTAAAATACGATTTTTATTTTTGGGTATAAGGTTTGTTCCGTGATTGACTAAAACAGCAGGAAAATTTTTCAAATCAATATAATTTTGGTTTACTTCGAGTTCTATTGCTTGTCCTGCAACTGGAGATAGTTCTATTTTATAGCCTAGTGGTTCAAGTAATTCTTTAGAACTATTTGCAGCACAAATTACAATAATGTCTCTTTCATATTTTTTTCCATCTTTTGTATGAATAAGCCATTGTTTAACTGAATTTATTGATTTGCGTTCTATGGAGGTGACTTTTTCTTGTATTGTTATAACTTTATTATCCTTTAAAGCATCTTTAAGAGCATTTAATAATATGTTTGGATCTATACGTCCATCATGATAGGAGATTAAGCCACCATAGTTAGGCTTTATAATATTAAAATTATTTTCCTTAATTGATAAGCTGTTAAGTTCTTGTAGCCCGAGATGAGATTTCTTTTTGATTAATTTATTCATAAATTCTGCTTCTTTTTCTGAGGAGGCTAATTGAACTAGTGGGGTATTGAGATGGAGGGGGTTGTTTTCTGATTTCAGTTCTTTTATCCATTGCGGCCATAAGTCCATACTTTCTTTTCTTAATCGCCAGCTTCTGCCATTAAATCTTCTAAATACATATCCCATTAATACTCCTAAAGAAGCTCTAGAACCGTTTAGAGCTTTTTGCGAGTTCTTCTGATGATCGAAAAGTGGGTCAAACAGCATTACCTCTTCATCATCTTTGGCGAGGCGCCAGGCAGTGCTTCTTCCGATAACACCGCCACCTATCACTGCGATTGTTTGGTTCAGGTTTAGTTCCTATTTGAATGAAGGTCTTTATTTCCTATTACCAGGATGGTTATTTCTTGCAAAATTTCCATAACAAGGTTTCAAAGTGATTAGATTTTTCTTTTGACTTTGTGTGAGAACGACAAACGTAATCCTCCAGTTGATTTGCCCTGATAGGCCTGGCCTTGTGAGTGAGTTGGCTGGCTGGGTAGCTGTTAATGGGGGCAATATTCAACATGCAGACCATCACACAGATATTGGGATGGGTCTTTTCCTGAGCAGAATAGAATGGTGCCTTGATGGGTTTGGATTGACTCGCCAATCAATTGTTTTGGAGGTACAAGCTTTAGGAGATCGCTTAGAAGGCAAAGCTGAGGTCCATTTTTCTGATGAATTGACGAATGTTGCCATCTTTGTAAGTAAACAAAGTCATTGCTTGTTGGATTTGCTTTGGAGAGTAAGGAGTGGGGAGTTGCCTATGAATGTTCCTCTTGTTATTTCTAACCATCTAGATTTAGCGACTCTTTGTGAGGAGTTTGGGGTTCATTTTGAATATATTCCAGTTGAGAATGGTGATAAATTAACTTCTGAATCTTCTATCCTTAAATTATTAACAGAGCACCAAGTAAAGCTGGCTGTTCTCGCAAAATATATGCAAATATTGAGTAGTGATTTTTTAAAGAATTTCCCTTCCGTTATTAATATCCACCACTCATTTTTACCTGCGTTTAAAGGAGCTCAGCCATATCACCGAGCATGGGAAAGAGGTGTGAAATTAATAGGAGCTACTGCTCATTATGTTACTGAGGATCTTGATGATGGGCCTATTATTGACCAGACTATCGCTAATGTTAGTCATCGTGATGAGGTTGATGATTTGATTAGAAAAGGGCGAGATACAGAACGATTAGCTCTTGCAAGGGCATTAAGGCTGCATTTACGTAGACAAGTGATGGTTTATTGCGGAAGAACAGCTATTTTTGCATGAACTTATCTAGTTTGATGAAACGATTAATGCCTAATTCTGTTTCATCTTTAGGTTGGTTTCTTTTCCAGGCAGGGTTGTTCTTTTTGCCTTCTAGTGCATTTTTGTCAGGTTTATTTCTATTACCTGCATTGATCATAGGAAGCTTGAAACGACTAATCCCTTTTTGGCGGGATCCATGGAACTGGCCGTTGATCTTGGCATCTTTTTGGATGATTAAGGGTGCTTTTACTGCTTATTCTGGATGGTTGGCTTGGGCTGGTTTGGCGAATTGGATACCTTTGTTTTGGTGCTTTTGGGGTTTCCAACCATATCTTTTGGAATCTGCTTCAAGAAGACGCAGTGCTTGTTTGTTGCTCTCTGGAACAGTACCTGTTCTGCTAACAGGCTTTGGTCAGCTTTGGTTCGGGTGGGAAGGTCCTTGGCAATTGTTTGGTGGTTTGATTGTGTGGTTTATTTCACCAGGAGGTGAACCTATAGGTCGACTGTCTGGTTTATTTGATTACGCAAATATCGCTGGCGCTTGGTTGGCATTAGTTTGGCCTTTTTGCTTAGCAACCCTTCTTCAATCTTCACTGACTCGTCTTGCTAGAGGATGGGTTTTGCTCTTGGGTATTGCGATGGTTGCTGCATTGGTCTTAACGGATTCGCGCAATGCTTGGGGTGGACTTATATTGGCAATTCCTTTTGTTTTTGGTCCAGTTAGTTGGGTTTGGTTGCTACCACTTTTGAGTTTGCTTTTATTACCAATAGTTTTAGCTGTTGTTCCAGGAGTGCCTATAGATATTCAGGAATTGGCTCGTAAATTTGTTCCTGAAAGTATTTGGTCGCGCTTGAATGATATGCAATATATCGATCAAAGAGCACTGGCTTCAACTCGTTTAAGTCAATGGAAAGTTGCAATAAAGCTCGTATTAGAGCGTCCTTGGTTTGGGTGGGGTGCGGCAGCTTTTTCTATTTTGTATCCTTTGCGTACAGGACAATGGCACGGACATGCGCATAATTTTCCTTTAGAAATTGCGGTCAGTCATGGGTTTTTTGTTGCAGTATTGCTTGTTGGGACAGTTCTTGCTCTTTTGATTGCTTCATTGCGGAATGGTGTTCTTGATGCATCAGTCTCTTTAAATAAATCAGGGAATTTGAGTATTTTCGATAGAGCTTGGTGGACATCCACTTTTATTTTGCTTGTGCTTCATGCGACTGATATGCCATTTTTTGATAGCCGCTTAAATATTGCTGGTTGGATTCTTTTGGCTGGTTTACGTTGCATTATTTTGCCTCGGGACTCTTTTCATCAAAGATTTTCATCGCATCTAAATGATGTTTGATTAATAGATCTTCCTTTATTGGACCTTCTAAATGAGTCCAAGGTAAAACACTAGATGGTTGCCAGAAATCATTAACTATTTCATTCCAACTCGGTGGAGGAGGAAGATTTAAATAAGCGTATGCTTCTGAATTTTGATAATTTTCTCGAGCTTGTTTGTAAGCTGTTTTCCACCCCCCTAAGCTTTGTTGAGACCCTCTAACGGAGGCGATTACAGGAGCTAGCCTACGATCACTTCGTGATAATAATGCTTGTATTACGCTCCAGCTAAAGCTTTCTGCTCTAATGGAAATACCATTTCTTTCTAGTTCTTTTTTGAAAAGTTTAATTCTTCTTTTTGCTTCTGGCCGGATACCATGCCATTGGAAGGGTGTATGTGCTTTTGGCACAAATGTGCTTATACCAAGTGTGAACCTTAGCTGGGGAAGTGTTTTTTTAAGTAAGAGAGCTAACTTTATAGTTGCTTCTATGTCTGAATTTTCTTCGGATGGTAGGCCAACCATCCCATAAAGTTTGATACCTTTTAAACCTCCTTCATATGCGTAATGTGCAGCGGCTAAAATTTGTTCTTCAGACAGTTTTTTATTAATTACCTTTCGAATTCGATCACTTCCACTTTCGATTGCCATAGTTATAGATTTACTTCCTCTTTTGGCAAGGATTTTTGTAAGTTTTGATGTCACTGTTGCTGCTCGCACTGAGCTTACGCTTAGTCGTATCCCCTCGAAGCAATCTTCATTTAGCCAATTCATAAGCTCCATGAATTCTGGGTGTTGAGTTACTGAGGCTCCTAATAAACCGAGTCGATTAGTAGCCGTTAAACCTTTCTCTACAGCTGGAAAAAGACTTTCTAAAGATGGAGCTCTAAATGGAAGTGTCAAATAACTTGCCAAACAGAATCGGCAAAGCTCTGGACAGCTGCGGACTACTTCCACCATATGAATATTTGGCCATGCAGCCTCTGGAGTGATGACAGTTGAATGGCTTAGTTTGTTTCCTTCCCAGGTTTGTTTTGCTATTGATTTGGGTATATCGGGATCTATTGGTATTACACCAATAAGCTTGTCATCAGAGGAATATTTGGGTGTATAAAGTGCCGGTATATAGATACCAGGAATTTTTGCGAGAGTTTTTAATAGATTGCTTCTGGGTGACCCCCATGATGCTTGAAGTCCATCTATGAAAGAAGGTAATAGCTCTTCTCCATCGCCCATTAAGACCACATCAAAAAAAGGAGCTAATGGTTCAGGATTAGCTGTTAAAACTGGACCCCCTCCGAAGACAATAGGGTCAGATGCTTTTCTCTCTTTGCTCCAAATAGGTATACCTTGTTGCTCTAATAGATCTAGAAGGACAGGACCATCGAGTTCCCAGCTAAGTGATAAACCAAATAGATCACATCTTTTGTGTGGCTTATCACCTTGATCTGTAAATAGTCGACGTACATCTACATCATCTCTTTGTGCAAGTGTTGCCCAAACTATTTGATATCCAAGACTTGTAATTCCTACGGTATAGGTATTTGGAAAAGCTAATATTGTTTTTAGAGCTCCTTTGATGGGAGTCTTTGGAGTGAATAGAAGGGTTTCTTGTTTCAGTGCTTAGTACCTAAATGAAAGTCATTTGTGTTCTCTAGAGATAATTGGCGAATATAAATTGAGCTTTCATGAAACAAACGAGCGATAAGAAAACTAGTTAAACTGGTTATTAAAATTGGTTTAAGTATTAGAAGATCTTTTGTTAGAGCGAAAGCAAGAAACATTGCAGTTATTGGTGTACGAGCGCAAGCAGCGACAAAGCCACCCATTCCTGCAAAGATAAAGCTGTCTGGAACATGTCCTGTAAAAGCTTCTACCCAGCCTCCACACGCTAGACCTATTGATCCACCAAGAGTAAGCATTGGGTAAAACAAGCCTCCTGGAGCACCAGATGCTGCAGCAAGTCCAGTAGTGATAAACAGTACTAAAAAGGTTGTTAATGCCATAGATATATTTGCGTCTCCTACTGCAATTACATCCTGTAGTCGATCAAAATGGTGAAATTTTTCAGGTAGACATGCATAGGTTCCACCTAAAATTATTCCGCTGCCAACCATGCGTATTACAAGCCTTTGACCGAGTAATTCGTTGCTCTTTTTCTGTAGAGAGATTACATAACGGCAATAAAGTTCAGCCAATATTCCAATGATGACTCCTAGAAAGATTAAATAGCCAAGATCTATTGGTAGAAAGCTCACTACAGGGTTATAGGTCTTTTCCACTTGGAAGCCTAATGTTTTGTCAAATCCTCCTGCTGTTGCATCTAAACCTAAACTTTGGAAAACATCTGCCCAGGTATCTGCCCAGAAAGTAGTAACAACAACAAGCAAAAGAACAACAGGTCTAGCTGAATTCAGAAGTTCTTCAATTGCGTAGATAAAGCCACCAATTGGTGCACTAAATACAGCGGCTATTCCTGCTCCACCACCCGCGGCAACAATCACACGTCTAAAAGCCACAGGTGCTTTGAGCCAAATAGCCATTCGCCATGCAATTGAACCTCCCATTTGCACAGATGGTCCTTCAGGCCCTAGAGGAAACCCGCTGCCTAGAGCAATTATTGCTGCAAAGAGTTTTACTATTCCAACTCTTAAACCCATTGGGATATTGCGATGTCGTAAGTAACCAATGATTTGACTGACTCCTGATCCCCTTGCTGCGGGTGCAAGCTTAGAAATCATTAAAGCTGAGATCAGGCCTCCGAATCCTCCGAGGCTAGGTAAAAGAATCCAAGCAGGTATTTCTTTTAGAAGCTTGAATTTCCAACTCTCAACTATACCTACACCGGACTTTAATAAGACACCTGTTATTGCAGCTGCAAAGCCAGTAAATATCAATGCTATTACTACACTTAGCCATTTTCTTTGTAATAGTTTTCGAATACTTTGACTTGTTACTTTGGCTTGTTCTTCGGTGAGATTGCTTTTTTGATTTAATTCCATTTTAGCTTCTCGTTAATTAAAAATAGTTTTTTTAGAAGGTTGATCAATTACTCTTCCTTGATTTTCAAAGTCTTTGATTTGATCAAAATTTAGATATTTATATAATTGTTTTGATAAAGGATCGATTTTTTCTTTAGCTATAGAAAGGTATTCTTCTGTTGTTGGTATTCGTCCTAAAAGCGCACAAACAGCAGCAAGTTCAGCGCTCCCTAAGTAAACTTGTGCTCCTTTTCCAAGTCTATTGTTGAAGTTACGAGTGCTAGTAGAAAATACTGTTGTATTGTCTTCCACTCGTGCTTGATTGCCCATACATAAAGAACAGCCTGGCATTTCCATTCTGCTTCCTGCTTGTTCGAAAATTTCATAATACCCTTCTTCTTTGAGGACAGCCTCATCCATTCTTGTTGGAGGACAAACCCAAAGCCTTGCTTTATTTTGGCCACTATTTTCAAGTATTTTTGCGGCTGCTCTGTAATGGCCAATATTAGTCATACATGAACCAATAAATACTTCATCTACAGAGTCTCCAGAAACTTCGCTTAGGAGCTTGACATTGTCTGGATCATTTGGGCACGCAACTATTGGTTCAGTTATATTTGCAAGATCTATTTCTAGTATCTCGCTATAAACTGCATCAGAATCTGCGCTTATTAATGAAGGTTTTTCTAACCATTTTTCCATTGCTTTGATTCTCCTTTCAAGAGTTCGATAATCTTGATATCCTCGTGCAATCATATTCTTAAGTAAGACAATATTACTTTGTAAATATTCTCCGACTGTTTTTTCTGAGAGTTTAATTGAACAGCCAGCACATGATCTTTCAGCGCTTGCATCTGTCAGTTCAAATGCTTGTTCTAACTTTAAGTCTGGTAAACCTTCTATTTCCATAATTCTTCCATTAAAAACATTGATTTTATTTGCTTTTTCTACTGTCAACATTTTTTCTTGGATTGCCATCCATGGGATGGCATTTACTACATCTCTGAGTGTTATGCCTGGTTGTAGTTTGCCTTTGAAGCGAACTAAGACTGATTCAGGCATATCCAAAGGCATTGCGCCAATTGCAGCAGCAAATGCCACGAGACCTGAACCTCCAGGGAAAGAAATACCTAACGGAAATCGAGTATGACTATCACCACCAGTCCCCACTGTGTCAGGCAATAGCATTCGATTGAGCCAGCTATGAATAATGCCATCTCCTGGACGAAGCGCTATTCCTCCTCGCTCCTCGAAGAAATCAGGTAACTCTTTTTGAGTTTTTAAGTCGACAGGTTTTGGGTAAGCGGCTGTATGGCAAAAGCTTTGCATTACTAAATCTGCTGAAAATCCTAGGCATGCAAGCTCTTTCATTTCATCACGAGTCATAGGACCTGTTGTGTCTTGGCTCCCAACTGTTGTCATTAATGGCTCGCAGTTTGTTCCAGGTCTAATTCCTTCGAGTCCGCATGCTCGACCAACAATTTTTTGTGCTTGGCTATAACCTTTTTTCTGATTAGTGGAGCTGCTTGGGCGTATGAATAGTTTTGAAGGAGGTAGACTTAGCTCTGCTCTGATTTTGTCCGTTAGGGCTCTACCTATCATTAATGGAATTCTTCCTCCAGCTTGGATTTCATCTAGGATTGTTATAGGTTTTAGTTCGAACTTAGAGAGGATTTCATTCGTATTTGTTTCTTTATTTAGTTTTTCAATAATGCCTAAATATGGTTTTATTGTAATTACATCTCCAGTTTGTAATCTACTTACATCACATTCGATAGGAAGCGTTCCTGAGTCTTCTGCTGTATTGAAGAATATTGGGGCAATTTTTCCTCCTATAATAATACCTCCAGCCCTTTTATTAGGTATGTAAGGTATATCTTCTCCAATATGCCAAAGAACAGAATTAATAGCTGATTTACGCGAACTACCAGTTCCTACTACATCACCAACAAAAGCAATTGGATATCCTTTTCTTTTTAGAGAAGTTATTTGTTTGATACCTTCGGGATCTTTTGTTTCTAGCATTGCTAGAGCATGTAGTGGTATATCTGGTCTTGTAGTTGCATGAGTGGCAGGTGATAAATCGTCAGTATTTGTTTCACCACTGACCTTGAAAACAGTAACTGTTATTTCTTTTTCTAGCGTCTTTTTCGATGTAAACCATGTTCCTTGCGCCCAGTTATTAATTACTTTTTCTGCAAAGATATTTGTTTTTGCGAGATCTATAACTTCATTAACTGCGTCATAAATAAGTAGTATTTTGCTTAGCCCTTCTGCGGCTATGTTGGCAAGTGTTTTATCCTTATTTTTTAGTAACTCTATTAGAGCTGCAACATTATAACCTCCAACCATTGTCCCTAGCAATTCTGTCGCGTTTATGTTTGAAATTACGGGGCTATAAGTTTGGCCTTGTGCTATAGAACTTAACCATGTTGCTTTTATGTAAGCAGCCTCATCAACGCCTGGTGGGACACGTTCAGTGATTAGGTGTAAGAGTTCATTTTCTTTTCCAATAGGTGGGTTTTCTAGTAATTGGGTAAGTGAACTTGTTTGTTCTGCGTTGAGAGGAAGGGCCGGAATTCCATTAGCCTCTCGCTCAGCAGCAGACTGGTAATAGGAACTCAGCATGTTTGGAACTCCTTGATAGCAGTTGTGCATATTCCATTCTTCTGTCTCAAGACCACCTCTTGGGCCATGATCCATGCTGGAATGCACTTCATTAATGCTTGCATCTCTCAGGGGCTTTAGCCTTAATCGTGATCAATTCTTTTGAAATGACCACCACTTCAGATTTACACGTGGTGGATACGCGGCCTTTAGTTCCGCCTATCGTCCTTCATAAAGAGCTGCCTATAGATCAGGAAGCTTTACAAACGGTACAACATGCTCGGAGAGGGATTAAAGCAATTCTTTCGGGTGATGATCATCGACGGTTAGTAATTGTTGGCCCTTGTTCAGTGCATGATGTTGATGCTGCAAAGGAATATGCCAACCAGTTAGCTCCTTTACGAAAGCGCTTTGCAGAGCAACTAGAAGTCGTTATGAGGGTTTATTTTGAAAAACCTAGGACTACCGTTGGTTGGAAAGGATTAATCAATGATCCTCACCTTGATGGTTCATATGACATTAATACTGGTTTAAAACGTTCTCGTTCTTTGTTGTTGGATCTTGCTCGGGAGGGGATGCCAGCGGCAACGGAATTATTAGATCCTGTTGTCCCTCAATACATTGCTGACTTGATTAGCTGGACAGCGATTGGAGCGAGAACTACTGAAAGCCAAACCCATCGTGAAATGGCTTCAGGGCTCTCAATGCCTATTGGCTATAAAAACGGTACAGATGGCACTGCCAACATTGCTATTAATGCAATGCAGGCTGCTTCTAGGCCGCATCATTTTTTAGGTATAAATCGCCAAGGTCATGCAGCAATAGTTAGTACGACTGGTAATCCTGACGGTCATTTAGTTTTGCGTGGTGGTAAATGTGGCAGTAATTATCATTTAGAAGCTGTACAAAAAGTTGCGTCTGATCTTTCTCAATCTGGATTATGCAATCGGTTGATGGTTGATTGTAGTCATGGAAATTCCAACAAGGATTTTAGACGTCAGGCTGATGTGCTGCATTCAGTGGCTACTCAGATAAAGGAAGGATCAAATCATGTAATGGGTGTGATGATTGAAAGTCATCTTTTAGAGGGTAATCAAAAATTGCCAGAAGATTTATCAGCATTGACTTATGGGCAAAGTATTACTGATGCCTGTATTGATATTGCTACTACAGAAACCTTATTAGAAGAATTAGCGATGGCGGTTTCTTTTAGTTCTTAAATAAACGACTATTTAGATTATATACTTATCATCCATGACCAGCTAAATGCTACGGTTAATGGGACAGTTATATTGTCGATACCTAAAGGACTTAATTGTTCAAGGCTTACCGAAAGTATTGTTATAGCAATAATTTTAATTGGATAAATATTATCTCCAATTAAGAAACTAAGTAATGTAAGTATACATAAACTTATTATAGCCATTGTCAATGTACCTGCTATGGATTTGCGTTGTCCCCAGATTTTCCAACTTTTTGAGTTGATATTTTGGCCAATTAACCCTGCCATACCATCTCCAAAAGCCATTATTAAAACTGCAGCAATAACTGCCTCAGGAGATTTTGTCCAAAAAAGAATCATTAGCAAAGATATTGTTAATCCATATGCAATAGTTCCGTAGCTATTACGCTTTATATCTTCTATGCCTGGAATTATATTGAATTTCTTATTTATAATTAGAGCAAAAGTTACCGCTAGAGAAGTCGAAATTGCGAGATTCGCAGAGATGTTTAGAAGCCATGCGAGAGGAATTAGCGGTCCTATTCCTATATGGATTATTTTACGACCTAATTCTTTTTGATTAGGCCAACGCACTCTAGAAATTCCAGCACTTAATATGACTAATGCTATCCAGCCGGTAATAACTACTATTGAGTAGACGTAGCCCAAGTTTTAGGCTGCTTGTTGATGATCTGTCATGACTCGAAGTTTCAGTATCGCTTTTGCTTCTAGTTGACGTACTCGCTCTCTGGAGACATTTATTTGCCGCCCTATTTCTGCGAGAGTGAGAGGCTCTTCACCATCAAGACCAAAACGTAACCTTAGAATTTTTTGTTCTCTTTCATTGAGTTGAGATAGCCATCCTCCTAGGTGCTCCTTTTGGATACTTCTATCCATGCCTTCCATGGGCTCTTCACAGTTGTGATCGGGTATTAATTCACCTAGTGTGCTCCTATCTTCTTCGCCTCTAGCATGTGCATCTAGAGATGCACATGGTGCACTTTGTGCAATCAGCTCTTCCAGGTCTCTTGGCTCGAGACCCATTGCATGCGCTAGTTCTAATCGGTTTGGTTGTCGACCAAATCTATGAGAAAGCTCGCGAGAGATTCTTCTCATTTTGGAAAGCTTTTCACTTATATGAATAGGTAATCGAATAGTACGTGCACTATTGTCTATTGCTCTTGTCATTCCTTGGCGAATCCACCAATAAGCATAGGTAGAGAATTTGTAGCCCATTGCAGGGTCAAATTTATCTACAGCTCGCTCTAATCCAATCGCTCCTTCTTGTACTAAATCAAGAAGTTCTAGTCCTTGATTCTGGTATTTCTTGGCAACACTAACTACTAGTCGAAGATTTGCGGCCATCATTCGATCTCGAGCGCGTTTACCCATTCGAATTTTGTGGCGTTGTCTAGCAGTACGTTCTGTTTCGGGTAGAACAAGTAGTTCTTTCATGCCCTGTACATGGTGAGCAAGTTCAATTTCCTCTGCAGCAGTTAGTAAGGGAACTCGTCCAATGCTGCTTAGATAGAAACCAATTGCATCAGTTCCTAGCCGACCACCTTGTTTATTCTGGCTACGAGAGCTTTGAGTGCTGTTATTGGCTTTATCTGTGCGTCGTTTTGCTTTGGACGCCAACTTGCCTTCTAAAGAGCTTTTGCTAGAAGAACTCTTTGAAGATTCCAGAGGGATCCCCATCACCCTGGCCTCCTTATAAATACATTTGGCCGGAATTTAGCACTTTTAAAGCTATCGGACTGCTGTAAATCGAAAATCTTTCAGTAGACCATCTTTTAACAGAATTTCTTTTTGATTGAGGAAGCCTATTTTTGTTCAGGTTTCGTATAGGAATTTGATTTAGCTAATTTTTAAAATTTATTGCTATATCAGGGTTTTAGGCTATGAGCCTATCCGCATGTCTTCTTTCCAGAGATTTATTAGTTGTTTTTGTGAGGCCCTTTCTTCATTTTCTGGCTTTAATTGAATAAAACTTCCATCACTTTGCATTTCCCAGGCGTTTCGATTGTCGTTTAGATATAGATCTAGGAGATGATTCAGTTGTTTTTTTAAGCTTTCTGTTTCTATAGGAGTTATTGCTTCAACTCGTCTATCAAGGTTCCTTCTCATCCAATCAGCACTACCTATAAAAACTTTTTCATTACCATTATTTGCAAACCAGAAGATTCGTGAGTGTTCTAGGAACCTTCCAACGATGCTAATGACTCTTATATTCTCGCTAAGCCCTTTTTTGCCTGGATAAAGGCAGCACATGCCTCTGATGATGAGTTCGATTTTGACACCTGCCTTTGATGCTTGGTAAAGCAGCTCAATTATTGCAGGATCAACTAAGGAATTCATTTTTGCTCGTATATGTCCTAAATGACCATTTTTGACATGTTCTATTTCTTGGCGTATTAGTCCTTCCATGCCTTTACGCAAAGTAACTGGTGCGACAAGTAGTGATCGAAATGATTGTTGCTTGGAACAACCAGTTAGAAAATTAAAAAGTTCGATCAAGTCATCGCCTAGACTTTGTCTGGCAGAGAGTAATCCTAAGTCTGTGTATGTTTTTGATGTTTTTGAATTGTAATTCCCTGTACCTATATGAACGTAGCTTTTCAGTCCTTTGTCCTCTTTACGAATTACTAAAACTATTTTTGTATGTGTTTTGAGACCTAAGACACCATAAACAACGTGCACCCCTGAGGCTTCTAATTGTCTAGCCCACTGGATATTGTTATCTTCGTCAAATCGTGCTTTTAACTCTACAAGAGACATAACTTGTTTCCCATTTTCTGCGGCACGAATTAAAGCATTGATAATGGGCGAATCTTTAGACGTTCGATAAAGAGTTATTTTGATTGCCATTACAAGCGGGTCATCTGCTGCTTGATTTATGAATTCTTCTATAGATGTTGAGAAGAGGTCATAAGGATGATGCAGTAATAGATCTTTTTCTCGAAGAACATTGAAAATACTTTTGAACTCTTCTGTTCTGATGGAGCCTTCGTCATATAACCCTTGTTGGCTTTTGGCAAGAGACGTGGGAGTTATTCCGTAATGTGGCTCATCTTTTAGGTGGGAAATGGGTATTGACAAAAGTTTTATTAGATCATCTAAAGCTAGTAAACCTTCAACCTCATAAACATCTATTGGTTGGACACCCATTCCTTTCGTCAGCATCTTCACCATTTGTTCTGGCATTGATCTTGAGACTTCTAGGCGCACAACCTCTCCACCTAGTCGTCGTTTGCGTAAGCCTTCTTCCAGTGCACTCATTAGGTCATCAGCTTCTATATCTCGCAGTTCAAGATCTGCATCTCTAGTAACTCTAAAAAAGTAATGTTGTTCTATTTTCATACCTGGAAAGAGTATGTTTAGGTTGAATGCCAATACTTCTTCTATAGGAATTAATGTATGAATTTGTTTTGGGCTGCGTTCAGATAAATTTTTTGGAATTGGAATAAACCTAGGGATTACTTTTTGAGGTACCTTGACTCTTGCAAACTGTTTTTGACCTGTTGCGTAATCGCTAATTATTGCTGCCACATTCAAACTTAGATTGCTGATGAAAGGAAATGGATGAGCAGGGTCTACTGCTAAGGGTGTTAGCACTGGGAAAATAGATGTCTTGAAATAATCATCAACCCAGTTTCGTTGTTGAACGTTTAATTCCTCATACTTGAGGATGTATATATTTTCTGCATTTAAATTCTTTAAGAAAATTTTTGAGTAATGGTCTTGTTGTTGTTTAAGAAGTGGTAAAAGTTGATTTCTGATTTTGGATAATTGTTGTTCAGGAGATAGTCCATCTTGGCTTGGCTTGGTTACTCCTGCTTCTTTCTGCGCTTTAAGGGACGCAACACGGACCATAAAGAATTCGTCAAGGTTATTACTGAAAATCCCACTAAATCTTGCTTGCTCTAATAAAGGAGTTCTTGGGTCTAGTGCTTGGGCTAATACACGCGAATTAAAGGAAATCCAACTGAGTTCTCTATTGATATAAAAGTTTTTTTCCTTGTTTGTTTGTTTCATGCAATTAATCACTTTACTTAAGAGTTTCAGAATAGAAAAATTAACCTTGGCAGTGTTTGTGTATTGTTTAAATTTCTTGAGGCTCTCTATTCTTTTTTGAGCTTCTTGTAATCAGGCTGATTACTATTATTAATAGGAAAGTTGTCCCAAAAAAAGGACTACGTTGACCTAGCAGATCATATGAGAATCCTGCTGCGGTTGCTCCAATGAAAGTTCCTAAACTTTGTAATCCTTGTAAGCTACCCAGTATTGTCCCTTGTCCAGCAGCAGTTAGACGCTTGGATACAAGAGCTCTTAGACATGGGGTGACAAGGCCAGTACCAAGAGCGAGTACAGCTACTGCGCTAAAAACCATTGGAATAGCAGTTTCTTGTTTGGCTAGCGGTAGCAGTAAACATCCCGCCATTACAAATCCTATGCCGACCAAAGTTAGACGCCATTCTCCAAATTTATTAACTAGAGGTCCAATAAGTCCCCCTTGAACAACCATCGCAACCAAACCTACAACTACAAAAGTAAGACTTGATAGCTCTGGAGTCCACGAAAAAGCTTGTTTTAAATAAAGAACAAGAACTGCTGTAAATCCATTAAAGGCCATAAAGAAAATAAAGAAAGCCAGGCATAATTGTCTTAATAATGGATTCGTGAATACAAGCTTTAATTGACTAAATGGGTTGAGTTCTCTTTTACGAGGAAGAGCACTTCTTGCAGGTTTCGGGTGTGTTTCAGGAAGTATCCATATGACCAACGCTAGGTTTGCAGTGGCAAATAGAGTTGCAACCCATACAGGAAGTGTCACGCTATATTTCGCAAGTGTTGTTCCTAGGCCAGGCCCAAGTAAGAACCCAAGGCCAAAAGCTACGCCAATTAATCCAAATGTTTTGGCTCGATTTTCCGGTGTTGATATATCAGCAAGTACAGCAGTTGCAGTTGCGGCAGTTCCACCACTTATGCCATCAATAACTCTTGCTAAAAATAGGAGAATTAGAGGCAGGCTTATTGCCCAAGCAGGTAAAAAATTGTTCCAGTTGATTGTTACGGTAATAGCAAACATGCAAAGCCCTATGACCGAACCTGTAACACAAGTAATTATTATTGGTTTGCGTCCAAAACGATCGCTAAGTGCACCTATTAGTGGTGCAACTGCAAATTGTGAAATCGCATATGTCCCTGCTAAAAGCCCAAGAGTACTTCCACTAGTACTAAAACGTTCAAGTAGGAATGGCAACAATGGAAAGACGATTGTTTCTCCCAATCGATCGTTTAATAAAGTGATAAACGCACTGAGTACTGTTGGAACTCTGGTTCTTTCCAATTGAGGAGGGTTCGTTGTTCTTCCCACCATCTCATAGCGTCTGCTTGAGCTTATTACTTCGGGGACAATGGTTAATAGTCATCTTCTGAGGCCAATCAGGCGTTCTGATCACGGTTTAGTCAGAGATATTTATGCTGAGTCAATACAGTCTCAAGGGGAAGCTTTTTATAGTTTGGAGCAAATTCAGGCTTGGTCGGCATTGGCTTGGTTGCCATCTATCCTTGATTCACCTTTGAATTATGGAACTGGATGGTTGTCGATGGATGGCAATGAAGTGGCAGCATTTGCTGTTAGATATCCTAGTAATCGATTGGCTCTTGTTTATTGTCGAGGTTGCTTTTCACGTAGAGGTCATGGTACTTCTTTGTTGAATCAAGTGGAAATTGATGCTCGAGACGATCACCAAAAGTATTTAATTACAGAAGCTAGTTTGTTTGGTTATCAATTGTTTTTAAGTCTTGGTTGGACAGTAGAAAAACCTGAAAGAATCATGATTGGAGGAGTCAAATTTGATCGCTTTTGTATGAAAAAATTACTTTAATATATATTAATTTTAATCTTTTTTACGTTTAGAATTGCATCTCTCTCCATTTAATCAATTTTTGAAGCATGATTTTAGCTTCTCCAGATTCCAGAAAATATTTTGCTTTGTTGATTCCTTCTTGTAGGTCTAGTGTTGTTTTGGATAGCCATAAGTAAACGCCTGCATTCCAAATAATAGATTTGGTTAAAGGTCCTTTGTTTTCAAGTGCTTCTAAAGCTTGACTATTCCATATTTTTAGACTTTCCCATTTAATATCTTTTTTATAGAATCCGTTCTCAGTTGGGTGCAGAATTAATCTCTTATTTGGTTTATTATTTTCACTTACGGCCGCGATGCATGCTCTGCTTGTAGGAAGATCATTGCTGCCTTCAAGACCTTTGATTGTGATTAATTCTTTTTCACCTCGAATCTTGGCTGTTTCCCAGGCTTTTTGTTCTGTTGGTGGATGAACGAATCCACTAATTAGTAGGTGTTCACCTTCATGAGCTGTCCAAAGCAATTCCATAGTTGCTAATGGAGGACGCTTCCCTATCTGATCGCGATATTCAATCAGGCTCTCTGCCTCTGGGAAATGATCAGGTTGATGAATGATTGCGAGTCCATGGCTATCAAACCCATCTTGTACTTTTTTTATATTCAGATTTTCCATGTTTAACCCAAGACATTTGAAAAGCTCTATAGGTGTAACTCCATATTTAATTGGCATTCGATTTCCACCTTGTAAGATTATTGGCTGTCCTGCCGATAAAAGGATTAAGGATGTAAGAGGATAGATAGGTGCAGTTCTAGTTCTTCCATCAAACGGCATTCCAAAGCAAATAGGTCTGCGATGGTTTTGATTTGATTTTAATTTTGGGCCTAGTTCTAGATATGTATCGAGCATCCCTGCGAGTTCTTGTGGCTCAGGGCGTCGAATTCGATGAGCAATCATAAAGGCCCCAATTTGAGCCGGAGTTGCTTGCCCTGTCAGGATTAGCTTTAGTGCATTTGCAGACTCTTCACGACTTAGAGCACGGCTGGTATTTTGACCACTGCCTACTTTGCGTATATAGCTTCTGAATGGTTCATATCTGAGAGTCACTTTTTTCCTTTATTAGAGATTGCTGAGTTTTGATCTAATGGACATCTGTTCTCTTGATTTAATATATCCTTTGAGGCTTGTGCCATGAACAAAGCCCAAAGTGGAACTGTCTATCTTGTGGGAGCTGGTCCTGGTGACCCTGATTTGTTGACTGTTAAGGCTGAGCGTTTGTTAAGGCAATGCAATGCATTGGTTTATGACTCTTTAATCCCTGAAGAAATTTTGCAATTGCTTCCGGAATCTTGTGAAACTTGTTTGGTAGGAAAACGTATAGGACATCATTCTGTTCCTCAATCTAAAACGAATTCAATTTTGTTAAAAATGGCACAGGTGCATTCTTGTGTTGTCCGCTTGAAAGGAGGGGATCCTTTTTTATTTGGGCGAGGTGCAGAAGAAGCGGCTTTTTTAACCTCACATGGAATTCCTGTAGTGGTTGTGCCTGGAGTTACAGCTGGTATTGCTGTTCCGGCTTATCAAGGTATTCCAGTTACTCATCGTTTAGCTGGCTCTTCAGTAACCTTTGTGACTGGTCATGAGGGAATTGATAAACGCAGACCTGCAGTGAATTGGCAATCTTTAGCCAAAGCTACTGACGGATTGGTTATTTATATGGGAGTTCATAATCTTGAATATATTTCTAGTCAGTTGATTGCTGGAGGTATGGATGGCAATACACCTTCGGCTGTTATCCAGCAGGGCACAGTGATTGGACAACGATGTCTTAAGGCACCATTGAACCAGATTTTTCAAAAGGCAAAGGCAGAAGGATATAGTTCCCCATCTATTGTCATTGTCGGATCAATAGTTGATTTTCAGGTTGAAAGTTGTTCACCTTTGCCAGCAAAAGTAACTATGCCTATTGTCTTTTGACTATTTAGTTACTTGCTGTTTTGAGAGAATATATAAATTTTGTAGATTGAATGGTTCTTTATTTTAATAAGGAATACCATAAATATTTTGCTTTTGTATAAATCTCCAGAGAGTGATTATTTAATTTGCTGATCGGTCGACAATTAAGACTATTGATTAGCATCCAGTTATCTCCTGGCTCAGGCTTCGCGTTAATCCTTGCTTCTTTAATGAGTCCACTCTTGATACCTTGTGCCCTCATTATCCCTGGCAAGCAACCACTCTCCAATCGAGGAGTTAGCCATTGATTGTTTCTATATATGATCAGATTTGATGTGCTACCACAAGAAATCTCTCCGTTAGTACTGAGTAGTAAAGCTTCATCACGGTTTGATGAATTTGCTTCATTCTTTGCTTGTATGGCTTGTAGGTAGGTAAATGTTTTGCATTGGCTTAATCGACTTAGATGATTTCTTCGTTCATGTTGACTAATCATTGAAGTGACTGGAGTGAAGCATGGCTCTTTCTCATTAATTTCTAACCAAAAACGATGGTTATTACTTGTTGATTCTTTTAGGTCAATATTAATTTGACGATTTAAATAATCTCCACGCGTCCAGTTTAGACGTAAGACACCATTTGCTTCATTTAACTCAGCTCTTGAAAGCGCTTCTTGAATTAGTGGAAGCAACCATTCTTTATCTGGAGGTGTTGCCATGCATAAAAGTGATGCACTTCTCTGCCATCGATTTAGATGCTCTGTGAGGAGCGTAGGCGTGCCTTTGAGTATCAGAATAGTTTCAAAAATCCCATCACCAAGGTTAAGTCCTCTATCACTTAGTGGAAGCTTTAATTGAGTATTAGAGCCCCATTGTCCATTTAGCCAACTTATTTGCTTCATCTCGTGCATTCTTATGCAAGTGCTTGTAGTAATGGCATGAGTTTCCAGTTCAGTTCTTCTGCCTCTTGCATTGGGTCCGAATCTGCCACAATTCCACAACCAGCATTTGTAGTTAACTGTTTACCTTTGAGCAGCATTGACCTGATTAGGATATTGCTGTCGAGATGACCATCCCAGTCAATATGTATTAACGAACCACAGTATGGCCCGCGCGCCATTGGTTCTAATTCACTTAATCTCTGGCATGCTCTTAGTTTCGGTGCGCCACTGATTGAACCTCCAGGCCAGCAAGCCGCCAATAGATCTACCCATGTTTGATTGTCTTGTAGATGCCCTTTAACTACTGAGGTTAGGTGATGTACCTTTGAATAGGTTTCTAGACCAACTAGTTGTGGGACTGTTATTGAGCCTGGACGGCATACACGTCCAAGGTCATTGCGTAATAAATCTACGATCATTACATTTTCAGCACGATCTTTAATACTGCTGATTAGTTCTGCTGCCAGATCTGCATCTTGGTTCGGGTTTATATGCCGTGGTCTTGTTCCTTTTATTGGTCTACTTTCTACCTCTCCTGTGGGGAGGGCTTTGAGAAATCTTTCGGGTGACGTAGAGATGATTGCTTCGTCAGCTGCGTTACCCGCGCCCATTATTAGTCCTCCAAATGGAGAAGGACAATGAGTTCTTAGTTTTTGGAAAATATCTAAAGCAATTATTCCATCAGGTAGCTTTGTAGAGCAGGAAGTGGTGAGATTGGCTTGAAAAATATCTCCACTAGCAATCCAGGTTTTGATTTTTTCTACATTTTTTGAGTACTCTTTTTGGTTGGCGACCCATTTCCATGCACTAATTGGAATCTGGAAATTTGATATGTTATTAGTTGGAGACTGAGGTTGATTCTCTTTTTTTAAGGAGATTGTTGATAGCCATTTTGTAATTTTATTTATTCGCTTTTCATTAGAACCTTCGAGCCAAAGTTGATGCTCTTGAAGGTCGAATTTAAATACGGGATCATGACATCCAATCCATAAAGTAGCCATATCATGAGATTTCCATGGGTTGCTTGGTTCTATCCATGCCCCTGCTTCATAACTCAGCCATCCAGTCCAATGACCAGGATATAAAGTTTTTAGAGTATCAAAAGGGTTGCTTGAGTTTGGATTTTCAGGTAGCCCATAGCAGTAAATTTGATCAATAGGATCGGTTCCGAGAATTATCCATCGTCCTAGATCACTTCCATCTCCATCTAGCCATATAAACCCTGATCGGCCCCATCTATTACATAGGGCATTCGCTAATTGGCTTGGGTCTTCCCAACTTAATAAACGACGAATAGGAGCTATCAAAATTTTAATGTCTATAAAGATCTGGTCTACCTACTTGATCTAAGGCTTCATTACGTATTCGACAACTATCACATACACCACATGGTTCTGGATCGCCCATATAGCAACTCCAAGTATCTTCTATTGGTATTCCAAGTCTTATGGCTTCTTCTACGATTTTGATTTTGCTCCAATTTATTAATGGAGCCCAGAGTTTAATACCATTACCTTCTCGCCCAGTTTTATTGGCTAAATTGGCTAAGAGTTGGAATTGTTTAAGATAGTCAGGACGGCAATCAGGGTATCCAGAGTAGTCCATTGCGTTTACTCCAAGGACTAGCTGATTGGCGGATTTTGCTTCTGCAAGGCTAAGACCAATAGCAATAAATACAGTATTTCTTCCTGGTACATAGGTATTCGGAATACTGTTATTTGTTACTCCTTTTTTTGGAACGTTTTGCTTTAAATCTGTTAGGGAGGAGCCTCCCCAACTTCCAAGATCAATATTAATAATGTGATGTTCTTCAATCTTGAGGGATTTAATTAATTTTTTGGCGGCATCTAATTCGCGTTTGTGCCTTTGTCCATAATTAAAGGATAAGCCTATAATTCTTTGTCCTTGCTCTATAGCTAAAGCTGTTGCAGTTGCAGAATCAAGTCCCCCTGAAATTAAAGCAATTGTTTTATTAGAGGAATCATTCATGCTCATCAAGAATTGGTAAGTTGTGAATTAAAGCTTTCGGATCTGATCATGTTTTAGATCTCATGGTTAATGAACCCCGAGCCATTTATGTGTTTGCATGCTTAGTCGCCAATTTGGGTTTTTTAAAACATGCTGGAATGCTAATTCCGCTCCCTCTAAGGAATTCCATCCAGGCTGAAGGAATAGTAAAGGTTCTTGAGATGTACTCTCTCGATGATTCTTTGATTTTTTTCTAGAGCTTATTGCTTCCTTTGCCATTTCTTCCGCAAAATACAAATCTTCTTTTGTGTGAATTATTACTTTCAGCTCTTGGCAAGTTTCTAGAATTTCTAGGTTGGGAGGTGCATGTCGCTTAGGAGAGAGAGTGAGCCAATTTGGCGTGCAACTTAATTCATCTACTCCACTAGTTTCTAAATGGATTGGTATTGATTGAATACCAGTTATAGAAGCAGTAGTTTTGATTGCTGTGCATAGGGGTGTCAGGTTGTGATGTAGTGGCTCTCCCCCAGTTAAAACAATGAAACTTGCACCTTTGCTAGTTGCTTGTGCCGCATATCTGGCCAGTTTGTTTATTGATATTTGACTATGGTTATTGGGATTCCAGGATTCTTTTGTATCACACCACTTACAACCTACATTGCAGCTTGCTAGACGTATAAAGAAGGCGCTTCGTCCAGCATGCGCTCCTTCTCCTTGGATTGAATGAAAGGTTTCCACTACAGGAAGAGTGGATAACATTAATTATTTTGGTTTAATATTGTTTCTTCTAAAGAAGTTGCTTTTTGCTTATTAAGCGCTTCTTCTGGCGAAGAAGGTAGACGTACTTGAGCCGCTTCGATTAAGCCCTGAAATAGTGGATGAGGACTTCCTGGCCTTGAAAGGAACTCTGGGTGGTATTGACATGCAGTAAAGAACGGATGACCTTTCAGTTCAATCAGTTCTACAAGTCGACCATCTGGAGACGTTCCGCTAATACTATAACCAGATTCTAGGAAGAGACTTCTATAGGAGTTATTGAATTCATATCGATGTCGATGACGCTCATAGACAACTTGTTCTCCATATAGATTTTGTGCCATGGTCTTTGGTGTGAGGCGGCATGGATAGACACCTAGCCTCATTGTTCCTCCCATATCAACAACGTCTTGTTGTTCAGGAAGTAAGTGAATAACAGGATGATTGGTATTGGGATCTAGTTCTGCACTTGTTGCATTTTTGAGACCAGCTTGGTTTCGTGCCCATTCGATAACGGCACATTGCATACCTAGACATAGTCCAAGAAACGGTACACGTTGTTCTCTTGCCCAGCGAATAGCTTCTACTTTTCCATCAACCCCACGATTTCCAAATCCTCCAGGGACGACAACCGCATCCATTCCTTTAAGCAGTTTTTCAGCGCCATCACTTTCTATTTGTTCTGCAGAGATCCAGTGCAGGTCAAGAGACGCATCTTGTGTGATGCAAGCGTGGCGAAGAGCTTCAACCACCGAAAGGTATGCATCATTTAGTTGAATATATTTGCCAACCAGACCTACTTTTACAGTTGGTCCGGGGTGTCTTAGTTTTTGAACGAGTTGTGCCCATTGACTCATATCACTCTCTTGATCAGCTAGTTGAAGTACATCAAGAACTTCTCTACACAAGCCTTCTTCTTCTAGCGCTAGTGGAACCGCATAGATACTGTCTGCATCTAAAGCTGGAATTACAGCTCTATTAGCTACTCCACAAAAACCACCAATTTTACTTTTTAATTCATTATTAATTGGTCTGTCGCTTCGACATATGAGGACATCTGGCTGGATGCCAATTGAACGAAGTTCTTTAACAGAATGTTGTGTCGGCTTTGTTTTGAGTTCTCCTGATGTACCAATGAATGGCAGTAAAGTTACATGGATGTAGGCAATGTCTTGACGACCAACATCACCTCTGAATTCTCGGATTGCCTCTAGAAAAGGTAGTGATTCAATGTCACCCACTGTGCCGCCAATTTCGGTAATAACTACATCTGCGCCACTGTTAGCAGCGACTCGCTGGATTCTTTCTCGAATCTCTCTAGTGATATGAGGAATCACCTGCACTGTTCCTCCGTTGTAATCACCACGTCGCTCTTTATTGATAACTGCCTGATATATAGAACCTGTTGTGACGCTGTTTAACCTTGTCATTGCAGTGTCAGTAAAGCGTTCGTAATGCCCTAGATCTAGGTCAGTTTCAGCTCCATCTTCCGTTACAAAAACCTCACCATGTTGAAAAGGACTCATGGTGCCTGGGTCAACATTTAAATATGGATCTAACTTCAATATTGAGACGCTATAGCCTCTTGCCTTAAGAAGGCGCCCTAGGCTTGCTGCAACTATTCCCTTCCCAATGCTTGAAACTACTCCCCCTGTTACAAATACGTATTTAGTCATGAACGCTTAGGCGACTCTTTAAGTTAGCTCAGAGCTTGATTAGATTTACAGTGATCTTAAAAGTAGCAAGAAAATTTTGTTCTTTTTAAGATTTCAATATCGACTGGCAGGCTGCTGAATTTTGTCGATTCATAGCATAGATGTTGACACTATTTTATTGCCTTGATGGAGGGGAAAGAATTTAGTAGCTGTGACTTTTGGCTCACTAATAGTTTGACCTATGCAAATAGTAGTCATTTTTGCAATTTATTCCGGTTCTTCCCATGTGCTTTCAACATGAAGTTCTTTTAATTGTTTGGAATTCACTTTTGCAGGTGCTTGGCTCATAGGACATCGCGCTTGCTGGGTTTTTGGGAAGGCAATGGTGTCTCGAATGGAGTTCTCACCTGTTAATAACATCACAATTCGATCTAACCCGAATGCTAGACCTCCATGAGGCGGGGCCCCCATTTCGAGTGCATCGAGTAAGAATCCAAATTGATTATTGGCATCTTCTTCCTTAATACCAATTGTGTTAAGCACTGCTTTTTGTAACTCTGAATTATGAATGCGAAGTGAACCACCTCCTAGTTCTAGTCCATTTAGAACAAGGTCATAAGCCTGAGCGCGCGCTTTAGGAAGTTTTTCTTCCCACTCCTCAGGATTGTTTCCTAAGTCAGAAGTGTTTGGGGCACAGAAGGGATGATGAAGAGCTTCAAGCCGGTTCTCTTCTTTGTTGAATTCAAACATTGGAAAGTCAGTTACCCAAACAAAGTTCCAAATAGTATTTTTTGTTTCTTTTGAAATAAGTTGCAGCTCCTTGCCTAGAAATAGGCGTACTCGATCAAGAGCTTTATTGACTATTGCAGTTTCCCCTGCGCCAAACAGGATGAGATCCCCAGCTTGAGCTTCGGTTTTTTCAAGGAGCTCTTTTTTTTGCTTATCATTTAAATTTTCTTTTATTGCACCTATTGTGTCAATTTCACCTGATTCACGAACTCGAATAAAAGCTAGTCCTCCTGCTCCTGCACTTTGAGCTTCGCTGAAAATATCCCCACCTGGCTTAATTCTTACGTTGCTTATTGTTGAATTACCTCCTTTTACATTCATGCATTTAACGCATCCGCCTGATGAGATAGCACTTGAGAATACTTTGAATCCTATTCCTTTAAGTATTTCGCTTACATCTTTTAGTTCCATTCCAAATCGCATATCTGGTCGATCAGTTCCAAAGCGATTCATTGCTTCATGCCAAGATAATCTTGGGAACGGTATTTTAAGATCAATTCCTTTGATTGCTTTCCATATTTTTGCAATCAACCTTTCATTTAGTTCAAGAATTTGCTCTTGACAAATAAAGCTCATTTCTAGATCTAACTGTGTAAATTCAGGTTGTCTATCAGCTCTTAGATCTTCGTCTCTAAAGCATCGTGCAACTTGGTAATACCGTTCAATCCCACCTACCATTAATAATTGCTTGAAAAGCTGCGGAGATTGTGGCAAAGCAAACCATTCACCGCCACATACTCGTGAAGGCACCAAGTAGTCTCTAGCTCCTTCTGGAGTTGATTTAGTCAGTATTGGTGTTTCTACTTCTATAAATCCTTCGCTTTCTAAGAAATTTCTTGTAGTTTGCATAGTCTTATGACGAACTCTCAAATTTCTGTTCATCCTTTCTCTTCGAAGGTCTAGGTAGCGATGACGAAGCCTCAACTCTTCTTTTACAGGTTCTTCATCATGGATTGAAATTGTGAAGGGGAGATTGCGCTTAATAGGGTTGAGTATTTTCATTCCTTCAGCAAGAACTTCAATTTCACCAGTACTAATTTTTTTGTTGATTGATTCGTCCGGTCTTTTTTTAACTACACCATTAACTTGGAGAACTGTTTCTGTTCTTAGCGTTTCAGCTGTTGTGAAAAGATCGATTCCTTGATCAGGGTCAATTGTTATTTGTACTGTTCCGCTTTGGTCTCTGAGATCAATAAAAATTACTCCACCATGATCTCTAGAGCGGTCTACCCAGCCACATAGCTTGACTGTTGCATCGATGTGGCTGGTCCCCAGTTCGCCGCAATTATTACTTCTCATCAGAAGAGATTTATTTAGTGAATTTGAGGTTGCCATAGGGTGTTTTAGTCAGAGTGGTATTGGGTGAATTTTTTTGACTATGTTTTGCGTTTGTAAAATGGTTTTTTAACTACTTTTGCTAGATGGTTTTCTCCGCGGATTTGAACTTGTAATGAGTTTCCAACTTTGCTAACTTCTTTTGGGACATATGCAAGGGCAATAGCTTTTTGAAGTGTTGGAGACCATGAGCCGCTTGTGATACTTCCTATTTTTTGCTCATTAATCATTACTGGATATCCATGTCGAGCAATTGCTCTTCCTTGAATCTCTAGGCCGATGAGCTGTCGTTTGATTCCTTTTTCAGCGAGTTCTTCTAGGGCTCTTCTTCCAATAAATTGCTTTGGCATTTCTAAATGCACAAGCCATCCTAGTCCGGCCTCAAATGGACTGGTTGTTGAATCAATGTCTTTTCCGTATAGGTGCATAGAAGCTTCTAGTCTTAAGGTATCTCTTGCCCCCAATCCACATGGGGTGACACCTGAGTTAATTAGTTTTTGCCAGAGACTAAGACCTTCTTCTTTAGGAAGTAGAAGTTCGAAACCTTCTTCTCCTGTATAGCCTGTTTTTGCTATGAAGATAGAGTCAGACAAGTCTTTTCCTTGTGCATTTAATTGAATGGCACGATGGCCAAACTTTGGAATGTCGCTGATTGGTTCTTGATAAAGGTTTTCTAGAACTCTGTTTGCATCTGGACCTTGTAAAGCCATCAATACACCATCTTTTTTAGCATCTGAGATGCATATATCTTTTCTTTCCAAGTTTTTTTTGAGCCATTTCATATCAGATTCGAAACAGGCTGCATTAATTACTAAAAGCAGGCTTTCTTTTTCTTCTTCGATTTCTCCTAAGTCATAGATGATCAGATCATCAATTATTCCTCCTGCTTCATTAAGCAGAACTGTGTAACAGGCTTCTCCAGCCCCTATTCGATAAAGATCTGTAGGGACTAGGTATTGAAGAGCATCTTTTGGATTTTTACCGTCAAGTCGTATTACGCCCATATGAGAAATATCGAAAATTCCTACTCGTTCTCGTACGGAATGGTGCTCATTAACTAGGCCTGAGAATTGAACCGGCATTTCCCAGCCTGCAAATGGAACCATTTTGCCCCCAGCAGCTAAGCAGTTATTGAATAGAGCTGTCCGTTGAAGTGTCATGAGGGATGCTTGGTT
Organism: Prochlorococcus sp. AG-409-J16; assembly: GCA_003215655.1. Taxonomy (GTDB): domain Bacteria; phylum Cyanobacteriota; class Cyanobacteriia; order PCC-6307; family Cyanobiaceae; genus AG-409-J16. Next base: position 63,317 of record QCKB01000002.1, read on the forward strand.
GGGAATTTTGGATTTAGAACAATGAAGATCTGAACTGGTAGGAAATTAGAAGATTTTTACGTCTTAGTAGTCCGATCGAGCAACTCTCATTACCCTATGAGTCTTCGGGGCTTGGATGATGTCCACGAAAGAATGCTGCAGGACCTGTCAACATTGCAGTTTTGGTTCAGATCAAATTGGTTCTCAAGCATGGTGCAGGATGCGGAAGCTTAGTGTTCATGCTGAGTTGACTCCATTTGCTTTTTGTCATCATTGGACGAAGAGAGCACCAACCTTACCGATACTTGAGGAAACTATTTTGGAATCTTCTATGGATCGACAGCTTGAATGTAGAGAGCTTATGGATATGGTTCGACAGGATTAGATGCTGAGTGATATTAATCATTGGCTAAGAAGCATGATCAGGCTTCGAGTTACTTTTGCGGCAAGAATGCTACTAGAGCCCGATTGGTCTAAATGTGGAGCTAATTCCACAACATCAGCAGCGACTAGGTGATGTTGGCGTAAAACTTCAATAACAGATGCGAAGTCATTCCAAAAGAAACCACCTGGTTCAGGTGTGCCAGTTCCTGGCATAACGCTTGGGTCGAACCAGTCCAAATCAACAGTTAGGTAGATGGGACAATCTTGATATGGTCTTAATGCTTGTTGTAGTGATTTGGCGGATGAGCCAGGAAAATGCGGTACTAGTCGATTTTGTGTTCTTAGTTCATTGAATTCTTTTTGCGTTCCGCTTCGTATTCCTAATTGCAAAAGTTTTTTAGATGGCAGGTTTTCAAGGCACCTTCGCATTACACAAGCGTGATTATTGCTGCTACCAAGCCATTCATTACGAAGATCTGCATGTGCATCTAATTGAAGCATTATTAAGTTTGAGTATTGCTCGGCTACAGCTGTTAAGGCTCCTGCACTGATCGAATGCTCACCACCTAGGACAAGAGGGTTTAGCCCTAGTTCCATCATTGTTTCGGTTGCTGTTTTTACTTTTTCTAAAACTGGTTCGGGTGCTCCATAAGGAATTTCTATGGAGCCAAGATCTGCGAAGGCAATTTCTTCAAGGTCTAAATTAAGTTGAGGGCAATAGCTTTCTAAGCCCTCACTAACTTCACGAATTGCTTGTGGACCAAATCTTGTGCCTGGACGAAAGCTTGTAGTTCCGTCATAAGGCACGCCAAAAATACCGACCTTGCAATCTTTTGGATCGCGACTAGCACAAATGAAGATAGAGCCGTCACTGTTGAATTCTTGATGATTCATTTTTCAAATTCTCTTTCTAAGAAGGCTGGTATAGCTTGAAAAGCACCCTTTTGCCAACGAGGACTCCATATCTCACATTGGTCTGAAATCACGCTGGCTCTTTTTTTTAATGGATTGAGATACCTAGGTGCATCTATGCATGCAAAAGTCCAACTCCACCATCCACTTGGATAAATAGGTACCCATCCGTATAAAGGATCAGAATAGTTAAAGACATCTCGTATTAGTCGAACAATATCTATATGGATTTGTTGAAACGCTTCTGGTGATTCACTTTGTGTCGCGAAAATACCATTGGGCTTAAGAATGCGTTTGCAATTTTCAAAGAAGGTTTTATTGAACAACCCTTCTGCTGGACCAATAGGGTCTGATCCATCTACAAGTACTACGTCATAAGAGTTATTTTCTGCATTAGCAGCCCATGCAATTCCATCACCAATTGTTAAGTGTAGGCGAGGATCATTCCACGCATTTCCTCCAATACTTGGAAGATATTCTTTGCTTAATTCAATGACTCTGTTATCGATTTCAATCATGTCAATATGTTGAACTTCTTTGTGCTTAAGACATTCCCTTGCAGTACCTCCGTCTCCACCACCAATAACAAGGATTTTTTTTATTTCTGCAGCACTACAAAGTGCTGGGTGAACTAAACACTCGTGATATTGCTTTTCTTGGTATTCAGTTGTCATCCAACAACCATTCAATAATAAGCCTTTTCCATATCGAACACTTTCAATCACAGTGATCTCTTGGACATCACTTGCCTCTTGAATTAGCACCTTTCCTTGAAGGCCATACCGGACGCCTAGGTGGTATTCATCAATCCAGTTTTCAGTCAATCTCTTAAGGGCCTATTGGAAAATAATTATTTTCCCATTAATGACCAATTAATTTCATTCTTTTTCTTTTTTTGTTAGCATTTTCTTTGCTGACCTCCATTCTTTTTGTAATTTCAGCCAGGATTGATTTGACACTTCACCATCTATATTTTTTTCAACTAGTGAAAATCTTTCTAAGAATCTACTATTAGTCTCTTCGATACATTCTTCAGGGTTTAAATCATACCAGCGAGCAATATTGACTAAAGTAAAAAAGACATCACCAAGTTCAGATTGAATATTTTTGGTGTCATTCCCTTCTATTGCAGACTTTAGCTCTTGCATTTCTTCTTCGACTTTTTCGATAACTGCTTTTATGTTGCTCCATTCAAACCCTTCTTTTGCTACTTTTTTAGATATAAGCATCGCTCCGCTTAAAGATGGTTGTGAACGGACTTTTCTTAGTAATTGATTAGTGATTGGACTTTTCGACTCTTCTGATGCTTTTTCATTTGCCTTAATTGCTTCCCAACTCTCTTTCACCTCTTCTATATTCAGTTTTTTCCTTGATGAGAAAACATGTGGGTGACGGCGAATTATTTTTTCACTTATTGCATTTACAACGTCTTCAAAACAAAACTTTTTCTCTTCAGTAGCAATTTGAGAATGAAGAATGATTTGTAGTAGTAGGTCTCCTAGTTCTTCGCAAAGCTCTTTTTTGTTTCCATGCTTAATTGCATCTGCTACTTCATGTGCTTCTTCAAGAACATATGGAATCAATGACTTATGAGTTTGCTCTATGTCCCAAGGACAACCATTGTTGGGATCGCGTAACTCTTTTACAAGGCTTATGAGTTGATCGATTTTTTCTTTTCTGTTTTTTGTTGATTTATCAAACTTTTTTTGTAGTGAATTGTCCATTTATTAATGATGGCGCTTACGATCCCATTCTGTTGGAAGTGGATCACCATCTTGAATTAAGTGAAGCCAGGCACTGGCTTCCAGGCCCAGTAATACAGCAATTGTAGGTTGTTTGTATATTTGTATGATTTTTATGCAATCTTGGAAGATAATCAAAGGTTTTGTTATGCCTAACGGTTGAAGAGATAAGACTATTAGTGTTGCTGTTGTGATTAAGTAAATCAGCCTGATTGCTGTTCCTATTAAAGGTCCATGTGAAATTAATGACCTATGACGAATGAACTTGCGATACGGCCACCAGATTCTTCGCAGCCAACCCCAGCGCTTTAAGGCTTTTGATTGCGTATCTAGATCGGGAGATAGCCAATGTCCCCCTACTGCAAAGGCAAGACCACCACATACGCCACTCCTAAGATCCAGGAAAAGCCATAGCAATAGGCCAAATGGCACACTTAAGAAGCTTGTTGCTTTGTCATGATCATGTCCGGATGCCATAGTTTTTGGTAATACAGCATGTCCTATGGCAGGCTGTAGTGCAGAATTTATATATTGGGCGATTAGCTCAGCGGTAGAGCGCCTGCCTTACAAGCAGGATGTCCCTGGTTCGAACCCTGGATCGCCCATTGAAAAAATCATTTACATATCTATTCCTTAGATGTTTTTCTTTGGGATTCAGTTTGCCTCATATCATCAACCTAATAGATCTGTAACTGCTGGTTTTCTTGAGAAATTTGCTATCGCTAGTGGCGAGTTGTTTATTAGACGCGTAGGTAATAGGTTCGTCAATTTTTTTATAAAAATGTCAGAATCGATTTAGGCTTTTACTTTCCATGCAAAAGGGACAGATCCTTAGAGTTTCATCTGCTGCTTCAGCTGAGTTAGGCAGGTTGTCTTCTTTTTCTGGAAGACCAGGTCATATGTATCTAGATTTGGTAGAAGATACTTCTGGTGAAGGCTGGCTTCATATCAGGCTGCAGTCAGGAAATCTAGATGGGGTACCAATCGCTCGTATAGATGGCATAACTGTATATGCTCCATCCCATCAGTTACAAATGCTTAGGGGATTAAGCCTAAATTATTATTCAGATTTAAGTGGTGGTGGATTTTTAATAAGTTCACCAAATGGTTATGAAGGTTGTTCCTGTGGCGCAGGCTTTAGACTTTCAAAAACGATATAAATTTTTTATTTGATTGATTTTCCATACTTTTAGTTGCAACCAATTTCACTCTTTATTTAATTAGTCAAGCAATAAATTGACAGTGAAAAGTTAATCTTCTTCAGGGAAGAGAATTTCAGATAGCTCATCTGCATCAACGTCATAAACCCGAGCCAAGCTAGTTTCTATAGCATTGGTTACTTCTCCTGGTAGAAATCTCATAGCATTTAATGCGTCTTCGGTAATCTCATCTGTTAGGAGCTTCTCTTCACTTTCTAGTTTTTCATCATTGATGATTGCCATTACCCAGCTTTGGTAGGCATAGATCAGATCTGAAAACTCTAGTTCTGGGTCGTTGAGATCCATCATTATGGAAATTGCCAATGGGGAGGCACCACCAGTTTGACTCTTTACGGACCAGATGTCTTCAATGAAGGATGCAAAGCCAATTCAGATTCAGTCAAAAATTTTTGATTTTGCACTCAGTGACTTGGTTTGCAGGCATAGGGAAAGCTTTCAGCCAATTTGGACTGTTGATAGCTGGGTTAAGTTTTTGATTTGGATGGCCTTAAATTGTGGATTGCCTGGAGATAGAGAGAGTCTTGAATGCTTTTCTGATGCTTTGGGTACAACTCTCGCTAGAAGAATGAGGAGGCTTTATTTTGAGCGAAATTTAGATGTAATGGATTTAAAGCTTTTGGCTGACCCATCTGATGACCAGGTTTTGATTATGCCTATAAGGAATTCAGAGTCTTTAACTATCGATCAGGCTTCTAAATTTTTGACAGAGGTTGGTTTGGAAGAGAAAGTTTTGCGGGATAAAAGTACTTGGCAGGTTTTGGATGCAGTAATTGCAATTCCATGGAACCGCTCAGACTAATGAAACTAATTTTGCCCTAGTGTTTTGCGAGCATAGCTTTGACTTCTGTAGATCCTATTGTGAATAATCACCAATCTGCCCCAGATTTGAGTAAGTCGGCAGATGTCTTACCTAAAACCTATGACCCTGCAGGGACTGAGAGTCGTTGGCAGTTCGCATGGGAGAGGAATGAAATTTTTCATCCAGATCCTTCCAATTCTGGGGAACCCTTTGCAGTTGTAATTCCTCCTCCAAATGTCACTGGCAATCTCCATATGGGACATGCCTTTAACACATCTCTAATTGATACGATTGTTCGTTTTCAAAGATTACAAGGTAAAAATGTCTTGTGTTTGCCAGGAACTGATCACGCCTCTATTGCTGTACAAACGATTCTTACGAAGCAGCTTCAGGCAGAAGATAAAAGTCTTGAACAAATAGGCCGAGCTAGTTTCCTCGAGAAAGCTTGGGCTTGGAAAGAAGAAAGTGGAGGTCAGATTGTTGATCAGTTGAAGCGATTGGGGTTTTCAGTTGATTGGACTAGGCAGCGGTTTACGTTGGATGATGGGCTGAGTAAAGCCGTAACAGAGGCTTTTGTTCGTTTATATAAGCAGGGTTTGATTTATAGGGGTGAATACCTTGTTAATTGGTGCCCTGCTTCTGCTTCCGCTGTAAGTGATTTGGAAGTCGATATGAAAGAGGTAGAAGGTCATCTTTGGCATTTTCGTTATCCACTAGTTGGAGACTCTTCTTCAGATGGCACTTCCTTTCTTGAAGTAGCTACTACACGCCCTGAAACTATGTTGGGTGATGTGGCTGTTGCAGTAAACCCTTCGGATGAGCGTTATCAGAAATTAATTGGAAGAATGCTTTCTTTGCCTTTAGTAGGAAGAGAGATACCTGTCATTGCTGATGAACATGTAGATAAATCATTCGGCACGGGTTGTGTCAAGGTCACTCCTGCTCATGATCCGAATGATTTTGCTATTGGTAAAAGACATGACTTGCCTCAGATCACTGTTATGAATAAGAACGGAACTATGAATATGAATGCCGGTAGCTTTAAAGGTCTTGATAGATTTGAAGCTCGAAAAGCTGTGGTTGATGCATTAGACGCAGCAGGCTTTCTGGTCAAAGTGGAGTCGCATATTCATAGTGTTCCTTATTCAGATAGGGGAAAAGTTCCTGTGGAGCCTTTGCTTTCTACGCAATGGTTTGTTCGAATGGAGCCTTTAGCTGCGAGATGTCGAGAGTTTTTAGATAAGGGCGAACCTAGATTTGTTCCAAATCGATGGGAGAAGGTATATAGGGATTGGTTGGTTGATATTCGTGATTGGTGTATAAGCAGACAGCTGTGGTGGGGGCATCGCATTCCTGCTTGGTTCGTAATAAGTGAGACGGGTGGTCAAATAACAGATTCCACTCCTTATGTCGTGGCTTCTTCAGAGGAAGAAGCTTTCCAGCAAGCAACAACTGAATATGGCGCATCTGCTGTCATTCGACAGGATGACGATGTTTTGGATACTTGGTTCTCTAGTGGTCTGTGGCCTTTTTCAACTTTGGGTTGGCCGGATGAAACTGATCAGGATTTTGCGTGTTGGTATCCCACTAATACTTTGGTGACTGGATTTGACATCATTTTTTTCTGGGTTGCGAGGATGACAATGATGGCTGGTATTTTTACGGAAAAGATGCCTTTCGGAGACGTATATATCCATGGCTTAGTAAGGGATGAGCAGAATCGGAAGATGAGTAAGAGTATTGGTAATGGCATTGACCCTCTTCTACTTATTGAACGTTATGGAACAGATGCCTTGCGATTTGCATTAGTACGCGAGGTTGCTGGTGCTGGCCAAGATATTCGCCTTGATTACGATCGTAAGAAAGCAACTTCAGCAACTGTTGAAGCGGCTAGAAATTTTGCCAACAAGCTTTGGAATGCCACTCGCTTTGCTTTGATGAATTTAGGTACTGATATCTCTGTCAATTTGGATGAGATAGATCCTTCCAAGTTGCAGTTATCAGATAAATGGATTCTTTCTCGTCTAGCAAGAGTCAATTGTGAGACGGCACAACGTTATGAGAGTTATGGTTTAGGTGAGGCTGCTAAAGGTCTTTATGAATTTGCCTGGAATGATTTTTGTGATTGGTATTTAGAGTTAATTAAACCTCGACTCAACCTTGTTGATGCTCCAACTCAATCTCAAGTAGATGATCAGCGAATTGCTCGTCAAGTTTTAATCAAGGTTTTGATTGATCTTCTCATTATGTTGCACCCATTAATGCCTCATTTGACTGAAGAGCTTTGGCATGGCCTGACAGGTTCTCCTGAAGATGAATTTATTGCACTACAGCCTTGGCCTCAATATAAACAAGTTTTTATAAATGATCCGCTAGAGAAATCTTTTGATGAATTAATCGATGCCATTCGAGTCGTTAGAAATTTGCGAGCAATTGCTGGATTAAAACTTTCCCAAAGTGTTCCGGTTAGATTTATAACTGGACGAGGTTCTTTGGCAAATATGCTTAAAGAGGTAAAGGCAGATGTTATTTCTTTGACTCGTGCTGAATCTGTCGAGATTCTAGACCCCGCGGTTGCAGCTAACAAAACTTCTGTAAAAGCATTGGCTGCAGTTAGTGGAGATTTGCAGGTTGTTTTACCGATTGAGGGTTTGGTTGATCTTGATGCATTACGTGGTCGACTAGAAAAAGATATTTCAAAAGCAGATAAAGAGATTGAGACTCTGACTAATAGGTTGAAGAATCCTAATTTTGCCAATAAGGCACCAGCTGATGTTGTGGCTGAATGCAAGACAAAACTCGCTCAAGTAGAGGTTCAGGCTGAGTTAGCTAGGAAAAGACTTTTAGATTTGGCTTGAGATGGTGATTGAGGTGCAAGGCCTTAGTAAGACTTATCGAATAGCTGATAAGGAACCCGGTTTGCTTGGGACATTTAATCATTTCTTTAATCGAAAAACATATGATCTCAAGGCGGTCAATGAAGTGAGCTTTGTTATTAAACAAGGAGAAATTGTTGGCTTTCTTGGAGCTAATGGTGCTGGTAAAACAACAACATTGAAGATGTTGTGTGGATTAATTTATCCAAGTGCAGGCTTTATAAGTGTTGCAGGTTATTTACCGCAAAGAAGACAAGTTCCTTTTCTTAAACAAATCACCTTGGTGATGGGTCAGAAGCAGCAGTTGATTTGGGATTTACCACCTTTGGATTCATTAATGGTTAATGCTGCTGTTTATGGCATTAGAGAACCTGAGGCTCGTAATCGTATTACTGAGCTAGCAGATATGCTTGAAATAGGTGAAGAACTTACGCGTCCTGTTAGAAAGCTATCTCTAGGTCAACGTATGAAGGCAGAGTTGTTAGCAGCTCTTCTTCACAGGCCTACAGTCCTTTTCCTTGATGAACCAACGCTAGGGCTTGATGTTAATGCACAGGCAAAAGTAAGAAGCTTTCTTGCTGAATACAATCGACGGACAGGGGCAACTATCTTATTAACGAGTCATTACATGACAGATATCACTACTCTGTGTTCTCGGGTATTACTAATTCATCAAGGACAATTATTTCATGATGGAGGATTGGATGCATTAACAGAACGTTTGTCGCCTTATCGTCAAGTTAGGCTAGAGCTTAATAAGCTGGCTTCCAAAAGCGATTTTTTAGGTTATGGCAAACTTGAATCATTGAACGGTCGATCTGTATGTTTGTTGGTCGAGCGTAAGAATCTGACTTCAATTGTTTCAAGATTATTGTCGAATTTTGATATTTTTGATTTTGAAGTAACCGATCCACCTATTGATGAGTTAATTGGAAGTCTTTTTCAAAAGGGGACTCTTTGATGAGGGTTGCAGGTCTATCTCCCCAGGTTATTAAGGCGCTGTTTTCTACTCAGTACGCAAATATGCTCGAATATAGAGCTGAGATTGCTCTTTGGGCACTTTCAGGTGTCTTGCCTTTCATCATGTTGACTCTTTGGAGTCAACATGATGGAGGGAATAGTTTGGCTTATCAAGGATCTGATTTATCCAGATATTTTTTAAGTGCTTTTTTAGTGCGTCAGTTTTCAGTTGTTTGGGTAGTTTTTTCATTTGAAGAAGATGCATTATTTGGCCGTTTATCTCCATACATTTTGCAACCTTTACATCCTCTTTGGCGTTATGTTGCATCTCATTTAGCGGAACAGGTAACTCGCTTCCCTTTTGCTTTCGGGATTGCATTAATTTTTTTCCTTTTGAATCCAGCCTCATTTTGGCTCCCTTCATTTTGGCAGTTGTTATTGGCCTGGTTGGCTACTTTTTTTTCTTTTACTATTGGTTTTCTATTACAGAGTTTGATCGCTTCACTTTGTTTTTGGAATGAGAGAGCTAGTGCTTTAGAAAGACTATTATTTGTACCGTATTTATTTTTGTCTGGCCTTCTTGCTCCTTTGATTGCTTTCCCGTCTGATGTACTTAAGTTTGCCAATTGGACGCCATTTCCTTATTTAATTGATTTCCCGGCGAGGGTTCTGGCAGGATTGCCAGTAGATATCTTGAGTGGGTTTCTCTCTCAATTGTTTTGGATATTTTGCCTTTTACCTGCTGTCTTGATTCTATGGCGACTAGGTGTGCGGCGCTACACAGCTATGGGAGCTTGAGATGGGAAGATACTTGACTACTATGAGACTTTTTTGGAGTAATGCATTCGGTGTTCTTTTGGAATACCAGTTTAATTTTTTGATTGAATTTTTTGCAATGTTGGCAAGTTTGATTGGGAGTATTTTTATACTTTCACTTTTTTTTGTAGAAGGCCAAAGCCTTGGCGGATGGAGTTGGGAAGCAGCCTTAGTGGTACAGGGTTTTTATACTTTGCTGGATGGAGTTACGAACACTTGGTTGCGCCCGAACCTTGGTGCAATAGTTAATTATGTTCGAGAAGGCACTTTGGATTTTGTTTTGTTGAAGCCTATTGATAGTCAGTTTTGGGTATCGGTAAGAACACTCGCTCCTACAGGTATACCTGAGATTGCATTAGGCATAGTTTTGATTCTTTGGGCAGCATCCAAAGCTGGAGCGGAATTTAGTTTTGGCGTTCTTTTTGTGACAAGCATGATGTTGCTTGTCAGTTGCATCATCCTTTACTCCCTTTGGTTTTTGATAGCTGCAACAACAATTTGGTTCGTTAAAACTTGGAATGCTACCGAGGTATTGCGTGCTCTTCTTGCCGCAGGTCGCTTTCCTGTCGTTGCTTATCCACCAATTCTTCGAATTATCTTTACTGTCCTTTTGCCAATAGCTTTTTTAACAACCGTACCTGCTGAGGTGATACTTGGGCAATCAGCTACTTATACATTGCTATTAGGTTGGCTTCTTGCTCTTATTGCGTTTTTTCTCAGTAGAATTTTTTGGAATTTTGCGTTGAGTTTTTATACTTCTGCTTCTAGTTGAGATGATTGATTTAGGAAGTTCTTGGGATGTGATTTTGCCTTTCTTGAGGTCTCCGGTAGGAGCAGTTCTTTTTATTCCTTTATATGCAATTTGGGTAACTTTACTTTTGCCAGGTGTTTGGGCGTCGATGTTAGCAGGTGTTTTATATGGAACTTTTTTGGGAAGTGTGTTGGTTTTTATTGGTGCATTTATTGGTGCTGAAGTAGCTTTTGTTTTAGGTCGAACAATTTTTAGGGAGTGGTTAAGACAACGTTTGTCTAGATTTCACAAACTAAGAGCGATAGAGACTGCTGTTAGTAAAGAGGGTTTGCGATTGGTTTTACTTACTCGCCTTTCGCCTGCTTTCCCTTTTAGCTTGCTGAATTTAGCTTACGGATTGAGTGAGGTTAGCTTTAGGGATTATTCAATTGGTTTGGTTGGAATATTGCCTGGAACAATTTTGTTTTGTGGTTTAGGAGCTTTGGCAGGTGATCTTGCTAACTTTCAAGATGTACTTTCTGGCAGATCTGATTTGATGTCATGGAGTATTCGACTTATAGGCTTGATGGCCACAGTTGCTGTTGTATGGGTTGTTGCACGTGCTGCTAAAAATGTTCTTCAAGAATCTGAAGATTCTTCAAAGTGATCTGGGTTAGCTACTTTCAAGTCTCGGAGGATTGCAAAAAAAATAAACCAGTTAAGTCTTATAAATGATATAAAACCACGACGAGCAGCTAGATCAGTATATTTTGCACGTCCACAAGGAGTTTTTATCCAGTTATAGATCAAAGGTTTTTTTATTTTCATATTCAGATTTGTTTAGGGTTTTGAGATCTCTCTTCTATCAGATTCAAGAGGTCTTTTTCATCAAGAATAGGAATACCAATATTTTTCGCTTTAGCCATCTTGTTGCCAGGTTTGTCTCCTGCAACTAAGTAGGTGGTTTTTGTGCTGACAGAGCTATTGATTTTGCCACCTGCATCTTCGATGATTTGTTTAGCTTTTTGCCTTGTCAGTGTAGGAAGCGTTCCTGTTATCACGAAGCTTTGGTTTATTAGAGGCCTATGAATTTTGTTTTGCTGTCCGCCCGAATTGTCTGTTGTTTTTGACTCACCTGTTAAGGAAATTCCTACTGCACTGAGTTGATCTATTAGTAATTGATTGTTTGTGTTGTTAAACCATTGCTTGAGAGATTCAACTATTTCATTGCCAATCCCATACAGCTGTGAAAAGCTCTCTGGATTTTTACAAGCAGCAACCGAGAGATTTTTGATATTAGGAAATGCATTCGCTAGTGTTTTTGCATTTACCTCTCCAATATGATTTATGCCAAGTCCATATAGTTGTCGATGCCATGGTTGTCTTTTTGAAACTTGTATTGCTTCAAGAATATTGTCCGAAGACTTTTCTCCCAGCCGATCTAATTTTTCTAAGATGTCTGAAGTTAATGTGTAGATATCAGCTATTGATTTAACTAGGTTTTGTTTAACTAATTGTTCGATTATTTTTTCTCCTATTCCTTCGATATCCATTGCACTTTTGCTGACCCAGTGACGAATTGCTCCTCTAACTATTGCAGGACAGTCTCTATTTATACAACGCGTTACGGCTTCATTAGTTTCACGAATTAAGCTTGAGTTGCATTCCGGACAGTTTTTTGGAAGTGTTAGAGGCTTTGAATCTTTTGGTCGTAGTTCCTGCAGGACGCGAACTACTTCTGGAATGATTTCCCCAGCTTTACGTATAACAACCGTGTCCCCTTCATGAATGTCTAGGAAAGTTAGCCTATCGGCATTATGCAAGGTTGCACGACTTACAATTGTTCCTGCAAGTTGTGTTGGTTCAAATTCGGCAACGGGAGTAACAGCACCTGTACGCCCAATTTGACATGTCAGTTTTAGTAATTGGGTTGGAGCTTCTTCTGCCGGATATTTTAGAGCGATTGCCCATCGAGGAGCCTTTTGAGTTGAGCTTGCTAATTGTTGAAGCTTAAACTCGTTGATCTTTACTACTACACCATCTGTTTCATAGGGAAGTTTTTTGCGACTTTTCTCCCATTGGTTAAAGAATGCTTCTACATGATTAAGTTCATTTACTAGTGAAGCATTGGGATTTATTTTGAAGCCTACATTGCTTAGCCATTCAAGTGCTTGCCATTGATTAGTTGGTATCTTTGGACTATTTTCTTTGGTTTCCCAATTATCTGGTAGATGTAATGTGTATGCAAAAAAATCTAGTTTTCTAGAAGCTACAATTTGTGGATTTAGTTGTCGTAAAGTGCCTGCACAGGCATTCCGAGGATTAGCGAATAATGATTCTTGATTAATCTTTCTTTCTAAATTGATTGCTTGAAATGTTTTATTAGGAATAAAAGCCTCTCCTCTTATTTCAACCCAAGGGGGTGGATTTTTCATATGGAGTCTTAATGGTATAGAGGTAATTGTCCGGACATTAGATGTAATTTCTTCACCTTCTATACCATTTCCTCTAGTTGCTGCTTTAACTAATAGTCCTCTTTCATAACTGAGGGCTAAAGCGTTACCATCAATTTTTAATTCGCAAACCATTTCTAAATCTTTTTTCCCCAAACTTATGCTTATATTTTGCGCAAGTATTTTTTTGACTCTACTGAACCATGCATCTAACTCTTTAGAGTTAAATGCATTATCTAAGCTTAGTAATTGGATCCGGTGTTTTGTGCTGATAAATCTTTCTGCTGGACGTCCGCCTAGTCTTTGCGATGGACTATCACTAGTAATTAGCGATGGATTTTCAGCCTCTAAAGTAATTAACTCTCGATATAAGCTGTCATAGATTGAATCCTCGATGAAAGGTTTGTCGAGAATGTAATAAGCATGTGCGGCTTTGTTAAGCAGATTTCTTAGCTCTGCCGCACGCTCGGAGGAATTGCTCGAAGACAACTGCACGACAAGAACTTGAAGAAATAGGACTTAACTTTTGACTTTCGCGATGCGATCGATTCGCCAGTCTGTATCAACTTTCACAAAAGTGAAATCTAATGGCAATTCGCTTTGCTTATCTTCTGATTTAAGTTTTAACGTCAGGATGATTTGTTTGTCTTGGATTCGTGGTCTTCCTGATTTCAGGTTCCTATAGCGGTTTAGCTGAAGACTTCCTAAGAATTTAAGGAAATCCTGGCGATTCACGTGTTGACGATAGGTTTTTGTCGTTAATCGGTATGCACCATCAATTCTTCCGGCAGCGATTTGGTTAAAGAATTGTTTTACTAGAGGGTTAATCCCTCTAGCGCTGATAACCAGTTTCACAGCGTTGAAGGTCCAGAAGAGAAGTAATGCACCAGCACCTATTAGGAGTGATTTCGTGCCTATTTCTTTGAGGAGTGCCCCATCCATTGGCTAAATGCAATTGAGTAATGAGTCTGACTTACAAACTGAAGGAATCAGTGTCTTTCACAGTTAGTGATTTTTCGGCAGACTGTTATGGCCTTTATGTACCAGGGCATTGCCCAAACTGTCTAGATGTCTTTGGTGCCTCTGTTACCACTTTTTCACCGTTTTAATCGAGAATTTTTTGATGGAGCTTTAGTTGTTGGCAGTAAGCCACTGTTAAGTTTGAGATGGAGTGATGGACGATTGCGTAAGACAGCAGGGTTTTATCGCAGTGGTTTCATTGATGTGGGCAAACAAGGGGCTGAGATTGTTTTGTCAAGACCTGTGCTTGAGCATCTGCCTCAAATTGCTACAGAAAGCACACTTTGTCATGAGATGATTCATGCCTGGATTGATTTAGTGCTGTGCGTCAGAGAAGGTCATGGTCCACATTTTCATGCACGCATGGAGGCAATAAATTCATCGCAATCAAGATTTCAAATCAGTGTGCGTCACAAGTTCCCTGTTATTGAGAAACCTATGAAATGGTGGGCAATATGTCCGTTATGTGGATCTAGATCTGCATATCAAAGGAGGATGAGGGGAGCGGCTTGCAGGTACTGTTGTGATCGCTTATTTGCAGGTACTTGGGATTCAAGCTGCTTGCTTGTTTATGAACCAGCCTGTAAGGAGAGCTAGGTGGATCTTTTCATTTTTATTTTGGAATTGTGTGGTTTATTTATTGCATTCATTGGTATGAAAAGAGAAAGTTGGTTTGATAGCAGGCGGAAGTAACGTTGAGTGATGGATGAAAATCGATACCCCCGTCAATGGGGGCCAAGCTCTAGGGAACCTTTGGAACGACGTTTAGATCAGTTGATTGAAACAGGACGTCAGTTTGTTGATGGTGTTGCTGGTAATCGACCTGGCAAGCGCAGAGCTGGGCGGAACGATAGGCGTCCCGAGAGAAGTTTTGAGACAGTCGGACGTTGGGTTGGAGATAAAATTGATTGGTTTTTAGAAGATAATGGTGATATGTCGGAGCCTTGGCCTATGGATCAAAAAGAATCTCGTAAATATGAATCTAAAAATTTTAGAGATAAGCGACCATTAGATGCTATTTCTAAAAGAGGTACACATGCTATTACTAAAGAGGCTGAGCTTAGGGAGAGTGCTCCTATCGAAGATAAATGGCCAGATGACTCTATATTTAAAGTAAATAGATGGCAAAGAGGCTTTGGAAAAAATAATCCTGATTCTTTAGGGACTAATGAATCAGGGAAGTTGCTTCAACGTCGTTTGCCAAGATCAAGTAGACGGCGTTATTGATTTTATATTTTTTATAGATGAGTTACTACTTAAGCTATTACTTTGTTAGCTTTTATTCTAAATAGACAGTTTTTGCTTGATAGTTCATCATTAATATCTTCAATAAGTTCTTCTGGTATTTCTTCAGCCATTTGGTCTGCGGTTATATCGATTGACGGGCACCCTTCTGCAATTGCTTCAAGTAGTAATGCCCATTGCTCAACTCTCATTGCTCTGCTGATTTGGTGGTACCCCGTTTTTTCTAATAAAGCGCCGCAGATTTTTGTATTCCAAAGTGATGAGTTGGTGTGATTTAGCGGGCCATTGATGCTTGCAGCTCCAGCTTGAAGAGCGCCTTGTGTTGGCTGTCCAAATCGATCTCTCCAACCATTGTTTTTTAGTGCGCGTCCGCAATGGATAGCTGAGATTCCGTAGACGCGACCTAGATCAGTAAGGCTCATCCAGGTAGGTGAGGCTGCCATAGATATCGAAACATCTAAAGTTATCTTCCTTAAACAATAGAGATTGGCAAGTTGTAAAGGGAATTCCTTATAAAGGTGTAAATCAGTTGACTAATTGATTTTTAATTTTTTCCTAGAAGTTTTACCTAGCCATGTTTCTAGTAAAGGGTTAAAAACTTCTCTGATGACTGTCAGTTCACGCTCTTGTCGAAAGAATCGGTAATGCCTGCTCCAAAAAGGTCCATTTTTTTCAAATTTGGATTCAAGCCAATCTGCATTTACTAATGCTAATCCGTCTACTTCTCGAAAAAGTTCAGATCGACCTTGCGTCAAGCTATGCCAAATAGGTTGATTCTTATTTTTCATATGTAGTTTTGCCTCCTTTACATTCCACCAGCTTTCTGCCCAAGCAAGAGTATTGGTTCCACAATTTAGCCATACTTGTCTACGGAGTAGAGGTGCTTTTAATTCATTAATTTCAAGAGGTGTTTCGGGATCCTGAAGATTGTCTGTTTCCATTGCGATTACCACTATTTGGACTTCGTGGCCTGTTAATAACCTTAAGTGTCTTGTTGGGCTTCCATCTCCTAGCAGCATTAATCGCCATGGACCTGGTAATTCCTTCGGCCCATCTCCTGACAGAACCGCTTGAGTGGGAGCTTTCCAAATACTATGTGGTGATGGTAAGAGAGAGGTTGATTTGTTCAGAAGTTCACTCCCAAAAGGTTGTACCATGGTTGTATGGGGTGATTCCTTTTTGTATATTTTGTTCAGAAATTAATTCCATTTGCATTAATTCTTTTGTTTATTAGCAATCAGTTTTTTCTGATTGTTGCTTTGTAGTTTGAGCCATATTAGTAAGGCTGTTAAGTCTGCCTTGCTTACACCAGCTACATTGGCCGCATGCCCGAAGTTAATAGGTCGAGCAGCAGAAAGCTTTTCTCTGGCTTCTTGAGATATTGTACTGATTTCTGTGTAATCAATATCCTTCGGTAGAGGTCTTTTGCTTTGTTTGCTTACTTGTTCAATTTGTTTTTGTTGTCGATGAAGGTAACCACTGTATTTGATATCAATTTCCGCTCCTTCACGTACAGAGAGAGAAAGTGATTTATTAGATAGGCCATGGTGAAGCAGGTTTTCTGTGTGAATTTTTGGTCTTCTTAGTAGATCCCCGAGTGTTATTGACCCTTTGATAGGCGCTCCACTTTCTAACTCCAACTGTTTGCAGAGAGGACTGCTTTCTTTTATTCGTTCAGTTTCCAACCTATGCTTTTCAGTAGTTATAGCATTTATTTTTTGTTGAAATAACTCCCAACGTCGTGAGTCAATAAGCCCGAGTTCGTATCCTAATGGAGTTAGTCGACGATCTGCATTATCACCTCTAAGTACAAGTCGATATTCGCTGCGACTAGTAAGAACCCTATAAGGTTCATTGAGATCATTAGTTATAAGATCGTCAATCATTGTTCCTATATAGCTTTCTTCACGAGGAAAGTGTATAGATTCTTTTTCCCTTACAAAACGGGCGGCATTAATTCCTGCCACTAGTCCTTGGGCAGCGGCTTCTTCATATCCAGTCGTTCCATTTAGTTGCCCTGCACTGAAAAGACCTTTGATTCGCTTTGTTTCTAGCGAAGGCATTAGTTGTGTTGCTGGTAAATAGTCATATTCGACTGCGTAAGCAGGGCGTAGCATTACGCATTCTTCAAGTCCAGGAAGTGTTCTTAATAATTTGAGTTGCAGTGCCTCTGGGAGCCCTGTTGAAAAACCTTGTACGTATATCTCTGGGGTATCAAGGCCTTCTGGCTCCAAAAATATTTGATGTGATGGCTTGTCAGCAAAGCGTACTATTTTGTCTTCAATTGATGGGCAGTAGCGCGGTCCTTTGCTTGTTATATATCCACCATATATTGGAGTTAAATGTAGATTGTTTTTGATGAGTTTGTGAGTAGCTGAGGTAGTTCTTGTGATATGACAGCTGATTTGTTTGTTGCTTACCCAAGCCTCAGGGTCAAAAGAGAAGAAGCGATGAGCTGCGTCACTGGGTTGCTCTGTAAGCATCTCGAAATTGATGCTACGACGATCAATTCTTGGCGGTGTGCCAGTTTTTAGTCGGCTGGTATGAAAACCTAGTTTTTGTAGTGCTTCGGTAAGCCCTTCGGCAGCTTGTTCTCCTGCTCTTCCAGCAGACATTGATTGATTTCCAATCCAAATTTGCCCACTTAGGAAAGTTCCTGTAGTAAGTACTACTGCATTGGCATGGTAGATACTTCCAAAGTAAGTTCTTATTCCTTTAATTCGGGCGCAATCAGGTCCATTAATGTCTATGTGATTCTTGTTTTTCTGTGGTTTATTGTCTACTTCAAGGCCAGTGACCATGGCCTCGCGGATTGCAAGGTTTGGTGTCTCTTGCAGTAACGTGAGCATTTTTTTTGCATATAGACGCTTGTCTGTCTGAGCACGTAGAGCCCAGACAGCAGGGCCGCGACTTGCATTGAGTATCCTTTTCTGTAGAGCAGTTGCGTCAGCAAGTTTTCCGATGGCTCCGCCTAAAGCATCTACTTCATGTACAAGTTGACTTTTAGCGGGTCCTCCAACTGCAGGATTGCATGGTTGCCAAGCAATCCTGTCAATATTTAAGGTGAATAAAGCTGTGTTCAGACCTAAGCGTGCCGAGGCGAGTGCTGCTTCGCAACCTGCATGCCCGCCACCAACAACTATGACCTCAAAACTCTCATTAGGATTTTCTGGTTCATTCATTTGATCATGGACTTGTGTGTTTGTTCTTATTCCATATTTAAGCGGCTAAGTTGCGGAATCTTGTGAATTGGGGTTCGAATAAGAGCTTGACTGTTCCTACTGGACCATTGCGGTGTTTAGTCACAATGACTTCTGTAATTCCCCTATCGGGCGTCTCAGGGTTGTAATACTCGTCTCGATAAATCATGAGAACCAGATCAGCATCTTGTTCGATTGAGCCTGACTCACGCAGATCACTAAGCATCGGCCTTTTGTTGGTTCGCGATTCAACTCCTCTACTCAACTGAGATAAGGCAATTACAGGTACATTCATTTCCCTAGCCATTCCCTTAAGGCCTCTGGTAATTCTTGAGAGCTCTTGTACTCGGTTATCTGGTGTAGAACCTTCCATGAGTTGTAAGTAATCAATTACAACAAGTCCTAATTCCTTTTTTTGTTCAGCCATTAAACGTCGACATAGAGATCGCATTTCAAGTACGCTTGAATTTGGTTTGTCATCTATATAGAGAGGTAGTTGACCTAAGCTATTAATTCCTTGCCCTAGCAGAGGCCATTCATCTTGTTGTAAGCGACCTGTTCGTAGGCGACCACTTTCAATACCTACTTCCATAGAAAGTAGTCGATAAGTTAATTGCTCTTTACTCATTTCTAGACTAAAAACGCATACAGGTAATTCATGTAGTTGAGCAACGTTTTTGGCTAGATTAAGAACGATAGAAGTTTTTCCCATAGCAGGACGTCCTGCAACAATGATTAGATCACTTCTCTGGAGACCTTGGGTCATTGCATCAAGGTCGTAAAAATTCACTGGTATTCCAGCTACAGATGTACCGAGAGATCTGCTTTCAATTTCATTAAATGTACTTGTCAAAATCTCTGCTGTCGGAGTTAGTCCTTTAGAGGGCTTTTCTTGGCTAATGGCAAAGATTGTTTGCTCTGCTTTATCTAGAACTTCATCCATTGGCAAACTTTGTTCAAATCCCAATTGAATAACTTCATTGCCAGAACGAATTAGTTGACGCCGCAAGAATTTATCCATTACTAATTTCGCAACTTGTTCTATAGAAGCTGTTGAAGCAATGCGTTCAACTAGTTCAACGAGTCTTTTACTACCTCCAATTTTCTCTAAAGATCCAGTATCTGCTAACCATGCAGTCATGGCTGTTAGATCTGTTGGTTTACCTTGGCTATGAAGCATTAATGCAGTGCGAAATATTTCTCGATGTGCATTTAGATAAAAAGCTTCTGGTTGTAGTAAATCTGCTACACGCGTTATTGCATCTGGATCTAGCAGTATTCCACCAAGAACTGCTTCTTCCGCCTCAAGGTTTTGAGGGGGTAATGAGTCTTGAGGAGCTTCAAAATTTGGTTTTTTTGAAGCAGATGAATTAGCAAAGGATCTTGAACCATCATTGGCGGCATCTCCATTACTAGGTCTAGGGACGCTCACCATAGATAGTCATGAATGATTGAACTACTTTGATTTATTAGGAAAGAAGAATGGATAATTAGTAGCTCTGTACTTCTAAATTTATTTCAGCAGTGACCTCACTATGTAGCTTAACTTGAACTTTATATTTCCCTGTCCGATGTATTTCAGGGACAACAATATCTCTTCGGTCTATTTCTTTTTTTGTTGTCTCTTGTATAACTTCAGCTACATCACCATTAGTAACGGTCCCGAACAGCACGCCATCTTCACCAATTTGTTTTTTGACGATAAATCTACCAATAGTTACTAAGGCAGTTTGGAAATCAATGGCTTCTTGTTTAAGTGCTGCTTCATGTTCTGCCTGTTTGGCCCGTCGATGAGCGACTTGCTTTAGAACTGCGGGTGTAACAGCTAATGCTTTCCCGTGAGGGAGTAAGAAATTTCTGGCATACCCAGGAGCCACTTCTACTAGGTCTCCATCTTTACCTAGGCTAAGGACGTCCTCATTGAGAACGACTTGTACACGCTTGGCCATGGCTATTAAAGGTTGAAGAAATTAAGGATTTGGAGCGAGTTCACCATACGATGAAGCAGGAAGGCGTATTTTGTTTACCAACCCCAGGGCATTAAGTATACGTATGTGCTCCCAGGTTAAATCTAATTGGCCAGGTTGAAGGCCTTGCTTGGCTGATGATGGATATGCATGGTGATTGTTGTGCCACCCTTCTCCAAAAGTTAGAGCGGCTACCCATTTGTTATTCCGAGATTTGTCTCCGCTTTCAAAAGCAATTGTCCCCCAGCAATGAGTTGCTGAGTTGACAAGCCAAGTCACGTGATAAACCAATACAAGCCTTAAGGGTATTCCCCACAAAACCATTGACCAGCCTCCTGCTCCTGTTGCATTGCCAGTCCAAAAAAGTATTGCGGCTAAAGGGAGTTGAAGAAATAAAAAGTATTTGTTTAGCCAACGATAGTAAGGGTCTTTATGCAGGTCTCCACTAAGACGAGGGACTGCTTTCATTGCTGGGATTGGTTCGAACATCCACCCCATATGTGCCCACCAAAACCCTTTATTGCTGTCATGATGATCCGCTTCAGTGTCAGAAAAGATGTGGTGATGACGATGTAGCCCAACCCAGTCAATTGGACCGTGTTGGCAGCTCAATGCTCCGCAGATAGCAAAGAAACGTTCAAGCCACTTAGGAACTTGAAATGCTCTATGGGATAGAAGTCGGTGATATCCGAGGGTCACTCCCAAGCAGGCAGTCAACCAATAAAGGAGCAGTAGGGCTGCAACACCTTGGGAGCTCCAGAATTTAGGGAGTAATGCAATTATTGTTAATACGTGAATTGTGATCATGAATCCGATCGTTCCCCACCTTAGTTGTTCTTTTGGGGTGAATACTGATGAAGCACCAATCTTCCGCTGAAGCTTTGAAGAGCTCTCTAAAGCCTTGTTTTTTGCTATAGGCCTTTTCAGAGGAGCAGGCATAATGATTTCATTACCACTCATTAATGATCCGCTTTCATTTTCAAGACCTTAGCCGATCATAATCCGGATCGGACTTCTAAATCTGATCTTTTAACTGATTTTGTGACTATAGGTTTCCGCGAAAACTTGGCAGACGGCCGTCGGGCGATGGCGCATTTGATCCATATTTGGCATCAAAGAAATGGCTGGTCCCACAAAGTGTTGCCAGCCTTAGTGCAATGTCTTGAGTTGGGTCGGCTTCATAATTCTCAGATTTCAAATCTCCGTAATGGCAAATTAGCTTCACCCGGACCAGAAGTCTTTTTGTCATTGGCTCAAGCCAATGCAGTCCTTTATAAAGGAATTGATCCAATCAAAGATTTCTTATCAGGGGTTCACCCTGAGTTATTAAAGGTGCTTAATGAATCTGCAATTGCATTGTTAGGTGACGATGGCTTGCCAATAGGAGCGGGAACATTCTTGGAGATCTTTTTAGGATTAACTCCTTTACCATCAAGTTTTGATTGGTTTATAGAAGACCATGAGTCTTCTGCAATTAGTGCGGCTATTGCAGATTATTTATGTAATGGAACTTCTTGGAGGCATTGTCGTGACAAGGTGATGAAGGCTTATCCAATAAAAAATCTAGAGAGACGTGAAAGGTTCGCATCTGTTATGGCTGGTTTAAGCGATTACACGGCTGAAGAATTGGATGGTGAATTATTAGATCTATATGCAACATTTGTTGCTTTGGAAGGCGATAAGAAATTAACAATCGAAGCTTTTTTGGATGTTTTGAGAAGTAGATCTAAATAGAACAAAATAATTATTTCTTATTCAGATGAAGAAAAGTGAGCTTGGCGTACTTGCTTAGCTAGTCCGAGTCTTCTCAACAACTTTATGTGTTGCCAAGTGATATCGAATTCAAACCATCTCAATCCATGACGCGCACTTGAGGGATATGCGTGGTGGTTGTTGTGCCAGCCTTCTCCGAAGGAAAGAATTGCAACCCACCAACAATTTCTAGATAGATCTGGGCAATCGAAGTTTCGATATCCAAAGGTATGTGTTGCTGAGTTAACAAGCCATGTGACGTGGTAAACCACTACTAATCGAAGTGGGATTGCCCATAGAACTAGTCCTAAACCTCCCCCATTGATTTGGTTGCTTTCTCCAAACCAATAAAGACTCAGTCCTAATGGTATTTGAAGCAGTAAAAACCAGTGATCTAGCCATCTAAAGAAAGGGTCAGCAAGTAAATCACCTGCCAATTTGTCACTATGCTCAAGCGCTGGTATTTCATGCAGCATCCAGTCGCTATGGCTCCACCAGAAGCCTCTTCCAGCATCATGATGGTCGTTTGATTGGTCAGAAAACTTATGGTGATGGCGATGGAGTGCTACCCATTCGATAGGTCCGCTTTGACATGCCAAAGTCCCCATAACTACAAGTACTTTCTCAACCCATTTGGGGGTTACGAAGCTTCTATGAGCAACAAGCCTATGTAGTCCTAGAGTTACACCAAGAACAGTGGTCCAATAGAGAGCAGCAAATGCAAGGACACCTTGCCAGCTCCAAAATCGAGGTAATAAGGCAAAACTAGCTCCTATATGCATCACCAACATGAAAGCGGTAGTGCCGAATTTGTATCTCCTTTGGGAAGCAGGGAGACGCTCTCTAGGTGCGACTATTCCTGCTCGGAGTCGAAGATCTCGGGAGGTGGATTGAGTGGCCGAAAGATTGGAAACCAAAATTTACTCCTTTGATTGCGAATGTCGCTCGTTCAGGATGTCAGGTGATGGTATAGCCCAGATGATCGAAATCTAAAAGAACTGTAAACCTCGAATTGGACTTTTTGTGCAAAAACTTGATTCAGATGGCCATGCTAATGATCTAGTTGAAGAATGGGCTAGGGCTCATGTTGAAGGTATCTATGAGAAGCTGAAGAGTTGCTCCAGTAAGCATATAGCTGGTGTAACTCCACGTTTAGAAAAAGTTTTGCGTGCTTTTTCTAAAGAAAATCTTGGCACTCAGCATTTTTCGTCTGTTACTGGTTATGGCCATAGTGATCAATCAAGAGAGGCTATAGATCGAGTTTTTGCAAGAGTTCTCAATGTTGAGAAAGCTGCCGTAAGGATGCAGTTTGTTAGTGGAACACATGCAATTTCTGCAGCGTTGTTTGGCGTATTGCGACCCGGTGATGCCCTCTTATCAATCACTGGGAGACCTTATGAAACCTTGCAAGAAGTAATTGGGCTAAGGGGATCAAGGCAAGGATCTCTTAAAGAATTTGGCATTGATTATGAAGAATTGTCTCTCACGGAAGAAGGAGACGTTGATTTTTTAACGCTTGAAAAAGCTTTGTCTCTTCCAAGAAGAATGATTTTCATTCAACGTAGTTGTGGCTATAGCTGGCGCAGATCTCTTTCTATTGAATCAATTGGTCAGGTTTGTGCGTTGATTCATAGTCGTCAGCCCAAATGTGTGTGTTTTGTAGATAATTGCTATGGAGAATTTGTTGAAGAAAGGGAACCTTGTGAGGTCGGAGCAGACTTAATAGCAGGATCTTTAATAAAGAATTTGGGGGGAACTATTGCGCCAACTGGTGGATATGTTGCCGGTAGGGCTGACTTGGTTGAGCAGGCCTGCTGTCGTTTAACTGCACCTGGAATAGGTAGTTATGGAGGAACAGGGTTTGATCTCAATCGTCTTGTATTACAGGGCTTATTCTTGGCCCCTCAGATGGTTTCTGAGGCTTTGATCGGAGCAGATCTTATCGCAGGGGTTTTTGATTCTCTTGGTTACGAGGTGAAGCCACTTCCAGCTGAAAAGCGGTCTGATTTAATCCAAGCCATTTGCTTAAGAGATCCGAAGTTATTAAAGATAGTTTGCAAGGCATTTCAAAAGAGTTCTCCTATTGGCTCGTATTTAGAACCTGTTTCTGCACAAATGCCAGGTTATGAATCTGAGCTAATCATGTCTGGAGGAACATTTATTGATGGTAGTACTAGTGAATTTTCTGCAGATGGGCCTCTAAAGCCCCCTTTTATCTTGTTTGTTCAGGGAGGAACACATCATTCACATATCAAAATCGCCTTAATAAGAGCATTAGTTGATTTAGTTAAAGCAAATTTGTTGGATATCCCCCAAACTGGTTAAAAAGAGTTGACCCAGTTTGATGGTCTTTAATTTTCCAGAAAACTTCCGCTTCGCTGATAGCCATGAATATGCCTGCTTGGAGAATGGGCTTATTCGGGTAGGCATTAGTGCCTTTGCCGTAGATCAGCTAGGCGATATTGTTTTTGTTGAACTCCCAGATGAAGGAGCGTCTTTAAATCGAGGGAAGAGCTTTGGTTCAGTTGAATCTGTTAAAGCTGTCGAAGAGATGTATTCGCCTATTTCTGGCGAGGTGGTGAAAAGAAATGAGTCGGTTCTTAATAATCCTGAGGAATTGCAGAATGATCCTCATGGAGAGGGGTGGTTAATGATCCTGCGTCCATCAGATTTGTCTCAGCTTGACGAGTTAATGGATGCTGATGCGTATGCAAGCAAAATTGCAGCCGCATAAAGTTCGATTCTTTGTTGTTAAGCAGACAAATGCCCCAGGCTTTTTATAACCTGCTTTGAAATACTGATTCTTTGACCATTTTGCTTGAACAGGAGCCTACAGACGATGCAAGCATTGAGTCTTTGCCTTTTTTAAAACGGCATATAGGGCCCAGTGATGAAGACCAAATGACTATGCTTTTAGGCCTTTCTCAGAAAGAGCTAGAAGTTTTTGTAGAAGAAGTTGTTCCTAAAGAAATTCTAGATGCGAAATGTGTAGAGGGCGTTTTACCTGAAGGGTGTTCTGAATTTCAATCTTTACAAGAGTTGAGGGATATTGCAAATCAAAATAAGGTTTTTAGATCTCTAATTGGTCTTGGATATTTCGGCACATTTACTCCTTCTTTGATTCAACGCCATGTCTTGGAAAACCCTGCTTGGTATACGGCATATACCCCTTATCAGGCTGAGATATCTCAAGGTCGACTAGAAGCTCTCTTCAATTTTCAAACATTTATAAGTGAATTGTGTGGATTACCGGTTGCTAATGCTTCCTTACTTGATGAAGCTACAGCTGCAGCTGAGGCTATGGCACTTAGTCTTTCTGTATGTAAGCGACATGAAGCTAAAACCTTTCTGGTTGATGAAGATGTATATCCACAAACTCTTGCGGTTTTATCAACAAGGGCTGAGCCACTTGGTATCGAAATTGAAATAGCTCCTTATAACAAATTTGTTTTTGGATCAAATGTATTTGGTTGCTTTATACAACTACCAAGTTCGAGTGGTTTGATTTTTGATGTAAGTCAGTTAGTTGCTAGAGCCCATCAGGAAGACTCACTTGTAACTGTTGCTATTGATCCTTTGGCGCAAGTGTTATTGCAGCCAATTGGCTCACTCGGAGTTGATATTGCAGTTGGTAGTGCACAAAGGTTGGGAGTACCAATTGGCTTTGGCGGACCACATGCAGCTTTTTTTGCTACACATGATCGCTTTAAAAGGCAAATACCAGGTCGTTTGGTAGGTCAGTCAATTGACCTTGAAGGTCAACCTGCTTTGCGATTGGCATTGCAAACTAGGGAGCAACATATTCGTAGAGAGAAGGCCACAAGCAATATTTGCACTGCGCAAGTTTTACTTGCAGTGATGTCGTCTTTTTATGTAGTTCATCATGGACCTGAAGGCCTGGAAGTGATTGCTCGTCGTATAGCCAGTTTCCGTTTGAGGCTAGAGAAAGGATTGATTCAATTGGGCTATTCAGTCAAGTTGATGCCTCGTTTTGACACAGTAGAAGTTTTATCCAGTAATGCCCCAGAAGTTCATAGGTTGGCAAGTTTGGCAGGGTTTAATTTGCGTGTTTTACCATTAGGTGCATCTATAGATAATGCTATAGGTTTTGGGGTTACTTTTGATGAATTAAGTACGAATAAAGAGTTGCAAATTCTTTTAGATATCTTTGCTAAAGCTGTAGGTAAGTCTCATCAATTTTCTAACAATATGCTTGATCAAGAATGGGATGGTATACCTCTCAGGACAACACCTTGGCTTAAGCAAAATGTCTTTCATCTTTATAGATCTGAAACGGAGTTGCTTAGATATATTCAGAATTTGGTCAGTAAAGATTTTTCTTTGGTCCATGGGATGATTCCTTTAGGCAGTTGCACGATGAAGCTCAATGCAACTTCAGAGTTGTTGCCGATAAGTTGGAGGAAATTTTCTGCCATACATCCTTTTGCGCCGATTAACCAAGTTGAAGGTTATATCAAACTTTTTCATGATCTTGAAAAGTGGCTAGCTGCTCTTACCGGCTTTTCAGCTGTATCACTGCAGCCGAATGCTGGTTCACAAGGTGAATTTGCAGGCTTATTAGTTATTCGTGCATGGCATGAATCCCGAGGTGAGAAAGAAAGGGATATTTGCCTTATTCCTTCAAGTGCTCATGGCACTAATCCGGCCAGTTCTGTTATGGCAGGGTTCAAAGTGGTTTCTGTGGCTTGTGATAAGCATGGAAATATTGATTTAGAGGATCTGGAAAATAAGGCAAAAAAATATACCTTAAATCTAGGTGCCATTATGGTTACCTATCCCTCTACGCATGGAGTTTTTGAGCCAAAGATACGTGAGATCTGTGATTTGGCTCATAAGTATGGCGCTCAGGTTTATTTAGATGGAGCGAACCTCAATGCACAGATAGGACTTGCTAGACCTGGTGCTTATGGTGCTGATGTTTGTCATTTAAATCTTCATAAGACATTTTGCATTCCTCATGGCGGAGGGGGGCCAGGGGTTGGTCCTATTGCTGTGGGTTCACATTTAGTGCAGTTTTTACCAGGGCATCCATTGGCTACTTGTGGGGGTCACAAATCAATTGGTGCAGTATCTGCAGCTCCTTGGGGAAGTGCAGGCATCTTGCCAATTAGTTGGATGTATTTACGAATGATGGGTTCTAGAGGATTAAGGAAAGCAAGTTCAGTGGCTTTGCTTTCAGCTAATTACATTGCTGAGAGATTGCATCCGTTTTATCCGGTCTTGTACCGCGGATTGAATGGAAGAGTGGCTCATGAATGCATTTTAGATTTGAGAGATCTGAAGCGCACTGCAGGAGTTGATGTAGAGGATATTGCTAAACGATTAATGGATTATGGCTTTCATGCTCCAACTATTAATTGGCCTGTTTCCGGTACGTTGATGGTTGAACCTACTGAAAGCGAGAGTTTGATTGAGTTGATGCGTTTTTGTGATGCAATGATTGCGATAAGGCAAGAAATCGCTGCTATTGAATCTGGTCTGAGTGATCGAGAAAAAAATCCTTTGCGTTGTGCGCCTCATACTTTGGCTGCTTTAACTGCGGATGAGTGGGATCGACCATATACACGTCGAGAAGCGGCTTATCCATTGGCTGGACAGAAAAAAAATAAGATTTGGCCTGCGGTTGCTCGTATTCAGAATGCTTTTGGAGATCGCAATTTGGTTTGTACTTGCCCTGCTGTTGAAGACTTCGAAAAGGGTGAGATTTAACTCTCTTGACTAGCTTTAATGGCGTTGACGAGTTAAATTTTCACAGAAATCTAAAATTTTACCTTTGATTTCATCCTGCTACCCATTCTTTTAACCACAATGGGCCGCAGTTGCACCAATCGCTGGGGGGACAGCATGGATAGCGACAAGTCAATTAAGAAATCGGGCCAACTTTTGGAAGTAAATGAGCTGACATTGCCTTTACTACCAAATGGTTTGGAGGCTTCTTTTAGTAATGGCCAAACATTTTCGGTTGATGGAACCAACGTTGTTCGTGTTCCATTTGGTATTCGACAGCCCCGTAGAAAACGCCCTGAGCGTCCAGAAAGATGGGCTACTTTAGTTTTGCCTTTGCAGCCCGTTGATAATCCGACTCCGCCACCGCAAGCAGCCTGATTATTTATGCGGCATTTTGAAAATGTTCTTCAGAAGATAAACGATGATCCAAAATAGCTTTCACTTCATCTAAAGAGCACCTAGGAGTCCTAAAGGGTAGTAGAAACATTGGACTTCGTTCGGGACGCACTAACCAAGTTAGATTTGATTGTGGAAGGAGGACAAAACCTCTGTAGCGAAATACAGATTTGTAGGAAGAAGAAGTTCTCATCTTCACTTTTACTTGGTCAAAATGACCCAGAATTTATATACACAATATATAGCGTTACTAGTTATTTTTTCAAGATCACGAAATCCACATTGTTTGGCTTGGATTAATTCAGGAATATTCTGAAAGACTAATGATATCTAGTTTAGCTACGCATAATTTGCTCTAAAATTTTATTTTTTATTTTTTTGGACCCTATATGACTAGGCAACATATGGTGTTTTGGTTTTTGTGAAGAGGTTAGTATCGCTTGATAGAGAGGATTACCTTTGCTTTTCTGGGTTTAAAAGATTTGATCTTTATAGGACTAATGGTTTCATTTGAATGAGGCGCTCTAATAAATCTTGAATTGATTCATCTTTGGCTGGCTTTTGGAAATTACTCATTAGTTGACGACCTACAACTTGGGCTCCTAAGTGACTTAGTTGAATGCGAAGTGATAAGAGGACCTCCATCCCACCTCCTCCAGAGAAACTGGCTATTGCTATAGGTCTTCCGTTGAATAAGTCTCGGAAGTCCTCTCCCAAAACTGATAGCCACGCAATTGCACTGGTTAAGACAGGAGGAATTGAGCCATTGTATTCAGGAGCACAGATTACCCATCGTGGAGAAGAGGCCATCTTTTCCATAAGGGTTTTGGTTAAGGGTGGAATTCCCGATTCATTATGTGATCTCGGGTTATACAAAGGTAGATCCAGATCAGTTAGATCAAGAACTTCCGGGTTTGCACCTAGCTCCTTACTAATTTGAGCAAAGCGTTGTGCAAGTTTTAGGTTTTCTCCATTGCTTGCAGTGATTACAAGAAGAGCTTTGTCAGCTGTCATTTGATTCATAGGTAGGTCGTGTTGTGTTGAGCTATTAAAAAGTACTAATAATTTGCTCCTGTTTGGCGATGGTGAATAGCAGTTATGCCTTCTTTATCTAGGACTGCTCCTGATTTTACTTCTGCATAGATCAACCAATGGTCTCCACATTCCATACGCTGTGAGACAGTGCCTTCTAACCAGGCCAATGCTTCTGGAA
The DNA here is from genome assembly GCA_003215655.1 of Prochlorococcus sp. AG-409-J16. Classification (GTDB taxonomy): domain Bacteria; phylum Cyanobacteriota; class Cyanobacteriia; order PCC-6307; family Cyanobiaceae; genus AG-409-J16. The sequence continues at coordinate 92,729 of QCKB01000002.1, forward strand.
GGATTGGCTGCCCTGAAGGGCTCATTTCGATTTGTACTCCTTCGAACCGATTTGCCCCAGGAGGGAATGGTTGGAGAAATTGCCGTAGTAATTTGTTTTGTTTTCCAGCAGCTAAGACATTTAAGGCGAATTTATCACCGCAATGTAATAGCGCTTCTACTGCTCTGTCTTTGGCAATAGCGATCGTTATCCCTAAAGGGTAAAAGCTTGCTTGACTTACCCAGCTTGCCACCATGGCCCCATTTAAGCGTTCTTCTTCTTCTCCTTGAGTTGCAGTAAGTACGCACAAAGAGCCAATCACTTTACCTAGCGCTACTACTGCTGGATCACTCCTGCTTGTAGTCATACCTCTAGCTGCTTGACGGTGTTTATTCCCTTTCGCTTGTAATAGCTTTCTGGCAAATAGTGTTCCTGTTTCTTCTAAAACTTTCAACATTGAAGTATCAGGACTGAATTTTATTTTGATTGGTTCAAATCCAAATTTGAATCCACCATCCCGTAGCTTATTTTCCAAAAGATCTAAGGCTTCTCCGCTCCAGCCATAGCTGCCAAAGATACCTACTTTCTTTTTGCGGTCTCCTTCAGCTAATAACGTACCTAAAGCCGAAATTATAGGTGTTGGTGCATGACCACCCAGTGTAGGTGAACCTATTAGGTAGGCATCGGCTTCTTTGATTGCACTAAGCAATTTATCTGCTGATGTGAACTCACAATTTAAGCTTTCTACTTGTATCCCAGCTTTTCCAACTCCTCTTGCCAAAGCATCTGCAATAGTTGCTGTATTTCCATAGGCGCTAGCAAATAGCAAAACTATTTTTAATGAGGCTTGTTTTTGACTTTCGCCCCAGCGTCTGTAGTCGTTTAATAGACTTCTCCAACTTGAATCTATTGATGGACCATGACCTGGCGCTATTGTTCGGATTTCTAGTTCTTCGATTTTTTCAACGAGCGTATCTACTTGATCGGCCATTGGTGCCATTAGGCAGTCATAGTAATGACGTCGATCCTCTTCAGTGCTACTTCGATTGGATTCTGCCCACGTTGATGTACATATATGTGCACCAAAGAGTTTATCGCTCATAAGTAGTCCTAGGCTTTCTTCATAAGCTAAAAGGCCACCTGGCCATCTAGCTGTAGGCGCTGGAAGAAGAATTAATTGACGTTCATAGCTAACAGGTATTTTTGTTTTTTGCTTAATTAATGTAATTTCAGGAATAGGTGGTGTAGCTTGTTCAAGATTTCTAGGATCTTTTTGATTCCAGATTTCTCGTAGTAATTTTGCTCCTGGATTAGAAGCTATTAATTTTAAATTTGGGTATAGGGTTGCGAGTGTTTGGAGTAGTGCTATGCGATTAGGATTGATATGACCTACTACTACAGAGAGTTCACTAGGATTATTTGGTAAGGCGTTTGCAAGTGCTGGGATGAAAACATCACTAAAAGCAGCTCCCGGTGGATGAATGAGAATAGGTGGTTGTTCGTTCCCATTGGAATCAATTCCTGCTAAGAATAAGAAACTGTTTGCCGTACTTCCACGCTCTAGTGCATATTCCAGTTCAAATCTCAAACGTTTCGGACTTAAACCTCTTAGATGAATTAGGCCTTCCTCTAAAGAGACACTAATCATTTGCCGTTGTTGTATTGAGTCTTTAGCTTTTTGAATAGGTATAGACATTAGTAATTACTACCAACTTTGCGGTGATGTACCGCGGTTTTAGTACTTGTATCGGCTACGTTGCCTTGCTCAACTAACCCATAAACAATCCAGTGATCTGGAGTTTCCAGCCGTTGCTGAACTTGGCAACTTAAAAAAGCTAGTGCATCCATTAGCACAGGACCTCCTTTGGCATGATCTTCAAGTATTGCGACTCCTTCAAAACGATCGGCACCAGGGGGGAATCGTTTAAGGAAATGTCTAAGTATTGGTTGGTAATTGTCTTCACGTAACACGTTGATTACAAATCTATCTCCCACTTGCATTAATGCTTCTATAGCCCGATCTTTAGCAACAGCTACTGTTAGGCCTGGAGGCTTAAAGCTTGCTTGACTAACCCAGCTTGCCACCATTGCACCTCGCCTTCGATCATTCCCAAGACCTTGCTCAGCGGTCACAATATAAAGTCCACCACTTACACGCCCCATCGCTTTGGCAAGCTCTCCATCGATACTTTTTGCCGTAGCTACATTTTGCTTCCGATTTAATAATTGCCCGAGATCAGTCCCAGCCTCTTCAAAACGTTGAAACGTATTGCTATCTGGGTTTTGTTTTACTCGTAATGGTGAGAAGCCTTCTTTTTGTCCCAGGGTTCGTAATTTATTTGCGATGGCGTCTATCGGCTCATCATTACCTCCATATGCCTCATAAACACCAATCCATTGCTTTTGGCTTAAGGCTGCAAGCAGAGTACCGATTGAATTTTGTAAATCTCCAATAGGCTGGCTTGGCCAGGTTGGCACGACGACTGCCTTTGCTTCACTAATTAAAGCGGTGAGTTCTTGAGGGTCAGAACTATTTAGGTCTATTAGCTGAGCCTGAGCATTTGTTTTGGCGACTCCGTGAGCTATGGACTGGCTTAATTGATCACAGAATCCATATTGACTGATATAGCAAATAGCTGAATAATTCTTGCCTTTACTTTTTTGATTACTCCACGTTTGATAGTATTCAATCCACGAATTGAGGTGATATTTTAGTAGCGGACCATGTCCTACCGCAATGATATTTATTGTTGGTAATTTTTCTAATCGCTTGATAGCTTGCAGGACACTTCTTGCATTTGGTCCCATAAGACATTCATAGTAGAAACGAAAGTCTTCATAGATCACTTGTTGATCTATATCAAAAACTTCTTCGGAGCAATAATGGAGTCCAAAAGCATCGCAAGTGTATAAAATGCTAGTGCCATAATCGAAGGTGAATATGGTATCTGGCCAGTGAAGATTGGGTGCACTAATGAATTCGAGCCGATGTGAGATGCCACTGCAACTATTTTCTCCAAGGTCAAGCTCCTCTCCACTTTTAATAGCTCTTGAACGAAAAGGACGATGTACTTGATTTGCTAAAAATTGTATAGCTACTTTTGAGGCTAATATTTCTATATCTGGATTGAGTTCAAGTAACTCACCTATGAGGCCTGAGTGATCAGGTTCTGTATGGCTCACGATGAGGTAATCGATGGAGCAAGGATTAATTTCTTTTTTAAGTAATTGAATCCAATCATTCAAAAATTTTTTGTGACTAGTATCAACCAGTGCAGTTTTTTTCCCTTTAATTAGAAAGCTGTTATATGTAGTCCCATTTCGGAGACCGAATTCAATATCAAACCTGCTTCTATCCCAGTCCAGGGATCTGAAGGTTGATGTGTCTTGAGCGATTTTCGCGAATTGAAGCGATAATCTTTGCTCTTTTTTAGGTCCTCCGACTACGGGAGGAAGATTTTCGGTTTTCATAGATCCCTTTCTCTAAGATCAGAACTTTAGGAATTAGCTTTTAAGCAAAGAGTGATTAGTTAGAAGTAGGCTAGGTTTGGAAGCCACGTTACAAGGCTTGGAATCATTATTAGTAATATCAACACGCTGATTTGCAATCCCACAAAGGGGAGAGCACCAGCGTAGATTTCTTTTGTAGAAACTGATTTTGGTGCTACTCCTCGTAAATAAAACAGGGCAAATCCGAACGGAGGGGTAAGAAAGGAAGTTTGTAGATTTGAGCCGATAATCACTCCAAGCCATATCAGTTGGTCAGGCCCTAATAGCTCACGCGCAGTGGGTAGCAATAGTGGAACTGCAATAAATGCGATTTCAAAGAAGTCAATAAAAAATCCCAGCAGAAAGATGATGAGCATGCTGAATGCAATGAAGCCAGCCTTTCCGCCAGGAAGATTTAGTAAGAGGTCCGCGATCATTTTGTCTCCGCCAACCCCACGAAATACAAGACTAAATGCAGTGGATCCTAGTAAAATTGCCATTACCATTGAGGTGGTGCGTAGGGTTTGATCACATACTTTGCTTAGTATTTTTCGACTAAATCCTTTATTGAGGGTGGCTAATGTCATGGCACCAATCGCACCTAAAGTTCCTGCTTCTGTAGGTGTAGCGATTCCAATAAAAATACTTCCTAGAACTAAAAGAATTAACCCTAGAGGCGGCAAAATTATTTTTATCACCTTAACTATCTCTAAAAAGGAGAGTGGAATTTGATCTTGTTTAGGAGCCAGTTCGGGTTTGAGACTGCTTATTACAACTACATAGATTGCAAAAGCACTAGCCATGAGTAGGCCTGGGATCACAGATCCAAGGAATAGATCTCCCACAGAAATCCCTAATTGGTCACCTAGCACTACTAAAACAATGCTTGGAGGGATGATTTGCCCCAGGGTTCCAGATGCGGCAATGACACCTGTTGCTAGTGATCGGTTGTATCCTGCTCGCATCATTGCTGGAAGTGAGATCAGCCCCATAGTGGTTACTGTTGCAGCCACTACTCCAGTGGTTGCAGCTAGAAGAGACCCCACGATTACAACTGCAAGGGCTAGGCCACCTTGTAGTCTCCCAAGTAGTTTTCCCATGCTTTCTAGTAGACGTTCTGCTATCCCTGACGTCTCAAGCATTGCCCCCATGAAAACAAAAGCAGGAATTGCCAATAAGGTGAAATTGGACATTATTCCCATGATTCGTTGAGGCAATGCAGTTACGAACAGTGGTTCAATTGCATTCATTGCTATTCCTAGCAATGCAAAGAAAACAGCAATCCCACCTAGGCAAAAGGCAACTGGATAGCCACTTAAGAGCACCATTACAAGAGCTACGAACATGCCTGGACCAAGTATCAAGGCAGGGTCAAAACTGATTACATATCCGAGGAATTCAATTTCAATCAATGTTTGTTTAAGTTGTGGGGTGAGAAGATTTTCTATTAATTGTGGACTTCTCTTTTAATTGCGCCCAATTTCTGAGCCCTTCGGCTATTCCTTGTAGGGAAAGGAGAAAAAAACCAATTGGAATTAGCATCTTCACCCAATAGCGAGGGAGTCCATTGGGATCAGGAGAAGCCTCACCAATGTTCCAAGATTGTATTGCTGGTGGTATAGAAAGGGCCATAACGCCAATAGCAAAAGGTAATAACAAAGCTACGGTTCCAAGAAGCTCTATACGAACTTTTTTCTTTAGTTTCCAACGACTTTGAAGAACATCAACACGGACATGATCTTGACGTTGAAGTGTCCAGCCAAGACCTAGTAAAAAAACAAGGTCGAAGAGAAACCATTGTCCTTCAATTAGACCATTAGAGCTGAGATTTCTTCCAATGGCTACACCTATATATCTGCCAACAACATTCCATAGCCCTGTTCCTAGCATTAGAAGAATTGCCCAACGTGCAATAATCGCGAAGGCTTTATTTACTTTGTCTATAGAGTTTGCTAGGGCTAACCATTTGTTCATTAGGAGTTATTGGTAGTTAAAGCGAGAGAAAGAGAATTCATTAACTTTGTTCCATAAAGAAACTTCTTGGCGATAAATTTTCCATTTTTCATAAATTTTCCGAAATTCCTGATCTTTTGAAGACATATCCGAGTAAAGCCCAAGCGCAGCTTCTTTAGCCGCTACTAGGACACTGTCTTCATAAGGGACAAGTTCTGTTCCTTGTTTTAATAATCTTTGAAGCGCTGCTCCATTGAGTGTGTCATAACGACTAAGCATTGTTAGGTTTGCTTCGTAACAAGCTGTTTGGAATATCTCTTGGTATTCGTTTGGTAATTTGTTCCAGGCTTTTTTATTTACTAGACCAGTTAATGTTGGCCCAGGCTCCCACCAGCCTGGATAGTAGTAGAAATTTGCAGCTCGAAAGAGGCCAAGCTTTTCATCGTCATAAGGACCTGTCCATTCAGCTGCATCAATTGCACCACGATCAAGAGCTAGATAAATTTCACCACCTGGTAGTACTTGGACATTTACACCTAGTTGCGCCATGACTTTTCCACCTAGGCCTGGGATGCGCATCTTTAAGCCTTGAAGAGAATTCAGTCCATTTAGTTTGCGTTTAAACCAACCACCCATTTGGGCACCAGTATTCCCAGCAGGAAAACCGATCACTCCGAAGTCGTTATAAATTCGGTTCATTGCATCATTTCCACCTGCTTCATAGAGCCATGAATTTTGTTGTTGGGCTGTTAGTCCAAATGGCAAAGAAGTGCCAAATGCAAAAGCGGGATTCTTTCCTATGTAGTAATAGCTAGCGGTATGGCCGCATTCGACAGAGCCTGCTTGAACTGCATCTAAAACTTCTAAACCAGGTACTAATTCACCTGCTGCATATGCTGTGATTTGGAATTTCCCCCCACTTAATGCATCGACCCTTTGGCTTATTGTTTCGGCACCTCCGTAGATTGTGTCTAGTGAATATGGCCAGCTGGTAGCCATTCGCCATCGAACTTTGGGGAGGATGAGGTTAGTTGTGCTTGTTTCCTCCCGCCTGATTGTGCAAGATCCAAGTAATCCTGCTCCCATTGTTGCTGTGAGGGCAGTTGCGCCAGATTGAAGGAGCTTCCGACGTTGCATGGATTTTTTTGTATTTAAGAGATCTTAGGCATAACATGATTGGCAAAGAATGTTGCTTTTTTGTTTTTTAAATCCATTGCCAGTGCGAGAAGGCTGCGGCTTGACCATATGCGTTGTTATGTTCGTCCCAGATTTTCCAGACGCGTGCTTTTCTTATTAGGAATCGTTTACCTGTACTGCTAATTCGGATCCCTTGATAGTTACTTATAGAATTTTTGAGTAAAGCATTTTCCATTGCGCGCGCTCTTTTGCTTCGTTCCTCTGAAGGAGCGGTCAGCCTAGAAGGCATTCCAATCATTTCAGACCATGTTCTTTCCCAGATATGTAATGCTAATGCATTGGAGTAGTTAAGGATAGGATCTTTAGCCGTATCATGTGCCATGACAACTATTCCAAGTGAGAATAGTTTTTCGTTATTGATTAGCTCCGATTTTTTTTCTGAAGAGTTTACAAAAAGTGGATACCCAAATGCTTTTTGATGAGAATTTAATAGCAGGTGAACTAGTTTTATTGTTTCTGGGTTTAACCAGGGAAAATTAGTCACCGGCTGTCATAGCTAGGAGCATTGCTTTTTGAGCAAGAGCCTGGCCTTGTTCTTTCAAGTGACAGAGAAATTTTTGACGTGCTTCAGGGAATCTAGGCTCTTCGGCAAGTGGAAGTTCTCCTGCGCAATCGAGACCTGTTTCACCTTCCATTGCAGGAGTTATAACGACTAGATCAGCATTCAGACTTCCTTCATAACGCCACCATAGGCTTGGATCGACAATAGCAGGATGAGGAGGAATTGCTAAGTCATTGGCATTGTTTTGGTTTGCATTAGATATAGATTTTTCTGCAGCAGCTATTGCTGCAAGTACTTCACGACGTTGCTCTGCAAGATCTGCGAGTAGTTTTGCACGTGTTCTTCCTCGCAATTGAAAGAGAACAAAAGGATCTTCACTGAAACGATCTCCCATAAGAAAATATATTGCACTTATGTGCTTACAAGGATTTGCTTTATCAGGACAGCTGCATTCACTTCGGACTTCTTGGAGCTTAAATGGGAATAATCGTCTACCACTTGCGGCGAATGCTCGCTCAATGTCTGCGGGCATGGTTCCCGCTAACAATTGTGCTGACCATCTAGCTTTTTGAGTTAATGCTTCAAGTACATAACCCCAGTCTTCATCATTTAAGACATCTAGCCAAAGTTTAACTTTATAAGGATCTTCACCAGTTCCTTGAACGCGTGCATGCACTCTACGACCTTCAAATCTGATGGAAGTGACATTGCCTTCTCTTGCATAAGTCCACGCCCTTTCTAAGCGTTTTTTGAAGCGATATGAATTGATTAACTCCATCCATTGTTCTACCCACCAAGGTTGTTGCCCTAAACCTTCTTCTCCAAGAGCAGTTGTAATTTCTGAGTGATTAGGATTTGAATTTGTCATGTGGATGCTGCCTATTTAATCGTTTTGCAAGGTGACTAGTTCGCGTAATTGGCTGACACCTAAGCCTCCTAGCCAATCTTCGCCGGACCCAATTATGTCTTCTGCTAAACGGGATTTTTCGCGAATCATATGATCTATTTTCTCCTCGACAGAACCACTGGTGATGAATTTATGAACCATGACTCGCTTTGATTGACCTATTCGATAGGCACGGTCTGTTGCTTGGTTTTCCACGGCTGGGTTCCACCAACGATCTATATGAAATACATGACTTGCACGAGTGAGGTTTAGTCCTACGCCTCCAGCTTTTAGGGAGAGGAGGAATAGTTGTGGTCCTCTTGGGTCTTCTTGAAATCGATCAACCATTTCCTGCCTCTCAGTTTTTCTAGTACTACCATGTAAGAAGGGCACTTCTGACCGCCATCGCTGCTGAAGATAGGCTTGTAGTAGATGTCCCCACTCTGCAAATTGAGTAAATAGGAGAGCTCGATCGCCTGCTTCTATTACTTCTTCAAGAATTTCTTCCAGTCTTTGCATTTTACTAGACCGGTTAATGAATTCTCCCTCGACAGTTGTTTCTTTCAGAGCAAGTGCCGGATGATTGCAAATTTGTTTTAGGCGAGTAAGTAGACCTAGAACTTTTCCATGACGCTGACCACGAGGAGAACGAGCAATAGCATCCAAGGTGTCTTCAACAGTTTTTTGATACAGACTTGTTTGTTCTTTGCTGAGTCCTACCCATTCACTGAGCTCTACTTTCTCTGGAAGATCAGAGATTATTGCTTTATCTGTTTTTAGTCTTCGGAGTATGAATGGGCTGACGCGAGCTTTGAGGTCTTTGAGTGAAGACATATCACCATATCTTTCTATAGGCATTCGATATCGTTGATGAAAGAAGTCTTCTTCACCAAGAACTCTTGGGTTGAGGAAGTCCATTAATGCCCAGACTTCGCTCACTCTGTTCTCTACCGGTGTTCCTGTAAGAGCAATTCGAAAACGATTTGTCTTAATTGGTTTAGCTATATCTCTTACGGCTTTACTTTGCTTTGCGTTTGGATTCTTAATCGCCTGTGCCTCATCGATTACAATTCCTTGCCAATCGATCATTTCTAGTAGATCAATATCTCTTTGCATAAGGCCATAGCTAGTTAGAACCAGGTCTACTTTTTGGAGATTTGTTTTAAGTTTGCTAAGAGAAGAAGATCGTCTTGGTCCATAGTGTTCGAGTACGATCAATTCTGGGGTAAATGCTAGTGCTTCTCGTTTCCAGTTCGTTAAGACTGAGGTAGGAGCAATTAATAGTATTGGTCGCTTGAGTTCCTGTTCTGTTTTTAAGTGTTGTAGAAAAGCGAGTAATTGGATGGTTTTGCCTAGTCCCATATCATCAGCTAAGCAAGCACCTTGATCAAATCGATGAAGGAAAGCTAACCAGCCTAAGCCTCTTTCTTGGTAAGGACGAAGTTGTCCATGGAATCCTTCAGGTGCAGGTAGTGGGTCTGGCGCTTTTTGTTGATGGTATTGCTCTAGAACGGTTTGTAACCTTGGCCCAGCTTCAAAGAGATGGACTGGTAGTCGCATGAGAGTGTTGCCTTCTGTGGCTGTAAGTCTCAGTGCATCATCGAGACTTATTTCTGGATTGGCGCTACAGAAGAGTTCTGCATTTTTTAAATCGTTGGGACGTAATTCAATCCAGGCACCTTTATGACGAACTAATGGACTTCGTTTACCGGCAAGTCGCTCTAATTCGCGTAGCGTTAGTGTGACGCCACCGATCATTAACTCCCAACTCCAATCAAGGCTTTCACCAAGAGTAAATCCCCTAGAAGTTTCAGGAAGTTCTGCTTTGATCGCCAATCCCAATCGACTAGCCAACCCTCCAGATAGACTTGGTGGCAGCTCTACTCCAACACCTACATCACGCAGTTGATTAGCAGCTGTTCTTACTAAGACAAAAGCTTCTGCCGGAGTCAGCTGCATTGTTTCTGGAGTCGCATTATCGAGTCCTCTTTCGATGGGAGAAAAGACTGATAAGGCTCTACCTAATCCTTCCAGAAGTACTTCTCCTGGGTGCTCCACACGGACTTCACCTAATTGCAAAATTTTTGGACCTGTTGCCCAGGCAGTGCTAGCGGGAACCTTGAGAGTTGGATCTGCTTCAGCTTGCAGCGCAAAGCGAAGTTCCCATAATTCTTTACCTTCTGTTGGGCTGAAAAGTTCTAGACAGGCTCTTGCTGGAGCCACGTTGCCAGCTACGCCTTCTCGCCAGTGATGACTAGCTGTTGCTAGTCGCTCAGCTTCTTCTGAAGATAAATTGATTACACCAGTTTCGGAGCCCAGAGCTTGTTGCCAAGAAGCGAGCAGATGATCTAGGCCTTCTGCATTTACTAAAAATTCTTTCCTTAGCTGGGCATCGACTAATTCTTCTAGGAGATTGGCGACTCTAAGTCGACCACTTCGTGGTCGACATGATGCTATAGGGTTCGCTTCCCGCATAGCTTCTGGTCGTAAGCGAGTTGTCCTGTTGCTTCTTTTTCCAGTTGGCTCTCTCCATGGGAGTGCACAGGTTGCAACCAAAGGGAGACTTGCTGCTAATTCTTCTAGGCGACGTCGATCGTCTTCCCGATTAAGCAGGGGAACCCATCTGGCTCGATGTGGATACCCTTCGCCTTTGCTGAGTTCAACTTGGGGAAGCCATCGCCCCCGAGCAATAATGCTTAATGCCCAACGCTCCATATGACTCCACCATCTAAGTTCATCTCCTAGATCAGGATGTCGACCAGAAAGCGGTAGGTGTGAGAGCCATGCGGTAGCGGCACTAGGTTCAAGAGCTAAACCTTCCACTTGCCATGGCCACCACTCTGCATTTTTTGGAATTGGCTCTCCAGCTTGTAAAGGTAACCCTGTCCACTCAGGCGCTTCTTCTTGATCGGCTTTACTTGATTGAACTTGGCTGTTTCGGGTGTTTCGGGGCTTTAAAGATCTACTAGGAAGGGTTAAGCATGCGGTGGCATCGATGATTCCATTGGGTAAAAGATCTTGATCTTTCAGCCATCCCCGAAGTTCATCAGCATTTAGTGTAAAAGGATGTAGTGCGGGTGTTATATCAGGGCCTGCTGGCTTTGCTACGCGCCAGGTGTCAGCCCAAACCAGGAGGGCGGGGCGACCAGAGCTGGTCGGAGTTCGGATGGCTGGAAGCCAAGTGGCGTGCAGCAGGCTCATAGCCGCGACGCGGAAATCATGGAGGAGTTTTGGAAGTAGTTTTGAGCTGCCGATCAGCGGCAACATCACCCATAGAAGTTCCAACCTCAGTATGCCAGGGAATCACCCCCCTCGTCAGATAAATGTGGACCTATTGCATCGATTTTTTAGTTCATTAAGCACATTATCGTGCTTTAAAGCCCTTTAGAACAGTCAGATTAAATCCTAAGGGAATATCAATAGAAGTTTGAGCAGAGTCGCAAAAAATTCTTTCAGAAGGCCATATTCAAGTTACTGGAAGCATAATTAAGAATGAATTAGGAGGTTCTTGAACAGTTTTAAGGCTTTTTGATTTTTCAAGGTGATCATGACTGTTCTACCTTCTTACCACGCTTAATTTTGTTATGGCCGTTCCACGAACGTCGCGTTCAATTGAATCGCGATCTCGTACTGGAGAAGAGATTCGAAAGGCCTTTTTAGGTTTTTTTGCAGAGAGAGATCACAAGGTAATTCCTAGTGCATCTTTGGTTCCTGAAGATCCAACGGTGTTGCTAACGATTGCTGGCATGCTTCCTTTTAAGCCTGTTTTCTTGGGACAGCAGGAACGTCCTGCGGCCAGGGCGACTAGTAGTCAAAAATGTATTCGAACAAATGACATTGAAAATGTTGGTCTAACTGCAAGGCATCACACGTTCTTTGAAATGCTTGGCAATTTTTCGTTTGGAGATTATTTCAAAGAAGAGGCAATTCAATGGGCTTGGGAGCTTAGTACTGAAGTTTTTGGCATAGATCCAAAGCATTTGGTGGTTAGTGTTTTTCGTGAGGATGACGAAGCTGCTCAAATTTGGCGAGAAGTAGTAGGTGTTCATCCTCAGCGAATTGTTCGCATGGATGAAGAGGATAATTTCTGGGCTTCGGGACCAACCGGACCTTGTGGACCTTGTTCAGAGATGTATTTCGATTTCATGCCCGAGTTGGGTAATGAATCAATTGACCTGAATGACGATAAGAGGTTTATCGAGTTTTATAACTTGGTTTTTATGCAGTACAACCGAGATATTGCTGGGAAGCTTACTCCTTTAGCTAATTGCAATATTGACACTGGAATGGGCTTGGAAAGAATGGCTCAGATTTTGCAAGGAGTGTCTAATAATTATGAAACTGATTTGATCTACCCTTTGCTTGAGAAAGCAGCTTCTTTAGCAGATATTGACTATCAGTCGGTTGATAAAAAAAAGCAGACATCTTTGAAGGTTATTGGAGATCACTCGAGAGCAATTACTCAATTAATTGCAGATGGTGTAATAGCAAGCAACTTGGGTCGAGGATATATTTTACGCCGACTAGTTCGCAGAGTGATTCGGCATGGTCACTTAATAGGTATTAAGAAGCCTTTTCTTGTTGAATTAGGGGAGGCAGCGATTAAGTTAATGCAGTCGGCATTTCCTGAATTGTTGGAGCGCCGTCAATTTATTTTACAGGAGCTGCAGAGAGAAGAAGATCGCTTTTTAGAAACACTTGATCGAGGAGAGAAATTGCTTTCTAGAGTTCTTCTTAGTAAACCTAAAGAAATTTCTGGAGAGGAAGCATTTGAGCTATATGATACATATGGGTTTCCATTGGAGCTAACTCAGGAAATTGCACAAGAGAATGGTTTGAAGGTAGATGAAGAGGGTTTTCATCTTGCCATGGAACGCCAACGTGAGAGAGCGAAAGCGGCAAGCTCTACTATTGATTTAACGGATCAAAGTGCCATTGATCAAATGGCTTCAGATCAGGAACCAACGAGTTTTTGTGGCTATCAAGTTTTAGAGCGAAAAAGTATTATTCAGGCTCTGATAGTTAATGGTGAGAAGTCAAGTCTTGGAATAGCAGGCGATAAGCTTCAACTGGTACTCGATGTAACTCCCTTCTATGGCGAAGGTGGCGGACAAATAGGTGATTGTGGTCTTTTGCTCAAGGATCTCTCTGATGTTGATGGAGCAAGAGTAGTTATTAAGTCTGTTTCCCGTATTAATGATGTTTTTGTTCATCATGGATATCTTGAAAGAGGGAAACTCCAAGTGGGAGATATTGTGAATGTTGTTGTGGATCGTTCATCTCGTAGAAGAGCGCAAGCTCATCACACTGCTACGCACTTATTACAGTCAGCATTGAAACAGCTTGTTGATCCAGCTATTGCTCAAGCTGGATCTTTAGTTGATTTTGATCGTTTGCGTTTTGATTTTCATTGTTCTAAAACAGTTATCCCAGATGCCTTAGATCAAGTAGAAAGACTTGTTAATGATTGGATCGCAGAAGCTCATATTCTTCAAGTGCGAGAAATGAGTATCGATGATGCTAAGGCTGCAGGAGCAGTTGCAATGTTTGGTGAGAAGTATTCTGATCAAGTTCGTGTTGTTGATATACCAGGAGTTTCTATGGAACTTTGTGGAGGTACACATGTAACTAATACTGCTGAAATAGGAGTCTTTAAAATCATTTCAGAGACAGGAATTGCTGCTGGAATCCGCCGAATAGAGGCTGTTGCCGGTTCTGCAACTTTGGATTATTTAAATGAGCGAGATTTAATCGTCAAGCAACTCGCTGAACGATTCAAAGCACAACCATTAGAGATTGTTGAACGTGTGGCTGGACTACAAAATGATCTGAAATCTATCGAGAAGCTTCTAGAGGAAACACGTCAGGAATTAGCCTTGTCAAAGGCTGAGGCGTTAATGACTCAAGTTAAGAGTGTTGGTAGTAGGCAATTACTAGTTCAACGTCTGGATGGCATCGATGGTCCAGCTTTGCAAAGTGCCGCACAATCGTTGTTAGATCAGCTTGGTCCTAACACCGCTGTTGTTTTAGGTGGGCTTCCAGATCTCTCTGATAAAACTAAAGTAATTCTTGTTGCTGCGTTTGGTCCAGAGATTATTTCTTGTGGTTTGCAGGCTGGAAAATTTATAGGAGGAATAGCGAAGCTTTGTGGAGGTGGAGGTGGTGGACGCCCAAATTTGGCTCAGGCAGGGGGACGTAATGCAAAAACGTTGAATGATGCACTGTCTTCTGCCAAAGAGGAATTGACTTCAGCTTTATCCTAAGAAGTTTATTTTTGTAGATAAGTACTCTGACGAAGGCTTGCTTCTAGATGCTCCATTAATTTTCGTGCATCACTAATTTTCAACTTACCTAGTTTGATAGCTGTTTCGCTTGCAATACGAAGCCGCTCTAGGACTTGTTCGGGATTATGTTCCATGGCTTTAAGAACATCAGCTTTGGTATCGCTCCGCACGACATGGTCTACTTGATAGTTACTTTCAGGACTGATTCGGATATGAACCGCATTAGTCCTACCAAAAAGATTATGGAGACTTCCCATCACTTCTTGGTAGGCACCTCCTAGGAACATGCCTATTACATATGGTGCTTCAGGCTTGAATTGGTGTAGTTCTAGTAATGACTTTTTTTCTCCTTTATGAATAAATTTGTTGAGCTTGCCATCCGAGTCACAGGTGAGGTCAGCGAAATGTCCTAGTTCAGTGGGGGCTTCATCTAGGCGGTGAATTGGCATTACAGGAAATAATTGGCTGATTGCCCATGTATCAGGAGCTGATCTGAAAATGGAGAGATTCGCGTAATAGGTTCCGGCAAGAGTTGAACGCAAGCCTTTAAGTTCATTTGGTATTGATAAGTCATCTGGCAACAATTTCATGAGTGCCTTTGCACATGCCCAGGTGAGCTGTTCAGCCATAGCTCGTTCGGCCAGCTCTAGATATCCAAGCCTAAAGGCATTTAATGCGTCATCTTTGAATTTGATTGCGTCAGTCCATGCTTCTTGGAGTTTTGCGGTCTCTATAGATGGCTCTTGAGAAATACTGTTTATGGATTGCAATGTTTCTCGGAGGTTTTGCACTATTAGGCATTCATTTTCTTTTTTTGGAGGTATCTCAGTTGTCACATTGCTGACACCGAGCACATTAAATAGCAGGACTGAAAAGTGGCTCGCTATCGCTCGTCCACTTTCACTTACTAAAGTTGGTACTTTTACTTTATTCGACTTACAGCATTCTTGTATGGTTGCCACTACATCATTTGCATAGTTTTGAAGAGAGTAGTTTGTAGAGGCTGTAGAGGAGGTTCGACTTCCGTCGTAATCGACGCCTAAACCGCCTCCTACGTCGAGGTAACTCATATTTGCTCCTAATCGAGTTAATTCGACATAGATCTGTCCAGCTTCTTGTAACGCATTTTTGATAATGCCAATATCATTGATTTGACTACCTATATGGAAATGTAGTAGCCGAAGTTCATTTAGAAGATTGCTTTCTCGTAGCTTTTCTACTGTTGAAAGTATGTCGGGGATAGATAGTCCGAATTTTGCTTTTGCACCTATAGAGCTCCCCCAATGTCCTGCACTTTGGCTAGATAACTTTGCTCGTATTCCTATTAAAGGGGCTGAGCCGATCTCTTTGCTTGCTTTAATAATTCTTTCTACCTCGTCTGGTTGTTCAATAACTATTACTGGTTGGCGACCTAGCTGGCGAGCAAGAATAGCTGTCTCTATATATCGCTGGTCTTTATAGCCATTACAGATAAGAAGTGCTTTTGCATTGTCGACAAGTGATAAGGCTATTAACAGTTCTGCTTTACTACCAGCTTCTAGCCCGAAATTCCAATGGCGTCCGCATGCCATTAATTCTTCAATGACGTGACGCTGTTGGTTGCACTTAACTGGAAATACACCTTGGTATTGCCCTTCATAGCCATAATGAGAAGTTGCCTTTTGAAAGACTTCATGTATTCTTCTCAGTCTGTCTTCAAGTATGTCGTCAAAGCGAATCAGTAGTGGGAGCATTAAGTTTCTTCCTTCTAACTCGCCTACTAAATCAAATAGGTCTAGGCTTTCACCCCCTTTACCTTTTGGGTGAACAATTATATGACCTTGATCATTAATTGAGAAATATCTTTTACCCCAACAATTAAGGCCATAAAGGGCCGAGCTATCTTCTACGGTCCATTGATGATTATTTGGGGATAGCTTGGATTTAGTCAATGATGTATTGGAAGTATTAAAATGAAGAATTGTTAGATGAATATCAACATCTAATTAGATAAATCTACGCAATAAGCAATTTTTGGAATCTTTTTGCTTGCCAAGAGGGCACTTTTGCGAGGACTATGGCCAGATTGTGATTTTTTGTTTTTCATGGGTATTGAAAGGACCTTTGTTGCTATTAAGCCTGATGGAGTCCAAAGGGGCTTGATTGGTGAAATCCTCAGTCGCTTTGAGAGAAAGGGCTTCAAATTAGTTGCTCTTAAGCAAGTGACACCATCTAGAGAGCTTGCAGAAAAGCATTATGGAGTACATCGGGAGCGTCCTTTTTTTAGTGGATTGGTTGATTTCATAACTAGTGGTCCCGTAGTGGCAATGGTTTGGGAAGGAGAGGGAGTTATCTCTAGTGCCAGAAAATTGATAGGGGCAACAAAACCTCTTGAGTCAGAGCCAGGGACAATTCGTGGTGATTTGGCTGTAAACATTGGTAGGAATGTCATTCATGGTTCTGATGGAGCTGAAACTGCCAAGTTTGAGATAAGTCTTTGGTTTGATTCTTCTGAAATTAATGATTGGATTCCTGCTGATCTAGTTTGGCGGGTTGAGAGTTAAGCCTAAGGCTTGAATCAAGAAACTTTCAATAGTTTCCTTTAGCGGTTGATGCTTATAGGTTTTGAAATCGATTCCAGTAAAATTTATTTAGTAGGTGTTCTTCTTGTTCGCTTAGCGGTTGTTTGCAAATTCTTTTTGTAAGTAGTTCGGCTGTAATAGCGGCTAAGAGTACACCATTTCTATGGTGACCAGTTGCTAGCCATAATCCTTTAAGAGAAGAAGGGCCAAGAATAGGCAATTGATCTGGAGTACATGGTCGAAATCCCCACCATCGTTCCATTGGTGGCCATTGAATTGCATTAGGAAGTAGCGCAGCAATACCGGTTTGTAGTTGTCGCTGTCCGAATGGGGTGAGCCCTTCACGAAATCCAGCTTCTTTTTCACTAGTTGCACCAACCACTATTAGACCGTCTTCTCTAGGAACCATGTATGTTCCAGGCCCAAAAATTACTCGTGTAAATGCATTTCGAGGTCCTTGCAGGGATAACATCTGTCCCTTCACAGGAAAGATAGGGAGTTCTTTCAGGATTTGATTGCTCCAGGCCCCGCTACAAAGAACTCCTTCTTGGCTAAATAGATTGTGGATCTCACCCTCAGCATTTCGGATTTGAACTCCAACAAAAAATTGGTTTTCTCTAAGAAGTTTTAGAACCTCAACTCCTTCTTGAAATTTCACACCTAAACCAACACAAGCTTTTTCAAGTGCTCTCATTAGGCGTCGACGGTTATCAATTTGACCATCTTGCGTAAATAGCAATCCGGTTTTCCAAGGAGTTGCGATTCCAGGTAGCTCGTTTTCTAGTTCTATTCGATTTAATTTTTCTCCAAAATCCTTTGTTGGATAGGCTTCTAGCTCGGCATTATTTAAAAAAGGAACGATAATTCCGCATTGTCTTAGGCCACAATCAATTCCACTATCAGATTCAATTCTTTTTACCCAAAGAGGAATTCGATTAAGACTGAGTTGACTTAATAGAAGTAGCTCCTGGTTTAAGCCTTCTGCATGTGGCGCAAGCATTCCCGCGGCAACGAAACCTGCTGCTTCATTTCTGCGTCTGCTAAGTATTTCAATCCTTTTTCCTTGACGGGCTAGCTCATAAGCAATTGCCAGGCCCATAAGGCCGCCACCAAGGATGAGTAAAGGTTTTGTGGCTCTTAAAGCCATTTTGTAGTTCGTTAGGTCTGATTTTTAGGTTTGAAGATCAGAGCATTGATCATGTTCTAATGGTTGTTTCATAGGATTTGTGAAACCATTTAATTTCTGATGCCGGCAACTATTGCAGAGTGGGAAGCTGTCATTGGGTTAGAGACCCATGTGCAGTTAGGAACTGAAAGCAAAATATTTACTGGAGCGTCAACTTCATTTGGCGATAATCCCAATACACATATTGATCCAGTCGTTTGTGGACTTCCAGGAACCTTACCTGTATTGAACAAAAAGGTTCTCGAGTATGCAGTTAAGGCTGCTCTGGCCTTAAATCTAAATATTGCAGAGCACAGTAAATTCGATCGAAAGCAATATTTTTATCCAGACTTACCCAAGAATTATCAAATTTCTCAATTTGATCAACCTATTGCTGAAGAGGGGTGGATTGATGTAGAGGTTGCGGAAAAGGGTAAAGACACATATGTCAAAAAAATTGGCATTGAGCGGCTTCATATGGAAGAGGATGCTGGAAAATTAGTTCATGCAGGAAGTGATCGCCTTGCAGGTTCAACTTATTCGTTAGTTGATTACAACCGTGCAGGAGTTGCTTTAGCTGAGATAGTTAGCAAGCCTGATCTTCGTACTGGAAGAGAGGCAGCAGAATATGCTTCTGAAATTCGGCGAATTATGCGATATCTAGGTGTTTCTGATGGCAATATGCAAGAGGGTTCTTTGCGATGTGATGTCAATATTTCTGTAAGACGAGGTCCTAAGGCTCCATTTGGTACAAAGGTTGAGATTAAGAATATGAACTCTTTTTCTGCTATTCAGAAGGCTTGTGAATATGAAATTAGTCGCCAGATCAAAGCCTATGAGTCTGGTGAACCTGTTATTCAAGAAACCCGTCTTTGGGATGAAGGTAAGCAATTAACCAAAAGCATGCGCTCAAAAGAAGGAAGTAGCGACTATCGTTATTTTCCTGATCCTGATTTGGGTCCTATAGAAGTTACTGAGGAGCTGCGTGAAGCTTGGCGTAATGAGCTTCCTGAGTTGCCTGCAGCTAAGAGGATTCGTTATGTGGAGGAGTTGTCTCTTTCTAGTTATGACGCTCGAGTATTGACTGATGAATTGTCTATGGCTTCTTATTTTGAGGATGTAGTCAAGGCGGGCGCAGCTGCAAAATTGGCATCTAATTGGATTACAGGAGATATTGCAGCTTATGTAAATGCAAACAAGCTCAACTTCACAGAATTGCCTTTTTCTCCTAAAGATTTGGCTGAAATGATTAAGCTAATAAGTTCAGGAAAGATTAGTGGGAAGATAGCAAAGGAGATATTGCCGGAATTACTTAAGGCTGGAGGTTCGCCAGAAAAAATTATTGATGAACGTGGCCTTGGAATGATCAGTGACCCTTCAACTTTAAGTGATATGGTCGATGAATTAATGGTTGATTATCCTAAGGAAGTTGAGGCATTTAGAGGAGGCAAGAAGAAGCTGCAAGGATTTTTTGTTGGACAATTAATGAAAATCACTAGTGGCAAGGCTGATCCAAAATTAGCCAATCAAATTTTACTTAAGAAGCTTCTTGGTTGAAATTATTTCAGAAATTTTTCTACTTGATTTATCCAAGTAAGATCTGTATTGGTATTGTCGATCACTTTGTCTGCTAATTTTACTTTTACCTCTAAGGACCATTGACTCGATATACGAGCTATTGCATCTTTCTTGGAAAGCTTATCTCTTTTGATAAGCCTTTCAATTTGCTGTATTGGTGTGCAATTAACAACCCATATTTCACTGCAAATATTAGTTAGATTGACTTCAAATAAGAGAGGAATTATCAATACTATTATTGGCTCATCTTTCTTCGAATCTAATTCTGAGTTGATTTTTTCAATTACTATAGGGTGTATAACACTTTCTACCCAAAGACGTTCATTAGTATTGGAAAAGATAATTTCACCTAAGGCAGATCGGTTTATTGATTCAGGCTTCCCTTCGGCTTCATTGCTTATTAATTTGCCATAGCGATTTAATATTTTTTCAGTAGTTATACTTCCAGTATGGAGAGCATCTTTTGCATATAAATCCGCGTCAATCACTGGTAGAGATTGAACCTCCCTAAGAAATTTCCCAACACTGCTTTTACCGCTGGCTATACTTCCTGTGAGTCCTATCCGACGTTGAGAACCATTCCAACGTTCTAGTAGATGTGGACTGTGAATATGGTCATCCATGTCGCAGGATATAGAAAGAGTAATTTTCTTTGCAGGTTGTGCGCCTTTCGCCTTCTTCTACATGGTCGCTTATAGAGGGTGGAATTAGTACACCTAATGGTTTTCTTGCATCTGGTGTCAAAGCAGGGTTGAAAACCTCTAAGGACCTTGACCTGGCTTTATTAGTTGCACCAGAAGGTGCTGTCTGTGCTGGCACATTTACTCAATCTATTGCAAGAGCAGCATGTGTGAATTTGAGTGCCCAGCGTCTTGAGTCTTTGGCTGGTAAAGCGCGAGCAGTTTTAATTAATTCTGGGCAAGCCAATGCATGCACTGGTGAAAGAGGTTTGGTTGATAGTTTAAATGCGACTAATGCCTTGGCGAAGCATCTCTCGTTAAATCCTGGGGAAGTTTTGATTTGTTCTACAGGTGTTATTGGGGTCCCTATTCAAATGAATAATTTACTGAAAAGTTTGGGGCCATTGGTATCTACTCTGAGCTATGAAGGTGGTTCTAATGCGGCTAAAGCAATTCTTACGACTGATCTGGTAACAAAACAGATCGCAATCGAAACTGAACTTGGTGGCAGACAGGTCAGAATTGGAGGTATGGCAAAGGGCTCAGGGATGATTCATCCTGATATGGCTACTATGTTGGGCTATTTAACTTGTGATGTTGGTGTTCCACATGAAGTTTGGAAGGAGATGATAAAGAAGGCCGTCGATGCTTCCTTTAATGTGATTACTGTTGATGGAGATACAAGTACTAATGATGCTTTTCTTGCATTTTCTGCAGGAGAAACTCTTGAGAATGAATATTTGCATTCATTGCAGCTTGGGCTTACTTATGTAGCGCAATATTTAGCCAAGGCTATAGCTCGAGATGGTGAGGGAGCGACATGTCTACTTGAAGTAAAAGTAGAAGGAGCTCAGACAAACCAAGACGCAATTCAAATCGCCAGAACGATTTGTGGTTCGTCATTAGTAAAAACGGCTGTGCATGGATCTGATCCAAATTGGGGCCGTATTATTGCTGCTGCAGGGCGTGCGGGAGTCCTTTTTAAATTAGAGGATTTGAGTCTTTCGTTAGGGCCTTATTTATTAGTTCAGGATGGGGTGCCTTGTTCGTTTGATCAAGCTCAAGTATCTAGCCACATAAAGAGTTGTCAGTCCTCTAAAGATCTTCTTAGCGATACTGTTACTATTTCCTTGACTGTTGGAGTTGGATCAGGATCAGGATTAGCTTGGGGTTGTGATATGTCAGAAGATTATATTCGAATTAATGCCGATTACACTACATAGCCCAAGATCGATTGCACTGGAAGGGATCTAATAGTTTTTTCTTGTCTTGTACCAGTTTTTTAACGCTTGATTTGAACATATTTATTTCTCAATAAGAACAACAGTAATTTACAATTTTTTTGCTATTACTAGTCCAGAAATACTTGATCAGCCTCACGCTTGTCAGTTTTAGTTCAATGGTTTTACTGTTTTCAGCTTTTCCTGGAGTTGCTTGGCCATGGTTAGACGTCCAACTTCTAAAACATTCAAAGTATCTTTGTGCATTCGAATCTGAGTATCTGCGACTCGTAGGCCATGCACCAATTTTCTTGAGGCTTCTTCTAGTGAGTTGAAGTCGTATCGTTTGCCTTCAAAGTCGAATGTAGGTCCGGGATTGGACTCTGTTGAGTCAGCCATGATGCTTTTAAAGAGTTGATATGTCAGTAGTTGAGATCGTAATCGCTTGCTCTAAACCTGAGCTCATAGCAATAAGATCTGAGAATTGCTGGTTTTGATTGAGGCCAAAGAGGCTTTCATGATTGTCATTAGAAGGTATAAACCCTCCAAGATTATTGGTGCTTTGGCTGTTTCTTATGCTCCAAGAATGATTACTGTCGGATGAATTGATTTCAAAAGAGGAGTTGGCATCTTCTAAGCCAAGGTCATGATGAAATTCTTCAGTGTCTTCAAGGATATGGATTTCTTCTGAGCCAATCGGATGACCGGCTATGCGGGCGCTGCCTTGCTCAAAGAGTTCAGCCAAGTCATCCGACAACACTCCTTCTAGCAAGAGGTCATCTAGAGCTTGCGAATTTATTTCTCCGGCCAAGGTAAACATGGCTATTACGCCTTGTTCTGAGAAGGTTGCTTGTACAAAGCTTTCGCTATTTCCATTGGTTGTTTGATAGCTACCAATAGCATCGACGTGATTGCCAGCAATGCTCTGGTTCGTAACCTCAGCGTTGAGATCAATGCTGTTAATGTCTTACTGCGTCAGTGTTGACAGTTCACCGTCATATGTGATGCCATCAGCATTGGTATCAATCCAAATTTGAATATCTTGGATTGCTGGTAGTCACAGGTATAACCATTAGATTCTTGCTGTAAATATCCCTCCATATGCCGCATCAATAAAATATAACTTAGTATTTGGCCCCCTTTCCCCTATGAATCTTGTCGGAACAGATCCTGGAAGTCGCTTTGCTTTGATTATTTGTCCATCTAGATTTAATTTTAATATGCAATTTCCTGTTCTAGTTGTTAATAAGAAAGTTTCATTATCTACCCATGCTACATCGTTTATGTAGCCATTATATTTTCCTAGATGAATGATTTTTAGTAGATATTCTGGCAGGATTTTCTGTGCTCTAAATAAAGAGTCCGGTATCTCTATTTCTCTTTCTATAGATACTAGCTTATTCAAGTTAATATTTTGTTTAGAGTGTATGTTGCTCAGGCCTAGAATTAAAACCTTGCCAGGTCGATCGGTCCAACCTCGACATGTTAAAATTGTTTTATTATTTACAATTGGTGAAAACCTATAAGGATAAATTACTTGTATAGTTTGAAGGACATTGCATTCATCTTCTAGTAACTCTACTAATAAAATTTTTCCATCTCGTATTGCACTAATTAGAAGATAGTCATCACTAAGCCATAGACAATCGTATGAACTAGTTACATTGATATTTATAATTCTTATTTGACCTTTAGTATATATAGCAGGGCATCCATTTAAATTCCCAATAAACATTTTTCCCATTGGTGAAAGCTTAAAAGAGCTTGAGAAAAAATTCTTCTCTTGGATGCATAGATATTTATATTGCCCATAATTGTTTAAAATTAATGGAGGCGCTGAATCTCTGCAGCCAATTAAAATTTCTTCTTTATTTAGTGGTAAAGCAATATCTGGAATGCTTCTACCTAGGTTCACCTCATCAAGTAATTCGTATGTTTGAAGATCAAATATTTTGACACAGTGTCTTGACTTAATAGGAACATAAATCCTATTTTTTTCTTCACTAATAGCGGCAGAGTATACATCATTTTGAATAACTGAGGCTCGTAAGATAGGTTGTACTTCTTTTTCAGGAAGCATTTTAACTTTATAATTAACCACAACTTATTCCTTATTCTCGCAATATTTTACTATTGTAATACAATGGACATAATCTGCATCTAGTTGCCTTATGCTTAGCTAAATCAGCGGAGAATATTTATATAATCAACTTTTTTGGATGATAAAGCTTTTGATTAGATTTAAACAGGTTTCAGATGGATTTTCTGGCGTATAATAAAAGTCTTAAAATAATAAAGCCATGGGTTATTTTCAGAGAGAAATTAGTTCGGAAGAATACTATGATTTAATTCATAATGAATATAATGATATTTCACAAGAAAAAGCCCAATATTTAGGTTCTATAAATAAGAGGTTAATAGAGATGTTGAATAAATTTAATCCATCAACATGGCTTGATATAGGCTCTGGAGATGGATTGCGCCTTCTGGAGATATGCAAGAAGTTACGCAAAAGAAAAGATATAGAAATAGATCTTTTAGAGCCTTCTCTTGAAATGTTTAACCTTGCAAAACAAAGACACCCTAATAGTAATATATATAATAATACCTTGGAGGATTTTAGTAAACTATTTTCAAGAAAATATAATTTTATTACAGCATTATGGAATGTAATTGGACATGCAAAGTCACAAGCATTGTTTTTGAATTCAATATATGAGCTTATGCATGATGAAGCAGTTTTATTTATTGATGCTAACAATCAATATAATTTAAAGGCTTATGGAGCTATTAACGTTCTTAAGAACATTTATTCTTCCTTGAATACTGAGACCAATTCACTCTTTAATTTAAAATTCTCAAATTCAAATCAATATACAAATGTCTATATACAGAAGCCATATGAGATTGAGAAGAAATTATACCGCTTAGGATTCTCATCAGTAAAAACTATCTTCTTAAATTACAACACTGGAATTAAAGAGACGCCCTTTACAGGGCAGATATTAGTTTGTGCTATAAAGTAAACTCCTGGAACAGCATAGATTATTCTATGTATTATCAAAGAAGGGTGAGTTGTAGAAGATGAATGTAGCTGTTATAGGAAATGGTGCAATAGGACTATGCTGCGCCTATGAGCTTTATAGAAGATATCCTTCTCTTCAGATATCTCTCTTTGGTTCTAATCAAAATAAATATGGAGCATCACTAGCAGCAGGTGCAATGATTAATGTAGCTTCAGAAATTGATTGCTTTAATTGTAGTCATAAGTTAACAGCTTGGAAGATGTCAAATAGAAAAGAAGTTCTGAACTTATGGAGAGAACTGGAACAATCGTTTCTTGATAAGAAAGTTATTAATAAGAATATAATTGATGGTGGTGGTACAGAAGTTGTAATAGATAACGACTCTTCAAATGAGGTTGAACTCAATTCATTCAAGTCAATGAAGAAATGTTTACAACTTTATGGATATAAAATCCAGTCATTTTCTGACCAGAAAAATTCAAGCCTTCTGATAAATGATGAAAAGTCGGTTGATGCTGAACTATTTATTCAATCTCTAATAAGGTATCTAGGAGAGCACATAAAAATATATAATATCGACATTGAAAGCATAAAAAAGAACAGTAAATTTTGGGAGCTGACTGATTATAGTGGTGCAACAAAGCACTTCACTCATGTCGTTATTGCTTGTGGAGCATGGTCTGAAGGATTAATTAAAAGGTCAAACTTACGGAATAAGCCCAATATTAAAAGTTTTTTTGGTGTTGGTTCTGCACTACTTACATACTCAGAGCTTCCATACGTGCAGGAACCTAAAATAGATAAAATCATAAGAACACCTAACAGAGGAGGAACATGTGGAATTCATTCTGTTCAAAGATCTAATGGTTTATATATAGGAGCTTCTAGTCTTATTACTGATGTTGAGATTCAGTCCCCCAGGATGTCAAGCATTGAATCTATTTTAGAAGGTGCAAGAAAGACTATTGGAATTAACACCTATCAATTATCATTTTCTATTTTAACAGGTTACAGACCAGTAACTTTAGATGCTGTCCCAATTATTGGAGAACTTGATGAGAATTTATTTTGTCTTTATGGAACTAAAAGAGATGGCTTTACTTGGGCTCCTTACTATGCTAAGCATTTAGTAAATCAAATATTTGGTGAAATAAATTCTAATTGGCAGGAAATGCTTAATTTATCCTCACCCTTTAGGACGCTTATTAGTGCTGGTGACTTCGAGAAATGCGTTGAATCATATGTACTAAATAAGAAGTATGAAGCATTTCAACATGGTTTTGAATTGACTAATAATGAAATAGATAATCTCAGAGAAATAGCAATTAAAGCTCATAAAAGAATATCTCAGGATTTATCTTTCGGCTTACAACCTGAACTTATTAATATGATAGCATATTCGAACTAAAATATTAATTATATACTTAACTATCGACTTGCTTCTTTTAGAATATTAATCACTCTATTTTGATCAGTCAAAGATAGTTCTGGATATATTGGTAAACACAGTACTTGCTCAGCTATTCTATTGGCTATCGGCAGTTGATCTAACCTTGAGCTTTGCATATGCCGATACTTGGGTGTATTACTAATTAAGGGATAAAAGTATTTTCTTAGAAAAATTTTATTTTTCTGAAATAGATCATATAGTTCATTTCTATTAAGTTTATATTCATTTTCAATAATGATTGGGAAATAGGAATAATTATATTTAATTGAGTCTTTTATTTCTTGAAATCTAATACCCTTTATATTAGATAATTCTTTAATATATCTTTTACTAATTGATTTTCTTTGATCTATTAATTCCGAGATATGATTTAATTGAGTTAATCCTAAAACAGAACTAAATTCATTTAGCTTTCCATTTATTCCTTCACCGTTAATACTAGATTCATTCTCAATCCCAAAGTTTTTCAGTAGATCTATTTTGTTCTTTAATTCAAGACTATTTACTGCGATAGCTCCACCTTCAAATGTATTAAATATTTTAGTTGCATGGAAGCTTATAACGCTTATATCGCCAAAAGACATTACACCTTTTCCAACAGCTTCTACACCAAATGCATGAGAAGCATCATGTATAACTTTAAGATTATATCTATTAGCTATTTCCTCGATAGCCATCACGTCACAAGGGTTACCATAACAATGAACAGGCATAATTGCACTCGTTCTTTTGGTAATCTTTTCATTTATTAGCTTTGCATCAATATTTAGACTTCCTAACTCTATGTCAACAAAGATAGGGTTAATATTATTCCATAAGAGTACATTCGATGTTGCAATAAATGAAAATGGTGTTGTAATAACGTCTCCTGTTATTTTTAGGGCTTTAAGAGCAACTAATAATGCAGTAGTAGCATTATTAAAAAGGCATATATATGGAACCTTGAGTTGTTTTGCAAGTTTCTTTTCGAGCAGCTGATGATATGGACCTATATTTGTTAGTACTCTTGTTTTCCAAATATTTTCTAATGATGGAAGTAGTTCTTCCAATGGAGGCAAATATGGCCTTGTAACATATATCGGTTTATAATTAACCATAGATAGATTTTATCACTATTTATTTATTGAAGTCATAACCAGACTCATTGGACTTGGTTTAAATATATAATCCATGATGGCTAATGAGATATTTGCGCATGCACTCTTGAATTCATCAGATTCTAGATTGTTTGTCCAAATACTATATTCATCCATGTACTTTCTATTAATTGGAGTCAATTCATCACCCCAAGCGTAACATGGCCTGCTCATACGACTAGGGGGATGCTTTTTATACCAGAGTGTGATAATTGGAAATTCATAGCAATAACTATGTGTTATTGCACTACTTCCTCCAAAGACAAATGATACTTTCGCAGATTTGTAGAATTTATGCTTCTCATGTACATTTAATCCCATTATATTTATTAGCCTATTCTGTTTATCGTCTATTCTAGATAATATATTTTCGTACATTAGAGTTTCATTCTTTAGAAATTTTTCAAATAAAGGACTTGAGGATATTAACAGATCTTTTGTGACCCCTTCAATGATATATTCTATTTTATACTTAAATGTGTTGTTTATTATAGTAATAATTCTAGCTGTTATTTCTATTTGAAGATCCATTGGAATTTGCTTATTGTTTCCTTTAATAGATAAGATTATTTTCTTAGGAGATTTATTTTCGTGCTCACTTTTACTTTTCGCATAATTTTCATCTAAATAATCTCTATACGTATTGTAATACTCTGAATATCTATGCATTGTATCTATTGGCATAAATAGGCTCTGCATTTCAAGTTTACTATTTTTATTGTTTCTATTTTTACTAATATCGACGACAGTTTGTTTATTTATTCCAGAATTAGCCAACAAATAGTTTAAGAAACCATCGCTATCAAGAAAATCCCCTTTTGTATTTAAAATACTAGAGTAGATACCTTTCTCAAAAAGTTTCTTGTATACTCCATGCTTTTCATACTTTATTAATCCTCCGATCGTATTCCACATGCAATGTCCTAGATTCTTACTTGGATGAAGTGGTACAAATAAGATTTGATTTATATCATTCACTTTATATCTATGCTGTTTTGCCTTTTCTTGAAAGAATTTATTTTTGTCTTTTGGGGACAGTTTTAATAGACTCAGTATGACTACTTCACTTTTTAAATTAAGTTTAGAATTGATTGATAATCCGATGGAAAGTTCAAAAATACCAGCATATCCCTTGACAAATCTTATGTACCTTCTATTTCCACAATCATCTTTTAGATTATATATTGCAATATCTATATAGCGAAGATCATTAACTGTAAATATATTTTCGGTTATTTTGATTTGGCTCAAAATCGTATTGAGATCTGTTTTTGTTAACTCTTTAAGTAATAATTCATAAAAATAAAAATGATGACTTCTAATTAAATGCACAGCATTATATATGTTATCTGTCGACGTTTCATATGTTAGAGATTTTTCTTTAGAATATGTTTCTATTAAATGTCTCTCCCGTTCGATGAATTCTACTTCGCATGAAGTATAAGACTTATCATATAAACTCATTACTAAATTGTAATTATCAATATTGAGATAACCGAGTAATTTTTCGAATAAATTCATTAATCAGATAACCTCTATTATAGAAGTTTTACTAAAATATTTCGCTTTCTCTTTTTTTATAGAAGTTGAAACAAGTTGCCTTTTCCCCATCTAGATCCTCTAGAACATCTAATAACTATATTAGCTCATTGATACATTGAAGGCTTATCTTCTCATTATTGAGGTTTTGCAACTTTAGCCACGGATAGAATCGACTGTAATCGCTTAAATTTTATCATTCAAGTACGAACTATCTTAATTAGAAGAACGGTTGCTATTCTTGGTTTTGAGTTGTATGCATAGATTAATGTGTACTGTACAATTCAGATACATATTTATTAGACAATTATTGCTTAGCTCTAAAACCTATAGTGAATTTTTCCTTTGATTATTCCATGCCTTTTTAATTTCAAAATTATCTATTGAATTATCATATACTCCTTGCATCGGTGATTTGAAATCTAAATTTTCTTCACATTTTTGCATTAGGGAAAAAATTGCACAAGTTTCAGGAATATTTTCTTTAGAGTAATATTTTAAAGCATCTTCTCGACTTAGCAGTTGAGTTATTGAAGTTGGCTTCATAGACAAATTTAGAGTAATTAACTGTTTATATTTATTTGCATGTGCTATATCCCAATAGAAAGTTGGGTGAAAATTGTAAAAGCCATGATCAATGTCTCCTGCCACTGGTAAACAATGAATTATGAACCCATTTGGCTTTGTCCATTTATGAATACTTTGGAAGAATTGAAAAATGTTAAACACATGCTCTCCAGTCCCTATATCGATTACATAGTCGTATTGCCTATTAAGCTCATGAGGTAGGTTTAAATCTATTTTTAGTGCCTTATTGGTTCCATGCAGATCTATCGCATTAATAGATTTTGCTTGGAAAAATGTTTTATACCAAATTTTTGTTATATCATAAGGAAGCGTTGCTGGTTTTTTCTCCCAAATTAAAACTAATTCTTTAACCAATTGTTCTTTTAAATAATTATCTGCATAAATTGCAATATCGTCATGTAATAATTTGATTGGAATGTCTCCATACCAATTCTGTTCCCCTAGTTCCAGAATCGATCCTTGCACTTTAAGTAGATTTAAATTCCGTAACTCTTTGATAACTTCGTAATGAACTCTAGCAATTGCCATTATTTCACAATAAGGGTTACTCTAACTATCTATGATAATTATAAAAATCGCTTTTAAGTCTATTTGTTATTGGAATTTTACTAAAATTTAAAGCTATACTGCTCAAATGCATATTTATTACATGATTTTCCGAATTTATTTAAACCTCACTAAAATTCAATAGAGCAAGTTTATGAACTTGATTTTTCGACTAATTATTATAATCAAAACTTACTTCCTGAGAACTAATTTATTGTTTTCTCAAGGATATACAAGTACAGGCTATCACCTATGCGTTTAATTACTATTCTACTTTCCTTTCTTGTATCGATTACCCCTCCACAAGATTTTATTTGTAATGGTATTCCTTTAAAAGCTATTATTTATAATAATATAAGCTCTAGCTATCAAGTTTTAAATGATTTAAATGATTTAGATGAAGGTGCATTTATTGTATTAAAACTGGATGAAACCAGTATAATGATACCTAGAACATTCAATAAAGATGAGATTAGCTTTACAGACAAAAAATGGTGGTGGAGTTATAAATTAAGAGAAACTCCAGTAGATGTAGATCATCCTTATTTGAGGAGACGTAAGCCAAATGGTGAGATTGAAAATTTTCAATGCATTAGTGAAGCTTTATCATTGAAAAATAATAATGTAGCTATTATTCAAAATGACCAACTATAGGACCTTGTTATTTATAATATAAAAATTTAGCATCTGTCTTTTACTTCTAATCTTAATAGTTAAATTATAAATATTGATTGTTTGATTTATAATGACTTCCTCTTGAGATGAAGATTAAAATTGAAAGGCCAAAAACTACAGCAACAGGATGAAAAGCTATGGACTGACTCATTAGTTGAATCTGATTAGCATTCAATCGAAGTTCGCATCTAATTCATTATTAACCATGGAATCCATTGCAAATGTATACAAAGTTATTTCTTATGGCGTCATTTAAAACAATTCCTTTTGACGAATGTTTGCATTCCTGTTCTTCTATCCCTTGTTAGATTCTAGAATGTTATTGGGATTAATCATTTACAAAATTCGATTTAACTATTTTTTTGTCTACAAACTTATATTTAATTATTAATTAGTATAGATTTACCTCAGAATAATAATCTAAGATTAGAAACAAACTAAAATATATTCAGTAGAATACTGAGGCTTTATGCTTGATCCTAGTTTTATACCTAAGCAAATACAATATGATGTAACCTTGTGGGGACCTTTTTTATGGCAAAGTCATTTACTGTCAACACTTATAGATGAGCTTTATTTGCGTGCTGAAAAGGTTAGAAATATTCCAGAACATAATGCTGAGAGGGACTTAGCAGCATTAATGCATGATGAATGGTCCTACACAGAAGGTGATAATCAATGGTTTGCTCAAGTGATTAAACCTTGGATCCATGCTTATCTTGACACATATGCAAAAAGTATTGGAAAGAAAGGAAGCGTAGAATTAGATTATAATAAATGGAATCTAGATAATCTTTGGGTTAATTTTCAGAAACAATATGATTTTAATCCTCTCCATAATCATTCTGGCTCTTTAAGTTTTGTTATTTATTTAAATGTACCAGAGGAATTAAATGCAGAAGCTTCACACTGGAAAGGAACAGGACCAGATCCAGGAAGTATTATGTTTCAATATGGAGAAGAACTCCCATTAATCTCTAATAAAAGAATCTTTAAGCCTAAGAAAGGAGATATTTTCATCTTCCCATCATCGTTACATCATATGGTAATTCCTTTTAGAACACCTAATATTGAACGAGTATCTGTAAGTGGCAATATTACTTTAGAATAGATAATCAAATTTTAACCTTTTAGTTAGATTAATGCAGCTAATTCCATAAGACTCTTTCGTAGAATCCCATAAATAACGTCTCACTGGTATAATGATTAAAGAGATTCAGCTAATTATATGTTTTCTATTGGAATTTTAGACGTTGGAATAGGAAATATACCTGCAATAGAAGGCTCTTATAGAAGATTAAATATTCAAACCACAAGAATATCAACCTATAATCAATTGAAATTAGTTAATCATCTGATAATACCTGGTGTAGGTAACATGTCTGAATATATGTCACGGCTCAGAGGTTTGAGCCTAGATAATGAAATTAAATCCTTTTCACAATATGGCTACATTTTAGGTATATGCTTGGGCTTCCAAGCCCTTTTCGAGTTTTCAGAGGAAGGCGATACTGAATGCCTTGGAATACTAAATGGCCATGTTAAAAGAATTTTTGATATATCTCATATTTCTACTAACATAGGATTCTTAACCATCTCTCCAAAAAAAATATTAGAGGAGAATAGTATCAAGAACCAGCTTTCATTACGCTCTAATAATAATACTGAGTATTACTTCACTCATTCTTTCTATGTAGAAGACACGAGATTTACCACCCATTTAATTAATAATTCACAACTATCTAATGTATCTGCGGCATGTAGCAATTTTTCAAATATTTTTGGTACTCAATTTCACCCAGAACTTAGCCATTCCGATGGTTTGCACATACTTTCTTCCTTTTCATTATTGGGAAATCAGTGATTAATCTCCAGAAGTCTTATTTTAGCCATGCTCGTCCACGTCTAATAGCAACTTTGCTATTACGTAATTCTCTAGCATTTGTTTCTAATCAATTCAACTCTTATGAATATGTAGGTGATCCGATAGTTATATTAAATATTCTCTCTGGCTTCATGGTTGATGAAGTTATTGTAATTGATCTGGATGCATCCTCTTCTGGTGCTCTGAATAAACGTCTTTTGCAATCACTAAGATCTATAGCAGATTATCCCCTTTCATATGCTGGAGGTTTACGTGATCAAAATAATATAGACTCTATATTTCAGCTGGGTTATGATAAAATTTTCCTTTCATTATTTAACCCCAGTTTAAATAATCTTGCATCTTATGCTTCAGCTAAATCTGGAATTCAATCAATAGCCTTATCAATTGATTATACATTAACAATTAATAGCGAGCGTTTTCTTTTTAATCCTTATGACAGATTGACTAAAGGATATCTGAATGACTTTCCAAGTATTGCTCGACTTGATTATTTTTCCGATATTCTTCTTACCAATACAACACTCACTGGCACTAAGACGAGTATCGACCATCATGTCTTATCTGATAGAACAATTAAGGCAATCGACAATCCGATAATTCTTTCAGGTGGTCTTAAAAATGAAGGCATGGCAACTATTCACTCTTGTGCATTAATAAATTCTAATTTTTCTGGTATAGCAGCTGGTTCTAGCATCTTTCTACAAACAGGTCCTGGCTCTGCTTTGGTTTCACTGCTATGTCACTCGAATAATAATTAGAGCTATGGAATCCACTGCAACAATTTGCCCTAGATGTGTTATGGATTGTTCAGATCCAAATATTACTTTCTTTGCGGATGGTACTTGTAATAATTGTAGGCATGCACAAACAATTCTAGACACACATACTGAGAAGCATTCAATTGAGTTTGTTGTTGCATCAATAAGAAAATTAGCTTTAGATTCTAGTCCTTCATCAGATTATGATTGCATTGTAGGTATTAGTGGAGGTGTAGATAGTTCTTGGTTGTTACATGTATTAGTTAATGCAGGACTAAGAGTTTATGTTCATCATGTAGACACAGGATGGAATACTCATAAGGCTGTTGGTAATATCTACAAACTTTGCAGCAAATTAAGTTTACCTATTCATACTCATGTTGTTGATTGGAATTTAATGAAAAAAATACAAACTGCTTTTTTCTACTTAGGTATTTTAAATCAGGATATACCTCAGGATATGGCTATATTTTCTTCCCAAATAAAGGCTTGTACAGACAATAAAATTTCTATATTAGCGAGTGGTGCTAATAACACTACTGAATCTATTCTGCCTACGGCATGGAGTCACCATTGGCATGATGTTTTTAACTTGCAATCAATTTATACTCATTTTTGGGGAACTTCACTATCTAATTTTCCATATACATCCTTTGAAGACCTGGCATCATATCGTTTATGGCATACCAAAAAGTTAACCACAATAAATATTTTTGATCATATTGAATATAATAAAACTATTGCTCTTTCGAAATTAGAGGATATTTATGATTATGTAAATTATGGCCAAAAGCATGGTGAATCAGCTTGGACTGCTTACTACCAAACAATTTATTTGCCAAGCTTATACTCAATAGATAAACGTAAAGCACATTTAAGTAATTTAATCATTAATAATGAGATTACTAGGAAAGAGGCAATAGAACAGTTGAATAAACCATCACTTTGCTATTCAGATAAATTGGAATTAGCCAATTTTATAGCTTTAAAACTCTCTATCCCTTTAGAACATGCTTTAAACCCTGGTAAATATATTTTACCAGTTCAGCATAATGTATTTGGTCCATCTAAAGAGCTTATTGACTATTTCACCTCTTTATACAGTCAAGCAGAGGTATCTAAGAGAAACCAAATATTTAATGATTTCATGTCCAAATATTCTATGCTTTACAGTAATAAGTTTACTTAAACTTATTAAGTTCTTTTTTTCTTTCATTATTAAATATTCTTTTTTCCGCAAAAATTAATATTGCCCACGATAATGTCAATACAATAGCTAAAAAATAATCTTGCCTTAAGAGATCTATTGCAGCATATGTACTGGCTAGTATTATCAGTGTTCTTAGAAGCCACCTTTTTGGTGAAATACTTTTCAGTCTATTGCTTTTCATTTAAATCCTTTCTGCTTGTTATCTGGTATGATATTTTTTGAAGGTTTATTTTTATTCAGTTCTCGAATTACTGCTATACTTATAGAAGTTAATAATATGAAAAGAAATATTATCATTGACCATATCACTGTGGATGTAGTAGATGAAAATTGACCAGGATTTACTATTTTTAAAAACTCTATATTCATTATTTAAATCAGACTCAATTGATTATAATTGCTATTAAATTTAGGCTCGCTAATCCAATCATCATAATTATTATTTAAAAGCATGCTACTTATTGTATCAAGCTCATTACCATAGCAATCTTTCATCCATAGTTCTTCGTATCCATTCTCAATAATTGCAGGCATCCTTGAATGTAATTTTTTGATTAGATTATTAGCTTCCCTTGTAATCAAAGCACATGTATCAACTTCACTTCCATCTAGTCCTATCCATCTCTCCCATATTCCTGCAATCCAGAATGTCTCTAAATCTTTTCGCCTGATCAAGTGGTTTTTTTCAAAAAAGCCACTTGCAGGTATTAAGCAACGTCGATATTGCCATGCACCACGAAATGATTTTTTTTGACCAACTGTTTCTAATCTGGCATTATAAGATTTTTGATCTACCTTAGGAGTCTTTCTCCAGGAAGGAAGGAATCCCCATAGCATATAAGAGCTTGAGAAGCTTTTATTTTCTTTTTTCAATACTAATAGTGGATCATCTTTTGTTATCCAATTAAGTGGTTTATAGTTAAAAGAGAAATTTCTTGGAGTTCTTTTTTTTAAGATAGAAGGTAGATCTTCAAACTCTGTTCTAAGCTCGAATCCGCCGCACATTTTATATTCTGAATTTCTATCATATTATTACTGATCCTACGCATTGTCACTCCCATATAGATTTAAATTAACGTCCATACTAAATATCTGAGATTGCAGAAATATCATATATATTCATCAGTAATAGCAATATAAATTAATTGGATTGATATCCAGCAAGAAGCTTTGCAAGCGAGTCTGGGTTACCATGTACCCACTCTCTTGCTATTAGAATTACAATAAGATTAACAGCTATAAGAGCAATTAAACGAATTCTTTGGTCTTCCACGCTTTATAAAGCATTTAATTAATATTACTATAATTAAACTAATTGTCTCTGCTCACTTATTCTTTCGATGCATTTTCTTCGGCACTTAAAGTTCTCTTTATGAGTCAGCATGAACCTACAAGAAAAGCTCGATATTGGTTGGGTCCACTTTTAGTCGGAGCATGTTTAGCTACAGGTTATGGAATCACAAAGCGAATCGATTCTTTTCAAGGCTTCTTTCATCAACGCCAAATTACCCCATTTGATATTATTAAGTGACCTTCTTATTCTTCATTAATTTATTCTATATTCTACTTTTTAGATCTCCGCTGATAATTATTTCTCCTTCCCTCATCTTATTGTTAATATCGCCCTCTCAAATGAGCACTTCGATTTAAATTAATTTACTGCTCCCTTCACTAGGTACATATCAATACTTCTTCTTTATTATCATTTACTATTGACACCCTTCTATTGAATGAGTTCCCCAGAGGCATTATTCAAAGCAACGCTATCTCGATTGTTTGTACGATTTGGTAGTGGTCTTTCTTCCTGCTCTGAAGTGATGAAGGCTTTTGCCAAAGAAACTCCAGAACGTATACGCCAAGAATGGGACTCATTCCAGGATGAGGTGTTTTCTGAGGCTGACCGTATAGATAAGGAAAGCGAGGAGTATTCCTATTCAACAGCCAAAGCTGAAGGAAATTCAATGTATCCAAATAAAACCTCTTCAATCTCTGATTTAGAGACGCAGATTGACCGATTGAGGTCAAAGGTTTCCGAGTTAAGCCTAAAGGTTGAGGGACGACCTTAATGCCTAGCAGGCCTTTTCTGGATCTTGTGAGTCGTGGACTAAGAGCTTTGCGTATATGGCGTACATTCTTGGCTTTGATTTTCTTTCTTTGGTTTGATGCTCGTTCTTGGAGTTATAGATGTGGATTTAATTCTAAAACTAGACAAGAGCGACAACAGAAAAGAGCGCGATGGCTTACTTCAGAGTTGCTTAGTCTTGGTTCCGCATTTATCAAACTTGGTCAACTTCTTTCTGCTAGACCAGATGTTTTGCCAGCAGGCTGGGTCAAGGAGCTTGCAGATTTGCAGGATAATGTTCCTCCTTTTAGCTTTGAAAGAGCGCAGTTATTGCTAGAGCGTGAATTGGGCGAAAGATGTGCTGAGATAATTGATTTGGATGAAATACCTCTTGGCGCGGCTTCCCTAGCACAAGTGCATAAAGCAATTTTGCGAGGTGGGCGTCAGGTTGTTTTTAAGATTCAAAGACCTGGGTTGGAAAGGTTATTTCGTTTAGATCTAGATGTAATGCAACAGGTTGCTGCTGTTATGCAGCGGCATCCAAGTTGGGGTACGGGACGTGATTGGGTGGGAATTGCGAAGGAGTGTCAAAGGGTTTTACTCAGGGAGTTGGATTTTCGATTGGAGGCCCAATATGCGGCACGCTTTCGTCAACAGTTTTTAGAGGAATCTTTTATTCGTGTTCCTTCTGTCGTCTGGGAGTTAAGCACAAGAAGAATTCTTTGCCTTGATTATCTTCCTGGTATAAAAGTCAATGATCGAGAGGCTTTGTTAAAGGCAGGTATTGATCCTGTGAAGATTGCTGAGATAGGAGCTGCAAGCTATCTACAGCAGCTTGTCAAGTATGGTTTTTTTCATGCAGATCCACATCCGGGAAATCTTGCTGTGGATGCGAATGGTTCTTTGATCTATTACGACTTTGGAATGATGGGGTTGATTTCAGATCGCCTTAGAAGTCGTATAGGAGCAATGGTTCGTGCCGCTTCTCTCAGTGATGTTGCTTCTTTAGTAGATGAATTGCAGGTTGTTGGCCTTATCGCGCCCGGGGTTGATGTTGGCCCTGTTAGAAGACTAGTAAGGGTCATGCTTAAAGAGGCTCTTACGCCGCCTTTCAGTTCAAAAGTAATAGATAAACTTTCGGGGGATTTTTACGAATTGGTTTATGGGAAGCCTTTTCGTCTTCCTGTGGAATTGATTTTTGTGATGCGTGCTTTATCAACTTTTGAAGGGGTAGGGCGTACCCTGGATCCGAGTTTTAATTTGATGGCTATAGCAAAGCCTTATCTTCTTCCTCTTATGACATCCAGTAGCTCTGGCCCGAATGATTTGATTAATGAATTAGGCCGCCAAGTAGGAGTGATTGGCAGTAAGGCTGCTGCTCTACCAAGACGATTAGATGAAAGCCTGGAAAGGCTTGAGCAGGGTGACTTGCAGCTTCAGATTCGTATGGGCGAATCTGATAGACAATTGCGGAGGATGGTTAATGCTCAGTTGGCAATAGCTCAGTCTGTATTGCTAGGAAGTATGGGATTATCTGCCGCTTTGTTGGGTTCTAGTAATAGGCCAATATGGGCATTGATCCCACTAGTAGCTGTTTTCCCGCTATTAGTAGGCTGGTTCAAGTTGCAATTTAGATTGCAACGGGATCGACGACTTGATCAAATACCAGACTCTGCTTCTAGATAAAATAAAAGGACTTTCCTTATTCTTTTTACGCTTTTCCTTTTGGCCCTTTCCCAATAGCTCCTGCATATTCTGCTTGACTCCCTAGTTCATCTTCGATTCTAAGAAGTTGATTATATTTAGCGACTCTTTCACTTCTGCTTAGTGAACCAGTTTTAATTTGTCCGGAACGAGTTGCAACTGCTAAGTCAGCAATAGTTGTGTCTTCAGTTTCACCACTTCGATGGCTAATTACGCTTGTATAACCAGACCTGGTGGCAAGATCTATTGCTTGTAGAGTTTCGGTAAGTGAACCAATTTGATTAACTTTAATTAGAATCGAATTTGCAACATTTGAATCAATTCCCCTTTGAAGACGATTTGTATTTGTTACGAATAAATCATCTCCTACTAGCTGTACTTTCCCTCCTAATTCTTTTGTTAGTAATTCCCATCCTGTCCAGTCATCTTCGGCAAGTCCATCTTCGATAGAGATAATTGGAAAAGAATTTACCAATTTCATTAATTCCTTGACCATTTCTTCACTTGAAAAATCTTTACCGCCGAATTTATAGATTCCATTCTCAAAGAATTCTGTGCTTGCAACATCTAACGCGAGGGATACTTCTTCTCCAGCTTTGAAGCCTGCTTTTTCGATGGCTTTTACAAGTAATTCCCCTGCTGCATCATTACTTTCTAAGTTTGGTGCAAAACCTCCTTCATCTCCAACTGAAGTGGAGAGGCCTTGATCATGAAGGAGTTGCTTCAGGGTATGAAATACCTCGGTTCCCATTCTTAGTGCTTCTTTGAAGCTCTCAGATCCATGAGGAACGAGCATGAATTCTTGGAAATCAAGATTGTTCGCTGCATGTGCTCCCCCATTGATAACGTTCATGAGCGGTACTGGGAGCAAGGTGGCCATGGGCCCCCCTAAGTAGCGATATAACGGCAACCCCAATCCATTAGCAGATGCTCTAGCAGTTGCCATGCTCACAGCAAGTATTGAATTTGCCCCAAGGTTTGCTTTGTTCGAGCTCCCATCTAGTTCTTGCATCAATTCATCAACAGTTGCTTGATCTAACGCAGAAATTCCACATAAGGCTGGTGCAATACGTTCTTCGATGTGATTTACGGCTTCATTGACTCCTTTTCCCATATATCTATTCCCACCATCTCTGAGCTCATGGGCTTCATGAGCTCCTGTGCTCGCTCCACTAGGAACAATTGCTCTACCAATAGCCCCCCCTTCCAGGAGAACTTCTGCTTCAACAGTGGGGTTCCCTCGGGAGTCAAGCACCTCCCTTGCAACGATGGTATCAATAACAAGGTCTAGGGAGTCGATCACGTCTGATTAGAAGATCATTCTGGGATCTTATGGGTCTGAATGGCCTATCGGGTTGATCTGTGTTGGTTGTCACTTTTGCTGGTCTGGCGGAATCAAACCTCTTAAATCCAATCAGACCAATTAGTCGTTAACAATTTGAGAGTAGAGATTTATTAGGACGCAGAGGAAGTTTTAACAGTTAGTCGTCTTGTTAGGTTTTGCAAAATTGAGATCTTTTTTAAGACTGGAATCTTGCTCCAGCGTGATAATTGTTTTTTCGTTTTTGTGACTTTTCAGAGCATTGCCTGAATTTTCTGAGTCAACTAGGTAAATGCATTGGGATACAACCTAGATTGTGATGTTTGTTAAGCATCTTTGAAATTACGGTTTAAAGCATTTCAATCATTTTTAGTTTTTCTGGCTTGAAACCAATGTCTTTTGAGAACACGGGTCAGGCTGATTTGGTAGGAAGCCTGACAACTGATCCAGATCGATTCAGCAATGAAGCATGGAATTTATTGCTTGCTAGTCAGGATGTCGCTAGAAGATGGCGTCACGGAGAAATGGATGTGGAGCATTTGCTTCAGGTTTTGTTTACCGATCGCGCCTATAAAAATTTTGTAGAAGATTTGCCTTTAGATAATGGACAGTTGTTAGATGGGTTGGAGGAGTTTTTGGTAGATCAGCCCACCTCAAGAGGAGCAGAGCTTTTTGTAGGGGACGATTTAGAAGATTTACTCGAAGAAGCAGAGCGATTAAGGGTTCAATGGGGATCTCGTCTGATTGAAATATCTCATTTGATGATTGCTTTTGGTAGGGATCTGAGAATAGGTAAAGAGCTTTTCCTTCGGTTGGGTCTTCCTTCAGAAAAGTTGGAGGCTGAAGTAAGGAATTTAAATCCTATGAGTCGTCAAAACTTTGAACAAAAACCCTTTTCTCAAAACTCTCTCGAAAAGAAATCTGAATCATCTTTGCCTAATACAAAAGCTTCTAATTCATCCCCATCAGTTGATCAGTCAGAGAAATCAGAAATTAATCATCAACAAATTCAATTAAAGGTTCAGGAAGAGCCCCGGCAAGCACTTGAGTCTTATGGACGGGACCTTACCGAGGCTGCTAAAGCAGGTGAATTAGATCCTGTAATAGGAAGGGATCCTGAGATTAGAAGACTAATTAAGGTTCTATCACGAAGGAATAAAAATAATCCTGTTTTGATAGGTGCCCCAGGTGTTGGCAAGACTGCTATAGCAGAGCTTTTGGCTCAAAGAATAGTGGCTGGAGAGGTCCCAGATTCTCTTAAAGGTTTGAGATTGGTTGCTCTTGATTTGGGAGCACTAATTGCAGGGGCTAAGTTTCGGGGTCAGTTTGAGGAACGTTTTCGATCTGTTCTTACAGAGGTTAGTGATCCAGATGCAGGAGTGATTTTATTTATTGATGAATTACATACAGTTATTAGTAGTGATAGATCGAGTGCAGATGCCGGAAGCTTATTGAAGCCTGTTTTGGCACGAGGGGATTTGAGATGTATTGGTGCTACTACCCCAGAAAACTATCGACGCACGGTCGAAAAAGATCAAGCATTAAATAGACGTTTTCAACAAGTTCTTATTAAGGAGCCAAGCCTAGAGTTAAGTCTTGAGATTTTGCAAGGTTTAAAAGAACGATATGAATTACATCATGGAGTCACTATTACCGATGCAGCTATTAAGGCGGCTAACCGTTTGGGAGATCGTTATATCAGTGATCGTTGTTTGCCGGATAAAGCTATTGACTTAATTGATGAAGCGGCTGCTCAACTAAAGATGGATGTCACTTCAAAACCACAGGTCGTTGAGGAAGCTGAGTTGGAACTTCGTCGAGTTGAGCTTTTGATTTTGGCTGCTGATCATTCTCCTCAGGAGGAAAGGACAAGGTTGCAGCGATTAAGACTTGAAGCATCGGCTTGCTTGAATGATTTGCGTGAGCGTTGGCAAGCGGAACGTGATCAACTTGCTGAGCTTCGACAGTTATTACAACAAGATGAGGACCTTAGGAATGACATTGCTGATGCGGAGCGCTTAGGGGATCTGGAAGAGGCAGCGCGGTTGCAGTATGACAAGTTGCATGGAGTACAACAGAGAAGAGCAAAGTTAGAAAATGATTTAGCAAAAGCACAATCTTCAGGAGATGCCTTACTAAGAGACCAAGTTGAAGCTGAAGATATTGCTGATGTAGTTGCTCGCTGGACAGGTATCCCGATTCAGCGCCTTCTGGCAGGAGAAAGGCAAAAATTATTAGGCCTTGAATCTCATTTGGCTGAAAGAGTAATTGGGCAAATTGATGCTGTTCGAGCAGTTTCGGCTGCGATCAGAAGAGCTCGTGCTGGGATGAAGGACCCTCGACGACCAGTTGGCTCTTTTTTGTTTATGGGACCTACCGGTGTAGGTAAAACTGAACTGGCAAAGGCACTTGCATCATCGCTTTTTGATGAGGAGGAGGCTTTGGTGAGATTGGATATGAGCGAATTTATGGAACGTAATGCAGTAGCACGTTTATTGGGAGCACCGCCTGGATATGTTGGTTATGAGGAAGGTGGCCAGTTAACTGAAGCGGTTCGTATGCGTCCATATGCTGTTTTGCTTTTGGATGAGATTGAAAAGGCCCATCCTGACGTTTTTAATGTTTTACTTCAGGTGCTTGATGATGGTCGATTAACTGATTCTCAAGGGAGAACAGTCGATTTCAGGCATACTGTAATTGTGATGACAAGTAACCTTGCTAGTCGGTCAATTCTTGACTCCGCAAGAGTGGCAAAAAAGGAGGGAGCGGATCTTGTTCTTTTAGATAAACAGCTTGGTCAACAGGTTGATGAGTCTTTAAAAAAACATTTTCGTCCTGAGTTTTTGAATCGCATTGATGAGGTGATTCGGTTTAGGCCTCTTAAAGTTGATGATTTACAGAAAATTGTACGTTTGCATTTAGCTGATTTATCAGTCCTTTTAGCAGAACAGAGCCTTGAATTAAGAGTTGATGATGATGTTGTCGAGTCTTTAGCATTAAAGGGTTATGAGCCTGAATATGGCGCACGTCCTTTGAGGCGAGTTTTGCGGCGACAGCTTGAGAATCCTTTGGCTACAGAATTACTAGAAGAGCGATTTAATTCTGCTAGGGCAGTGCGAGTTAAAACTTCTGTAGAGGTTCCTGAAGAATTACTTTTTGTTCTGGAGGAATAAGTTATCAGCATCCGTTAGTGTGTGAGTTAATTGGCCCATGCATAAGCATTGGTCCCAAAATCTGGTTTTTTTGAATTGACGACCCCTACTCCCGAGGAAACAACTCCAGAAAACTCGCCACCCCCTGAGGTTGAGGCCCCCCGCCAGAGTGGTTTTTTTTCTTCAACCTATGAAGAATTAAAGCTTGTTGTTTGGCCTAGTCGCCAGCAACTATTTAGTGAGTCTATAGCAGTCATTCTTATGGTTACTCTTTCAGCTGCATCAATTGCAGCAATTAGTCGATTTTATGGATGGGGGGCTTCCCAAATCTTTCGATAAATTCATAAGGCGCTAGCTTTTTATTATTTAGTAATTTTTAGAACATTTTTTCCAGTGACAACATCTGAATCCCAGCCTAAAGATCCATCAGCAATTCTGGATAGTTCTGCGTCTGATAAGACCGAGCAGGAATTATCTAATTCATCAGCTATTGCTAAGACTGCAATTGCTCGTTGGTATGCAGTTCAGGTTGCTTCTAGCTGTGAAAAGAAGGTAAAAGCAACTTTAGAGCAACGAGCTGTGACACTTGGGGTTAGTTCTCGCATTCTTGAAATTGAGATTCCCCAGACTCCTGCGGTGAAATTAAAAAAGGATGGAAGTCGTCAGTCGACAGAGGAAAAGGTTTTTCCTGGATATGTTCTTGTTCGTATGGTTTTAGATGAAGACACAATGATGGCGGTTAGAAGTACTCCCAATGTCATTAACTTTGTAGGTGCAGAAGATCGTCGCTCTACTGGAAAGGCTAGAGGTCATATCAAGCCACGCCCATTAAGCCGGCAAGAGGTTGATCGCATATTTAAACGAGCTGCTGAAAAGAAAACCGTGGTAAAACTTGATCTCACTGAAGGTGATCAAATACTAGTTACTGCAGGGCCTTTTAAAGATTTCCAAGGGGAGGTTATAGAAGTCTCGGGAGAGCGGAGCAAGTTAAAGGCATTGCTTTCGAT
This sequence comes from Prochlorococcus sp. AG-409-J16, assembly GCA_003215655.1. GTDB lineage: Bacteria > Cyanobacteriota > Cyanobacteriia > PCC-6307 > Cyanobiaceae > AG-409-J16. The sequence continues at coordinate 136,285 of QCKB01000002.1, forward strand.
CTTTGGTAGGGAAACCCCAGTTGAGTTGGAGTTTTCGCAAATCAGTAAACAAAATTGAGTGAACTGCGACTGTCACCCTATTGAGGGCGGTCGAGGAGGTAGGTTCTACATCCTGCTCCATCTGATAAATATATTCAGGTGATCCGCATTTATTCAATTTCGCTAGAAGATGGCAAAGAAAGTCGTAGCTGTGATCAAGCTGGCCCTGCAGGCTGGTAAAGCAAATCCAGCCCCACCAGTAGGCCCTGCTCTAGGTCAACATGGTGTCAACATCATGGCCTTTTGCAAGGAGTACAACGCTCGTACTCAGGACAAAGTAGGTTTTGTGATTCCTGTTGAAATTTCGGTCTTTGAAGATCGGAGTTTTACCTTTATTACTAAAACCCCTCCAGCATCAGTTCTGATTACAAAAGCTGCTGGGATCGAAAAAGGTTCTGGTGAGTCAGCGAAGGGCCAAGTCGGAAAGATCACTCGGGCTCAGCTTGAGGAGATTGCAAAGACTAAGCTGCCAGATCTTAATTGCAATACTGTTGAGTCTGCAATGAGTGTTATTGAAGGCACTGCGCGTAATATGGGTGTTGCCATCAGTGATTGAATAATTGCTGGGGTCATCTTTATAGTTATCAACTAAACCTTTACTCGGGGGAGACAACCAAGTCGCCTGTACCCCATCATTTCTATGCCAAAACCCTCAAAGCGCTTTACTAGTCTTTCTAGCAAGGTTGAAGATCGTATTTACCAGCCTCTAGAGGCTATTGAGCTTGTGAAAGCTAATGCGAATGCAAAATTCGACGAAACTATCGAGGCACATGTTCGTCTAGGGATTGATCCGAAGTACACCGATCAGCAATTGCGAACCACTGTCGCTTTACCGAATGGTACGGGTCAGACGGTTCGGATTGCAGTTATAGCAAGGGGTGAGAAAGTGGCTGAAGCTAAGGACGCAGGAGCAGAGCTTGCAGGAGAGGATGAGTTGGTTGAAAGTATTGCTAAAGGAGATATGAATTTTGATCTGCTTATTGCTACTCCAGACATGATGCCTAAGGTTGCCAAGCTGGGTCGCGTTTTAGGGCCAAGAGGTCTTATGCCGAACCCAAAGGCTGGAACAGTAACTACAGATCTAGTTGGTGCAATTAAGGAGTTCAAGGCCGGAAAACTTGAATTTCGTGCAGATCGAGCTGGCATAGTTCATGTTCGTTTTGGGAAAGCGAGTTTTTCTGCAGAACACCTTTTAGAAAATCTAACAACTTTGCACGAGACAATTGAACGCAATAAGCCAAGTGGAGCCAAAGGTCGTTTCTGGAGAAGTTTTTATTTGACTTCAACTATGGGCCCTTCTGTTGAGGTCGATTTAGCTGCTTTGCAAGAAAACAAACAGGATTAATGACCTTGTTGTTGTAAGGTTAGGAAACGGCATAAGCCGATGGGCAAATCACCGGACCTAAGACAGTAGGTTTCAAATCAAGTGATGTTATTTCATCATTTGAATTTGATTAAATCCTGCCGAGGTATACATGACGACTTTTCCTTATTTGGACTGGATCGGTTTGTGACCTCGTCTCATTTTCGAGAAATCAAGGTTCGCATGCTCAGCTTTTCCACCGATTCGATCCAAATCTTATGGGCCGCACTCTGGAGAATAAACAGCAAATCGTTAAAGAGCTTAAAGAGCTTTTAAGCGAGGCTGAAATGGCATTAGTCCTTGATTATCAAGGTCTATCCATAAAAGAGATGTCTGACCTGCGAACACGTTTGCGGGAAAGCAATGGTGTCTGCAAGGTGACCAAAAATACCTTGATGCGTCGCGCTATTGATGGAAATAGTGCGTGGACAGATCTCAATTCCTTACTTAAAGGAACTAATGCATTCGTCCTTGTAAAAGGCGATGTGGGGGGAGCCGTTAAGGCTCTTCAGTCTTTTCAAAAGGAAACTAAGAAATCTGAGACTAAGGGCGGTCTTTTCGAAGGCAAGTTACTTACTCATGATGAGATCAAGGCTATTGGAGATTTACCTTCTAAAGAGGTTCTCATGGCTCAACTCGCAGGCGCAATCAATGCTTTGGCTACCAAGGTCGCTGTAGGTATTAACGAGGTTCCATCTGGTCTTGCTCGTTCACTAAAACAGCATGCTGAAGGCGACTAGGCCTGAACCAGTATCTTTTTAATTCTCATTTCCCTAATCATTCAGTTGCTGAATTCCAATCATGTCTGCAAAAACCGACAAAATTCTAGATTCATTGAAAGAACTTTCTTTGCTTGAGGCTTCTGAGCTTGTTAAGCAAATCGAGGAAGCTTTTGGGGTATCTGCTGCTGCTTCTGCTGGAGTTGTCATGGCCGCTCCAGGAGCTGCTGGGGGTGCAGCGGCCGAGGCTGCAGAAGAAAAAGATGAATTTGAGGTTGTACTAGAGAGCTTTGAAGCTTCTGCAAAGATTAAGGTCTTAAAGGCTGTTCGTGAGGCAACTGGACTAGGTCTTGGAGATGCAAAAGCGATGGTAGAAGCGGCTCCTAAAACCATTAAGGAAGGTGTTTCTAAAGAAGATGCTGAGAATTTGAAAAAGGCTATTGAAGAAGCCGGCGGCAAGGTAAGTCTTAAGTAAATCTGAGACTCACTTTTTTTAACCTATCAATTACTTATTAAAAAAGCTTTGCCATTGGCAAAGCTTTTTTGGTTCTTGGAAATTTATAAGGAGTCTTTCCTTGTTTCGACCCTTGGAATTTTCCAAACCCCTCACACGATTATTACCATATCCAAATTCAAAAAATCAGGAAACCATTCAGTGGAGCTATTTTAACTGTCCTTAAGCTTTTCACTTTATTTGTCTGTATTAATAGGAGCCAAGCTAAGCATCGCTAATGCTTATTACTTATTACCTTTAAGATCTCTCAAAGAAGATAGGAGTTAAGTTTTTAGCTAGTTTTGGTATAGGTTTGATTCTTACCAAGATTTTTTTCATCCATTTGGAAATAGCTTTTGAATGACTGTTGATCATGGAAGGGTGGTATCTGCTGCAACTGATGGTGCATGCAGTGGCAATCCAGGGCCAGGTGGGTGGGGAGTGTTGATGCGATATGAGGATGGCAGCATTGAGGAATTTGGAGGTCATGAACCAAGTACCACGAATAATCGTATGGAGCTTCAGGCCGCATTAGCTCTTCTAGAGCGTTTACAAGAACTTCCTCGTCATCCTGATTTGATAATTCGATCAGATAGTAAATATTTAATCAATGGCTTTAGTTTGTGGCTTGATGGATGGAAGAGGAAAAATTGGCGAACAGCTTCGGGTAAACCAGTCCTTAATCAAGATCTTTGGCAGGCTTTAGATAACTTTCGTATGGTTGATGTTTCATTCACTTATGTGAAAGGTCATAGTGGCGATCCTGATAATGACCGTGTTGATCAAATTGCTGTTGGATTTTCCAAGCGCATTCCACCGACTTTGAAGACGTTAGAAAAGGATCCATCTTTTTTATCCACTACATCATCTAATAAAAAATTGAAAAAATTATCGGAAAGGGTTTTCTCGGGTAGTGATTCTGTTTCGGTCAATCTTCAGCGTTTACTCTCTCGTCTTGAGTTGGCAGATCAATTCGCTAAACATGGTTATGGATTGAGTGTGATTGAGTTGGCAGAGTTGGTAGATGAATCCCTTCCACAAATTAAGCAAAGGCAATCTGCCTGGCGTTGGCGAGATTGGCTAGTTGAGCCTTTGGGGAATGATTTTTGGCGTTTAACTACTCTTCCTTCCGAGGAGATTGAGGAATGTTCAGGAGAGTAGTCACAATGACTGAGTCATCAGGCAGTCTCGATGTGGCAACAGGTGGCTTTTATAACGCCTTATTTGGTGGATTGCTATCGCAAGATGAAGGTCTGGATGCTGAATTTTTGTCTCAGTCAGTTCTTGCCACATTGGGCATAGTGTCAAGGCATCGAGATTGGCCGGGATTTTCGATTGCGTTAAAGGCTGTGGCAAAGGATCTTCAACGTCGTGATCCTCGACTTCAACAGACTCTGTTTGGTTGTAGTTTTAGCAACCCCATTGGTCTTGCTGCAGGCTTTGATAAGAATGGAGTAGCAGCAGGCATTTGGGATTGTTTTGGATTTGGCTTCGTTGAGCTTGGTACCGTTACTTGGCATTCTCAGAAAGGTAATCCAAAACCTCGACTTTTTCGTCTGGCTGCAGAGCAGGCTGCTTTGAATCGGATGGGGTTTAATAACAATGGAGCATTAGCAATGCATCGCACATTGAGCCGACAAGCTTTGCCTGTCCCAGGCCGACGCCCTGTTGTGATTGGTTTGAATTTCGGCAAGTCAAAAGTTACTTCTCTTGAGGATGCGCCAGATGACTATGCAATGTCCTTGGAGAACCTAGCTCCGTTGGCAGATTATGCGGTAATAAATGTAAGTTCTCCCAATACTCCTGGCTTGAGAGATCTTCAGGACGAAGCCCAGTTGAGACGTTTGGTAAGTCGTTTGCGAGAGTTGCAGAGTTGTCCCCCTGTATTAGTAAAGATTGCACCTGATCTAGATGATGAATCTGTTGATGGCGTGGGGAGACTTGCGTATGAGGAGGGCCTCGCGGGAGTTATTGCGGTAAATACAAGTCTTGATCGTTTTGGCTTGGAGACCAGATGGCTTCCTCAAACAGGCCGTACTCTTGGGCAAGAGGCAGGTGGCTTGAGTGGCTTACCATTGCGAAGACGAGCTTTGGAAGTCTTAAGAAGGCTCCGTGCCACAGCTGGACCTGCATTGCCTCTTATTGGCGTAGGCGGGATTGACTCGGCTGAGGCTGCCTGGGAGCGTATTACTGCTGGAGCATGTCTTTTGCAAATATATACAGGTTGGATTTTTAAGGGCCCGGGACTAGTGCCGACGATTTTGGAGGGATTACTTAGCCAATTGGATTTGCATGGTTTTGACAATATTTCTGACGCTGTAGGCAGTGGAGTTCCATGGAAATAGCAATTCGATTTTCTTTTTTGATTTGTTTATAGAGTGAGTTCAAGTTTTCCTAAACATGGTGGAAATATCTTTCAAGAGGCTCAACGATTGGGCTTCCATTTAGATCAGATATTGGATGCAAGTTCATCTTTGGTACCTTTCCCTCCTCCAAGATTTTTACGTAGATGCTTGAAAGCGTCTCTAAATGGAGGTGCCTTGCGCAATTATCCAGATCGAACTCATCAGGAGTTAAGGCAAGTCATTGCTAATTGGCATGGTATTGAGCCTTCTATGGTTCTTCCTGGAAATGGGGCTTCAGAACTTTTGACATGGGTTGCTCGTGATGCTACTGAAACTGGTATGAGTACTTTGCCAGCACCTTGTTTTGCTGACTATGAGAGGGCTTTGAATTGTTGGTCTGGATCTTTTCGTCAGGAGCGATTGCCATTGTCGTGGTCCTCTTCTGAACCTCAATCATTTCCTTTGGCTCCTCATTCAGAGGTGATTTGGATTACTAATCCACATAATCCAACTGGTCAGTTGTGGAGTAGAGAATCATTACGACTCTTATTGGATAGGTATTCACTAGTTATTTGTGATGAAGCTTTCCTTTCATTAGTTCCTGGTGGTGAAAAGCAATCTTTAATTGGCTTGGTGAAGGACCATTCTAATTTGGTAGTTATTCGTAGTCTCACCAAGTTATTTGCAGTCGCTGGTTTGCGACTTGGTTATGCAGTCGCCGATAGTAAGAGGTTAGAAGCTTGGCAGAAGTGGCGGGATCCTTGGCCCCTGAATGGCTTAGCTATTGCTGCGGGAACTACGTTAATGACAGATGTATCCGCGTTAGAAGAATGGATAAGGAAGGTTCAAAATTGGGTGACAGTTGAAGGCTCCTGGCTGCAAGAAAGGTTGCATGCGATGCCAGGCATTTTTCCTCATCCATCTTCAGTCAATTTTCTTTTGATTCACGGAAGAACATCGTTATTAGATTTCCATCAAAAAATGTCAAGTCGCGGGGTTTTGTTGAGAGATTGTCGTTCTTTCGTAGGTCTTGGAGAATCATGGTTGAGAATTGGATTGCAAAACAGAGCTGGTAATCGTCGGATCGTCTCAGAAATGAAGAAATTGCTTATTTAACTTGCTCGATAAGGTCGATTAATTTTTCCTTAGCATTGATTGCTCCTAACTCTTGCATCGCTTTCCTCATTCCTATGAGAGGGTCATTTTCATTTTTGTTAGCAGATACTTTTGTTTTTAGTAATCGCCAAAGGGCATCATTTAATGCTCGGTGGGTAGGTAAATGTTCGTGAACTATTACAGCAGCCCCTTTTGCTGCTATATAAGCCGCATTCGCTTCTTGGTGTTGATCCGTAGCGAATGGATATGGGACGAGTACAGCAGGTGTTCCACACATGGCTATTTCACTAAGACTTCCAGCACCTGCACGACTTATAACCAGGTCTGCATGTTGTAGTAAGCCTGGAATTTCATTAGTAAATGCTGTCTCTATCAGATTGGGGTGCTCGTTTTTTTTAGATTTACTTTTTTGTTCACCTGTTATATGAACGACTTTGCAACCGGCTTCTAAGAGGGAGGGTAAAACAGCTTCGACCATTAAATTAAGACCAACAGCTCCTTGACTGCCTCCCATGACAACTATTAGGGGACCTTTCCCTTTGGGGACCCAGCTTGGTTGAGCTTGAGGTCTGAAAAATTCAGATCTTATTGGTGTGCCTGTTATAACAATTTTTAAAGTTCGTATGCTTTTTGTGGCTTTTGTTGGAAACCCAAGAGCGACCACATTGCAAAATCGACCCATTAATCGTGTGACTCGTCCTGGGATAGCGTTTGATTCATGGATGATAATTGGAATGCCGCACGTAAATGCTCCTAGGATTGCAGGAGCTGCAATATATCCACCGGTTGTAAAAACGATATCGATCTTTCTACGTAGGATTAATTTTCTTACGGATCTGGTTGCAACTAAAAGCTTTATTAATTGCAGAATCTTTTGCCAAGGGCTGCCTTGAAGGCCTCCTGCTGGGATAGTTACAAGACCATATTTCTTAGGTACAAGTTTCGTTTCAAGTCGATCTGGAACACCTAGCCAACTTATATTCCAGCTTTCAGTTAATGCTTCGGCTACTGCAATTGCAGGGAATAAATGGCCTCCTGTACCACTAGCAGCTATCAGTATCTTTTTCATATAGCCAACAAGTTACTCTAAGTTGCCTTAACTTATTAGATGATTCGAGTAAGCCAAGCGTGCGCAATCCGCTTTATTTAGGTTTGGCCTCAGGTTTTTTGGCTTTGAATACGGTATGTGGATCATTATTGGTCCATTCAAAGGAACTTTCTAATTTGATTCCTCGACTTGAGAAAGCCTTAAACAAATCTGATCATTCTTCTCTTAGAACTTTGCTTGAGTCAAGAAATGGTTTGGATCAAGTCAGAAGATATTCCAACTTTATGAAAAAATACCCTAATGCTTTATGGACGGTTGAACAGTCCATACCACGTAAGGATGGCCCGCCGACTTTTCAGATAGCTGTTACTGCAATAAAGGAGTCTGGACCTCATAATTATTTTTTGGAGTCAAAACAGCTTGTAACCTTTCAAGCTAAAGACGGAAAGATTATTGATCAAGAATTGATTAGTGAGCAATCAATTTTAAAAAGTAGTATTAAACCTTTGCCTATAACAATTCTAATACCTGATCAAGTATTAACCGGCAGTAGATATGACATTGACATAGTGTTCGATGAGCCTCTTGGGGGAGCACTTGTTGCTGCAGGCTTGATCAATATTTCGCCAGAGCAAGTTAAGAATCAGGTTATTCCGCCCATTGTTCTTTCACCAATGGGCGGTGGGGGGCTTTTTAAGTCAGTAAAAGCACCTTTAAAAGAAGGTATTCAGACTTGGGTAGCACTTTTGGCTCATACTGACGGTTTGATCTCTGTTACTAAAAAGGTCAAAGTAGTATCAGACTAAGGCAATTATTTAATAAGTAATCAACATTTAATTACTTATTAAGTTTCATCATCTAATGCAGCAACTCCTGGAAGCTCTTTACCTTCTAGTAGCTCAAGACTGGCCCCGCCTCCTGTTGAAATGTGGGACATCGATGATGCAAGTCCTGCTTTCTCTACAGCTGCAACTGAGTCTCCACCTCCAATGATTGTGCAGCAACCTTTCTTACTAACATCTGCAAGTGTTTCAGCAATCGCATTAGTTCCTTTGGCAAATTTATCAAATTCGAAGACTCCCATAGGACCATTCCAGATAACAGTTTTACAATTTTCAAGAGCTTTTTGGAAGGTATTGATTGCATCTGGTCCAATATCTAATCCCATCCAACCATCAGGTATTGAAGAAATAGAACTTATTTGACTATCAGCATCTGGAGCAAACTTATCTGCTAAAACAACGTCTGAAGGAAGAAGAAGTTCAACTCCTTTTTCTTTTGCTTTGTTTTCAAGTTCTTTTGCTAGGTCAAGTTTATCTTCTTCGACCAAACTTTTGCCTACTGATAGTCCGCGAGCTTTATAGAAAGTGAAAATCATTCCGCCACCTATCAAAATCTTGTCGCATTTATTGATTAGGGCTTCAAGAACCCCAATTTTGCTGCTCACCTTTGAACCTCCAACTATTGCTGCAAGTGGTCTTTGAGGGCTATCAACAGCTCCTTGCAGATATTGAAGTTCTTTCTCCATAAGATAACCAGCAACACTGGGATTTAGAAACTTTGTGACGCCTTCTGTGGATGCATGAGCCCGATGAGCAGCTCCAAATGCATCATTTACATATACCTCTGCTAATGAAGCTAGTTTTTCTGCAAAATCTGGATTATTTTTTTCTTCTTCAGCAAAGAAGCGCACATTTTCAAGTAGGACTACATCACGGTCTTGCATTGAAGCGACTTGTGCTGCTGCCTCGTTACCAATGCAGCTGTCAGTCTTTGCAACAGGTTTCTTTAGTAATTCGCTAAGGCGCTTTGCTACTGGGGTGAGACGCATACCATCATTGACTTGGCCTTTTGGTCGTCCAAAGTGAGCTGCAAGGATAACCCGAGCATTTTTCTCGATCAGATCATTAATTGTGGGAAGAGCCGCTCTTATTCGTGTGTCGTCAGTTATTTCTCCTTTGTCATTAATGGGTACATTGAAGTCCACCCTTACTAAGACTCTTTTGCCGTTTAGGTCCTCTTTTTTGAGGCTAGAAAGGGATCGTTTAGTCATCTTGGGTATGTCGGTTGGTTGGGAATGCGGTGAGGTTAACCCTTGGCTTGCATAATTTGCATTTATTTTGATGCAGCTGATTTGGTTTTCATACGGTCTATTGCAAAATGCTCTTTGCTTTGGAGAAGGCTTAAATGTTTGAGACGGTTCTTTTTCCAGTTGATCAGAGTCGAGAGACTATGGAGACTTCCAAAAATGTTATTGAACTTGCCTCTAAGTATGAAAGTAAGGTTATTTTGATGGGTGTTATGCAGTCTGAGGGCTCTCAGATGAATAATCCTGAGGCTGTTAATGAGCTTTTGGAAATAACAAGAAAACAATTTGACAATGCTCATATTCATTGTGAAGTAGTTAAGAGAGAAGGAAAGCCAGCATTTTCAATATGCGATTTTGCAGACGAGTTCAATATTGATCTGATTGTGGTGGGGACTAGAGGAATAAGTCTTGATAGAGAAACTGAAAGCACAGCAACTCGTGTTATTCAACTGGCGCCTTGTCCAGTTCTTGTTGTGCCGTGAGTTCACCAAATATTCATTGGTACCCAGGCCATATAGCAAAGGCGGAGAAACAGCTCGCTAAGAATCTTGATAAGGTTGACTTGGTGATTGAAGTTCGTGATGCTCGTATTCCTCTAGCTACTGCACATCCACGACTTCAGCGCTGGATTGAGGGGAAACATCATATTCTCGTTATTAATCGACTGGACATGATTTCCTCTGAGGCACGTGATGCCTGGGAAAAATGGTTTCGAACAAATGGACAGCAACCTTGTTGGTGTAACGCTAAAGCTGGTACTGGTGTTAAGCAGCTCCAACAAGCAGCTTTGCGTGCAGGAGATAAGTTGAATAAGCGCCGTACTCAGCGTGGAATGCGGCCTCGGCCTGTGAGAGCTTTAACGCTTGGTTTCCCTAATGTCGGTAAGTCAGCTTTAATCAACCGCTTGGTTCGTAAGAAAGTAGTAGAGAGTGCGCGTAGAGCTGGTGTAACACGTACTTTGCGTTGGGTTCGGCTTGGACAAGAACTTGATTTACTCGATGCACCAGGTGTTTTACCTCCTCGCTTAGATGACCAGAAGGCGGCATTACATCTTGCTTTATGTGATGACATCGGACAGGCTGCATATGACGTTGAGTCTGTAGCTATTGCATTCTTGGAGATGTTGACCCCTTTATCTAAACAGGCAGCTTCTGGTGTTTTTCAGGGAGTTCTTGAGAATCGATATGGTATTGATTTTGATAGTGAAAATATTAATGCGAATGCCTGGTTGGTTGCGGTTGCGGATCGCCACACATCAGGTGATACGTTGAGGATGGCTCAGAGACTTTTGGACGATTTTCGTAGGTCTTTTCTCGGCTTGATTGCTCTTGAACTTCCATGATTAGTGAGGAGCCGGTTTATATATTTGGCCAAGGACCTGGTGAACTTTTAAAGCTTGAGTATCCCAGAGAATTTCCTATGCGCTTGGATCGTTGGTTGGCGAGTCAGCGGTCTGAGTTGAGTCGAGCATATGTTCAGAAGTTTATTGATGCTGGATTGGTTCGTGTGAATGGGATTCCTGGGCGCGCGAAGACTCCTTTGAGACAAGGAGATGACATTGAGTTCTGGTTACCTCCACCTGAACCATTGCCATATCTCAAGCCAGAAAAAATGGCATTAGATGTTTTATTTGAAGATAGTCATTTGATAGTGATTAACAAACCCGCAGGTTTAACAGTTCACCCTGCTCCGGGGAATAGAGATGGAACTTTAGTAAATGGGCTTTTGCATCATTGCAAGGACTTACCTGGCATCAGTGGTAAGTTGCGACCAGGGATAGTTCATCGTCTAGATAAGGACACAACTGGTTGCATAGTTATTGCCAAGAGTCAGGAAGCACTCGTTAAACTGCAGGATCAAATTCAGAAGCGAATTGCGACTAGGACTTATTTAGCAGTTGTACATGGTGCACCTAAGGGTGATGAGGGGGTTTTTGTAGGAGCGATAGGTCGCCATCCAGTCGATCGTAAAAAATATGCCGTTGTTAGCGATGAATCAGGTCGCCATGCCACAACACATTGGCAATTGGTTGAAAGGCTTTCAGATTATTCGCTCTTAAGATTCAAGCTTGATACAGGTCGAACTCATCAAATAAGAGTCCATTGTGCTCATATGGGTCATCCTATCGTTGGCGACCGTACTTACAGTCGATGTCGCAACTTGCCTATTTCTTTGCCTGGTCAAATTTTGCATGCGATTCAACTTGGTTTAATCCATCCAGTTACTCTTAAAAGGATGGTTTTTGATGCTCCTCTTCCTGATTGTTTTCAGAAACTCTTATCTTTTTTAAGACAAAGAAATTAATTAGAGATTCTCTTGTGGGAGCCTTGGACATGATTCAATGAGTTTTCGTGTAATGGAAGCTTTGGGTTGATTAAACAGTTCAATGCCAGGCCCTTCTTCAACAATATGACCATTGTTCAGTACAATTATTTTATGACAAAAACCCGTCGCAACTGATAGATCATGAGTAATGAACAATATTGCTAATCCAAGATTCTCCTGAAGATTCCTTAGTAAAACTAATATCTCTGCTTGGCTTTCAGCGTCTAACATACTCACGCTTTCATCGCATATAAGTACTTTTGGGTTGAGAGTTAATGCTCGGGCAATAGCTACTCTTTGTAGCTGACCACCTGATAATTCTCTGGGAAAACATTTTTGATAATGGGAAGCAGGACTAAGTCCCACTTTTTCTAGTAACTCAAGGGATTTTTCATGTGCCTTTTTTTGATTAGCGATTTTATGTATTAGTAGAGGGTCAGAGATAGCTTCTCCAATAGTCATCCTGGGATTAAGGGAAGCAAGAGGATCCTGGAAAACCATTTGCAGGGATTGACGTGCTTTTTGACATTGTTTGCTTTGGAGAGTGAGCAATTGTTGGTTCTCTAGCTTGACTTCTCCTCCTCGAATAGGTGTTAGGCCAGTCAAGGCTTTGCAGAGAGTGCTTTTCCCACAGCCCGATAGCCCAACTACCCCTAAAGCCTCTCCTTCTCGCAGTTGGAAGCTGACATTATTGACAGCTTTAACCCATTGAGGGGCTCCCCAAAGCATTCCTCCTAAAGGATGCCAACTACGTAAGCAGTTCACTTCAAGAACAGTCTTTGATTGGCTTTTTTTTGGGGTTTTCTCTCCTTCTCTGGCCCTTGCAGCATTAACTAATGTCTTGCCGGTTTTGGATTTTGGATTTATTAGAAGCTGTCGACTTTGACCTTCTTCGACGATTTTGCCATTATTTAAGATTGCCATTCTTTCGCACCACTTTCCAGCCATGGCTAAGTCATGGCTGATTAGGAGTAGGGCGCTTCCTATTTCTTTGCATTGACTGCAAAGTTCGGCCATTACTTTATTTGCAACATCCATATCTAGGCTGGTTGTTGGTTCATCAGCAATGACTAATTCGGGATTTAGCGCGAGTGCCAATGCAATACCAAGTCTTTGTCTCATACCCCCACTGAATTCATGTGGGTATGCAAGAAAGCGTTTTTTATGTATTCCTACCCGCTCTAGAAGTTCTTCTGCTTGCTTTTTTCTTGAAGAGTAGGTTGTTGTTGGGTTATGAGCTTGTAAAAGGTCTAGCAAATGACCACCAACTGTCATTAGAGGATTTAGCCTCGTCATTGGGTCTTGGAAAATAAGACCAACAGATTTGCCTCGTAATTTCCTTAACTTGGCTTGAGATAATTGCCTAGGGTCTTGACCAGATATAAACAATCCACCTTCAGAAGGGCTTCCTTGAGGCAGTAATTGGAGTATTGCCTTGGCCAATGTACTTTTTCCACAGCCTGAAGGCCCTACTAATGCAACACATTCACCTGACTTTATTTTGAAGTCCAGTCCATTAAGTATCCAGTGTGGGCTTTGGGAGTAACGCTGTCGGAAGCCTTCAAGTTCTAAAGCCACCCCTGACGAATTGAACATAGTTACTAGCAAGGGTTGTTCAGTCTGAATACCATGGTTTTATCCATTGGTTCAGATGTTAAATACCACCTCTGTTCCGGATTCGCCAAAGGCTGATCAGGCCTTTGATCCGGCTTTGCGTGGAATTCCAGAACTCAGATCAAATTCGACCCGTAGCCTTGACGACTATGGCATTTTTTTGCCGGATTGGCTGAAGGATTGTTTAGAACAAAGTCCTCCAGGTATTGGTCATAGTTGTCCAATAGATTCAAATTCAGTTTTAGCAGCCGCTTTCGATTTAGCTTTTCAACTTCATGAAGGGCAATTTCGTGCAAGTGGCGAACCATACATTGTTCATCCTGTGGCTGTTGCTGATTTGTTGAGAGATATTGGAGCTAGTACAAGTGTTATTGCCGCAGGCTTTCTCCATGATGTCGTAGAAGATACGGATGTAACCCCCGAACAATTGGAAGGTTATTTTGGTGAAGAAGTACGAGGCCTAGTTGAAGGGGTAACAAAACTAGGTGGTATTCATTTCACTAATCGTACTGAGGCGCAAGCGGAAAATCTACGCAAGATGTTTCTTGCTATGGCTAGCGATATCAGAGTAGTTCTTGTGAAGTTAGCGGACAGGCTTCATAACATGCGCACCTTAGGATCATTGCAAGCAGATAAGCAGCAACGAATAGCTCGTGAAACACGTGAAATATATGCTCCTTTAGCTAATCGGCTTGGGATAGGCAGATTTAAATGGGAATTGGAGGATTTAGCTTTTAAGTTGTTAGAGCCAGAAGCCTTTCGCCAAATTCAGCAGGAGGTCTCTACGAAGCGTAGTGAACGAGAGGAGCGTTTAGCTACGACAGTGCAAGTGTTGAGGGATCGTTTGATGTCTGTGGGTTTAGATACTTGTGAGGTCAGCGGTAGGCCTAAGCATTTATATGGGATTTGGAGCAAAATGCATCGTCAACAAAAAGAGTTTCACGAGATATTTGATGTAGCTGCTTTGCGCATTATTGCTCCAAGCGTTGAGACTTGTTATAGAGCTCTAGCTGTTGTACACGATACTTTTCGTCCTATTCCAGGTCGTTTTAAGGATTACATTGGTTTGCCAAAAGCAAATGGATATCAGTCTTTACACACGGCCGTCATAGGTCGACATAGGCCAATAGAAGTTCAGATTCGTACACCAGAGATGCATCAGGTGTCTGAATTTGGTATTGCAGCTCATTGGAAGTACAAAGAAGGGGGTTCGCCAGCTTTAGGAGATACTGAAAGATTTAACTGGCTACGTCAGCTGGTTGAGTGGCAGCAAGAGGGAGGCAATGATGACCATAATGACTATCTCGCTTCTATAAAAGAAGATCTTTTTGATGAAGAGGTCTTTGTTTTTACACCTAAAGGTGATGTTGTTGGTTTACGAAAAGGTTCCACAGCTGTTGATTTTGCCTATCGAATTCATTCAGAGGTTGGTAACCATTGCCATGGAACACGAATTAATGATCGATTATGCGCTTTGTCAACGCCGCTTCAAAATGGAGATTTTGTTCAAATACTTACTAGTAAAACAGCTCATCCAAGTCTTGACTGGCTTAATTTTGTCGCCACCCCCACTGCTCGAAACCGTATACGACAGTGGTACAAGAGAAGTCATCGAGATGAAACGATTCAAAGAGGAAAAGATCTGTTAGAACGTGAATTGGGTCGCAATGGCTTTGATGCTTTGTTGAGCAGCACAGCAATGACTCAGGTCGCAGAAAGATGTAATTTACAAACAACTGATGATTTATTAGCCGCCCTTGGATTTGGTTCAGTAACTCTTCAACAGGTTTTGAATCGATTGCGAGAGGAAATTCGGTTGCAAACAGTATCTCCTGAGCAATCTCTTAACAATGTAGACGTAGCTAAATCACTAGTTGCACAGGCCGATTTAACTTCAACTAAAAACATAGCTTCAGGAGGGTCTCCAATACTTGGCCTGGAAGGTCTGGATTATCGACTTGGTGGCTGTTGTACTCCTTTGCCTGGTGAGCCAATTGTTGGAACTGTTGCTTTAGGTAATCACGGAATTACTATTCATTTGCAAGAGTGCATCAATGTGACATCAATACCTACTGAACGGCGCTTACCAGTGAGATGGAATCGGCACACTTCCCTAGAGGATCAGAGATATCCTGTTCAGCTGCGTATTGAAGTAATAGATCGAGTTGGAATTCTTAAAGACATACTGATGCGACTTTCTGACAATAGGATCAATGTTAGTGATGCAAGAGTAAAGACTGCTCATGGCAAACCAGCATGTATTGATTTGCTTGTTGAGATGAATAGTTCTAGCCAGTTGGCTTCAACACTTGATCAGATTCGATCAATGGCTGATGTGCTAGATATTGCCCGTACTGGCTTAAGTTGAGGCTGTTAAATTGCCAAATTCTTTTAGTAATTAACACTTTTCTATCATGGATAAAGATCATAATTGGAAACCAATGAATTACTGGCGGATAAATCTTCTCTTTTAGAAGCATGTAAAGATTCGAAGAAAGGGTTGTAAGATGTAATTTTTTCATAATTAAATGCAATTATCTACTTGCTAAATTCCCTTTTTTATTGGAAATCTCTTAAGGATTCCATATATGATACTTCCGCTTAGTATACCTGCTATCATTCCTACTATTGTTGAGCCTAATAATACTCTACTGGTAAATTCCCAGCTTTGATTAAATATTTCCTCAAGGGTTAATCCATTTAGATTATGTTCTAATTGTTCATTTTTTAGTAACCAGCTTCCTACCTGATAGTTGAACCAATAAAGAGGTACATAAGTGATTGGATTACTGATCCATGTTCCACCAGCAGCTAGTAGGGAATTGCCACGTAGGATTCGTGCAAGAGTGATTCCCATTATTGTTTGTAAGCCGAATAATGGGAAGCAACCGCTGAATATCCCAGCGCCTATGCCACGTGCACGCTGACCAGGGGTTCCTTCTTGTCGCCAAAGCCATGAGATCCAACGTCTAAAACGATGACGTATCACAAGAAGTTGTTTTACATCAGGAAGCATTCGAATGGTCGATGCTGCAGAGTTGTGATGATCGTAGACAGAAGTCTTGATTCAAATTAGATGTCTGATTTTTCATCTTCACAAGACACGATAGCTGCAATAGCTACTGCAATTGCTCCTGGACAGGGTGGTATAGCTGTAGTAAGAGTTTCAGGCCCGAAAGCAGAAGAGATTTGCAGGAAAGTAGTTGTTATTCCTGGAGAGCAGGTTTGGGCTAGTCATCGGGTGCTTTATGGACACGTTATGAATGAAAGCAATAACGAACGTATTGATGAGGTATTGCTCTTGATCATGAATGGTCCAAGAAGTTTTACCGGTGAAGATGTCGTAGAGATTCAATGCCATGGAGGCCTCATAGTTGTCAAGCGTGTTCTTGACAGACTTTTGGCACAGTCAGATGTTCGTCGTGCGTTGCCTGGTGAGTTTAGCCAAAGGGCTGTATTCAATGGTCGATTAGATCTCACACAGGCAGAAGCCATTAGTCAATTAGTATCAGCACGTAGTTGTCGGGCGGCTCAGCTTGCAATGGCTGGCCTAGATGGAGGAATACAAAAGAAGATAACGAAACTTCGCGAAAGATTATTAGATCAATTGAGTGAATTGGAGGCTCGCGTTGATTTTGAGGATGATCTCCCAAAGCTGGATGAGACTCAGGTTCTAAATGAACTGTTGGCGATAAGATTAGATCTTCAAAAGCTTGTTGAGGAATCTCAAAGAGGAGCCTTGCTTCGCTATGGATTGCGGGTTGCTTTGGTTGGCGCTCCTAATGTGGGTAAGAGTTCTTTATTGAATCATTTAAGTCGGAGTCAACGTGCAATTGTCACCGACTTACCAGGAACGACGCGTGACCTTTTAGAAAGTGAGATTGTTGTTGAAGGGGTACCAATAACTTTTCTCGATACTGCCGGAATTAGGTCAACAGATGACGCTATAGAACAATTAGGTATTGATCGTAGTCGTGAAGCCATAGCTGCAGCCGATGTTGTTTTGTTGATATTTGACTTAACCCGTGGATGGACAAAAGAAGATTCTGAAATCTTTTGCCAAGTCCCAAAGGGTGTTCCAAGAATTCTTGTAGGGAATAAGGTTGATGATCAGTCTGTTCCTGTAAACCATTTAGATCAATCCGTGGCTGATGGAATAACTCCTTTAGTAATTATTAGTGCATTGACTGGTCAGGGAGAGGACGAGTTGATGGAAGTTATTTTGAGAGAGTGTGGAGTTTGTGAATTAGGTGGTCTTCAATTTGCCTTGAACGAGCGGCAGTGTGACTTGGCGGAGGCTGCGGCGGCATCATTAGAACGAAGTCATGAGGCATCAGATAAAGAATTGCCTTGGGATTTTTGGACTATTGATTTGCGTGAGGCTATTCAGTCTTTGGGTGAGATTACAGGTGAGGAAATAACAGAAGCAGTGCTTGATAGGATTTTTTCACGTTTTTGCATTGGCAAATAGATTAATGGATATTGTTGATAGCTATTTTCTTAATGAATAGCTTTCTTTAAATCACTACTTTCTTTTTTTAGATTCGTGGATTTACGTTCTCCCGCTTTGAACAAACTTATAGATAATTGGCTTGATGAGGATTTAGGACGAGGTGATTTGACTGGTGTTGCATTAAACGACACAAATGTCGCTGCTTATTGGATAGCTAAGGCAAAGGGCATTTTCTGTGGAGGCTCATTAGTAGAGAAAATTTTTCAGCGTTTAGATGCTTCAGTCAGGGTGAAGTTGTTGATATTGGATGGTGATTGCTTGACTGAAGGACAAACGATTTTGGAGTTGGAGGGACCCCCATCTGCTCTTGTAGCTGGGGAGCGCACAGCATTAAATCTTGCGATGAGGCTATCTGGAATTGCTACATCAACTGCAGAATTAGTTAAGGAGCTTGAAGGAACAGGGATTTGCCTTTGTGATACCCGTAAGACCACGCCAGGAATGAGATTGTTCGAAAAATATGCTGTGCGTTGTGGAGGAGGCATAAACCATAGATTTGGACTAGATGATGCTGCCATGTTGAAAGAGAATCATTTGGCGTGGTCAAATGGAATTGAGGATGCTGTGTTGGCTGTAAAGTCCAGTGCACCTTGGTCCTCAAAAGTAATCGTGGAGGTTGAGAGCCCCGAGCAGGCCGAGGAGGCAGTACTAGCTGGTGTGGATGGTGTTTTACTAGATGAGTTTTCTCCTAAGGAACTTGAAACTTTGGTTCCTCATTTGCGAAACTTAGCCAAATCTTTTGTTACCACTGGTGGATCAGGACAGATTGTCCTAGAAGCATCTGGGGTCAAACCAAAGAACTTAAAAGCATATGCCACCTCAGGAGTTGATCTGATTTCCACTAGTGCGCCTATTACTCAAAGTTCTTGGCTCGATTTCAGTATGCGTTTCTCTGGGCTTGTTTGAGTCTGCATGTTTGTTTTAGAAAGATGATCACAGTCTTTGTTTTACTAAATCTGATCTTTCCGAGCTGATGCTTAATCTTTCACGCTCTATAGAAAACAAGTTAAGAGCGGCTTTGGAGAAGCTTTATCCGGAGTTAGCAGAGTCTTCTGAAAACGGCGAAATTTCACTTGACCCTCAGGTGGTACAAGCTAGCAAGCCTGAATTTGGTGATTTTCAGGTCAATGTTGCTATGGCTTTAGCAAAACCATTAAAGAAGTCACCTCGTGAGATAGCGATGGAGATTGTTAAGGAGCTTGAGAAGGATAAATCTTTCTTTTCTTTTTGTAAGACACCTGTAATTGCTGGGCCTGGATTTATCAATCTCACTATTAGAGAAGATTGTTTGGCTACTGAGATTCGCAACCGTATTGGAGATTCTCGATTAGGTATACCTTTAGTGGAAGGAAAGGAGTCTAAGGATCAGTCGACTTCTGTTGTGCTTGATTTTTCGAGCCCAAATATCGCTAAGGAAATGCATGTTGGTCATTTGAGATCAACAATTATTGGCGATTCATTAGCTAGGACTCTCGAGTTTCGTGGTTATCGAGTCTTGCGACTTAATCATGTAGGCGATTGGGGCACACAGTTTGGGATGTTGATTACATATTTAAAAAAAGTTGCTCCAGACTCACTTCATATGGCTAAAGCTTTTGATTTAGGAGACTTAGTTAAATTTTACCGGGAGGCGAAACAATGTTTTGATAGTGATGATGAGTTTCAGACAGCATCTAGAGAAGAGGTAGTGAAATTACAAAGTGGAGAACAATCTTCAATCAAGGCATGGAAGTTGTTATGTGAACAGTCAAGGATCGAGTTCCAGAATATCTATGACCGTTTAGATATTCGTATTCAAGAAAGAGGTGAGTCTTTTTATAACCCTTACCTTCAAGAGGTTGTAGACGACTTAGATTCTTTAGGGCTATTAGTGAGTGATGAGGGGGCTAAGTGTGTTTTTCTTGATGGAGTAATTGGTAAGAATGGCAAAGCATTGCCATTAATTGTCCAAAAAAGTGATGGTGGTTTTAATTATGCAACCACTGATTTGGCTGCTATTCGTTATCGATTTACTTGTGCTTCAAAGGGTGATTGTGCATCTAGGGTTATTTATGTTACCGATGCAGGTCAGGCTAATCATTTTGCAGGTGTGTTTCAGGTGGCACAACGAGCTGGTTGGGTCCCTTTAGGTGGACGACTTGAACATGTTCCGTTTGGTTTGGTTCAGGGAGAAGATGGTAAGAAGTTAAAAACGAGGTCTGGTGAGACAGTTCGGTTGCGCGACTTATTAGATGAGGCTGTTGCACGGGCTGAGATGGATCTGCGTAAACGATTAAAGGAGGAAGGACGCCAGGAAGATGAATCTTTTATCAAGAAAGTAACCACGACAATTGGCTTGGCTGCTGTTAAGTATGCGGATCTATCCCAGAACAGAATCACAAATTACCAGTTTAGTTTTGACAAGATGCTTTCTCTTCAGGGGAATACGGCTCCTTACTTGCTTTATGCTTTGGTTCGAATTGCCGGTATTGCAAGGAAGGGTGGTGATTTGGATACCAGAATGGACCAACTACGATTTACTGAGCCTCAAGAATGGAATTTAGTTAGGGGCTTATTAAAGCTTGATTCAGTGATTGTCGATGTAGAGGAGGAGTTACTGCCTAATCGTCTCTGTGCATATTTGTTTGAGTTAAGTCAGCTATTTAATCGTTTTTATGATCAAGTACCAATTTTAAAAGCGGAGGCTCCAGATAGGTCTTCTCGGTTAGCACTTTGCCGCCTTACGGCTGACACACTAAGGCTTGGCCTTGGTTTGTTAGGTATCCCGACTTTGGAGAGGATGTGATGCAGCTCCCATTTGATTCATCATCTAATTGCTTTCCTTCTCCAAGGCCCGAGATCGTTGACTTGAGCTCTTATACTGCTCCTTTGGAAGGACGACGTGACCTTTTAAGACTTGATTTTAACGAAAATACCCTTGGACCTAGCCCTTTAGTAATTAGAGCACTAAAGGATATACATGCAGAACATATAGCTATTTATCCCGAGTACGGCGGTTTGCGTGAGGCGTTCGTGAAAAACCTTACCTCTCTTGGTTTATCGGCACCTTTATCGGTTGATCAAGTCGGTCTTTTTAATGGTGTGGATGCTGCTATTCACGCCATTTTTCATGCTTATGGGGATAAGGATACTTTGTTACTTACGACAAGCCCTACTTTTGGTTATTACACACCTTGTGCTCGGATGCAGGGCATGAAAATCTCTGCCATTCCTTATATCGGCTCTGATTTTAGTTTTCCTTTTGATGCCATTTATTCAGAACTTGTCAGTAAGCAGCCACGTCTTTTGTTCATATGTAATCCAAATAACCCGACGGGCACTCGTCTTTCTCCTCAGAGCATTATTCATCTGGCGCATGCGGAACCAAAAACCTTGGTAGTCGTCGATGAGCTTTATGAGGCCTTCACAGGCGATAGTGTTATGCCTTTAGTTGATTTTGAACACACTCCCAATCTTTTAGTTCTTCGGTCACTTTCTAAGACAGCGGGCTTAGCTGGTTTACGTATTGGTTTCGCTATTGGTGATCCTAGAGTAGTCGATATGATTAGCCGTGTTACAGGTCCATATGATATTAATAGCCTTGCTGTTACGGCTGCATTTGCTGCACTTTCAGACCAGGCATACGTCGAAACTTATGTAAATAAAGTTTTTGAATCTCGCGAATGGATTAAAGCAAAATTAGAAGCCAGTGACTTGCGTTTTCATCTTGATGGTGGAAATTATTTTTTGATTTGGCCCAGAAGGGAGCCATTGACAGTTGAATCAGCCTTGCGTTCAGATGGAATTCTTGTACGGAATATGCTGGGTAAACATCTTTTAGAGGGAGCCTTAAGAGTTAGTATTGGAACAATTGATCAGATGAAGAAATTTTGGGATTCTTTTAGCTCTATTGATGCAAATTAGGGGTATTTCAAGTTTGAGTATAGAAGTCAGTTGGATACTGCTTCTTTCTGATTAGGATTCATCAGGTTAATGATTGTGTTTTCTCCCAGATTTCTTGGGACTCGAAAAATATTGCCGACTTGTATAACTTTTGCATTTTTCATTGCTTGCAAGAAAGGCTTCACATTGGATAGATCGCATTCAGCTGGGGAGTTCGTACTTAAGTATTGCACTGGGATTACACGACGTGGGTTTAGTTCTTTTACAACTTTTGCTGCTTCATCTCCGTTATATACCTTTGCTCCTCCACCAACGCCGATAATTAAAATATCTGGCCGTCCGAGAAGCACTTTCCCTTCTCCTGTAAGAGGTGCCGCACTTCCTCCAAGGTGAGCAAAGTTTAATCCGCCTTGCTTCCATCTCCATAAAGTTGCTTGCCCAAATCTTCTGCCTCCTAGACGATCATGCGGAGCAGCAAAACCTTCTATATATAAGCCTTTAATACGATATGAGCCTGGGTTGACAAGAAATGTTCCATTAGCAACTTTCGCTCCTTCATCTGCCAATAGTGAACTGGCGAGAATTACATTTGCATTGACTCTTGGCTCTTTGAGGCCTGCTGCGCAACCAACTGCCTTGAAAGGATTAAGAAGTACTGATTGTCCACCGCCTTTGATTAAAAGAGCACTATGCCCAAAATTTTGTATGGTTACTCCGTCTGCAAGTACTGAGGGACTTGCAGAAAGTAAAAAACCTATAGCGGAAATAATTTTTAAGTAAAAACTTCTTGTAATCATGGACTAGTCGACATGACAGAAATCATGTACTGAAAATTAGCAGTGTGTTAATCATTTTCTGCTAAACGTAAGAAGTTACTGAGCAGTTTGTGACCTGAATCAGTTAGCACACTTTCTGGATGGAATTGAACCCCTTGTACATGTTGGTAATCACGATGACGTAGTCCCATGATTGTTCCATCTTTAAGCCAAGCGGTTACTTCTAAACATTTTGGCAGGCTTTTCTTTTCAGCGACCAAGCTGTGATATCTAGTGGCTGTAAGGGGTTGAGGTAATCCTTCAAAGACACCCTGACTGTTATGGATGACAGGAGAGGTTTTTCCATGCATTAGTTTTTTTGCTTGTATTATTTTTCCGCCATAAATCTGTGCTATGGCTTGATGACCTAGGCAAACGCCAAGGGTGGGCGTGATCGGTGAAATCTCTTGTAATATTTCCAGGCAAACCCCTGATTGATTTGGGTCGCCAGGACCAGGTGACAAAAGAATTGCTTTGGGCTTTAATTTTTTTATTTGTTTGATTGTTAAAGCATCATTTCTTTCGACACGTATTTTTTTTGCTATTGGGTGCTTTGAAGCAAGTTCACCCAAGTATTGAACGAGGTTAAACGTGAAACTGTCGTAGTTGTCTATTACGAGAAGCATAAAATTAATTCGGTCAGGCTGTGATTAGGAACAAAAGTTCTGGTAGAAGTAGCAAACAGGCAATTAATAGAGAGCTAATTGAAGCTAACAAAACAGCTGCTGCAGCACAGTCTTTCGCTATGCGTGCGAGCGGATGGAATTGACGACCTATAGATAGGTCAACCACTGCTTCAATAGAAGTATTGATTAATTCCAGAACCAGGACAATTATCACCATTAAAAGCAGTATTGCTAAATCACTTCTATTAAGTTGGAGCCATAGACTTATCGCAAATACAAGCGCACCAATAAATAATTGGATACGAAAGTTTCTTTGACTGCGTAAACTATAAGAGATGCCCTGAGCCGCGTAGCGAAAGCTAGAAGGTAGATCTGTAGCGATTCGCCATGCTCCCCTTTGCGCAGCTCGTTGCTCTTTGTTGGAAGAGCTTTGTTCTTTAGTTGGGATCAGTTCCCTTCGCTCATAAGACATTAGTGATTTCTTCAGTTTTAGTCGTTGTGCTGAACAATACTGTCGATAGTTATCAACTGTTCTTGAAAGCTAAGCATTTCATTTAGAGACTCTTGGTTTGGGTGCTCCCATCCCAAAAGATGAAGGAGACCATGGCTCACTAGCCAGCGGAGTTCTTTGATTAGTGCATGATTATGTTCTTTAGCTTGTTGGCGAGCTCTTGTTACTGAAATGATTATGTCACCAAGTTCTATGAATCTATTCTCGGGACAGATGATTTTTTCATCAAGTGCTGGGAAAGAAATGACATCAGTTGGTTCTTCCTTTTTGCGCCAACGAGCATTCAGCTTTGTAATTGTTGCATCATCAGTCAATTGAAGCCCTAGGCTCAAAGCATTTGCTGATCGCACTATTTCTTGACAGCAAAGATTTTTGTTGGTTCGAGTTGCATTTATCCAGCAGATGATGTCTCTTTGCCATGGCATCTCACTGGTTAGTCTCTGTCGAGTTGACGCATCCATAGGCTCATTCAATAGTGCTTTAGATGCTCCTTCGAATGCTAAATCTAGTTCCAGACCCAGAGTTGATTTCCGGACTGGCTTGGTGTTCATAATGAAATCAGCTAGGAAGGTTGGGGCGACCCAACCAAGCGAGAATAAGAATAAAACCTAGAAACCCAGCAGCTGTAAGGCTGAAGTGCCATAAGCTTTGTTGACCTTTACGCACCATGTTTTTCATAGCAAGTTTTACAAAACTTGGTGGCGGCGCATTGGTTGCAGGAGCCGCTTTAGATGTTTGATTGGCTTTCATGATTTTTAGTTAGTTCTTTAGTTAATCTCGGGTCCTTCTACACTTTGCCGAAGCAGAGCTTGAATGAAAGGATCTAGATCTCCATCCATTACTCCTTGTACATCTGTTGTTTCTTTGTTAGTCCTTAAGTCTTTAACCATTTGATAAGGGTGAAATACGTAGTTTCGAATTTGGTTGCCCCAGGCGGCTTCAACAATGTCACCGCGGATATCTGCGATTTCTGCTGCTCTTTGTTCTTGGGCAATAACTAATAACTTGGCTTTTAAGAGGGCCATCGCTTTTTCTTTATTTTGCAATTGAGAACGTTCTTGAGTGCATCTAACAGCTAAGCCAGTTGGAATATGCAGAATTCGCACGGCTGTTTCGACTTTATTGACATTTTGTCCTCCTGCTCCTCCGGATCGGCTAGTAGTTATTTCTAAATCCTTCTCTGGGATATCCAATTCAACTTCCTCATCAATTTTGGGCATCACCTCAACACCAGCAAAGCTTGTTTGTCGTTTGTCATTTGCGTTAAAAGGCGAGATTCTTACAAGTCGATGTGTACCTTTTTCATTTTGTAGATAACCATATGCATACCTTCCTTCTACTTCAATTGTGGCGCTTTTGATGCCTGCTTCTTCTCCCTCAGACAATTCATCTACGGTTACTTTCATACCATGGTCTTCGGCCCAGCGGGTGTACATCCTGAGGACCATTTGCGCCCAGTCTTGAGCATCTGTTCCTCCTGCGCCAGCATTTATTGACAGGACTGCTCCTTCTTTGTCATAGGTCCCACTAAGAAGACGTTCTAGTTCCCATCTTTCAAGGTCTTGCTTTAATTTATTTAGGCCAGTTTGGGCTTCCAGAAGGAGATCTTCATCTGGCTCTAAAGCGTATAGCTCAACTGTAGCTTCTGCGTCTTCTACGATTTTTTGCCAGCGAGAAAGTTGATCTAACTGTGCTTTGATTTCATCAAGATTACGAAGTTGTTTCTGTGCATTTTGTTTGTTTTCCCAGAAATTTGGTTGTGTAGCAAGTTGCTCTAGATCCGATCGTTTGGCTTGGAGTGCAGGAACGTCAAAGACAGTCCTGGACAAGGCCCAGGCGATCTGTTAGCAACGAAAGGTCTCTTTTGAAGTCGGTTAAATCCTGCAAAGGTAGAGCTTGATCTTTGTAATTGACGCTATCAGCTTGACGGTCCTTCATAAGATTGCAACTAATTCCAATTTTTATGATGCCCAAAGTTGAGATTTATACATGGCAGCTTTGTCCTTTTTGCATACGGGCAAAGGCCTTGCTTGAGAGTAAAGGCGTTGTTTATCAAGAGTATTCAATAGATGGAGATCAAGATGCACGCTTGGCAATGGCTGATCGTGCAAATGGTCGTACGACGCTCCCACAAATTTTCATAGATAATCAATCCATTGGTGGATGTGATGAGTTGCATGATCTTGAAAGGGCATGTCAACTAGATGTTCTGCTAGGACTTGCAGATTGAAACCATGCGTCAATTATTTGTTGTTGATCCAATCGAACAATTAAAGCCTGAAAAGGATTCTTCAGTTGCCCTAATGGAGGCAGCCCAACGGGCTTCCCTTGAAGTTTGGATATGTACTCCTGAAGACCTTCAAGCTAGAGGTAATGAAGCTTGGGCGATTGCTTCACCTGTTGTTCCCGAACCATGGATTAATAGAGGTGAGCCTCAACGGCGTCCGCTTACTGATTTCTTTTGTGTTTGGATGCGGAAGGACCCTCCAGTGGATGATGTTTATTTATATGCGACCCATTTACTTGAAATTGCGGAACGTGATGGAGTAAGGGTTGTCAATAAACCAGCATCTCTTCGTGCTTGGAATGAAAAGCTTGGGGCTCTTCGTTTTAGTCATTTGATGGCACCAACACTTGTAGCTAGCAGGGTGGCTGAGCTTGCATCTTTTATTAATGAATTTGGAGAGGTGGTTTTGAAGCCTCTTGGAGGTCGAGCGGGTCAAGGAGTAATTCGTGTGGGTGAGGCTGCTCCAGGAGTTGAAGCCTTGCTTGAGTTGGTTACTGATCAGGAGCGTTTGCCAGTCATGGCTCAGAAGTTTTTACCAGAAGTTATGAGTGGTGATAAAAGAATCTTGCTAGTTAATGGAGAGCCGTTAGGTGCAATAAATCGTCGTCCCGCTGCGGGAGATTTTCGGAGTAATTTGGCTGTAGGTGGACAGCCAGAATCTACAAGAATTTCTAGCCGTGAAAGAGAAATATGTGATGCGCTAGCCCCTTCGCTTAAAGCTCAAGGACTTTTTTTTGTTGGGATAGATGTAATTGATGGTTTATTGAGTGAAATCAATGTTACTAGCCCTACTGGCATTAGAGAGGTTGAGCGCTTAATGTCTATTCCACTAGCTGATCAGGTAATCGCTTCTTTATTAAATGGTTGCACTTGAAGATTCGGTGTTAGTTGAAGTTGATCGGCTAATACCGCAAGCTTGAGGCCAACTTCTTCTAACTCTTTGTCTGGGATTGAACCTCGTACAAGACCTGCGCCTGCAGTTAGTTCAAGTATTTGCCCATTTGTTTTTCCACAGCGAATCGCAACTCTTAGCTCTGCATTGCCTTCAATATCTATCCAGCCGATAGGGGCAGCATAATTTCCCCTTTCAAATGGTTCTAAAGTGCGCAACCAATTTAAAGCTTCTTTTCGAGGTAGGCCTGCTACTGCTGGTGTTGGATGAAGAGAATTTGCTAATTGAAGAGGTCTATGCCCTCGGGCATCTGCGGTTATCAGGGTATGTAAATGAAGCAATTGTCCATGCTTGGCGAGTTCGGGGGTTTTTGGACGCTTTCCATGAATTCCTTGTTTAGATAACTGGTCAATAATTGAAGTTACGACAATTTCATGTTCTCTTCGATCTTTAGCCGATTTGAGTAGACAATCTGAACTGGCTCCATAGCCAGCGGTTCCAGCGAGTGCATCACTAAAAAGTTGTCCGTTTCGAATGCTTATAAGACGTTCTGGAGAGGCTCCAAAGAATGCCTCATCTTTGTTGTGTTGCCATAGGAATCTACAACTGCTTTCTTGCTCATATCTAAGCTTTTCAAGTAGTTCTAGTGGGTTTAGAGAACTATCTAATTGAATTGATTGGCGCACGGCTAACACTAGTTTTTGCAGTTCTCCACTATTAACAAGATCGATTCCTCTGCTTAGTGCAGGCCGATAACAGTCTTGCCATTCCTGAGCTATGAAGCTTCCTTGGAATTTGTCTTTAGGTATTGATTGATTGAATTTATTAGTTTTTGATAAACGCTCACTCATTAGCCATAACTGCTCTGCAAGTTCTCTGACTTCTGCTTCATGAGTGACTACACCATTGAGCCGAAGCCAGCCATGCGCACCTTTTCGGCTTAGTTGCCACCTCGGTAATACTGCTTGAACTGCAGGAGGATCTCCACCATCTCTCTTCCTTTCTGTTGTGGACTCAAAAAATGAGAATGCAAACAGAATTCTTGGGCGCGCTTGCGCAGGCGCCTCAGGTGTCGCATCTGTTAAGTGGCCAAGTGTGGTATCGCTAAATCTTTGTGCAAGTTCAAATCTTCTTTCCCCAACAAGATTAAGTTGTTGAGAGAGCCCTGAAGCAGCAATACTAAGACCTGGAGATTTATCCCAGAGGAAGCGAAAGGATTCTTTCCCTTTTAGTAATGGTAGCTGTTGCAGTGGATCTATACCGCTAATAGGTATGGCAATGCTTATGACACTTTCATCGCCTTTTCTTCTGCACCAGGCCTTTCCTGCTGCAGCCAAAATGTTGCTGAAACTAGAAACTGCCTTCATAAGGGATGCGCAGTCATAGAGTAAGGCCTTCCATATGTATAAACCGTTACTAGAGGTCTAGGGGTTTAAGCCCATGCAAGACCAGCATGCTGTTGTATCCCTTCATGCCTCGTGGGATGAACGAAGGCATCTTTGGAGGGCTGCGATTAAGTGGCCGTTGTATTCAGTTGCTGTTATGCCAGTGCTTTTGGCGGCAGGGTGGCGTTCTGGATCAGGACAAATTGTGCGTTTAGATCAGTTATTTGGTTTTTTGCTTGCTTCGGTATTGCTTTTGCTTTGGGAGAACCTTACTAATGATCTGTTTGATGCTGAAACGGGGGTAGATGAATTTAGTAAGCCCCATTCTGTAGTTTCTTTGGTTGGGCATAAGAGGCCAGTTCGGCGCTTGGCTCATTTGGTTTTGATCTTGGGACTTTTGTTGATATGTCTTTTGGCTTGGAGGAGCACTTTGACAGTGCTGTTTCTGGTATTAGCAAGTTGTGGACTTGGATATCTTTATCAAGGCCCTCCTTTTAGGCTTGGTTACAAGGGCTTGGGAGAACCTCTTTGTTGGCTTGCATTTGGACCTTTTGCAACTGCCGCTGCTCTTTTAGTTATTTCAATGCCTTTGGAGGATCCATTATTAGTCCCATGGGGCATTGCATTGACTTTGGGATCTGGTCCTGCTTTAGCAACAACCTTGGTTTTGTTTTGTTCGCATTTTCATCAAGTCGCTGAGGACGCAGCTCATGGCAAGAGGTCACCATTAGTTCGATTGGGCACTCGCCGTGCAGCATCATTTATCCCATGGTTTCTTTTACTGATATTTGTTTTGGAATGGATTCCTATTCTCCAAGGGAAAATGCCTATTACGGCTTTGTTGGGCTTGTTGGGCTTACCTCAAGGATTTGCGTTGGTTCGTTTGTTGATAGCACACCATGATCAGCCTGAGTTGGTAAGTGGGAGCAAGTTTTTGGCTTTGAGATTTCAGGCTTTAAATGGATTGGGACTTTCAATTGGTTTGGCTATTGCTCCTTTGTTTGGATGGGGCCTCTAATTTTTAAGACTAGGAAATGCGCGTAGCACTCGACATCAAGCCTTTTTCTTTTCTTTTACGTAGACCTCTCAAAACTTCTACGGGATTGATAGACCGTCGACAGGGATTCTTGTTGCGGCTGTCGAATAGTGATGGACGGACTGGCTGGGGTGAGGTATCACCATTTCAATTAGATGAGCTGAAGCTTTGTGAGCGTTCTCTAGAAGCCTTAGGCAGGACTCCTTTACGTAAGGAATTAGAAGCAGAGCTGGTTGTTTCTCCAGCACCACTTGCCTTTGGAATTGGTGCTGCTTTAGCGGAACTTGATTTTTTGATTGGTGAAAAAACTTCTGAGGGTTGGTTAAAACCGCCACGTTCAGCTTTTTTACTGCCATCTGGGAAGGATGCTTTGGTTGACCTTTCTTTAAGGCTTGGGGAGGTTGGTTCACTAAGTGAGCCATTGACTTTCAAGATGAAGGTTGGAATAGCAACTAATTCTCAGGAGATCAGCCTTTGTGAGCAGATTTTGGCGAGAATGCCCGCAAGTTCTCGTTTGAGATTGGACGCGAATGGGAGCTGGAACAAAAGCAAAGCTATGGATTGGGCAGAACATTTTCGGCAAGAATCAAGAATTGAATGGTTCGAACAACCCTTGCCAGCAAATGATCTTTATGGACTTAGAACTTTGGCGAAATATATGCCTGTAGCTTTAGATGAGTCGTTATTAGAACAACCTGCGTTGAGAGAGGATTGGAATGGATGGCAGGTTAGACGTCCACTTTTGGAGGGAGATCCAAGAGTATTGCTACGGCAATTAAAGGATGGAATCCCTTACAGAATGATTAGCACAACCTTTGAAACTGGGATTGGTCTTCGATGGATTCATCATCTGGCAGCTTTGCAAAAAAAAGGTCCTTCACCTACAGCTCCTGGTTTAGCTCCAGGATGGTGTCCTGAAGGGCCACTATTTAGTTCTGACCCGGAGTTGGTTTGGTTGGCGGCATGAGGCCATTTATCGATTTTCTGTGTGACCCCAGCAAAGTTGAGGCATGTGCTGAGAAGCTAGCTCATGCTTTGGATCGAGGTTCTTGGGTTCAATTGAGATCTCCTGGTTCGAAGTCGAATCTGATACCAAGTTCTTTATTGCCTATTGGCCCCGGGGTTGTTGTAGAAAGTGGCGGCAGCTCTGGAGGTCGTAAGTATTGCTTACAACCTGCCGATCACCTTGATCAGTCTGCTTTAGCAACAGCAAAATGGCTTCTAAAAAATGAGATCGAGCCAACCAATTCTTTGGTTTTGAATCCACTGCCATTACATCATGTAAGTGGGCTAATGCCTTGGTGGCGAAGTCGTTATTGGAAAGCAAATCATATTTGGCTGAAGCCTTCATTTATGAGAGACCCGTTTGCGCTAGAGCAGCTGTTCCAAAAGGTGCTTAAGAGTTTTGAAGGAACAATTTTGATATCTCTTGTGCCTACTCAGTTGCAAAGGCTACTTAGTAATCCTGAAGGGGTACAACTGTTAAGACGATGTTCAATCATTTGGGTTGGCGGAAGTAACCTTTCAGACCAATTGGCAAAAGAAGCTAAGAAGCAAGCGCTGCGGTTATCGCCTTGCTATGGATCCACAGAAACTGCGGCAATGGTGACTGCACTTTCTCCTAAGGATTTTTTATCTGGCGTGCATGGGTGTGGTAAGCCGCTTAGTGGTGTCGAGTTAAAACTTTCATTTGAAGGTGCCTTGCAAGTCAAAACTCCACGCTTGGCTATTGCACGTTGGACAAACGACAAGTTGGAGTCTCTTGTAGATGAAGAAGGTTGGTGGACTTCTGGTGATAGTGCTTATTTTTTCGGAGATGACTTCAAGAAATATTTGGCAATTACTGGAAGAATTGATTGTGCGATCAACTCTGGTGGCGAAACAGTTTTTCCTGAACAGTTGGAAGGCAGATTGATGTCTTTAGCTGCACAGAATGGACTGCGACTTGAGTATGTTTTATTTTTGCCTCGGCAGGATATGGAGTGGGGGCAGAGATTCGTTGCCTTAGTAAGGTTTCAAGACCAATCTTCATCCAGAGAGTTCGCCTCCCGATTAGCCTCTCTTAAGGCACTGATTCATAATTGGCCCCCAGCTGAGCGACCAATTTCTTGGCATCAATGCCAAGAATTATCACCTAATCAAGTAGGTAAATGGGAGAGGCGTAAATGGTCTAAATGGCTTGATAGGGATAGAGATTTTACTGCTGAATAATACTTTTTTCAATTACTTTAATTTGGTTAAGCGATTATAAGACCATTGACTAAGTTTTATCGATTCAGCGAATTTTCTAGCCTTTAAACCCGATAGATGAAGCCTTTATCCAGTTAGTAATTTCAGTTGGTAGATTGCATGTTTTTCTGGTATAGATATCGATCGACTTATGCAAAAGCAATCCAGAACCAATATTTTTTGAGTCAATTAGAAAGGATGTTTTAACTTGGAATTGGCTGTTATCGATTTGTTCTGGGTGTATTGTTATTAATAAGCTGTCTCCCGTATATACGGGATATTTGAAGTCCGCTTCACAATGGATTATTGGTAATGCAATCTTTGTATTTTGATTGTTAATTGGATTAATTGGGAATATTTCATTCATCTGAACTCCATATCCTTCAAGGCTTGTTTCCCAGGCTTCATGGCACCAGCGAAGTAGATGATGAAAATGTAATACCCCAGCAGCATCAGTTTCCCCAAAACGAACGGTTCTATTTGAAATAAGCCATTGTTGAGCCTTTTTAGCAACCACGAAATTATCTAGCGATCTACAGATCCCATGATTACGTCTATTGAGCCAAGGATTGCCATGATATCTGCTACTTTGTTGCCTTTGAGAATATGAGGCAGAATCTGTAGATTATTAAGATCTGCGGCGCGAATTTTGAAGCGCCATGGAGTTACATCGTTGTTTCCCTGAATAAATATACCAATTTCTCCTTTGCCTGATTCAAGACGGGTATATAGCTCACCAGAAGGGATTTTGAAGGTTGGAGCAACTTTTTTGGAAACATATTGGTAATCAAATCCTGAGAATGGACTGTTTTTGCCTTCTGCCATTCTTTTGGCTTCAATATTTTCAGTAGGACCACCTGGGATCATTTCACAGGCTTGTTCAAGGATTTTTAGGGACTGGCGCATTTCTTCAATGCGAACTCTATATCTCGCATAGCAATCACCTTCTTTTTCAGTGGCAATTTTCCATTCAAAATCGTCATAGCATTCATAGTGGTCTACTTTTCTTAGATCCCAGCTAACGCCTGAAGCCCTTAGCATTGGCCCTGAGAGGCTCCAATTTATAGCATCATCTTTGCTAATTGTTCCAAGACCTTCTATGCGCCGCCTGAAGATAGGGTTGTTTGTGATGAGCTTTTCGTATTCATCAATTTTTGGGCCGAACCAATCACAGAAATCTTTGCATTTTTCAAGCCAACCCCATGGCAAGTCAGCAGCGACACCACCGATGCGGAAATAATTGTTGTTGATTAATCTTTGACCGGTGGCCGCTTCCCAAAGGTCGTAAATCATTTCACGTTCTCTGAAGATATAGAAAAATGGTGTTTGAGCTCCTACGTCTGCAAGAAAGGGGCCAAGCCAGAGAAGGTGATTCGCGATTCGATTGAGCTCTAGCATGAGGACACGTATATAACTCGCCCTCTTAGGCACTGAGATATTGGCTAGCCGCTCAGGAGCATTTACTACTATTGCCTCATAAAACATTCCTGCTGCGTAATCCATTCTGCTGACATAAGGAACAAACATCACATTTGTCCTGTTCTCGGCGATTTTTTCCATCCCACGATGGAGATAACCGATTACGGGTTCGCAATCCACTACGTCTTCTCCGTCCAGTGTGACCACTAGTCGGAGAACCCCATGCATTGAAGGGTGATGGGGGCCGAAATTGACCACCATTGGCTCCGTGCGCGTTTCTAATTGCGTCATGGGGCCATGGTTAAAGCAACTCTAATGATCTTAGGAAGGACTCATGAAAGACCAATCATCCTTAACTCCTTCTCACGTTTTGCATCAGCCTGTGCTGGTTCAAGAGGTGCTTCATGCTTTCTCAAGACTGCCTTCTGATTTGTTAAAGGGTGGACTGATGGTTGATGCCACCCTTGGTTATGGGGGGCATGCAACGCACTTGCTTAAGGCTTATCCAGATTTGCGTTTGATTGGTTTAGATCAAGATCCTAATTCTCGCTTAATTGCGGCTCAGTATTTATCGTCTTTTGGCAGCAGGGTAAAGATAGTCGGGATAAATTTTTCGGAATACATTCCATCAGAGAAAGTTGTTGCTGTTTTCGCTGATTTGGGCGTTAGTAGCCCTCAATTAGATGTTCCAGAACGTGGGTTTAGTTTTCGTCTAGATGGGCCTTTGGATATGAGAATGAATCCAGATATGCCGATGTCAGCAGCAGATTTGATTGAGAAACTTGATGAGAGGCAACTTGCTGAAATTATTTACAATTATGGAGAGGAGAAATTTTCTCGTCGTATTGCTAAAAGAATTAAGAAAGACTTGCGAGAGGAAGGACAATATTCAGGGACCAAGGCATTGGCATATGCAGTAGCAGGTTGTTATCCTCCTCAAAAAAGATATGGAAGAATTCATCCTGCTACTCGCACTTTTCAGGCATTACGAATAGCTGTTAATAATGAGCTCGATGCGTTGCAGCGATTTTTGCAGGTTGCTCCTGATTGGCTTTTGCCAAAAGGTATTTTTGGCATTATTAGTTTTCATTCTTTAGAAGATAGGCAAGTCAAGAAGGCTTTCCTTGGAGACTCTAGATTAGAACGTATCACGCGTAAGCCTTTAACTGCTAGTCCAGAAGAGGTTTCTATGAATGGAAGAAGTAGAAGCGCAAAATGTAGATTTGCATGCAAGTTAATCGATTAATTGTTTATTTTGAATAGGATTTCTTTTCGCTAAGTTTTATTCGTCTCTAAGCTCATTGACGACTTCAATTATTACTTTTATAGCTAAATCAATCTCTTTCTGTGATGTGTCCTTCCCTAGACTTAGTCTTATAGACGATTCGGCTTCCTTGCGCGTATGACCTAGAGCTAGCAAGACATGAGAAGCCTTTCCTGAGGAACATGCAGAACCACTGCTGCATTGAATTATCGGGCGTAATTTTCTGTGCAAAGCAACCCCTTTTACCCCTGATATTGTGATATTTAGATTGTTGGATAGGCGCTTCTCATGGCAACCATTCATTTGTATATTTGATAAGTTAGATTGTAACTGAAGCCACATATGATCACGTAGATATTTTATCTTTTTTTGCCGATTTTCTAAATCACGTAAAGCTATTTCAACCGCTTTTGCAAAGCCAACAATCAATGGTACTGGGAGGGTGCCTGAACGAAGTCCCTCTTCTTGCCCTCCTCCAAAGATAAGCGGCTCTATTTGGATTGATTCATTCTTGATCAAAGCCCCTATCCCTTTTGGCCCATATATTTTGTGGCTACTAATGCTTAGTAGATCTATGCCAAGAGCGTTAGGGTCTAGATGTATATTTCCAAATGCTTGCGCTGCATCACTGTGAAAAGTTATCTTTTTATTCCTACATAATGCAGCTAACTTTTGTATAGGTTGTAAAACACCTATTTCATTATTTGCGGTCATTATGCTGACTAATATTGTGTCATTTTGAAGAGCATTTTCTAATTGACTTTCATTAATTATTCCATCATT
The DNA here is from genome assembly GCA_003215655.1 of Prochlorococcus sp. AG-409-J16. GTDB lineage: Bacteria > Cyanobacteriota > Cyanobacteriia > PCC-6307 > Cyanobiaceae > AG-409-J16. The sequence goes on from QCKB01000002.1 coordinate 171,078, forward strand.
ATTTGGATCCAGCTTAGTTAAACTAAAACCTTCTTTTTCTAGTTCCTTTAATGGGTCTAGGACTGCCTGATGTTCTGTCTTAACAGTTATCAAGTGACCTGGCTTTCCAACTATTTTTGCATTTTTTCTTGCATATCCAAGTATTGATAGGTTATTGGCTTCTGTTGCACCACTTGTAAAGATTACTTGTTTCGGTTGAACGTTGAGGGCTTGTGCTATTTGATCTCTCGCAACGCTGACAGCAGCAGCAGCTTGTAATCCAGATCGATGTTGACGGCTTGAGGGATTTGCCCAGGATTCATTCCAGTAAGGTTCCATTGCTTCTACAACCTCTTGTGAGCAAGGGGTTGAGGCTTGGTAGTCAAGGGCTATAGGGGCATTTTTCACGGATCTATTTGAAATGCTGGGCAGGATCGTATTTAATTCAATTTTTTCATCTGGTATGCGTCGACTAGTAGGGATAGTGGGTTTGTGTTCTATTGGTTTTTCTATTGTGATCCCCTTAAAGGCTGGTGATCGAAAGATTTTGATGGAGAAAGTGCCAGAGATGAGGCCATCCAATTTGGTTGTTTTGGTTAATCGCCCACATATCCGTGGTGGTAATTATTTTTTAGGTATTTATGATTTGAAGCGCGATGAGGCTGATCAAGACCTTCGGAGGTTCAAGCTTTGGGAGGAATGGTCTTTTGACCTCAATATTCATAATGAATTGGTGCGTTGTAGTTATGAGGAGCCTTTGAGAATAAAACGGGATTCAAAATTCATATATGTTCGTCGCTTGAATCCTGGCGGTACTGTGACGTCTGCTAATCGTGAAGACCATCTTGTCTGGTGGGCTGCTTGCTATCCAAAGCTTGCTGGGATGGATCCACAGAATTTTCATGAAAAAGCCCTGAAGATGGGTTTTACTACCGAGTTGATTGAATCTCAGGAAATTCTAAATAGGTAATGATTTGGACGTTTTGCCTTTAGCAAGCTTGAATTTAATATTGCTTCTAGATTCTTTGCAGTAATCGTTTTGCTATGAGTGAGCCTCTCTCTCCTGATTCTGAGGTTCTACCTCAGCAACAGCCTCCAAGATTATTGCTCGTTGATGATGAGCCAGGTTTGAGAACTGCAGTACAAACTTATCTTCAGGATGAGGGCTTTGATGTCACCACAGCAGTAGATGGGGAAGAAGGTTGGCAAAAAGCTCAACAAATGATTCCAGATGTAGTAATTAGTGACGTAATGATGCCTAGATGTGATGGATATGAGCTTTTGAGACGATTACGTGAGGATGAACGATTGGGCGGGACACCGGTTATTTTTCTAACGGCGAAGGGAATGACTATTGATCGAACCCAGGGATATCAGGCAGGTGTTGATGATTACATCCCTAAGCCTTTTGACCCTGATGAGTTGGTTGCTCGAATTAGAAATGTTGTGCGTAGGCAAGATCGTTTGTTAGCTGAAGCAGCTCGGTTTGCAGATGTTGATGTGAGTCAAATGGCAAGACAGATAACTGAAATTCGATCCATGCTTACTCAAGGTGATTCATCACCATCTAAAGAAGTGCTTTTGCATAGCTTTACTCCTCGAGAGGAAAGTGTTTTGCAATTGGTTGCAGAGGGTTTGATGAACAAGGAGATTGCGAGACAGCTGGAGACCTCAATACGTAATGTTGAAAAATACGTAAGTCGTTTGTTTACTAAGACTGGCACTTCCAGTCGAACTGAATTAGTCCGATATGCACTAGAGAATAATTTAGTGACCTAAGTCTGAATTCAGGTCGTAAATTGATTACAAAAGATTGGAAGCAAGCAAGCCTTAATGAAGGATGGACCTATGTCCATAATGTACAGCCTTTTGAAAGTGGAAAAACTCTTATTGAAATATTGGCTGATAACTATAAACATTCATCTAAGTCTTCATGGAAAAGTAGATTAAAATATGGAGAGCTTAGTATTAATAAGGAACAGGTAGATGCGAATATAATCGCTTATTGTGGAGATCGTATTTATTGGAATCGTGCGCCTTGGAGAGAAGAGGCAGTTCCTAATTCATGGAATGTAATTTTTGATAATGGAGATATTTTTGTAATCGATAAACCAGCAGGCTTGCCAGTTGTTCCAGGTGGTGGGTTCTTAAATCATACGGTTGCTTCTATGTTGAAGAACCGTTATCAGTCTCTAGATGGTGATAGATATCCAATACCTGTTCATCGCTTAGGTAGATTTACTTCTGGTATCTTGGTTTGCGCTAGGGAACATAAGACTCGAGCAAAATTGTCGAAAATGTTTAGAGACTCCACAATAGGTAAAGCTAAAATCAATAAGACTTATCGCGCTTTAGCAATTCAAAACCTCTCTTTAGACTTTTCAGCCTCAGTGCAAATTAATGCACCAATTAATAAGTATCCTCATCCTTTATTAGGCTATATCTGGAATGCATCTCTAACTAGTTTAAAGTGCAAATTTAAGCCTAATTTGCCTGGAGGATTAAGTGCTATCTCAAGGATTAAATTGCTTGATAGGAAAGAAGATGGTGATTTATTAGATGTATCTATTGTCACTGGAAGACCGCATCAAATTAGGATTCACTTGTTTTCTTTGGGAACTCCTCTTGTTGGAGATCCTTTGTATTTGCCAAGAGGGGAGATTTCGAAGGACTGTACCCCTGGAGAAGGTGGATACTCCTTGCATGCACATAAATTATCAGATATAGATATAGATGGGGAGATACTTTCTTTAGAGGCAATACCTCCCAATCGATTAAGAGTATAATTATTGATTTTCATGGTCTAATTTTTTAAATTCTATCAGCTGCGAGAAATAGAATGGCGCTTGATTCAGACTTTTCCGAACTGGTTCAAAACCACAATTGCGAGCTGCTTTAACAATCCCTTTCTCTTTCAGTGTGTAAGCTCTAGTTGTTTTACTAGGGCCAGGAAAAAGTTGACCTATTTGCTTAAGTAATGCCAGAAGAGGCGTATAAGGGGCGAAGCTAACAATTAATCTTTCTTGGCTTAGTCCGCAAAGATGACGAACCATTTCTTCGGCAGCAATTTGGGGATAGTGGATAAATACATCTAGGCAAATAACTGTGTTAAATGATCCTTTTATGTTCTCTAGATCGGAGATATTGAACGTTATGCAATTCAGATCTACACCAGCTTCTTCTGCTCTTCGTTTTGTCTCAGTAACCATTGCTGGAGAGATGTCACTGGCTGCAATGGATTGAACTCCCATATTTGCTAATGGTATGGAAATACTTCCTACTCCACACCCAGCATCGCAGAAGGTTTTTGAGCTTAAATTTGCATCTTCTTTCAGCCAAGAAAGGACATCTTCAACAGTTTTTTGATGGCCGATACGTATATTTCGTTGAACTTTGTTGACATCATTACTTTCGCTATATATCCGGTTCCAGCGCTCGAAACCCTGGTTATTAAAGTATTGAGCCACTTCAGCTTTTTCTGCTTGCTTGAGTTCTTGGACCTTGTCGCTGGTCATGGTGTTTATTCGTGCTGATGGATATTAAGCAGCTTGCTGCCAATTCAGGTTTGAACCATCTAAATTCCCTTTCCATCGCAATAGTTTGAATAATGGTTTGCCAAGCAGATGCTTTTGAAGTGTTGATTTTGGGGTCAGTAGATGTCTTGGGGCCATTGTGGCTGCCCAGATTGCAGCAGCAGGTTCTTTACTCCAAGACGCTAGTTTCTTGCACCCTTCCAGAAGCGGGATTGTTGTACCTACAAGGGTATTGTCTTGAAGATGGCAAGTGCCTTCGTTGATTAATAGAGCTCTTGTATCCCAATAAGCTTCCTTTATTTTGAGGCCATAGGGGGACAGAGCATCGCTTACAAGTACTAATTTGTCGCCTGCTAATTTTTGAAGTAAAACTGCGATGCTTGGATCAACATGAATGCCGTCAGCAATAAGTCCTAAATAGATCCCTCCATTGCTTAGTGCTTCAACTATTGGTCCAGGGTCTCTGTGATGAATGCCATTCATCGCATTGAAGGAGTGTGTGATCATTTTTATGCCTTGTGAAAATGCTTGTGAAGCAATTTGTTTATCTGCAGTTGAATGACCAAGAGAGACAATTATTTCTAGATCTAACAGTTTGCTTATTAGATCGAATGAGCCTGAGAGCTCAGGAGCAATTGTCATCAAATCGATGTCATTCTCAAAGCCACTAATTCGTTTTTCTAGTTCTGACAAACTGGGACTACAGATTTTTTTTAAGGGATGGGCTCCACGTTTTTCTTTCGCAATAAATGGGCCTTCGAGATGAGCACCTAATAATTCACACTGATTAGGTAAGGATTTTTTTCTTGCATTTTGGAGAGTTAGAAGTGCTTGGCGCAGATCGTTGATTTCACAGGTAACAATTGTTGGGCAGATTCCTTCAATGCCGTCTGTCCAAAGATGTTCTAAAAGTTCGAATAATCGTGGAAGGTCTTTTTCTTTCAGTTCGTTGAAGGCAAGGCCCAAGCCGCCATTGATTTGTAGGTCTATCCCCATTGGGCTAATCCAGTCTCCTTCCCAACTCTCACTTGAGATAACAGTGTCAGCGACCATTGGCTGAAGATCTGAGATACATCCATTTTCCGCTAAAGAAATTTGCCATAAATCACTTTCTTTAGAACTGTTTAATGGCTTTGGAAAGCGGACGTTTGTTATCCGACGCATGGGAGTTAATCAGATTCGCTAGTGCGGGACTATGACAGTCTCGTCATTATTCATATTGAATGGTGTTTATTTCCTGTGTCTTTTCTGTCCAATCAAAAAACTCCTCGAGTAGCTGTTGTGATGGGTAGTGACTCTGATCTGGCGACCATGCTTCCAGCTGTGAAGGTTTTAGAGGAGTTTGGTCTATCGGTCGAGGTAAGAGTACTTTCTGCGCATCGCACTCCTCTTGAGATGGTTGCTTTTGCTAAGGAAGCCCATTTAAAGGGATTCAAGGTATTAATTGCTGGCGCTGGAGGCGCTGCTCATTTACCTGGAATGCTTGCAGCGATCTCACATTTGCCTGTAATTGGTGTCCCTGTGCAAACCAAGACCCTTGCAGGAGTGGACTCGATGTCTTCAATAGTTCAAATGCCAAAAGGTGTCCCCGTTGCCACAGTTGCAATTGATGGCGGTCTGAATGCAGGGTTGCTGGCTGTACAGATTTTGGCTATTTCCGATTCGAAACTTGAAGAGCGTTTGGTTGGATATAGAGAAAATCAACATGATCAAGTGATTTCAAAAGATGAAAGACTTGTAGACCTTGGAGCAGAAGCGTATCTCAAACAAATGTAATTTCACTACTTTAGAATCTATGACTTAGATGATAAATATTACTTTAATTACAAGGAATTATTTTTAAATTTATTAGTTTTTCTAAAATAATTTCAACACAAGTATCAAGCTCTTCTGCGCCTGTATCAATAATAATCTCTGGATCTATAGGCTCTTCGTAGGGGCTCGAAATCCCTGTGAATTCATTGATCTCCCCTGATCTTGCCTTTGCATATAAACCTTTGGTGTCACGTTCTTCGCAGACGTTTAAGTTTGCGGCACAAAAGATCTCAATAAAGTCGTTTTTAGAGACCAAGCTTCTTGCTGTATCTCTATCTGCTTTAAATGGAGACACAAATGCGGTAAGAACTATAACCCCAGCATCTAAGAATAATTTCGCAACTTCTCCAATTCTTCTAATGTTTTCAGTCCGATCATTGTCTGAGAATCCAAGATCTTTGCAAAGCCCATGGCGAATATTGTCGCCATCAAGAACATAGGTTTCTATACCCCTATGAAAAAGGGCTGAGTTGACTGCGTTTGCAAGAGTGCTTTTCCCAGAGCCAGATAGACCTGTAAACCAAAGTATTGCACTTTTGTGATTGCGTTTTTCTGCTCTGGCCTCACGTGTAACTGAGGTTTCATGCCAGACGATATTTGTTGCCTTAGGGGTTGAGGTCTCTTCTAATGGTTGGTTCATTGACAGAATTTTTGTTGGCTGTTTTTAGTGAATGCAGTTGTTTCTATTGATAATTACATTATCCTCCCGCTTGTTTAGGCCTATAGCCTTGTTTGCTTAAAAAATCTAGAGCCATTGCAACCTGATCTCCTTGTAGCTCTAGAGAATTTTGTTTTATTGTTCCTCCCGTTCCTCCATATTTTTTTAGTTGCTTAAGGACATTGCGTAACTCAAAATCATTGAGCTCTAGACCCGTAATTACTGTAACGGTTTTGCCATTTCTCCCTCCTTTTATTCTTTGAACACGAATTGATTGAAGATTTATAGGTGTTTTGGCTTTGTTACAACTTGACTTGGGTGTTGCAGATAGATCATCAAATTCACGCCAGTTTCCTTTTGGCATTGGACGAATTCCTAGGCTGTTATATATCTTCCGTCCTTAGCAAGTGACCAGCATGTCTTTTTATCAGTCAAGTGGCCATGATTTGGCTGATGCTGCTCGTCCAACAGCCTTAGGACGCTTTGGAAGGTATGGAGGTCAATATGTCCCTGAGACGCTTATGCCTGCTCTTGCTGAATTGGAACAGGCTGCGTCAGAGGCATGGAATGATCCTGAGTTTGTGGAAAACCTTAATAAGCTTTTAAGTTCATATGTTGGTAGGGCGACACCTTTGTATGAGGCTGAGCGCCTCTCGCATCACTATCGGCGCAGTGAAGGTGGACCAAGGATTTGGCTTAAACGAGAAGATTTAAATCACACAGGTGCTCACAAGATAAATAATGCACTTGGTCAAGCTCTTTTAGCCTTAAGAATGGGCAAAAAAAGGGTGATTGCTGAGACTGGTGCAGGTCAGCATGGAGTTGCAACAGCAACCGTTTGCGCTCGTTTCGGTTTGGAATGTGTCGTTTATATGGGTGCAGAAGATATGAGGCGTCAGGCGTTAAATGTGTTCAGGATGCGTTTGCTAGGTGCAACAGTTAAGTCAGTCAATGCTGGTACAGCGACTCTTAAAGATGCAACTAGTGAGGCGATTCGTGATTGGGTTACCAATGTTGAGACTACTCATTACATTCTTGGTTCAGTAGCCGGACCACATCCATATCCGATGTTGGTCCGTGATTTTCATGCGGTTATAGGACAAGAAACTCTTGACCAATGTATGAAGGCATTTGGGAGGCTGCCAGATGTTCTGATTGCCTGTGTCGGCGGAGGTTCTAACGCGATGGGACTATTTCATCCTTTTGTGCAAAAAACTTCAGTGCGAATGATTGGTGTAGAAGCTGCTGGTGAAGGTATCAATACAGGTAGACATGCAGCGACGATTACCGAGGGTAGGGTTGGCGTTTTGCATGGTGCTATGAGCCTTTTGCTACAAGATACTGATGGGCAAATACAGGAAGCTCATTCCATTAGTGCAGGACTTGATTATCCAGGCGTTGGTCCAGAACATAGCTATTTAAAAGAAATAGGTAGAGCAGAGTATGTTTCAGTGACTGATCAAGAAGCATTAGATGCTTTGAGATTGGTAAGCGAGCTTGAAGGAATTATCCCTGCGCTAGAAACAGCACATGCCTTTGCTTGGCTTGAGAAGCTATGTCCGACTTTGCCTCCTCAAGCAGAATTGGTTATAAATTGCTCAGGTCGTGGCGACAAGGACGTCAATACAGTTGCAGAGAAACTTGGAGTGCAATTATGAATAGGACTCAAGATAAAACCATGTTGAGATGCTGTGCTACTGCTTTTACTGCAGCTTTTGCAGTTGCATAAGCCATACGCATAGGGCCAATAAGTGCAATGTGGCCAATGTCATTACCTGAATTGTGATAACAAGCCTCTATTACTGAAAAGTTCATTAGTTCTTTTTGTGGATGTTCTGCACCAATCCAAATACCATCGGTTTGATTTTTGATACTCGGTATTAATGCGGTTGGTTGATTATCAATCAGTTCTATTAGAGGCCTAATACTTTCGCTATTACTGAACTCTGGTTCGGCTAGCAGATATGAAACTCCATGGAACTTTGTGTCTGCTTCATAAGCAGTTTGGTTTTTGCTGTGGTTTTCAATTGCATCACGAAGAATTGCACCGCTGAGATGTAATTCTGATGGCAGGCTGTTCCAATCAATGCTGCTATCTTCTGATTTAGCAAGTTGGCTGCATAGCCAAGTTTCAATTGATTTGAGTTGGTTTGATGCCTTATGAGGTAGGCGCAGATTTAATTGAAAGGCTTGGTTGGAGTTTTCAACAAGCATGACCAGAAGTCTGTCACTGCTTTGCACGAGACGTACTTCCTGGAGCCTAGGGATTGACCTTTCTGGTCGTGTAATCATGCTCATTAGACCTGTGAAATCAGTTAGGCGTCGAGCAAGATGAGAGAGGAGGTCATCAAGAGAAGACCACTTCAAACTTAGATTGGTTAGCTCTTTTTCTAGATGTAGGACAGTTGCACTGGGAGGGGGCAGCAAGCAATTCACATAATGCCGATAACCTTGTGGTGTTGGCACTCGTCCAGCCGAAGGATGTGGTTGATTTAAAAAGCCCTTTTGCTCTAGAGCTCCCATCGCAGAACGAACTGTTGCAGCACTGGCTTTTAGTCCAAACCGTTGAACAAGGGTTTTGCTGCTGACAGGCTCTATTGTGTCCACGTAGTGATGAACCGTGGCACGGAGTATTTGCTGGTGTCTTTTTGGAAGCTTCTCCAATGGCTCCAAAGAATTCTGATGATCGTACGAGAATTGTGATCGTTTAACTGGTTGGTGGCTAACTCTTTTACGTTTGCTTAGTAACGAGGGACATTGGAATCAATGTTGACACTCCATGCGTCAATGCCTCCTTCTAAGTTCCATACAGTTTCTATGAAGCCTTGTTCTAATAGCCATATCGAAAAATTCCAACTTCTTACCCCTGCATGGCAGAGAACGACAATTGGTTCATTCGTTGGTAGTTTCTTTTGAAGACTATTTATCCACTCAGAGCTTTTACTAAGAGGGAGATGGAGCACCTTTCCAGGAAATGGAGCTAGAGCTATCTCTTGATCTTCTCTTACATCTATTAGAAATACTTTTTCAGTAGTTTTGTTTAACCATTCATTTAGCTCTTTTGCTGTAAGGTTTTTTGGTCTCTTTTCTTGCATGGCTGTACTTTGCTGATCCTTAATTTTTACCATTGAATTGGCATTAGCTTTGAAAATACGTGAAACCTTAGAAACCTAAATTACTTTTACAAACTGTTGCTGGGATTTTTTCATAGCATTCATAATTGAGTTTGCTTGTAATTGCGGTTAGAGGTACTCGACAGAAGAGCCGATTTTTTCAAGGCAGCAACTTGCTTCTATTTGTTTTTTGTGATTTCAGTTAGTGAGTTGAAAAAGACTTGTTTGCGTGTTCTTAATGAAGTTTTTGTTCTTATTTTCTTGATGAAAGATTTTCTTGAACAGACATTAGCCATTTCTTAGGCCCTTATTTGCGCTGTTCCGCTTAGGTTGACTTTTAGTCGAGAATTTGATTTGGGGAAGGAGAAGGTTGAATTGACTCGTCAAGAAACTGGCGAAATTGACTTCCGTCCTGGTTTGGAGGGGGTTCCAGTTACCCATTCCTCGATATGTGATGTCGATGGGGTCCAAGGGAAGTTGACTTATCGGGGATATCCCATCGAGGAATTGGTTGCTCACAGTACTTTTTTAGAAACCACATATTTATTGATTTGGGGCGAGTTGCCAAGCCCTCAGCAACTTCGTGACTTTGAAGCGGAAGTTCAGATGCATCGCAGAGTGAGTTTCCGAGTTAGGGACATGATGAAGTGCTTTCCTGCGACAGGTCATCCAATGGATGCATTGCAATGTAGTGCTGCATCTTTAGGCCTTTTTTATTCACGCAGAGCAATTGATAACCCTCAATACGTATATGACGCAGTTATTAGGCTTATCGCCAAAATTCCTACAATGGTTGCGGCTTTTCAGCTGATTCGTAAGGGCCAGGATCCTATTCAACCAAGAGATGATCTTGCTTATTCTGCGAATTTCCTCTACATGCTTACTGAGCGTGAACAGGACCCTCTAGCTGCTCGTATTTTTGATAGGTGTTTAATTCTTCATGCTGAGCACAGCTTGAACGCAAGTACTTTTAGCGCGAGAGTCACAGCAAGTACTTTGACAGACCCTTATGCGATTGTTGCCTCAGCAGTAGGGACCTTAGCTGGCCCTCTTCATGGGGGGGCGAATGAAGATGTATTGGCCATGTTGGAAGAAATCAAAACCCCAGAGTGTGCAGGGGCCTATTTGGCTGATGCGATTGCTAAAAAACGCAAAATCATGGGGTTTGGTCATAGGGAGTACAGGGTGAAAGATCCACGTGCCTCAATTCTTCAAGGGCTTGGAGAGGAGCTTTTTGCAAGATTTGGGAGGGATCAGATGTATGACTTAGCAATCGCCCTTGAGAAAGAAGCTATTTCTCTTTTAGGACCAAAGGGGATCTACCCTAATGTTGATTTTTATTCAGGCCTTGTTTATCGGAAGCTTGGTATTCCAAGAGATCTTTTTACTCCTGTTTTTGCGATATCGAGAGTGGCTGGGTGGTTGGCACACTGGCGTGAACAGCTTGGGGCTAATAGGATTTTTAGGCCTTCTCAAATTTATACAGGATCTAAAATTAGATCATGGATTCCGCCAGAGGATCGAGTACGCACTTTAAGTTCTTAGTTGTAAAGACATGTACATTCCAATTGTCTTCACGTTTGCTAATTCTTCACCAAGCTTGGTCTCTTCTGGACTCGATTTGGAGAGAAGCTTCAGTCAAATGATGCAAGGAGTGGGCTTTTCTCCTTCATTGGCCCATTTGCTTTGGCTGCCTTTACCAATGCTTCTTGTACTTGCGGCAGCTGTAGTTGGTGTTTTAGTCACAGTTTGGCTGGAGAGAAAAATATCTGCAGCAGCTCAGCAGAGAATTGGTCCTGAATATGCAGGAGCATTAGGTGTTCTTCAGCCTATGGCAGATGGCTTGAAGTTGCTTGTTAAAGAAGATGTGATTCCTGCAAAAGCTGATGGACTTTTATTTACTCTTGGACCAGTACTTGTCCTGGTTCCAGTAATACTTTCTTGGTTGATAGTACCTTTCGGTCAAAATCTTTTGATTAGTAATGTAGGAGTGGGAATTTTCCTTTGGATATCCTTAAGTAGTATTCAGCCAATTGGCTTATTGATGAGTGGATATGCTTCTAATAATAAATATTCTCTTCTTGGAGGCTTACGTGCCGCAGCGCAATCAATAAGTTATGAAATCCCTTTAGCATTATCTGTTTTAGCAGTGGTAATGATGAGTAATTCTTTGAGCACTATTGATATAGTTTCACAGCAAAATGGTGCTGGTTTGTTGAGTTGGAATATCTGGCGACAACCAGTTGGTTTTGTTATTTTTTGGATTTGCGCGTTGGCTGAATGTGAGAGGTTACCTTTCGATCTTCCTGAGGCTGAGGAGGAATTAGTTGCTGGCTATCAAACTGAATATGCAGGCATGAAGTTTGCTTTGTTTTATTTAGGAAGCTATATAAACCTTGTTTTGTCTGCCTTATTGGTATCTGTCCTTTATTTAGGGGGTTGGGGTTTTCCTTTGCCCCTTGAATGGGCGGCTAGTTGGTTTGGTTTGCCGTTGGACTCTCCATTGCTTCAAGTGATTACAGGGTCTGTAGGTATCGTTATGACTGTTCTGAAGGCATACTTACTTGTTTTCCTTGCGATTTTGTTGCGCTGGACCACTCCGCGGGTTCGGATTGATCAGTTACTTGATTTGGGCTGGAAGTTTTTACTCCCTATTTCTTTAGTTAATTTGCTTGTAACTGCTGCTTTGAAACTCGCTTTCCCAGTGGCATTTGGTGGCTGAATGCCCAGCATGTTTGATAATACTAATCTTGTTGGGTAGATCTACTTATAGCCAGTGAAATGCTTGTAAGATTGGTTTGCTCACGTTAAATCTCTTTTGGGCGAGGATTTCGGATGTTCGGATTCTTCAAAAAGGTAGTTGATTATGCCCGTGATGCAACGGATGCTGCTAATTACTTGATTCAAGGGCTTGCTGTTACTTTCGATCATCTTCGTCGTCGTCCAATTACTGTCCAATATCCCTATGAAAAGTTAATTCCGTCCGAACGTTATAGAGGCAGAATTCATTATGAGTTTGATAAGTGCATTGCTTGTGAGGTATGTGTAAGAGTTTGCCCAATCAATTTGCCAGTAGTTGATTGGGTTATGAATAAGGAAACCAAGAAAAAAGAGCTTAGAAATTATTCTATTGATTTTGGGGTATGCATCTTTTGTGGAAATTGTGTGGAGTATTGCCCTACTAACTGTCTTTCAATGACAGAGGAATATGAGCTGGCTACTTTTGATAGACATAATCTTAATTACGACAATGTTGCCCTTGGTCGACTGCCAACTAGTGTCACTACAGACCCCTCAGTTCTGCCATTGAGAGAGCTTGCTTATTTGCCTAAAGGGGTAATGGATCCTCATGATGTCTCTGCTAATCAACCAAGGGCTGGTGAGCTTCCCGCTATGGTTTTAGAGAGACTTAAGAAAGACTCTTCTCTATCTAATGAGCGTAGTGAGTCGGTTAATGATTCTATAAATCAAGATGAGTCGAAAGGATGAGTATTTCTAATTCCACAGAGTTGATTTGTTTTTTAGTGCTCGCTTTTGTTGTCATCTTAGGGAGCTTAGGAGTTGTTTTGTTGGGCAATATTGTTTACTCCGCGTTTTTGCTGGGTGGAGTATTTATGGCGGTAGCAGGGTTATATCTATTGTTAAATGCGAGCTTTGTTGCTGCTGCTCAAGTTCTTGTTTATGTAGGTGCAGTTAATGTCTTAATTCTCTTCGCAATAATGTTAGTTAATAAGCGTGAAGATCTAAAGCCAATTCCTGGACTTCAGCTTCGAAGATTCCTGTCTGCGGGAATATGCTTGGGTTTATTAGTATTAATGTTTCGAGTCGTTTTGATTACTCCTTGGTCTTTACCTGGACCTGCTGCTATTGGGGAGGGGGCAACCGTAAGGATTGGCGAGCACCTTTTTACAGATTATTTATTGCCTTTTGAATTGGCATCAGTTCTGCTTCTGATGGCAATGATAGGAGCAATTGTTTTAGCCAGAAGAGATATTCAAACTGTTGATGTTGGTACAGGTAATGAAGTGAATCAGAGCCTTATAGAGAAAGCAGGTACTCCTTTGCTTGTTGACAAAACCACGACTTAATAAGACCTATGCTTGAATCTTTTTCTGGACCTGTACCTCTTCAGGCTTACTTGCTGTTAGGGGCATCGCTTTTTTGCATAGGTGTATGGGGCCTTATTAATAGTCGTAATGCAGTAAGAGTATTGATGAGTATTGAGTTGATGCTTAATGCTGTAAATATCAATTTGATGGCTTTTTCATCATTTCTTGATGGTGATTTGATTAGAGGTCAAATCTTTGCTGTTTTTGTTATCACGGTCGCAGCCGCAGAGGCTGCTGTTGGACTTGCGATATTACTTTCCCTATATAGAAATAGAGTGACTGTTGATATGGAGCGTTTCAATTTATTGAAATGGTAGGTATCAGATCGCATGCTCCTTGACCTGGTCTGGGTTTTATATCGTTCTGATAGTGAGTCTGCTTATAAGCAAGCATGTTCTTGCGTGAATGAATTGGAAGAGCTTGGTGCCAAGGTTGAAGTTTCGATGGCTGGTCAAGAATCCAATCCTTATCAAAGTCTGTTGGCTCGACAAGAGCGAATGCCTGATTTAGCAGTAGTTCTAGGTGGCGATGGCACTGTGCTTGGAGCAGCGAGGAATCTTGCTCCTCATGATGTTCCGATTCTAAGTTTCAATGTTGGAGGGACCTTAGGCTTTCTAACTCACGATCGTCGACTACTTAGTGATGGCAATTTATGGAAGCAATTGTTGGAAGATCGCTTTTCTATTGATCGGAGAATGATGCTTCAGGCACAGGTTGTTTCTTGTTCGACTTCTGAAACCTATTCGGAAACATTTGATATAGGAAATCATTCGAATTCACAAAACTTTTCGCATACTGCTTTGAATGATTTTTATATGAGGCCTTATCTGGATGAAGTATCTCCAACATGCATTCTTGAATTAGAAATTGATGGTGAGGTGGTTGATCAGTATCGAGGGGATGGTTTGATTTTGGCGACCCCTACTGGTTCGACTGGTTATGCAATGGCTTCAGGTGGTCCAATCCTTCATCCAGGAATAGAGGCCATTATTGTCAGCGCGATTTGCCCTATGAGTCTTTCTAGTAGGCCAATCGTTGTGCCTGCAGATTCGAGACTTTTAGTAAGACCATTAGGTGACTCTTCAAGAAGAGTAAAACTTTGGAAGGATGGAGCGAGTGGCGAATTGCTTGCTCCAGGGGATTACTGCGTTATTGAGAGGGCCCATCATCATTCTCTAATGGTTGTTCTTGAGCAAAGTCCTTCTTATTACTGGACATTGACCCATAAACTTCGTTGGGCGGGAAGCTTGGAACAAAATCAACTTATCTCTGGTTGAACTTTATGGGATTAGAAATTGAAAGACGCTTTCTTGTTACAGGTAATGCATGGAGGGCTTTTGCAGCATCTTCAAAGGTGTTGCGCCAGGGCTATTTGGCTACTTCTAAAAAAGGATTTACTGTAAGAGTAAGGATTTTGTCAGATATTAAAGCTTGGTTGACACTTAAGACCCCTTCTAAAGGTATCGCTGTTCATGAGTTCGAATATATGATTCCTTTAATGGATGCTCAGAATATTTGGAATTTGACTTCTCATCGTGTTTATAAAAAGCGTTATAAATTGTCTTTAAGAGGAGGAGATTGGATAGTTGATTGTTTTGAAGAAAAAAATGCACCTCTTGTGTTGGCTGAGGTAGAGCTTTCTTCGATTAATGATCCTCTTGAAATCCCTGCCTGGTGCTGGCATGAGGTAACAGGTCAGTCTCAATGGAGTAATGCTTCCTTAGCGCAAATGCCTATTGCTGAGTGGACTACTGAAAAGAAAAAAGTTTTCAAAGTTCTTTCTTAAGAAGGCAGAGGAAGGAACTTGATAGTTTAGATTCTCTTAAGATTCTCTATTCAGGCCAAGGCTAATTCTTAGTTGAGGCTTCAAGGGGGGGGTATGTTTGGTTTGTACGACAACGATGGCATCCTTCGCTTCACCGGTATAGACCGTGAGGCTTGCTTGGCCTATGCGGACCTTTTTGAAATCCCGCGCTCTGGATGCTCGTTATTGGATTTGCCAGATCCGGAGTTTGATGGAGTTACTCGTCGGACGACGGTGCGTCGGGGAGGGAACAGCAATTGAAGCCATCCCTGCAAATTTTTCCATGATCCATGGCCCAATTAAGAAGGGCGACACGGTTTTTTGAGCCAGTTTTTGTGAACATATTGCTTACATGATTATCCACAGTTCGCTTGCTGATGGTTAATCGAACAGCAATTTCTTGATTTGTAAGTCCACTTGCAACAAGGTCAATGATTTCCATCTCCCTTGCAGAAAGGGACATATTGGCTGAATTTGATAATTCTCCTAGGCCCATGCCCTCCTTAATAAGCCTGCATAGTTATATTACGCAGATTTTGGGTTCCTCGATCACTCATAGTAAGTAGGTAACGAGTAAAAGATTTTGAGCTCAGTGCTTCAGCGCTCCCTGGAGGCAGGTGCGGTCACTATTACAGCTGAAATTATGCCGCCAAGAGGGGCAGATCCTTCCAATGCAATAGCAAAAGCACAAATGTTACGAGAATATGTTCATTCGATCAATGTCACAGATGGCAGTCGTGCAGTTATGAAGATGAGCAGTCTTGCTCTTTGCAAATTGCTTTTAGATATTGGACTTGAGCCTGTATTGCAAATGGCTTGTAGAGATCGCAATCGAATTGGGATTCAGTCTGATCTTTTAGGGGCACATGCTCTAGGTATTCGAAATATTCTTTGCCTTACAGGAGATCCGGTAAGGGCGGGTGACCAGCCTGATGCAAGACCAGTTAATGAATACGAATCTGTGAGATTGCTTAAGCAGGTGGCTTCGTTTAACCGGGGAGAAGACCCCGTATCAGGTTTGTTACAAGATGGTGGTACTGGTTTTTTTCCTGGTGCAGCAGCAGATCCAAATTCCAAAAGTTTTTCTGGTCTTATTAAACGTTTAGAGAAAAAGAAGGAAGCGGGGGTGAGATTTTTGCAAACTCAAATGGTTATGGATCCAGTGGTTTTAGAAAAATTTTGTAATCAGGTTGCAGAACCACTTGAGATGCCTGTTCTGGCAGGTGTTTTCCTCTTGAAGTCAGCTCGTAATGCTTGCTTTATTAACAAGGTTGTGCCTGGAGCCTGCATCCCAGACTCAATAGTGGAAAGGTTGAGCAATGCAGGTGATCCTCTAGCCGAGGGTGTAGCTATTGCGGCTGAGCAAGTTAAATCATTTCTTGATATATCCCAAGGAGTTCATTTAATGGCGATTAAGTCTGAACAACTTATCCCTGAAATACTCGAACAAGCTGAAGTTAGCTTGCAGCAGCTGTGATGTCTGTTCCTAAAAGTTCGGCCATAGCTTTTTGCTGCGGAGATGGCTCGACTAGATCTTGTCTTCGAGCATCTGTTATAAGCCAATCCAGAGCTGCTTCTTGAAGATCAAAGTGATTTCCATTTTTGCCTACGCAATATCGTCCGAATACCAACTTTTCAACAAGTTGTACTCCTGGGCCAATTCGGGAGTAATCAAAAATTATGGAGTTATCAATTGTTGCTCCTTCGCATATACAGCAGCTAGGACCAATCATGGTGGGCCCAATAATCGTCGCCCCATCTTCAATACGGGTCATTCCTCCTACATAAATAGGACCTTTGACGTTGATTTTGTCCCAATTGGCAGCAACGTTTAAACCGGTATATATGCCAGGTCTAATTTCTTTCCCTGGAATTCCAATTTGGCGTACTTCTCCTAAGAGAACACTTCGGATTGCCTTCCAATAATCAGGAACCTTCCCAATATCAACCCATTCGAAATCCATAGGTAGAGCAAAAAATGGTGCGCCCATTTCCACAAGCTTTGGGAAAAGATCTGAGCCGATATCAAATGGCTTCCCAGAAGGTATGTGGTCAAAAATTTCAGGCTCAAACAGATAGATTCCTGTATTAATTGTGTCGCTAAGAGCTTCTTCTATTGAGGGCTTTTCTTGAAAGTCCTTTACTCGATCGTTTTTATCTGTAACTACAACCCCATAGCTGCTTACCTGATCTTTTGGTACTTTTTTTGTTATTAAGCTTGCTAGGGCCCCTTTTTCTCGATGACGTTTTACTGCCTCGGTTAGATCTAGGTCTATAAGTGCATCTCCACAAAGCACTACAAAAGTGTCATCAAAGAATTTTTGGAAGTCTTGAATTTTCTTGAGTCCTCCTGCGGAACCGAGAGCATCACCAATTAGCTCTCCTTCTTCAATTCGACCTTCGAAGCTATAGGCGATTTCAACACCAAAACGTTGGCCATCTCGAAAGTAGTTTTCAATCTCTTCTGCAAGGTGAGAAACATTCACCATTACTTCTTTAAACCCATGCTCCTTCAAGAGTTCCAGCAGAAACTCCATCACGGGTTTCTGCAGAATAGGAATCATGGGCTTTGGGATCACGTGTGTGATTGGCTGAACACGTGTTCCTTTCCCGGCAGCCAGGATCATCGCCTTCATAGGCGTTGTAGGCCTCATTTAACCTAAACAACATAGACGCCCTTTTGTTCCTGCTTCTATGCCACGGCCGGCGTAGCAGCTGGCACGTTCAAACTTTGTATTGGTAGTTGGGTAATCGTTCCTGGTGCGAGGATCCGTTTTAACAGCAAGGGTGCATATAAGGCACCTTCTTGTTGGAGCTCTATTTTCCCTTGCGAAGACAGAAAAAGTAGGGCCCAGAAAACTCCCACTCGATCAGTATCAAGATCTTCAGGAGCAGTTGCTTTCCATTTTTCAACTAATAAGTCGAAATTTATCCAGTACATGGCTTGCTCCCAATTGCTTAAGAAAATTGCTAGAGCAGCGGTTGTTTCAGGAAGCTTCTCACGATGTGCGAGTTCGCTGACTTGGGCTATTGCTTCTCGATTGCTAAAACGTTTTTTCCTTTGATTTTTGCGATTTAGGTACTCATCTGATTCCAATTGCTCAGCAATTGACTCCAGTTGTTCAATAAGTTCTCCAAGAGTTACTGGCCTACGCAAAGGTGGGGGAGCTACTGGACGCCTGAGCAAATGTCGTTCTGGTCGAGTAGGTAATTGAAAACTGGGATCTAGCCAACCTTGATCTCCAAATTCATTATCAAACTCCTCTTCAATTGGTTGTTCTGGGGGGAACGTTTGGCTTTCGAGAACTTCTGCTTTTAGGCCTAATAAGACTGATGCTGCTAGAAAAGCTTCGCTACTTTCTGAAAGATCTTGCTCGTAGCTACCTCCTTGTCTACCTTTCTTGATTGCAATGAGCTTTGGGCATTCAATTCTTTGCCGTAATTGATCAAGAAAACCATCTATAACGGCAATTACATCAACATCCCATGGATCTAAATCTCCACGCAAGGCAGCATCTTGTAATAAGCGAATAGCCAGACGAGCGCCTGATTCGTTACCTATCGAGCGTCCATCTGCATGCAAAATTCATCAGTCATTTTGTGAAATTTATCGACTTTGGATGTCTTTTGCCAGGCCTTTAGTTACTCCTTGTAAGGCTGTTTTTGATTCAAGACGAAAGGTCTTTAGAAGTCACTTTTGATCTGAATCGAGTGACTCAAATTTAATTAGATGGTTCTATTGAGGCTGGAATGAAAGGAGCTATTAGCCTTGTCTCTGTGATATTTGTTGTCTGTATCACAGAGTTTTTAATAGGTTTGTTTAGACGTTCCACAGAAGCAAGATTGCGTTTTACTAGGGCTTCGATTGAGGCTGTATAACTATCGGTCATTAATCTTGGGTATAAACCGATACCTATAATTGGCACAAGTAAGCAGCTGATGATGTAGATCTCTCTAGGCTCTGCATCGATTAGCTTCGTTTCAGAGACAAGCTTTGCGTTCTCTTTCCCAAAAAAGATTTCCCTTAACATTGAAAGGAGATAAATCGGAGTAAGTATTACGCCTACTGCTGCTAGCCCTGCAATTACGATCCTGAAGGTAAGGGTATAAGCCTCATCGGTAACTAATCCAGTAAATACCATTAACTCAGATACAAAGCCACTCATACCAGGTAGAGCAAGAGAGGCAAGGCAACAAACTGTCCAAAGCGCAAACATGATCCTCATTCTTTGCCCAACTCCGCCCATTTCTTCCAGTTGGAGAGTATGAGTGCGGTCATACGTTGCTCCAACAAGAAAAAATAGACTTGCTCCTATCAGGCCATGGCTGATCATTTGAAGCATTGCACCACTAGTTCCTAATGAACTAAAACTGCCTATTCCGATCAGAACAAAGCCCATATGACTTATAGAGCTATAGGCAATTTTTCTTTTTAGGTTTCTTTGCGCGAAAGAAGTTAATGCTGCATAGATGATATTTACTACCCCAAGAATTATCAGGAGTGGTGCAAATTGGGCATGTGCTTCAGGAAGTAGTTGAGCGTTAAAACGCAGTAGAGCATAACCGCCCATCTTTAGAAGTATTCCTGCTAAAAGCATGTGAACTGGAGCAGTTGCTTCTCCATGTGCATCAGGGAGCCAAGTATGGAGAGGAACTATTGGAAGCTTGACCCCAAATGCGATTAATAGACCTGCATAACACAAAAGTTGAAAGCTAGTTCCAAAGCCTTTTTCCGCTATGTTGATATATTCAAAATTCGGGGCACCTCCACCGAAAAATCCCATTGCAAGTGCTGCAAGCAGAATAAATAGTGAGCTTCCAGCTGTATAAATAATGAATTTTGTTGCGGCGTATTGTCGTTTTTTCCCTCCCCAAATTGCTAGTAGCAGATATACAGGTAGTAGTTCAAGTTCCCAAGCAAGAAAAAATAACAGCATGTCTTGAACAGCGAAGACAGCTATTTGGCCGCCATCCATTGCAAGAATTAGAAAGAAAAAAAGCTTTGGCTTGAAGGTGACGGGCCAGGCTGCAAGAACTGCTAATGCTGTAATAAAGCTGGTGAGTAAAATCAGGGGCATAGATAGCCCATCAGCCCCTACTGCCCATTTCAGGCCTAAATCTGGTACCCAATCTGCTCTTTCTGAAAGCTGGAGACCATTGATGCTTGGGTCATACCCTTTTAAGTAGGCACCAACAGTAATTAAAAAAGTGATCAGCGCTATAACAAGCGCATACCACCTAACTTGTTTCCCTTCACCTTCATCTGGAATGAAAGGAACAAGAAAAGCTGCAAAGAGTGGGAAGAGGATAGATAGGCTTAGCCATGGGAAATCAGCGCTAACTTCTCTGGCTCCTACTAGTTCAATACTCTCTAATGGAGCACTTAGCGCAAACTCCAGCACGGATAAGCCTTCTCAGCAATGTTTGGAGTGTAGAAATACTAGAGCGTTCCGCATCCACTAAATAGGCGATGACACACAGAAATATTTTTTTTTTTAATTTGGCGGTGTTCCAAGAACACCGAAAAGTACTACAAGACCTATTACTCCACCAAAAACAATAAGCGCGTAGAACTGGGCACGACCAGTCTCAAAATATTTAAGTCCTTCTCCGCTTCCAAGTGTTAAAAGCCCTGTCAAGTTGACTACTCCATCAACTACTTTTGCATCCACTTCAAGGACCTGTTTTGCGAGTTTTCGACTGCCTTGTACAAAGATTTTTTCATTAATTTCATCCAAGTACCATTTTTTTACTAATAAGGTATTGATTTGAGGGACTCGATCAACAACAAGTGTTTTAAGGTCCAGCTTTTTGAGCGCATACGCTAAAACTGCCAGACTTATTCCAGCAGTTGAGATAGCAACTGATGCCCCTGCTAGAGGAAGGAATTCCCCCCAACTAAATTTTTCTGACATTGCAATGGCTTCTTCAGGGTTAAGTAAAGAAGCAAATTGACTATTCCATGGTGCTCCAAGCAGTCCTATAAGTACTGATGGAATAGCTAGAACTATTAATGGAATCGTCATTGGCCATGCTGATTCATGAAGAGGCTTAGCTTCATGTTGGTGTTCTTCATCTATTTCTTGATTAGCCACAGTCATTAATTGTTTTTGGAGGTTTTTGTCTTCCCCACGGAATGAACCTTCAAAAGTTAGAAAGTACAAGCGAAACATATAAAACGCTGTCATTCCTGCAGTTAGAAAACCAATTCCCCAGAGGAGGGGAAAGGTTGAGAATGCTTCTCCTAAAATCTCGTCTTTACTCCAAAAACCTGCTAGTGGAGGGATTCCACTGATTGCAATACAACCGATAAGAAAAGTTGTTGATGTGATTGGCATTTTCTTTCGTAAGCCGCCCATAAGTCGCATATCTTGCGCGAGGATTGGTTCATGCCCTACAACATCTTCCATTGCATGAATTACTGAACCTGAGCAAAGGAAAAGCATTGCCTTGAAAAAGGCATGAGTGACTAGATGGAACATTCCTGCTATTGGAGCACCACATCCCATCGCAAGCATCATGTAACCAAGTTGGGAGACTGTGCTGTAAGCCAAACCCTTTTTTAGATCCATTTGGGTAAGTGCTATAGAGGCTCCTAAAAAACAAGTTATTGTTCCAACAATTGCTATAACTAATCCCACAAAAGGAAATTGTGTATATAGCGGCTCTAATCTTGCGACGAGAAATACTCCTGCAGCAACCATGGTTGCCGCATGAATTAGCGCTGAAATTGGCGTAGGTCCCTCCATAGCGTCAGGAAGCCATACATGAAGAGGGAATTGGGCTGATTTAGCCATTGGCCCCATAAATACCAATAGACAAAGCGTTAGTGCTGCCCATTCAGGCACGCTTCCTTGAGAGATTGAATCTTCTAAGCCAATTGCAATCCCTTGAAAATCAAAACTTCCAGTTGCCCAAAATAAGCCAAGGATTCCAAGCAGTAGTCCAAAGTCTCCTACACGATTAACAATAAAAGCTTTTTGAGCTGCATGAGCAGCGCCTTCTCGGTTGTACCAAAATCCAACCAATAAATATGAGCACATTCCTACTAGTTCCCAGAAAACATATATTTCAAGCAGGTTTGGGCTGATAATTAGCCCAAGCATTGAACTACTAAAAAGTGCTAGGTAAGTGAAGAAGCGTACATATCCTTTGTCATGTGCCATATAGCCATGTGAGTAAACCATTACTAGCAATGCAATAGTTGTCACTAGTGCAAGCATTACTGCGCCAAGCGGGTCAATTATGAAACCCATAGGCAAGATGAAACTTCCTGCGCTTGCCCAAACAAAAAGCTTCTCTATTGGAGGATTGCCCGCTATTTGTTCAAGGAGTACTGCATAGCTAATTACAGCTGATATGCCAAGGGAAGTCAGCAGAAAAATTGCTACGGGTTTTTTCAGGCGATTAACAGTTCTATTGAAACTGATTAGCCCTAGGCCAGTGATTACGGCCCCAAGTAGAGGAAATACTGGAATTAACCAGGCAATGTCAGCGGCCGATTGCATCCTGGAGAGTCACATTGATGCGAGTGTAGGCATTTCATCTAAGCAATTCTTCTAAATGGGAGGAAAGGAATGCTTGACTGCCTATATAGATGAATCTATGCCCCCACCAAAAAACCCCTATTGCTATTGCGATTCCTAGTTGTGCAGGCCTCATAAGCTCTTGCCAAATAAGCTTTTGTCTTCTATCGATGACAGCTAAGAATGGAATGACAGATGTATTTCGACGTAGTTCTTCAAATTTATTCCCGAATTTTGCTTTTAATCTTCGATCTCCATGCCATATAGCGAACATGTGATGTCCTATTAGACCGACACAAGTTACCAACATGAAACTGCTTCCAATCCATAGCGCATGAGAAAAACACCAAATAATTTGCCCAATTGCTTGTGGGTGTCTGCTAATTCTTATGATTCCTTTTGCATAAAGTCTGACTTCAGGTTTCAAAACGGCTGGTATTTCAAGAAGGTTGTAAGTGGCTGGATAAAGAAATAGGAAACTAATCGCTGACAGAATCCAGATTAATGGGATCAACCCAGGAACCCCTTGCAGGTTCCAAATGCGGATACCGTCATACCGATGAGCAAGGAAGTATCCAATTAGGATTCCAGCAGAAGGAATGCTTGCGAAAGCAAATACCAATCTCCATGCTCTAGCTCCAATAATTTCTTCAGCTCGATTACGGATTGATGCCCCACCACTGTGGATTATTGCGAAAGTCAGCAACAGTCCAAGCATGACAAAGCTGCTTTGGTGAATTCCGCTTTGGGTCACTTCTTCCAATTTCTTGCCTCATTGCTGACTTGATTTTGGTTTCTACTGTTTCCCGTTTAAGCTTTTTATATTTCTGCTGCCATCTTGGCAGCTTTTAATGGCCGATCTGCCCTTCACACTTGATCAACTGCGCATTCTTCGCGCAATTGTTAGTGAAGGCAGCTTTAAGAAAGCTGCTGACACCCTTTATGTTACGCAGCCTGCAGTCAGCCTACAGATTCAAAATCTTGAAAAGCAATTAGAAGCTCCGCTTTTTGATAGAGGAGGAAGAAAGGCGCAGCTCACTGAGGCAGGTGAATTATTACTTGCTTATTGCGATCGGATTTTGAGTCAATGCCAGGAAGCTTGTAGAGCTTTAGATGATTTACATAATTTAAAAGGGGGTTCTTTGGTTGTAGGTGCTAGTCAAACGACTGGTACATATTTAATGCCAAGGATGATTGGAATGTTTCGACAGAAATTCCCCGAGGTTGTTGTTCAGCTTCATGTTCATAGCACTAGAAGAACAGGGTGGAGTGTTGCTAATGGACAAATTGATCTCGCGATTATTGGAGGAGAATTGCCTGCTGAACTCAACGAAGTGTTAGAGGTTTTACCTTATGCCACTGATGAACTTGCCCTCGTTTTGCCAATTAAACATCCTCTTTCAAGGTTGGCTGAATTGACAAAGGAAGATTTGTATCGGCTTGGCTTTGTATGCCTTGATAGTCAATCAACTACTCGTAAGACGGTCGATAAATTGCTTGCTGGTTCTGGTTTGGATGTTCCACGTTTGCGTGTGGAGATGGAGCTGAGTTCTCTAGAAGCAATTAAAAATGCTGTTCAGTCAGGCTTAGGAGCAGCTTTCTTGCCTGTTGTATCTATTGAGAGAGAACTAACTGCTGGGACAGTGCATAAACCGATTATTGCCGACTTGCAAGTTAAGAGACAACTGAAATTAATTAGTCATCCTGCTAGGTATTCCTCAAGGGCGGCTCAGGCATTTAGGGGAGAGATTTTGCCTTTATTCGCTAGTGCTGATAGCCCACTTCGGCAGGCGAAGAAATCTAAATCAGACGAAAAAATATTGGGATAAATCTAGAACTGAATAGCTTCTTGGCTTACGCCTACTCCACCGCCATCCTCAGCGACCCCTTTAGTTATAAATTTGTTTTCATTTACGTCTGTTTGATACACACACCTCACAACAGGCTTATCGCGAATGGAGCCGATATAAGCAAAAGTATTCATTCTTTGTTTGCACTCTCGTACGTCTTGATTAGATATTGCTCCTTCTTTTTGCAGGACGGACCAGTTTTCCCTCCTAATTACACAACCAGGCTGGAGAGCTGGCTGTGTTACGAAGCTTGTAGATGGATTCAATGTTGTATACATTTCAACATCAATTACGAAGGCACTTGCTCCCCATAGTCTGCAAAATTCAGGGTCTGGAACGGCGAGGTCAAGCTGTTGTTGACTTGCGATATTACCTTGCCCTCCTTGGGTAGTGCTAGTTACTGCAGCTCCCACGCCTATTCCTACAACTAATACTCCCGCTAGGACAGCAACCGTTCCAGTATTGAATTTGAGTGGTTCTTGACCTCCAGGCGGCCTTGGTGGCCCAGAACGGCCATATCTTTCTCTTCCTCCTGGGCGTTGCCCAGGACTATATCTACCTTGGCCTTGCCTGCCTGTAGGTTGTTGGTTGTAAGGGGATCGAGTCACAACAGCTCTGGTTTGCGTGGTAGGCCCATGGAGTAGTTCATTACTCGAGAATCAGGGTTGTAGCTCAGCTCTCCTGCTTGAAGCAATTGGCGAATAGTATCCTCCAATTCTGAGCCAATTCGACGAAGGTTGTAATCAGTTAAGTCCATTCCTGACTTTGCGGCCACTAAGTCTTTAAAGCGTTGTTGCACCTTCTCTAAAACTGCTTCGTTCCATACAAATTCATTGTCTGGATCTAGATCTAGGGTTAGGTGTTCAGGATCAGATACTAGATTTCCATCCTTTATTTTCGCAGTAAAAATGCGTACATGGCGGGTTGTACATTTCAACTGTGGATCTTCCATGGCATTTTTGTCCTTTTGGGACAGTTGGATCAGATTTAACGACTTTAAGAACCAAAATGGTTCTGATGCCTTTTAAGGTGATATTCACGTTTAATTGAAAGTATGCGTATTGCTATCGCAGGAGCAGGCTTGGCTGGTCTGTCATGTGCCAAATATCTTGCAGATTTGGGCCATACTCCAATAGTTTATGAGGCTCGTGATGTGCTCGGTGGCAAAGTTGCTGCCTGGAAAGATCAAGATGGAGACTGGTACGAGACAGGTTTGCATATATTTTTTGGAGCCTATCCAAATATGCTTCAGCTTTTTAAGGAATTAGGGATAGAAGATCGCCTTCAATGGAAAGCCCATTCGATGATTTTTAATCAGCCTGAGGAGCCTGGAACTTATAGCCGTTTTGATTTCCCTGATTTACCTGCACCTTTCAATGGTGTTGCCGCGATCTTGGGAAACAATGACATGTTGACATTGAATGAGAAGGTTTTATTTGGGATTGGATTGATACCTGCAATGCTTAGGGGTCAGCAATATGTCGAAGATTGCGATGACAACTCCTGGAGCGACTGGTTAAAGCTTCAAAACATTCCTGAGAGAGTCAATGATGAGGTTTTCGTTGCTATGAGTAAGGCGTTGAACTTTATTAATCCCGATGAAATATCCTCTACAGTTCTCTTGACTGCCTTAAATAGGTTTCTTCAAGAAAAAAATGGGTCAAAGATGGCTTTTTTGGATGGAAATCCGCCTGAAAGGCTATGTGAACCTTTGGTTGATTATATTAAAAGTAAGGGAGGTGAAGTTTATTTAAATAAACCTTTGAGAAGCATTAATATAAATGAGGATGATTCTGTTTCTAGTTTTAGTTTTGGTGGCTTAATGGGCCAAGATGCTGAGAAGGTTACAGCAGATGCATATGTCAGTGCAATACCTGTAGATCCTTTTAAATTACTTATACCAGAACAGTGGAAGAAGATGGATATTTTTCAGAAATTAGATGGCTTAAAAGGAGTGCCTGTTATTAATATTCATTTGTGGTTTGATCGCAAGCTAACTGATATTGATCACCTTTTATTTAGTCGTTCTCCTTTACTAAGCGTATATGCAGATATGAGTGTTACATGCAGGGAATATGAGAACACTGAGCAGTCAATGCTTGAGTTGGTATTTGCACCAGCCAAGGATTGGATTGGCCGGAGTGACGATGAGATTATTGAAGCGACAATGGGTGAACTTAGGAAACTATTCCCTATGCATTTTACTGGTAATAATCAAGCAAAATTGCGAAAATTTAAAGTTGTAAAAACACCTCTTTCAGTTTATAAAGCAGTTCCTGGGTGCCAAAAACTTCGCCCTAGTCAAGACACGCCAATATCTAACTTTTTTCTTGCTGGTGATTACACTATGCAGCGTTATTTGGCTTCTATGGAGGGAGCTGTACTAAGCGGGAAACTTTGTGCGACTGCAGTTGATAGCAATCAACAATGACTCGCACCCGATTAGTCTTATTACTTAGTTAGATTGCATGATGTCAGGAGGAGTTGATAAAGCAATTGTTTTCAGCACAGAGGCTGGAGCCACTCTTCAGGATGCTTATGAGGCCTGTAGGAAAGAAACTGCACAATGGGCAAAAACATTTTATCTAGGGACAATGTTGCTCCCCCCATTAAAAAGAAGGGCTATATGGGCAATTTATGTCTGGTGCAGAAGAACAGACGAGTTAATGGATAGTCCTGAGGCACAGGCAAGGTCAGTAAATGAGTTGTCTGATCGTTTAGATAAGTGGGAAGAGCGGACGCGAGCAATTTTTGATGGCCAAGTGCAAGATGGTCTTGGCGCCGTAATGGCAGATACAATTAGCAGGTATCCACAGTCGATAAAGCCTTATTTGGACATGATTGAAGGCCAGCGTATGGACCTTCATCGGCATAGGTATGCAACCTTTGAGGAGCTAGAGCTTTATTGCTATAGGGTTGCAGGCACAGTTGGACTTATGACCCAGGGAGTAATGGGTTTGGATCCTGCATATACAACGGCGCCTTGGAGCTCTTGTCCTGACCCGTCAAATGCTGCTATTGCCTTAGGGATCGCTAATCAGCTTACAAATATTCTTAGAGACGTAGGAGAGGACCGTGGAAGAGGGCGTATTTATATCCCACAAGAAGATCTTGAACACTTTGGTTATACAGAAGAAGACTTAATGGCAGGGAAAGTAAATAGTAGATGGAAAGAATTGATGGCATTCCAATTGCAAAGAGCTAGAGAATGGTTTTCTCGTTCTGAGGAAGGGGTTAGGTTGCTTTCTGCAGATGCACGTTGGCCTGTTTGGACTTCTTTAATGCTCTATAGAGGCATATTAGATGCGATTGAGCAATTGGATTACGACGTATTTAATAATCGAGCCTATGTAAGCAGGTGGATGAAGATGCTTAACCTTCCAGTATCTTATTTAATCTCTCAATACCATTAATATTTTCTATTAAGTTACCGTTTTTCTTCGATTAGTTCTAACTTTTTAAACAGCTGTTTTTTGATTAGCAAGAAGTTCTTTTAGTTTTGATAACTCACCTGCCCAACGAGGATCAGGTGCTTCTGGCGCTGGAGCATCGCTATGCACAAATTTCTTAGTTTCTTTTCGGTTCGAATTTTGTTGATTTGAATTGTTTCCATTCCCTCCTCGCTTGCTTCCGCCTCCATTTGATTCACGCTTCTCTGAACGCTCTACACGCAACTTATTTCCATTGAAATCTTTCCCATTTAGCTCTTCTATCAATTTTGCTGCTGACTTTTCATTCTCGACATTTGCAAAACCAAAGCCCCTGCAAGCCCCAGTTTCGCGGTCCATTACGGGCTTGAATCGAATCCCCTCTCCAACGGCTTCTAATTGAGCTGCAAGCTCTTTGGTTTCGAAATTTTGCGGCAGATTGCCGATGTAAATACGAACGCTCATGAAAAGGATGGGAGATAGATAGAGAAAGAAACGATCAGATCAGGAAGATCGATATATGGGATACATGTGATGTAGTTAATCACAGTAAGGTCTGTTTTTGGGTTAACCAGTAACTTGCTGCCTTGATGCAATCTTCTTTAGAGTGCAATCTGTCAAAGGCTTTCTCGTGAGAAAGGTGGCTTAACAGTTTGCCAAGTAATAGGCCGGAAGAAATGTCGAATTCTTGTTGAAGTGTATGCCCGTCAATTGGCGAGATTGGATGGAAAAGAGAATCATTTTTATTGCGCCAGCGTTTCAGCCATTGTAATTGATAAGTCTTTGAAAGTCCTGCAATTAAAGCTGGCAGATCTTCTTCTAGATCTTTATGTAATTCTAGGCGACTCGCTTCGCTAAGTGTTGAAAAACCTAATCCATCATTAAGTTTTTGCCACTTCCTAAGTAGTTTACATCTTTGTCTTTGTCGTTTGCTAAATCGCAATTGCTCCATCCCTATATCACTTAATAGATTTGTAAGTCGTAGCAATGGCAGTGCATTTTTTTCTTCTTTAGGTGTTAGTAGAGAAGTGTATTTTGGCTTTATAGATTGATAGTTGATTTGCCTGTCTTTGTTTCGCCATGTAGCTAAAAGACCAATCTTTTCGATTATAGGTAGTACTTCATCTGCCCTTGGGCCATGTACTAGTCGGAGAAGCTCAGATTGGATTCTTTCGGGGGCTGATTTTGCAAGAAGCTTGTGATTATTGTTTATCCATTTCTTGGTTTTAGGGTCCAAGTCCAGTTTGATTTCTGCTAAAAGGCGAAAAGCCCTTAGGCATCTCAAGGGGTCATCGCGTAAATTTTCTTCTTTAATAGCGACTAGAGTTTTTGCTTGAAGATCTGCAATTCCATTAGCTGGATCTATTAGCTCAATAGAAGGAGTGATCATTAGTGCAATTGCATTAATCGTGAAGTCTCGTCTTAATAGATCTTCTTCTAGGCTTTTGCCTTGTTGCTTTGCTAGATCGATGGTCCAGCCTTGCAGTACTAATCGAGCTATATCTCTTTTGGGATCAAGTACAACACATGTCCCGCCTAGACTTTTTGCGAGTTTTTGAGAGCTTTCGATTGCATTCTTTGGAACAATCAGGTCTAGATCAGGAAATTTTTTGAGTCTTTTAAGCAGTGAATCTCTTATAGCTCCTCCAACTACCGCTGTCCCTTTAGGAAGTTGTGAGATTGGTAATGGCCATTGGTCAGGTTTTAACTCTTCTAAGAGAGAATTAACCAAAATGGGGTTTCTACCCTTCAAAATAGGTTTTTCAGCGGGATGGGAGGACATGTGTATTTGTGTTGACTGCCGCTGGGTTGATAGATGTAAGGCTTATCACGCTGTAGAGCGACAGCATGGAGTTGCCCATCTAAATGAATCTCCGGATATTGAGCCTATTGAACCCCGTATTTTTATAAGCGTTATGGATATGCCAGGTGGGGAGTCTGGCGTGGAGTGGGATGTTCGCGCTTGTAGAAGCTTTCTTGCTGATCATGGACGATGGATGCGATTAAGGCCAGGCGAGGAAATCCCAAAATGACTTCACATTATGGGCAATCTGAGGATCGCTATAGCTCTCCTTTTCTTTTGGCGCTTCACAGCTCTTCGGAACAGCTTGGCGTAGCAGTAATGGATATACGAGATCCTTTGGACTCTAAAAGCAGTGCCACCTTCCAAGTGGGGAGAGAACTTTCTAAGAATCTTTTGAGTTGTGTTGAGGAACTTTTGCCAATTTCATTATGGAAACAGTTAGGCCGTCTTGCAGTTGCAACTGGGCCTGGAGGGTTTACTGGAACCCGTTTAACAGTTGTAATGGCTCGAACACTTGCGCAGCAGCTTGACTGTCAACTAGATGGAATAAGCAGCTTTGCCTTGATGGCACCTAGGTTGGCTTTAAGTTTGCCGTTGGAAAAAGTTCTTCAGCCGTTTTGGATTGTTCAAGCTCTTAATAGAAGGGGAACTATTGGAGGCTTATATCAGCTCCAATTATCACAAGATCTCTCATGCGGTTATGAGGTATTGGAATTAGAAGTCCCACATCTTTTGCCTTTGGGGTATGGGGTGTCTCCTGCTTTGGTTGCGAACGATGATGTGGCTTCTGATGTAGAACAGCTTCTAGAGCTCAGTGCATTAGCTCATCGCACTGGACACAATGCTTCTTGGAACCTCACTTTGCCCTTGTACCCAACTTCACCGGTTGGTAATCATTGATGAAATGGGGCCGGACAAGAATTATTGCCTTAATAGGTGTTGTAATTTGGCTTATTTTTGATGGACCATTGGGTCCATATAGAAAAGTGATTTTCAGTCGAAAACCACCTCAAATGATTTTGGTTTTAGGCGGTGATATTGATCGCGAAAGATTTGGAATCAGCTTGGCTAGAGAGTTGGACTTGCCATTAATAGTTAGTGGTGGAAGTAATCCAGAGCATGCTATGTGGCTTGTTAAGCAGTCAGGCATCCCTTTGGATCAAGTAAAGCTTGATTATCGAGCTAAAGATACTCTTGGAAATTTCACCTCTCTGGTGGATGACTTGCAGTGGCAAGGGATTAAGCATGCTTTTCTCGTGACTAGTGAAGATCATTTTCCTAGGGCTATGTCGATTGGCAATGTAGTTGCAGGGAGTAGGGAAATAAGGCTTACAGGTATTTCAGTCTCTTGTGCTGATAGATGCAAGAAAGAAGGGTGGCAAAAAAGAGTCTCAGATTTGATAAGAGCAATTACCTGGGTGGTAACACAAAGAGATTTAAAAGTTTGGGCGATTAAACATTGGCCAAATAACTTTATTTTTAATTAGTTTGAGTTTTGGTTATGATTTTCTTTGTACTTTATCTAGTAAAGAGTTAATTGTTGTTTGAATGATTTCGGTGGTTTTTTGTATCTCTATTTTCTTTCTGCTGCTTGGGGGAGGGATGATTGCTCCAATATGAATTTCAATAGGAATTAATCTAGGTAAAAATTTTCCAGAACTAAGTGCTCTATGACTATTAATTATTGCCACTGGAAGTATTGGAGCTCCGCTTCTGGCTGATAGCAATGCGGCCCCAGGCATTGGATTGTTGACTCGTCCATTTGCTTGTCTGGTCCCATCAATGAAAACTCCAGTTGCCCATCCTTCGCCTAGTCGAGAGGTTGCGATCCGGATGGCTTCTCTATCACTGCTTCCCCTCTTTATTGGATACGCGCCACACGCAGTGATAATTGCACCTAATAAGGGGATCTTGAATAGTTCTGCTTTAGCCATGAAAGCTACTGGGCGACTGAGAGCATGGCCTAAAAGAGGTGGGTCTAAGTGAGAACCATGATTCGCTACAACAACAATGGGACCATGTATTGGTACGTTTTCTTTACCGTGTATTTTCCCTCTAAAAAGTATTCTGAAAATTGGAAATACAAATATATAGCTAATAATTTGATAGACAATGCTTGGTCTTGGTGTTATTGAGTTTGCGATGTTATTGCTGGAATGGGAGTTAAAGTTAGTCAAAGTTTAATGTCCTAGGTCTTTACTAGTTGCTATTTGATGAGTATCGACTCCTTTCATTGAACGTTTTGCCAGCCCGCTAAGTACATTGCCTGGTCCAATTTCAATTAATGTGTCTATTCCTGCTTGAACCATTACATCCATAGTTTCTCTCCATCGAACACCTGAAGTCATTTGTTTTTGAAGGCGTTCTTTTAGAAGATTGGCATCAGTCTCTGGGTTTGGCTCTGAATTACTTATTACAGGCATTTGAGCATTCTTAAAGATGATTTGATCAAGTTCTTTTGTAAAGGCTTTTGCTGCTTCATCCATAAAAGGCGAATGGAATGCTCCTGATACTTGAAGTGGGATAGCTCGTTTGCATTTCAACTTGCTCGATACTTCATTAACGGCTTCTGGTGACCCAGAAAGTACTACCTGGGCAGAACTGTTGTCATTTGCAATTACCACCGCTTCTGTAGCTTTTATTAGGCCATCTAGTTCTTGTCGATCAAATCCCAAAACAGCTGTCATGGCTCCATTGCTGGAAGCGGCCATGAGTTCAGAACGTTTTTTCAGAAGCAAAAGTGCTGTTTTCGCATCAAATACTTGGGCTGCATAAAGCGCAGATATTTCTCCGAGACTATGCCCTGCAACTAATGAGGCTTGTCTTCCTTGCCTTTTAAGATCATCAAGCAAAATCGACTCAACTACGAACAAGGCAGGTTGAGTATTTCTTGTGTCATTGAGGTCTTTTGGATTTTCCATATCAATGACATTGCTGCTGCTTCTACAAATTTCTAATAAATCACGTCCGATTATTTCTGAGGCTTCTTTAAACCGCTCTTTAGCACCTGGTAAGTCCAAGATTTCATCAGCCATACCAAGCTTTTGTGAACCTTGTCCAGGGAAAACCCAAGCTATTGCCATGAGGTGTTTCTATCAATTTTGAGCGAGCTTAGGAGGGACCTTGCCATTTGAAGAGAGCAGCTCCCCAGCTAAGTCCAGCACCAAAGCCGCTACTCGCTATAAGGTCCCCAGGCTTTACGCGACCATCTTGCACAGCCTCATCCAGCATTAGAGGGATTGTTGCCGCAGACGTATTTCCATAATTGGCCAGATTACTAAGAACTTTCGATTGAGGGATTGAAAATCGTTCCGCAACTGCATCGAGTATTCGTTGGTTAGCTTGATGGAGGAGAAGCCAGTCGAGTGATGCAGGCTTTGTTTTATTAGATAAAAGGAGACTTTCTAGGATTTCAGGGACTTCTCTTACCGCAAATTTATATACTTCTTGACCATTCATTTGAATGGGGGAGAATCCACCTTTTTGATGGCTTTTCTCTTCTATAAGTGGCAAGAATTCTTTGGATTTATGTAGGTTTAGGCAGCCCCCGCGATTTCCATCGGTTTTTAAAGTGAAACCAAGAAGACCTTCGTTTTTGGCACTTGTAGCTTCTAGAGCAATTGCCCCTGCTCCATCGCCAAACAACACACAAGTCCTTCGATCATTCCAATCGACCCAGCTACTGAGTTGATCAGCGCCAATAACCAATGCTCTTTTCATTGAGCCGTTTTTTAGAAATTGGCTTGCTGTTATCAATGCGAAAAGAAATCCACTACAAGCTGCAGTTAGGTCAAACGCTACTGCTTGATTTGCCCCTAAAAGACTTTGAACCTTTGGAGCAGATCCAAAAAGATCGTCAGGCGTTGAGGTGGCAAGTATCACTAAATCAAGACTATCTGCGTTCCAATTAGCCATCCTTAGTGCAGCTTCACCAGCTTGTTTACTAAGGCCTGTAAGGCTTTCATGTGGACCTATAACTCTTCTTGCACAAATACCTGTCCTGCTCTTAATCCATTCGTCATTTGTATCGACTCTAAGGCTGATCTGATCATTACTCAGACATTGGGATGGCGTCGCACTTCCACTAGCGACAATCGTTACTCCACCAAGCATTGTGTGCGTTTCAGCCAAGGGGGATGCTGTTCCAATTTGCGTCAGTCAACCACAGCGCATCAAGATATAACTCAATCATTCGTTTTTTGGAGATTTGACTTCGAGCTGAAGCAGGTCATCCATTACCCCATGGCTAGCAGCAGAGTGGGCAATTCGAAGCGCACTAACTACTGATAGAGCTTTACTACTTCCATGCCCAATAACACAGATTCCATTTACGCCTAGTAATAGAGCACCTCCATGCTCAGCATGATCAAGTCGCTTCTTTATGCGCTTTAGGTTGCTTTTTAGGAAGGCAGAACCTACTTTCCCTCTTCTGCCACGAGGTAATTCTGCTCTGAGAACATCTAATAGCACGCTACCAACTGATTCAAGGAATTTGAGAAGAACATTTCCTGTAAAACCATCACAAACAACAACATCGAAATTGCCAGATAGCACATCTCTGCCTTCGCAATTCCCAGCAAAATTTAGCTGCTCTTCTTCAATTAGTAATTTAAAAGTCGTAAGTGCTAGTTCATTGCCTTTACAGTCTTCTTCTCCGATATTTAGAAGACCGACCCGAGGATTCTTGACTTGGAGTACATCCCTGGAATAAATGTTTCCAAGGAGTGCAAATTGGTGTAAATAATTTGCTTTGCAATCCATATTTGCCCCTACATCAAGTACCAGTACTGGTTGGCCTGGATCTTTAGTAGGGAATAATGCCCCTATAGCAGGTCTATCTATTCCTTTAAGTCTTCCTAGTCTGAAGATTGCAGAAGCCATTAATGCTCCGGAATTTCCAGCGGAATACATTGCTAGGGCTTCTCTCTTTTTGACTAAGTCCATTGCGATATTGATGCTTGCATCACGCTTTCTTCGAACAACTGTTGCTTCTTCGTTCATTCCCACAGAGGGTCCGCTTTTTATTAGTTCAATTTGTCCATTTGCTTGAGCCTCGTCTAGCAAGTCTTTAAGTGCTAACTCTTCTGCTTGGTTTAAAACAGTGTCTAATTCACCAATAAATTTAATTTTTACCGGAAGTCTTTCAATTGCTTTTAGGCAACCTTCAAGAATTGCTCCGGGTGCTTGGTCTCCTCCCATTCCGTCAACTGCTAACCAAAGGCGATCTTTGTTCTCAAAGATTTGGGTTTGATCATTTGTAGTGTTTCCTTGCAGCCTTCTTAATGGATCAAAAACAAGTGGTTGGAGGACGTTCCCAGCCATTGAACCTGCATTTGTCATAACTGATCCAGCGCTGGAGACCACAGTCCCTGCAACACTGCTAGCAGCTGATCCGGCGCTGGAGACCACAGTCCCTGCAACATTGCTAGCAGCTGATGCAGAGCTAGCGGCTGTGTCAACAAGGCTTGTTACCGCCGCATTACGTCGATACCAGATCACCAGGCGTCTAATTGCTCTGGATCGGGGGCTTTTGTTCCTTGGCTCTGAGGCCGAGGAATGGTCAGGGTCCTTCGGAAGCAATTGAATCGACTATGCGCTGGAATAAATAGCCTGTACCCCGAGCAGTAAGAATTAACTCTGGGTTAGCAGGATCATCTTCCAGTTTGGACCGAAGTCTAGATATATGAACATCGACTACGCGTGTATCAACATGTCTTTCAGGTGTATAACCCCAAACTTCTTTCAAGATTTCACCACGACTAAATGGTTCTCCCGATCGGCTTACAAGGAGTTCAAGCAGACTAAATTCCATTCCTGTTAGTCGTATTCTTTCGTCCGCTCTGAAGACTTGGCGTTTATTTGTGTCGATTCTTAGATCGGTAACTTGGATTACACCTGAATTAGGTATTCCTGCAATTTGCTCTTTCTCAACTCGTCTAAGAACGCAACGTATTCTTGCTTCAAGTTCTTTTGGGCTGAATGGTTTACATACATAATCATCAGCCCCTAATTCAAGACCAGTAATCCTGTCAGCTGCATCACCTAATGCAGTCAGCATGACTATAGGGATATCAGAGTCTTTGCGTAATGCTTGTATTACCCCATAGCCATCTAGCTTGGGCATCATTACATCTAGAACCACTAGATCGGGCTGACAATTTTGGAACGCATCAAGAGCCTCGTTACCATCTCTAGCGGTAACTACTTGATATCCGATCATAGATAGACGGGTTTCAAGGATCCGGCGAATGCTGGCCTCGTCGTCTACTACAAGAATTGTTTCCTTGGATGGACTGGTCGCCGTCATGCTTGGTCCTTGGCGGCTAACAAGAGAACAATCTTAGATAAGACCCTGAAGGTCCCCTTTTGAGTCTATCTATTTAATCAATGCCAACTTTCTTTACACATTTACGTGGCTCGCACTGATTCTTTTTATGTATGCCAGAGCTGTGGAGCTCAAACAAGACAGTTTTTTGGTCGTTGTTCGAGTTGCGGGGATTGGAATTCTCTTGTTGAACAAGTTATGCCTCTTGCGAAAGGAAGAACAAGAAAAGTCGCGCCAGAACATTCTTTAGAGCAATCATCTCCTCGTTCTTCATCAATTGAATCTTTAGGTGATAAGCCTTTGGAAAGGTTCTTAAGTGGTTATGCCGAATTTGATCGAGTTTTGGGAGGCGGACTTGTTCCCGGCTCTCTTGTTTTGCTTGGAGGAGATCCAGGAATAGGAAAAAGTACCCTTCTTTTGCAGAGTGCTTCTGTAATGGCTTGTAATCAATCTGTTCTTTATGTCAGCGCCGAAGAGTCTGCCCAACAGGTCAAGTTGAGGTGGGAACGCCTTCAGCCATCAAAGTCTGATATTCAGTTGCTTGCAGAGACTGATTTAGATCTTGTTCTGGAGGAGCTTGAGGTCCTTAGACCAGAAGTGGCAATTATTGACAGCATTCAGGCATTACATGATCCCAACCTTTCAAGTGCACCTGGTTCCGTCTCTCAAGTCCGTGAATGTGCTGCTTCGTTGCAGCGGTTGGCTAAAGATAAAGGCATAGCTTTAGTGCTAGTAGGTCATGTCACTAAAGAGGGCATGCTTGCAGGCCCAAAGGTTTTAGAACACCTTGTTGATGCAGTCCTTACCTTTGAAGGTGATCGTTTCGCAAGTCATCGTTTGCTGCGTGCGGTAAAGAATCGCTATGGAGCTACACACGAGTTAGGGGTCTTTGAGATGCATGGCAATGGCTTGATTGAGGTCACTAATCCAAGTGAGATCTTCTTTAGCGGCGAATCAGCTTCTGGAGTCTCAACAATTGTTGCTTGTGAAGGTACTCGTTCTCTTGTGGTAGATCTTCAAGCCTTGGTAAGTGCTACGAGTTATTCAACTCCCAGAAGAACTGCAACTGGTTTTGAGACTAATCGTTTGCACCAGATCCTTGCTGTACTTGAGAAACACATGAGGTTGCCCTTAGCGCGTTTCGATTGTTATTTGGCTGTTGCAGGTGGATTAGAGGTCGAGGAACCAGCTGCTGATTTAGGAGTAGCTGCTGCAGTTGTTTCTAGTTTTAAGAATCAGGTTTTACCAGTAGGTACTGTCCTTATAGGAGAATTGGGCTTAGGAGGACAGCTCCGACCTGTTAGCCAGCTTGGGCAAAGATTGCAAGAGGCTCTTCGTCTTGGATTTAGAAGAGCTGTAGTACCTAAGGGGAGTGGATTGGGACTTATTCAGGCGAACCTTGATTTAGAACTTTTAGAGGCAGCAACTATTACTGAGGCAATGGTGATTGCCTTGGGAAAGGATTCGTTTTCCAGTAAAGATTAGTCAGTAAGATATTCCTAGAAATAAACGTCTACGTTGCTCCTTCCTGTTGTTTTCAACCAGTTTTCTATATCTAAATAGCCACCTGGATAAAGCCTAACCGCTTTGGTCCATACAGTTGCTGCTTGATCAAACCAACTCTCTGCTTCTGCTTGGTTCCCTGCCTCTTGAGCTCTCCTGCCTCGTTTTTCATAGATTAAACCCATATTTTTTAGACATGATGGCCCCTTTGGGTTTTCGTCTAATGATTTTTGATAAGTATCTAGTGCCCTATCTTCATCGCCATTGCTCATATAGATAATTGCCATATTTTTGAGGGTTTCGCTTCTATCAACCGCATTCATTTCTAATTTTAGGCTTTCTTCATAGCATTCGAGTGCCTCGGAATAGTCCCCGGAATCCTGGGCGTTTAGCCCTTGACGATAGTAGATATATGCTTTTTTCTCCTTTTCGTCTATAGGCATGGCTTTAACGATTAATTCAGCCATTACTGTGAAGGCCTTATCGATAAAGTTGTCTTTTTTTTGATTTAGGGGCACTGGCTTCTCGAGAGAATTTGGTAAGACAAAACTTCTGATTTATTTTAGATCGTTTGATCGGAAACAACGCGTATTAGTTGAGTTGTTATTAATGAGTGGCATTTAGACTAATTAGTTCATTAGGTTGTGTATACATTTTGCTGATCCGTGAGCAGTTTAGATATTTCTTCTGACCATCATTCCTTCTTGCTTGACGTAGAGGGCATGAAGTGTGGTGGCTGTGTTCACTCAGTTGAGCGCACATTATTGGAGCAGCCTGGTGTCTTGAATGCCAGCGTTAATTTGGTGGCTAGAACTGCTTGGGTTGATTTAGAAGATAAGGAAAAGTCAATTGAGCCAATTTTGAAGGCTTTATTGGCTAGAGGTTTTCCTTCTCGTATAAGGGATACTGACTTTTTAAAGCACGCAAGAACTTCTGATTTAGATAGTGATTTGGAGTGGTGGCAACAGTGGCGAGAATTGATGGTGGCATTCGTTTTATTGCTGTTTTCAGTTTTAGGCCATCTAGCAGAAGGAGGAAGGCTTCAGGCCCCAATTATTGGTTCGCTTACTTTTCACGCAGGACTTGCAACTATTGCGCTTGCTGGTCCAGGTAGAAAGATTCTTATTAGTGGAGCACGTTCAGCATTTAGTTTCACGCCAAGCATGGACACGCTAGTTGGACTTGGCGTTAGTAGCGCCTATTTGGCAAGCTTGGTCGCTTTGATTTGGCCTCAGGTCGGTTGGCCTTGCTTCTTTAATGAACCTGTGATGCTTTTGGGGTTTATTTTGCTTGGCAGATTCCTGGAAGAGCGTGCACGGTTTCGAACAAATAGAGCAATTAAACAATTAGCAGAACTACAACCTAACAAGGCAAGATTGCTAGTTGCTAATGATTTGATAAAGGAGGTAAGAGTTGGTGCATTAAGGCCTGGAGAGCGTATTCAGTTGCTTGCAGGGGATCGAATACCTGTAGATGGCGTGGTTCTGAGTGGTCAATCTGCTGTAGATGTTTCTAGCCTTACTGGGGAACCTTTGCCTTTAGAAGCTGTTCCTGGGACTGAATTATCAACAGGAAGCCTCAATCTTCAATCGACTTTGGTAATGGAGGTTAAAAGGATTGGGGCTGAAACTGCTTTGGCACGGATTATTGGTTTAGTAGAACAAGCTCAAGCAAGAAAAGCACCAATTCAAGGGTTGGCAGATCGTGTTGCAGGAAGATTTTGTTATGGAGTAGTTGCCCTAGCAATTGCAACTTTTTTGTTTTGGTGGCTAATAGGTACTCAAATTTGGCCAGAGGTTTTGCAAGTGTCTGGTCAAGGCCTGCTGCATTCTCATGAACATGGTTTGCATTCACCACTTGGCGGTGCGGCTGAAACACCTTTGGGATTGGCTTTGCAGCTTTCTATTGCTGTTCTTGTAGTTGCTTGTCCATGTGCCTTAGGCCTTGCAACTCCAACTGTGATTACTGTTGCTTCCGGAATGGCTGCAAGGAGTGGTTGGTTATTTCGGGGCGGTGATGTTATTGAGATAGCTTCTTCACTTAAACAGATTGTCTTCGATAAAACTGGCACTCTTACTATTGGCAGACCTTTGGTCTCTGGAGTATTAGGTGCCTCTAATCCTGAGAGGATGCTTCAGTTGGCTGCCAGCATTGAGCAAGATAGTCGTCATCCATTGGCACATGCAGTTCTTCAGGAGGCTCAGCGTCGCAATATATCTTTAATTCCTGCTGTCTCAACAAGGACTTTTTCTGGCAAAGGGCTTGAAGGAGAGTTAGATGCTTTTGAAGGGAAAATCATTGTTGGGACTCCTGAATGGCTTATTTCGAAGGGCTTTAGTTGGAATGCTGACCTCCAATTGGCGTTAGATAATTCAGCTTTAAAAGGACAATCACTTGTAGGGGTTGGTTATCAAGAAGAATTACTTGGCTTTATTTCAATAGAAGATCGATTACGCCCTGATGCCAAGCTTGCGTTGGATCGATTAAGAGATCAAGGTTTGAAACTTTCGATTTTGAGTGGGGATCGGAAAGAAGCCGTTGAAAGTCTGGGAAAAGAGCTTGGTTTTTTATCTGAACAACTTAGATGGCAGCTTTTGCCTTCAGGAAAGCTTGCAGAATTAGATAATTTGCGCCAATTGGGATCTATTGCAATGGTTGGTGATGGCATTAACGATGCACCTGTACTGGCAGCTGCTGATTTGGGAATTGCGGTTGGAACGGGTACTCAGATTGCTCAAGAATCTGCAGATTTAGTCCTATTAGGCGATCGGTTGGAGGGTTTGCCAGAAGCTCTTGTGCTTGCACGTCGAACCATGAGCAAGGTTAGGCAGAATCTTGCGTGGGCTTTTGGCTACAACTTAGTTGCGCTTCCAATTGCCGCCGGCGCTTTGCTCCCGGGATTTGGTCTTTTGCTATCTCCTCCTATTGCTGCTT
Source organism: Prochlorococcus sp. AG-409-J16 (assembly GCA_003215655.1). Taxonomy (GTDB): domain Bacteria; phylum Cyanobacteriota; class Cyanobacteriia; order PCC-6307; family Cyanobiaceae; genus AG-409-J16. The sequence continues at coordinate 211,459 of QCKB01000002.1, forward strand.
TGTTGATGGCCATCAGCTCAGTCACCGTAGTCCTAAATGCATTGTCTTTGCGTTCTACATGAGTGGCCGCTTTCTTGTCCTTGAAGGAATAGATTGCTGTGGCAAAACCACACAGCTACGGCATCTTGCAAATTGGTTGCCAAGTAGTGGCTTAATGCATCAAGGGGCCAAAGTTCATCTCACTCGAGAGCCAGGTGGAACAGCATTAGGCCTGGCTTTGAGAGCTTTGTTACTGGATCCTCCAGGTGAAGCAGTGCCAGAACCGTTGGCTGAATTATTGCTTTATGCAGCTGACCGTGCACAACATGTTTCTACATTTATTCGCCCAGTTATTGAACAAGGTGATTGGGTTCTTAGTGATCGATTTAGTGGATCAACAATTGCTTATCAGGGTTTTGGAAGACTTTTAGATATGAAGGTGATTGAGCAACTAGAGGAAATTGCAACTAGAGGGGTTGCTCCAGATTTGACTTTATTGTTGGATTTGTCTGTTGAGAAAAGCTTGGCTAGAAGGACTTCACGAGTTGAGGCTGAAGATCGAATAGAAGCAGAAGGGGTTGAATTTTTGGCAAGAGTGTCATCTGGCTTTAGTTATTTAGCTCAAAATCGTAATTGGGCTGTAGTTCCAGCTGATCAACCAATTGAGAATATTAATCGGCTAATTGAAAGAATATTGATGCAACGTTTTAGCATTTAACTGGGGAGTCGAGAATTGATTACTAAATCGATTGAAAACTCTCTTTTTGAAGATTTGATTGGTCAGCCCTTGGCTGTTGCTTTGCTTCAGGCTGCACTCTTCAAGGCACGCTTTGCTCCTGCATATCTCTTTGCAGGACCAGATGGGGTAGGTCGAAAACTTGCAACGCTGAGATTCCTTGAGGGACTATTGAGTAACGGAGAGCCATCGCCTCGAGAGCGTCGGCGATTGGAGCTTGGAAACCATCCCGACTTGCTCTGGGTTGAGCCAACTTTTCTGCAACAGGGAAGGCTAATCCCAAAGTCTCAGGCAGCCTCGGAAGGCTTTGTTAGTCGATCTCAACCTCAGATTCGACTGTCACAAATAAGAGAAGTGTCTGATTTTTTAGCAAGACAGCCTGTAGAAGCCAAAAGAGGGATGGTCGTGATTGAAGCAGCTGAGGCAATGCATGAAGCAGCTTCTAATGCCCTGTTGAAAACTCTTGAAGAGCCAGGAAAAGGGTTGATTATTCTTCTTTCGAATGGACCAGAGCGACTTTTGTCCACCATTCGGTCTCGTTGTCAGTTGGTTCTTTTTTCGAGATTGGATGCTGACTCTCTTCATTCGGTCCTCCATAGGCATGGGCAAGAAGATAAAGCATCTTTTTTGTTGGGTCAGCATGAATTACTCGCGTTAGCAGGTGGTTCTCCAGGGGCACTTATCGCTCATCACCAAATTTGGCTTTCTATCCCAGAGCAGTTTTGGGAAAGAATTGATTATCTGCCAACAAAGCCTATGGAAGCTTTAGCTTTGGCTAGGGATATAACTGAGTCACTTGATGGAAGCCAGCAGCTTTGGATTATTGATTGGTGGCAACAACACCTTTGGTTGAAGAATACGGACTCAAGGCCGTTAAAAAGATTGGAAAAATTACGCTTCCAACTTCTTTCATATGTTCAACCTAGGCTTGCTTGGGAGTTGGCTTTGCTTGAATTAATTCCTTTCTCTTAAGCGCTTTCCCTTTCGATTTGGTCACTTTCTTTATTTCGCTCTTTCCTTGCCTGAGCAAGCACGTCTTTTAATCCGTCTAGTTGCCCTCCCGTTGGGAGTTCTAGGCAATATCCAGCACCATAAACAGTCTTGATGAATCGAGGCTTACGTGGATCTGGCTCAAGTTTCGTTCGGAGATGGCGAACGTGCACTCTGATTGTCTCTATGTCGTCATCTGGTTCATACCCCCACACTTCCTTAAGAATTAGAGACGGTGCAACTGTTTGACCATGCCTTTGAAGTAAACAATGAAGAAGTTCAAATTCCAGATGAGTTAGTCGTACTGGATTCTCAAACCAAATTGCTTCAAATCTTTCAGGAACAAGAGTTAGAGGTCCATAGCTGAGTATTTCTTGATGACTGCTTGAACCTATAGGGGCTCGGTCGGTTCTTCTAAGCAGGGCTTTTATTCGAACTTGTAATTCTTCAAGGTCGAATGGTTTTGTTAGGTAATCATCAGCACCGGAGTTAAAGCCACTTACTTTGTCTTTGGTGCCTCCTAAGGCCGTCAGCATCAAAATAGGAATACCTGCTGTTCTTTCGTCTCGCCGGAGTCTTTGGCAGAGGGTTAGACCATCTACGTTTGGAAGCATTAGGTCTAGAAGTATTAGATCAGGACTGTATTGCAGTGCTAAAGCCTGACCTTTTATGCCGTCTTCGGCTTTTTGCACATCGAATCCGCTGTGTTCTAGATGACCAGCAACAAGCTCCCGCATGTCCTTATCGTCTTCGATCAGCAGGATGCAAGGCTTCATTAGATCGGAGTCTGGGAGGAAATTTGTAAGCAGCGAAAAGCTGTTACGTGAAAGATTGCATGATTCTCTCAAGGTTTGTTTTGCATTGCATCAAGTGGTTTTCATTAGAAGTTTTGCTTTATTCACTTAAACCCGTACACAGACAAGGCTTTCCCTTAGTTAACGATCCGCACAAGGCTTTGCTTTTTTATAATTTCTTCCGAATCTGTCCATGCTCTGTTGTGGATTTCATGAGATTAGCGAGCAAAAGAATTGCTTTTGCAGGTTGGTTTGTTTTTTTAATGAGCAACCCAGGGATTGCATTGGGCTGCTATTGAATTATTAGAGAAAGTGCTAAAAGTGCAGTTGATTCAGTTTGTTTTCACAAGGACTCCTAATTAGAGTAATTTTGCTCAATGACCATTGGAATACTTCCTTACTAGAACGAGACTGTCAGGTCACTACTCATAGAAATCGGTACTGGCATTAAGAAAGGCACCCTCTTGTCCCCAATACAAGGGTGCCTTTCTTAATGACTTAATCAGGTGTTTATTACCATTGAAACTTGTTTAAAGGGATCTAGAACTAGATCAGGAGTCAGAGCACGAAAGATCAAGAAAATAAGTGCTTGGCTCAAAGGGGGCGACCAAAATCTCGCCCCCTTCTTATTGGAAAAATATTTCAGGAAGCTCAAACAGCTTTAGTAGGACTGTAAATCCTTACTGAACTTAAACCGTGATCCTTTAGTAAGCCAAAAAAAAGACCCCTTGATTGCTCTAGGAGTCTCTTGATGGTTGATAAAAACTCCCCGGGCGGGATTCGAACCTGCGACCAATCGATTAACAGTCGACCGCTCTACCGCTGAGCTACCGAGGAATGAAACTCGAAGAACCTACTCTTCACCCCTGCCTAACTGCAAGGGGCTGAAGTCGATTCATCAATTTTGTTCCATTTTGCCATGATCCAAGTCGTCCTTTTTCCATTTTTATGGCTCCATCCGCGTGCTCTAGCTCCTCTAATCTATGGGTGATCCAGATTGCAGTCATAGGATTTTCGCAGTGATGACAAAGTGTCTTTACTGTTTCTAAAACCGCAGCTTGACTTGCAGGATCTAGTAATGCTGTTGGTTCATCTAGTAACAACAGTGTTGCTTGGCTTGCAAGTGCACCAGCCAAAGCAAGACGTTGTTTTTGGCCACCGCTAAGTGTATGAATCGGTCGGTACTCCATATTCTTTAAACCAACTTGATGGAGGGCATTCTGAATAAGATTTGGCCTTTTTTGAGTTTTTAATTTCTCAGGAAGGTTTAGTAGTAGATCACTCCCACAAGTTGGGAGCAAAAGTTGGTGGTCTGGGTTTTGGAACATCAAACAAGGCTTGTGATTGCAATCGATTTTTCCTGTATCAGCTTTTAAAAGACCAGTTATTAATTTGAAAAGGGTGCTTTTCCCGCTCCCATTTGCCCCAACTAACATCCATAGGCCTGGACCAGGGATTGAGAAAGTGCAATTATCTAAGGCTTTCTCTCCAGAAGGCCAAGAGAAACACACTTTCTGAAAACGGAGTATGTGGCTATCGGCGGAAGCTTTGTTGCCAGTCCTTGGAGGATTCATTGCTTATGTATCAAAGGAGAATCCAGGACGCTTTACTCCGCCTGTGGCTCCTGTCTTTTCATAGATTTGTACAGCAAGTATTTCGCTAGATAAAACAGTTATTTTTTTCTCTTCAACTTTTTCGCAATTTAGTTCCAGGACTCGGGGCTGTTGGTTTTCAATGCACTTTTTCACCTTTTGGTAAACCGCTTCAGCGTCCTTTACATCCTTTCTTTGGACAGACAGTGGCAGCGGGCTCAATTTGAGTGCTAGCTCAATTGTGTACACGGTAAATTCGCTAGAGACTTGATCATTCTTGCTAATCGAAGGTAGTAAACGTCAATACCTATAGAAAGGAATAGGTTTTGGAGGCTAAGGATTTTTTTTAACGCCTAAGTCATTTCAAGTCGATTATTTGTTTAATGATTACCTTTCATCAAAGGCACTGTAGAAAACAAAGTTTTCAAGAGTCCTTTAATTGACTTTAATGAAAGTGGATTAATGAAATTTATCTTTTTCGCAATAGAATAATTGTATATGAAACTAGTTAGGATATTTTTTCGGAATTATAATTTATTATTTTTTATCTTCGAGACTTTTTCTAGCAAAGTATCGAATTCTAAAGCGGCTTTTTTATTTTCCGGGCCATTTAATTTAAGTATAATTATCCCATCTTTAACAAGTTGTGGTGAGTAATCAATTATTAAAGCATTTGTTGCTTTAATAATTTCTTGGAGGTCTCTCCACTCACTTCTAAATGCAAATGCATATCTTGCGTGCTCATCTAAATCTATAGCGACCCAATCAACTTTCTTAGATGTTCCGTCCCTTTCTTGATAACTAGTGTTATAAGGAAATCGAATTAAAGCCTGCCTTGCTGCCAAATGAGGAACTAACGAAGAACTGGCTGAGGCAGATTCATTGGTTGGAATTATCTTGATTGCTTCTAAAGCTGATTGTCCATGTTGCCATTGTTTGATGGGTGACTGATAGACCCATGGCTTAATGCTTATTGGTATCATCCAGGAAAGCGTTCTGTTTGGATTGCTTGTTAGAGTAAAAAACATAGAAAGTATAATAAAGCCAGACCAAATTCTTTTAAATATTCTTCTGTTGAAGGTTAATGTATGGGTCTCCCACCAGTAAACAGCACCTGAAAATAAACCAGGTACTACTAGATATGTATATCTCCAATTAATTGCCAATGGATTCCCTTGTGCAAGTAATATTCCAGTCAAAGGTATTCCCATTAGCAGCCAGCTATCTATAGAAATGAAGGGTATAAATACAAGTGGAAGTCCATGCCCTGCAAGGTATCTGATCGTTTTACCAAAAGGACTTATTAATTCTTCAAGTACAAGTACAGGTTGCTGACTTATGAATTTAATCACTTCAATAGTGCTTGCTTTATCTTGACCTTTTAGATATTGACCAAAATTTTCAACCATAAATCTCTTAGAGCTATCTTCGCTAAAAAAAGGCATAAAAATATTAGTTGTTGCTAAAACCCATAGCATCCCATAAAGTCCAATTATTGCTCCTAATTTAATTTGACTTTTTTTCCTAAATATTACCCATAGGCAAACACCTATTAATAGAATTCCAGCATCTTCACGAATCAATGGTATTACAAAAGTAGAAATTATAATTAATGATTTAATTCGTTTTTCAATCCCAAGAATTAAAATGAATATACATAAAGGAAGCTGACTTAGGTCTGTAAAGTTACCGAGACAAGGCCCTATAACTGCGTTGGCCCCATAGAAGGAAAATGTAATCATTTTAGATATATTTTTTTCCAGCTTTGCGTTTCCTAATTCATATAAGATGAGCCCTGCGGCTGTAATTAAGAGAACTTGAATTATTGGCAATGACCATTTGCCTAATAATCCAACAAGTGGTGCCCATAAAATAAGTATTGGAGTAAAGTGTTGCCCTAATCTTTGATAACCAATTCTTGGTAATTCGCCTGAATGGACAACATTAGTAGAAAGTTGAGACGATAATGTACTTTCAAAAGGGTGACCATGTAGTGTATTCCAAAGAACCTGATAAAATATACCTTGATCCATTGATGCAGTCAGACTTTGTAATCGCCAAAATTGCAAGATGCTGCATATTAAGGCAAAACTAGCTGCAGCAATCCATACTTGTCGATCCGCACTCAGGCTTCGAAGGTTTAACTTATTCAAATTACTTGCTTCCTTTTTCATACAATAATAATACGATTACCTTCTATTATTCTTGGCAAAGTTTTAGTCATTTTTATTTAACTATTTTTTCAAAGGTTTTTTTTTGATTCTCGTTAATGGTTTTCTGTTCAGAATCAGCTAGTTTGGACTCGCTTTGGCAATAGTGAAGTGATGACAATCCTTTTGGGTTTCATCGAACGCTTCATGAGTTGCCCTTATCCAACCAGGAGGAGGTGTCAATGAATCACAGTTGTTTTATCCAGGGTCAGCTGATCGCGGAGAACGCCGTTTGATTTCGGTACCTATCTTCAGAACAATCGGTTCCGTGCCATAGCGGTCCCGACGAGAGCCCCCAAGCTGATTTCAGTTTGGGGGCATCGTTTTGGTTTGATTTAGTTTGACTTTGATTCTCTGCAAAGTTCAAAGCCACTGTTCCAGGCCTCACAAGACCAATTAGTTTCTTTAGCCATTGTTAGAATTTTTTTCTGGGCTTTGCTACTAGAGCCCCAACCTGGATCCTTTGGGTTTAACAAAATTGTATCTAGATGCTTAAGGTCAGAAGGAAGTTTGTTTTCCTTGGGAAAGGAAATGAACAATCTTTGGCTTACATGAGGTACAAGGTAACTTGTTGTTATAAGCCTACTTTTGGCTGGGATTGTTTTTATTGCCCTTTGGACATCAGTTAAAGATCCCATCCTTTCTAAGTAAGGCCCACTGAAAAACCAAGGCTTAGCAAGTACTGACCAAAAAGCTACATTCCAGGCAAGTTTTCTCCAAGGTAGTTTTTGTTGAGGATTGATTCCAAGCCCATCAATTGCACCTACAACAGCGATGACTGCTATTGGCAGGCTGTAATGATGAATCAGGCTCCGTTGAGGAGCGGCTTCTGATAAAAGATTCACCATAATTAAAGGTATGCTTCCAATTAATGTTGGTAGTGAAGATTTTTTCCAGAATGGTGCAATCGCAATCGTGAGAAGCACTAGGTATTCAATTCCACCAACCCAATCAATATTTTCGATAAGTAGTTGAGGCCTGGTGAAAATATTTATTAGGATTTCATCGAGACTGCCTCCTAGATAGGAAAAAAGACTTTCTACAGCTTTAGGACCTTCTGCTTTCCCAGTTAGATATGGATAAAGAAAGCGGGTAAGAATTGCCAACCAACCGAGTGCAAGACCTACTGCTGCGAATGCCCAAATCCATCTTTTCTTCCAAGCTTGTTCTAAACCAATACCTAATACAACAAGTATTAGACCATCACGGCAACCGAGCAAAATGACCAGCAAAGAGAACCAAAGCCATGGTTTGTTTGACCTGCTAGCCCAGTAACTTCCTGCTAAGGCTGGCATCCCCCAGACTTCGGGGTGGAAGTCAAAAAGATTTGTGTTGAAAACCACTGGTTGGAGCCACCAAAGCCCACATGCCAACCAGCAGAGCTTTGGTTTTAGCCCGGCCTGCTTGGCTAAAAGCCATATAGGAATTGCTGTCAGACTGAGTGTTAGTGCCTGAGATGAGAGTAACCACTGAACACTGCTATGGATTCGATAGGGAATAACGGCTAGATAGAGAGCCCATGCACCATGGTCAGCAAGAAGGTGGACACCTTCCATTGATGAAATGGGAGGAAGTCCTTGACTTGCAAGCCAGATCCATTGATCAAAGAGCCCAAGGTCATAGGCATTACTTTGTAAGAGGGAATGCCTAGTTGCAGCAAGTAACCAAAATAAAGCGAAGACTCCAAATGTTGCCATCCAAATCCCAAGTGGAGGAAATTGTTTTTTTTTCACGATCCTCACTGATAGTTAATGCGAGCTTCTCATAGAAGGTTTGCTATTGCTTGCTTTTAGGTATTATTTTAGTGTGAAATCTTGATTTGAGGAAATAAGCATTTTGCTTTTATTGATATGGATACATGGCTTATTAAATCATAATAATAAAAGGTGAATATGATGCTATATAATTTATTTTGCCTGTTTATTTATTAGCAGGAGTGCTCTCAATCATTGAGCCTTGGCATACTCTTCAATGTTCTTGGAGTCATTTAATTCATTCTCGAAGCAAATTATCTCTTTGGATTTACTTGCTATTCCTTTTTTAAGTATAATTCCTTTGTTGTCACATTTTAATATTCCATACTCTTTGCTTTTTGTTAGCTCAGACATTCTATTAAAACTTCTTTCTACCCATATTGAATAATGCCTAAATGCTTTGGCATATGTTCCATTGAAACGAGGTTGAGTTATTATTAAATCGACACTTTTTTCTTCTCCATCTGTATCTATATAGCGATAGTTTTCAGGAAACCTAAGTAAGATTCTTCTTCTTGCAAGCTGAGGAATTAGATGTGTCTCAGCAGCGATAGATAGATCTTGTGGAATAGGCTTGATTAGCTCTCTTGCGACTAGCCCTCTTTTCCACTGCTTTGTAATAGGAACATGAACCCAGGGATTTACACTATCTGGAATTATTGCCGAGAGTGATCTATGAGGATTGCCGGCTAATGCGAAGAAGAATGCAATTATTAGGCATAGTTTCCAAAACCTCCTGAAGTTTAAATTATAAAATAATGATTTTTTTCTTTTCCACCAAAGCACTGCGCCTGCAAATGTACCTGGAACCAGATAGAGAACAAACCTTAATGTCACCGCTAGCGCATTACCACCTTTGGAACTAAGTGCAACAAATAATGGCACTATAATAAGCAACCATGAATCTATTGATAGCCATGGAATAAATGCTAATGGTAGGGCAAATGTTATTAGGAATAGAAAACTTTTTCCTGCAGGACTAATCAGCTCATTGATTAATAGTAAAGGTTGCCTTGCCATTGAGAGAAGGACTTGGATAGGCCCACCATTTTCACCATTAAGATATTGGCTAAACCTTTCTTGAATAAATCGATCTGTAAGCTCAGATCCGAAAATTGGCATTATTTGGTTTGTTATTATTACTACAGAAATCAGTGAATATGTACATAGTCCTAAACCTAATAATCTCCAGCCAGGTACTCTTATCACCATCCATATTCCTATACTGAAAGTTAATAAGCCAACGTCTTCTCTTATCCATGGGAGTAGAAGTGCCGGTAATAAATATAGGAATTTTTGGTTTTTACTAATTCCAAGAAGAAGAGTAAATACTAAAATTGGGACTGCACATAAATCATGAAAGTTCTCTAGCGATGGTCCAATAATTACCCCTGTTGAGTAGAAACTGCATGTTATCCAACCAGCTAAACGTTTAGGGAGGTGAATACTTGCAAATAGAAATAGTATCCAACCAGCTGAAGTTATTAGGGTTACTTGAATCAAAGGAAGTGCCCATGTACCTAGAAGATGTACAAGAGGTATCCATATCACCAGCAGTGGGGTGAAATGTTGAGCGAGGTGCCTATAACCAACTTGAGGCAAGGCACCCTCAAACATCACTGGTGCAGATAGTTCAGATGCAAGTGTGCTTTCAAATGACCTTCCATGGATACCGTTCCAGATTTCTTGTAAAAATAATCCTTGGTCATAGGTTGCATTTAGACTAAATATTCTCCATATTTGTAATAATAAAGTTATAAAAAAGAAGCATATAATCCATTTTTTTACTATAGTTTCACTACTTTTTTCATCCTTCGGTAGAATTGAAAAATTCATTTTATCAACTCTGAGATTGGTATAATAAATGTATCTTCTTGGGCTGCTGGGCAATATTTTTCTTCAGCAGATTCACAAATAAATTCTTTAAGCTCTTTTTTGGAAGTTTCATTCTTTAGAAGGATATGTGATTCTTCCCAGCTCAGGCTACCAGCAATATGAGATGCACCTTCCTCATATAATTTTCTAAGCTTAGCTTTGTTTATGCCTCCTGATGACAAAAGCCAACCTTGACGCCTGGCTAGATTTAGCAATGTAGGATCTGAGCCTGTAGTTGTAACAATACGTCCTTCAGGAGGAACAATACTTCTAATTTGTATTGCTAGGGGCATCCAAACCTTTGCTTGGCGCTGTTCAAGTCTCCAGTAGTCAAGACTGAGAATAATTAGGCTAATAGCAGTTATCAGAATTAAAATAGTTGGCATTAGCTTTGAGGGGACATTTATATGTTTGAAATTTTTTAATTGATCTGCCCATGTTTTTCCCATTAGAAGGCATGCAAAAATTTGTAGAGGGAGTTGGTAGTATTCATGAATCGAACTTGCATTTAAGGCAATAATCGTAGAGATAAACAATCCAACTAGGCCAGATATTAATATTTGACCTCCAATATTATTTCTATTTTTCCATGTACTATATATAAAAAGAGGAAAGCCTAATATTGCAAGATTTCGTACACTCAAGCGCAAAAAGAGATTACCCCAAACAACTGGATTCAACATAATATTTAAGTTGCTTCTGTCAGAGCTTTCTCCCCAAAATCCAAAACTCAGACCACTTGATAAACCTAGCTTATATGCATGCCCATACCAAATAATGCTGATTAATATAGCTGTACTTAAAAACATCCATTGGCCTTTTGAGTTATAGGAAGTAATAATTTTTTGTAATAAACTTTTCTTAGAAATATCTCCTTCGCTTGAAGTATATTGCAGGTTAATTATTAATAATGGAATTCCAAGCCATAATATTGGTATTACTTTTATCAGGCATGCTAGGCAAAATGAGATCCAAGCAATTGTTAGGTCTAGAATAGATTCCTTCTCTTTCCATGCAATCATTCTATCTAAACTAATTGTGGCTAGCAGTAACAAGAAAGCCTCCGCCTGCAAGGTTCGTCCGTAATAAATACCAATAGGTAATATGGAAAAAAATATTCCTGCCCACCAACCGCTTTTTTGATCGAATAACTTTGTTCCTATGCGGATAATTAAAGCTATAGTGATGGCGCTAAATAATATTGAAAGTCCACGCCCAATCCATTCATTTATACCGAGTAATTTATATAATTGACCTAAAATGTATGGAAATATTGGAAATTCACTTTCAACATATCCTTCACTTGCTCCAGCCCAATCAATTTGTGGCAACCAGATTGGAGTATTGTTTATGGCAAAATGTCTTGCCATTGCAGCAGTGTCTGCTTGCCGCCAACTATGAACACCTACTATTGGATTTTGGATATTAATTAGTCTTAGAATTACGCCAATAAATATTGGTATATAGTTATTAGAAGTAATTCTTCTAAGCTCTTTATTTTTTTCTGATTTCAAGTTCAAGGTGTATTCCAAACAAATCTTGAAGATGCTGCATAGTTCCATACAAAGACGACAAGAATTCCTGACATCTGCGCAATGAAAGCATTGCTTGCAATCAAATTGTAAAAGGTCGTGGCAAGTCCGACATTTGCAATTACAGGTAATGATGCAACTAAAAGAAATTTCATTAGTCCTTTCGCAAGAGACCAGTTTTTCAAGCGTTGTGAACGAAAAGTAAGGGCGTTATTGATTAAATAGTTAGATGTTGCAGCCGTAATGACCGATATAGGAAGAGCTTTTTCGAAAGTCAATTGAAGCATGCTCATTAGACTTCCAGTGGTAATGAGTTGCACAATTACTCCAGAGGCACCTACCAAAGCGAAACTGATAGCTCTTCTAGGAAGTAGCCTTAGGGAAAAGGTATGCAAAAGTGAAATTAAAAAGTCCCAAAATATTGCAATATCTAATTTTGATTTTCCGTATGTACGTGGTTGAAACTTTAGAGGTATTTCATCAATGCAGATACTTCCTTTGCTTATTGCTAACAGTTCATATAGAAATTTGAATCCGTTCACATCTACTTTATAAATAAAAGGTAAGCAGGAATTTAGCTTAATCGCGAAGCACCCACTCATATAATCAGTCAAGTGTCTATATTTTTCAGGAAGGCTAAAACGAGCAAATTTGTTCGCAATTGAGGAACCTCCTGCTCTGCGATTGCTCAATCCTGCAATTTCTGCACCTCCTATAAATCTGCTACCTGAAACCAAGTCGAGGTTTTCATTCTTTAATTTTTTTACTGCAGTTACGATTGCATTCGCTTCATGTTGACCATCACTATCTATTACTGCTGCTAGCTCGCCTGTGGCTCCAATTAAGCCTTCTTTGATCGCACTTGCCAGTCCAGATCGACCTATCCTTCTGATTAGGCGAACGCGTTTATCCTTTAAGGCTAATTGTTTTATTAAATCAGGAGTTCCATCAGTTGAATTATCATCAACGATAATTAACTCTAATTCATAATTGATATCTAGCTTGAAAATATCTGAAATTAATGGAAGTATATTTTTACTTTCATTGTAAGTTGGTAGAATGATAGATAGAAGCACGCTTTTTGATGTTTTGTGAAAGTTTGTTGTATAGAGGATTTATTATCCTCTATACATGAGATTTAATCATTTTTCATTTACAGGAGAGTAATGTCCAATTCTCTTTTGTATCAGTAGTTTCGCATTTTATAGAACTGTTCATGTTTTCTTTGTTTAACAGCTTTGGATTTTTAGTTAGGACCCATGTTGCCTCTTTGCGATTTCTTAATGGCTTGATCCTTATACCTGTGTACCAATTAAGACTTGGCCGTTCAATGCTTTCATGAATTGCTACATTCGTATTGGATGCTTTTCGGGCAAGCTCTGCAACTGGCGCGACAGGCCAGTTTTCATTTAGTTCCCAAATCCAGAAAGATGATCCCATCAAAATGCCTAGAGAAGCGATATTTCCTGCGACGAGAGTTATTGCGCCATAACATCGTATTTTTTTGACTGGTTGTGTTAGTAGCCAAGCTCCTATTAGCCAGCCAGATCCAGCACTAAAAAGAATTTTGTTATAGGAATCAAGTCCTGTTTCAGGAGCAAATACGCTTATGGTTGCAATGAAGAGAAGAAGGCTGCCAATACCTAGCCATATATATGGTACGAGTTTCAAACCTGATATCCCTATGCTTTTTTTGAGATGATTACCATTAATTAGTGAGCTTAATGTGGCTCCACAAATAATTGAAAATGGTAGCCAAAGAGGGTGGCTATACCAGGGAAGTTGTGTTTTTAGTGGGTAAATTGTTATTGCAAGTATGAATTGAGTTCCTAGGGCCCATTTTCCCCAGGTTTTTTGCCTATCTTTCCACGCTAAAGCAATTCCAAATGGCCAAAGAAGTAGCCAAGGCCAACCACCTTCTAGGAGTTCAATTAAAGGAACTTTCCAGCCCAAGTCACTTCCTTCACCAGCACTAAATAGAACTCTTGTTGCTCCATCACCACTCCAGAGCCATAGTGCTCCAGCTCCACGTTGGAAGCTGTGCCATAAATGCCATGAAATTCCTGGACTAAGGCCTAAAGATAACCATCCAGCTATAGGCCATTTATAAAAGCGTTTTAATTTGCCTTCCCAAAGGATTGGGATCAAGGCTGCAAATGCTGCTGGCAGCAAAAAAGGTGCCTTCAACATCAACATGATGCTGCATGCAATTCCTCCCCAAAAGGCCTGTCGATCTTTTGATTTTTCTTTTCTGATAATGATTAGCTGCAGCCAAAGAAACCCCATTGCACTTAATTGGGGTCCGTCAAGCATCGCTAGACGTCCATGTCGAGCTATTGGTAAAAGTGTTAGCAGAATCGCTGCAGTGGAAAGGCTTGCAGTTTTATCTCCTTTCAAGAGATTCCACTGTATTAAGCCTCCTAAAGGCACTATTAAGGTTGAAATCAATGCGGGGACAAGCCTTATAACCGTTTCATTAGGAAGTTGATATAAGGCGGCTTTACCACTGTTAGACAGGTGGATTGATAGGGCAATTAACCAATGGAGACCTGGAGGTTTGTTGAGATAAGGATTGCCCCATAAGGTGGGCAATAAGATTTCTGAGCCATTTTTCTGGCTAAGTTCAAATGCGACCCTGGCAACTGTTGCCTCGTCAAAATCTCTTAAAGGCAGCTCGCCTAGTTTGTAGATGGCTATTCCACATGCAATAAGCCATAAAAGAACCAATCCTGCCCATGGGGGGTGGGCGAAACCTTCGTTTTTCTGAGCTATTGATGTAGACAATTGCCAGATTTCTTCGCGAGAATATTTGGTTCAAATCTTAGTAAGCAACCTTGTATAAGGTCTTTATTCTTTTCAGGCGGTAAATCAAGAAGATATTCCCTGGTTCAGTTCTTGCCAATTACCTGCGTATCTGTTGATACATGCCATGGAAAATTCTGTCACATTATTGGACTCGTTGATTTTTATTGGCGACAAAATGAATGTGGCTTAATAC